>CABHOY010000020.1 GCA_902168105.1 uncultured Flavihumibacter sp.
AACATGGCTCAGAGATTTTGTAATTAAAGTTACATTTCATCTCGAAGCCATGTTTCTTCTTTCAAACATAAGAACTCAAAAGTACGATACACCCTCTTTTTATTCGGGTACCTGATGGAGCCAGGTAATCATTTAAACAATTCTCAACGCCTAATTTTACTTTTGAGTTTTCCCCTTTCTTATAATGATAATTACGATTGTGAAAGAAGCGATTATTCAAGAAGGTAAAGACTCTTTGTATTTTTCGTCGGTCCTTTTAAGCTCTCTTTGAAAAGTTTCAATCGCCCATTTTCTTTTCTGATCCCAGTTCAATCCTTTAGGCATTATGATTTCTGGATTTGGATCAGCCTCTGATGAGGGTACTGTATAATGCCTGTCGGCATTCATTAATTGTTTTAATTTTCTGATGATTTTTTGTGTTAACATAACTTATTTTTTAAAGGTTGGTATTAATTTTAATAATGGATATAACGTCAACGTTTATACTATGAGTGTAAATTAATGTATATTCTGGAAAGAGCGACTACTCTCTCATAAAATTTGTATTTTTTTGATGCGTCCAAAAGCAACTCTTCTGATGCAGGTGATCTGCTTTCTACATTCAGTACACCTATGACCTTTTTTTTAAGCCCGTTGACGTCCTTATCTATTAATACAAGCGGGCAGGAGGCAGCAATAACGACGGCTTCATTAAGCTTTCTTTGCTCATCGTTTAGTCTGGTACTATCTGCATCAGCAATTTCCTGACGTAAAATTCCACCCTTAATGTTTCCCCAACTGGTTTCGTTTCCCTCTCTAAAGGCCCAGCCGCAGAATCCCTGATTAATAGTCATTCTGAAGTTAAGTGGGGCGCAATAGATTCCATGATGCCAGATAACCTTTAAGATTTTTCCGTACAATGAGAATCGGCGCCGTTTGCGGGATAGCCATGCTAAAACCAGGTTTTCTTTAACAGGCTCTATATAGTAACAGAAACTAGTTTGGACTAGCATTATAGTGAAGTTAAAATTGAACTTTCGCCCATAATCATCGTCAAGATTGGTGGCCATGTACTTCATAACTTCCCATTTTTTTCTTGCCTGGCTTTCAAACAGCTTTAATGGCGACCAAAACGAATAGTAGTATATAAAAACGGTAGCGAGAATAACAAAATAGTCAAGCCATATTCCCAGGTCAGGATGCATTGATTTCAACTTTTCACAAAAATCGGGCATCCTCATAGCTGTTAGCAGCATTGTAATCAATGGTGCCAGGAAATAAACGATAAACTTTCTGATTCGATGAGTCATTTTTCTTGGTAGCGGATAGTTAGGTAATAAATTTTAAAGGATCAGATACCACAATAAACAAGTTCTCCAATCATCTCATGGTTAACCGGTATTAATGAGATAATTATTTGAATGGTCGGTAAGAACTGAATATTATGGTCGGTTAACATTTCCATGCGAACGAAAGTATAGGTATTTGCCGCACGAATTGTAAGAAGTCACGAAGTAATAAAATCTTTTCTTACTAAAGCGTTAATTCGATGTTAATGAAATGAGTTTTTCATCCAACCGTGATAGTGAGTACAAAGATCTGCGGGAAAGGCGTGGTTAATGATATAGACGTCAGATGGCAAGAGAGGATGTGGAGATCAAATTTCTAGACCCTGAGTATACCAGTGTTGGTACCCTGGTTGTTAAAAAAAGCGGAAGCGGAACTTTACAAAAAGTTCCCGGCAGGAGAATAATGGTTGTAACGATACCGCCTTACAACTTCTTTTTCAATCCGGAAGTTGTAAGGCGGTGTAATAACTTCTTATCTTACCATTGGGAGATATTTCTCACGATTCTCGATGATCACCCAGATGTTTATTGCAAATAGTACAAGCGCAATAGGCAATCCGGAAGGAGCGAGGATAAGATGTGTCAAAACGATCCCGACCATAACCGGGAAGATAATGATAGCACCCAGGGCCCTGTATTTGTTGGTAATAAAAAGTATGCCGCCAACAATTTCTGCAACTGCGATCAGCGGCATGAGCCAGACGATTGTCATAAACGCCTCCATTACCTTTAACATTTTTTCAGGTATGTTATCGGGGGGCGGCATGTAATTAAAGAATTTGTTTAATCCTGAATTAATGAACATCAGTCCGAATAGTAGACTGACTACAAATAGAATTTTTTTCTTCATAGTTTTCTGTTTTCGTAACGTGCGTGTTGACCAGGTAGGCCTGGCATTGGTCTGAGAGCAGTCTAAATTAGCTTATTTTTTTAATGAAGGCAACAATTCGTCTAATCCTTCCATTGCCATTGCTAATCCTTCCCTGAAGCCCATCTGAATAGTTGCTTCGAGTTGAGCGAGGTCGTCATAGGAAATATGGATCTGCACAAGCGTTTTCTGTCCCTTATCGATAAAAGTGACTTCCCATTTTGACTGGGGCATGTTGTTGTTCACCTTGCCTTCTGCATCGGCAAAGGCGTCAAGGCCGGTAAATGCTTTTCGTGGATCGATCTTCTGATAATTAGCAAGCGCCCAGTGTTCTTCACCTTCTGGTCCTACCATGGCATAATGCCAGGAGCCACCTTCCCGGAAGTCCATGTTTTTGGTTCGGGCTTTCCATGGTTTGGGCGCCCACCATTGGTCCAGGAGTTCGCTTTTTGTATAGGCATCCCATACGAGCGCAACTTCTGCATCAAACTCCCGTTTTACCGTGATGGTTTTGTTTTCTTTATCAACAGAAAAGTCAAAGGCTAAATTGGCGTTCATTTTTTGTTGTTTTTAAGCGTTAATAATACTTTGTCAAGTTCGTTAAAGCGGCTCTCCCATATCTTTTTGAATTGCTCGAGCCATTGGTCGATCTCATTCATTTTATTTCCGTTTAACTGATAATAAATTTCCCTGCCGGTCTGTTCCTGGGTGACCAGCTGACATTCGGCGAGTATACGCAGGTGTTTTGACACGGCCTGCCGGGTCGTGTTAAAATGCTCGGCTATAGCATTTGGGGTCATTGCCTGAGATGCGATCAATAATATGATTGCCCTTCTTGTCGGATCGGCAACGGCCTGGAAAACATCTCTTCTCATTTTTCAATTATTAAATCCCGAAACCATTCGGTTGCTAATATATGCAAATAATCGGTTGCGGGTGATAAATCCAGGCAGTTTTTTCAAAACTTGAAAAGTTTGAAATATACTGGAAGAGGTATATGTATTTGATAATCTGTTAGTTGGTTGGAAATGGAATGCGTAAAACCCGCAATAGGAAAACGTTTAATTTTGGGTAAAAAATTATGGCAAGAACAAATAATCAGTTAATTAGTGGCTTGAGGGTGAGCCTCGGAAAGGCGGTAAAGCCTTTTATCGTAAAAACTTTAGGAGATAAAGTTTTTATAAGCAAGTGTCCTGACATGAGCAATGTAGTCCCCTCAGAATTACAGATAGAATCTAATGATAGATTTGCGGCAGCTGTTCAGTACGCGAAAAGTATTGTCGCTGATCCGGTAAAGAAGGCCAATTATAAAGTGAGAGACGGCAGGAACGTTTACCATTCTGCTATTAAGGATTACATGGAAACTCATTAAGAACTTCGCTATAAGGAATTTCTCAGGATGAGTTTAAAAGGATTTTTAGCCCGCTCCTGTTTCTTCTCCACAATCATTCGAGCAGCGGCGCTACCCATCTGCTCGTGATCTGTAGAGATCACTGTTATACCGTCCAGTAGAATTTCCTTCAGTAATGTTTCATTGTAGGATACTATACCTACATCTTTCCCAATAACGAGTTGCTCGTTCCTGCATATTTTTACAAGATTGACAAGATCTGTTTCCTCAATAATAATATACGCTTGTCCTTTCGTAACCGGAGTTTGCATTTCTATGCCTTCTATAACAGAGAAATTAAAATCCTGCATCCTGCAGAAGTACCGGAACCCTTTTTCAATTTCCATAGGGTAAGGAGTTATTCCCGGGTTGACAAATACGAGGTTGTCGTATTTTTTAAGTGCAGACAATGCCTCATGTAACGCCTCGTAAATATCTTTTTCAAAGTTTTGATAAACTGTACCATAGTTTCCGTGGAGCTCCTGGAGATCTTTGTCCAGAAGGATCAATTGTTCTGCCGGTATTTTCTGTAGTATTTCTAATACTTTACCTGGTTGTTCATAAAAGTGTGGCATGATTACATAATAATCATAATCCCCCAGGTGATTATTGATCAGGTTTTCAAATAAGGGAACGCTATGGTGGTGGATATGAAGATCTACGAATACGTTGTCGCCCAACGCCTTGACAAAAGCATTATAAACCTGCTTTTTATAATTGCTGATCTTGTTGAAAATTAACAGGATACGCAGCGGGATGACCACATCTGTCCTGTTAATAAAATATCCTTTCCCCTTAACGGATATGATCACCTTTTTATCCCTCAGTTCTTTATAGGCTTTTTCTACTGTCCCTCTCGAAAGTAAATATTGCTCACTTAGTTCATTGATCGATGGAATTTGTTGATCACGGGTAAGAGCACCATCACGAACTGCGGCCATGATGGAGTCTGCAATTTGCATGTAAACGGGAATTTTGCTGCTGGTATCTATGTGCAAGCTTTTCATTATGGTAAAATAGTAAAGAAATTGGAATTGTCGAAGTATGATTCTTTTATGGAGTATACGGGGTGCATACAACTTGCATATAACGTTCATGATCTTCCGTTCATCCTCCGTTCGGAACGGAGGATGAACGGAAGATCATGAACGTTATATGCAAGTTGTATAAGCGTTATATTCATCATTGCCGGGATTGTTACGTGGTGCACTTTTGACACACATGCGTGTAGCAGTTTTGACACACGTACCGGTGCTGTTTTTGACACTCACGTGTCCCATTTCCGGGACGCAGTATATATATGTCCTGTCAGTTTTAATGCGGTGAAAAATAACAGTTAAAAAAAGTTTCATCGAATTGATTGGTGAATGATTATTTCAATAACTTTGCACTCATTCTGAAACAAAATTCCAGTGCGATGAAAAAATTATGAAACTGAAAAATTTGAACATCATGAAAAGTAGCGCATTTTGTACCCCGCTTGTTAAACCCTATCTGGTCCCTCAAAACCTACTACATTCCCTATGTAGTCTATGCGCCCTACGCAACATCCTATCTTCTCACGCTCACACTTTTTCATTCACAATTATCATGAAGCTTAATGACAAATTATATGCTTGTTTTAACAAAGGAAAATATTCGCGTACCGGTTGGTCACGATGAGTTCCTTTATATTACAGCAGCTGGAAAGTATAGCAGCATCAAATTGAAAACCGGAAAAACCCACCTCGTAAGACGAAGCCTTAAAGACCTGGAACAAGCACTTTCACCAGATATGTTTTGCCGTGTACATAGGAAATACATTGTTTCACTGCTTTATATTAAACGTGTGGAATCAGATGCCATTCATGTAGATGGAGGGGGGATCAAAGGGGAGGATATCCCTCTGGGCCGCGAGTATAAAGATGCGTTTTTGGGCCGGTTTATTCTTGCCTGATATTTTCTATGCATACTGCTTGTAAGAATTGGTGCATGTAGTGAATAGGAGGGCGTAGTTCAGGGACATGCTAATGCAGTTTATACCGTTTTTTTGCAGTTCAGGGACATTGTTGAAAAACCACCCTGAAATCCATCCTAATATTGCATCGTCAATCGCCGCTAAACGGTGCTGCGTCTGAAACAGGGGAGAGACGCCTCTTGTTTCAACCGGTAGTGGTGAGTGCATGAAACAATCATTTTTAATCATTCTAAATTGAAATTAATATGGCTATTAATAAAAACAACTTCTTCATTGAAGGAGTATCAGGAACAATCGCAAAACAAATGACCCTGAGTCAACGTTCAGGCAAAACAATTGTCGGAAAAAAATCTAAAGGAAGCTCCTTACCGCCGACCGAAAACCAGATCGCCATCAGGGAAAAGTTTGAAGATGCAAGCGAATACGCATTAAGTGTGCTCGAAGATCCGGTGCAGAAAGCTGCTTATACGTTAGAAGCTACTAAAGTTGGAATGAGCGCATATGCCCTCGCATTGAAAGACGCTCATTCTTTCCCGGAGGTCCGTCGCATCATAACAGGTAAGTATAAAGGTCTCGTTGGCGGCATCATTACGATCAGGGCGAGAGATGTTTTTAAACTGGATAATGTAAAGGTAGTGATCATGTCTGCTGCGGGTGCGCTGATCGAAGAAGGTCAGGCTGTAGCGGCAGGTGGTCGCAGCAAAGACTGGAAATATACGGCCACTGTTGCAAACCCGGCAATTCCCGGTACACGTGTCGTCATCACGGCTACGGATGTACCCGGTAATGAAACAACCAGGGAGTTTGTGCTCGACTAATCAGCTTTGAACTTCACTGATGTAAAACAAAATCGCGTCCCGGCATTAACCGGGACGCATTTTTCGAAACACTAAATATTAATAGATGATAATAAATAACAAAGACCTGCTCTTTATCGGCATGTCCGGTAGCCTGGGTGATTTTACCTTCAGTCAGCGGAATGGTAAGACGGTCAGAAGCAGGAAAAGAGGAGCAAGTAAGGTGCCGCCTACAGAAAAGCAAATTGCAGCCATGGAACGCTTCAAAACAGCAAGCCGGCAAGCATTACTTATGTTAGTAGATCCGGCCAGAAAGGCCTTTTATGAGGCAAAAGCAGCAGGGAAAGATATGAGCGCATATGCTTTGGCGGTGAAGGATGCTTACCGGTTATTAAATAATTAATAAACAATGATTTGTGAAGTAACGGCAGCGGACTTTGCTCTTTTTGGAGAAACACTTGACAGTATCAACTGATTCAAAAGTTTATGCATATTAAGTAGTTGTTAAAATATAAAATAATTTAATTCAATAATAATATTATTTGTAATTTTGTAGGGTAGTTCGTGGACAAACTACCTATCCCTTACCAGACTAATTAATTACCTATGAGTTACGTATTGCTGCAGGGCTCATCTTCCAAAGTGGAACGTATTGAATTGCATGATTGCCCTAAATGTAAACACGGTGTTCTTGAAGACAGGGTACCGCGTGGTTTTTTTGTAAAATATATATTGGCCGCTTTTCCTATCCGCAGGTATATCTGTTATTCCTGCCTGAAGAGAAGTTATGTTTGGCATAAGCCACAAGCAAAACAAATGCATGTGGAAACACCAATGCCGGTTATCAGGAACAAACCTGTGGCTATACCGGCACACTAACTGTGGAATAACGTAAAGACATATATTTTTTTGTAGTAAACTTTACCCGGTGCTTGAAAAAGTTCCGGGTAATTTATTTTAGATAACCCTGGATGATCATACAAGTAATAGTTTGAATTTGTTTTATTTTTTATTTGTTACTCCTTTTTGTTTAAAGGCAATGGATGAGCTCCTGTTTTTTAAATCTCCAAAACAAACTCATGTCAATAATTGTTATCAAGTGTGGTATGTCGAAAGATTGGCAACTCTGCTTTTTGGTATAGTGTTTGTTTCAACTGTCTCACCAAACAACTTGAATAACAAGCATTCACTTTAAAGTATGCTAAAAACACCTTTAGAGTAAAGTATAACCAGGTAAGTCAACTTAACTCACATGCCATGAGAAACTCGTTGCTTCATGCGAATACCATATTCTTTAAAAGAAAGACCCATGATGGAAAGGCAGGCTCCGTCCAAATCTTTGACGTGTTTGATATATGTGATTCATTAATGGTGGTGATTTAACGCTGCGTAGAAATACGCAATATTAAATTCTGTGTGTTTGTTAATTAATAGAGAATGAAAATAATATTCTGACGATATAGCGCAAGTGTAGGCAGTATAGATAATTTGTATGAATCAATGTGTTTTTAATATTAAGACTTATAAATATTAGTGTTAAAAACATGTGGCTAAACTCATCTGTAAACTGGACAAAATTTAACATTATGTATTTATTTTGCACGCAGGTTAGAACTTAAAATGCTGAAAAACACACTGTTTGAAAGAGATTCCGAGTTAATGAAATAATGATACAGTTTTAACCTTATCTAATTAAACCGATGACTAAGAGATCATGGATTACCCCATCCTGGCTGATTTTGTTATTAGACCTCGGGTGTTCGATTGTTGCAATGAGCTTGTCTTTTTTACTCAGGCTTAACTTTAACCTCGAAGACTTTGGTCGATACCCCATGCAGGATATTGTTTTGGTTGTAGTGAGTGTGAATTTATTATTGTCGTTATTGTTTCGTACTTACACAGGCATTGTGAGGTATACGAGCATGGCTGATATAGGACGCATTTCCTGCGTAAGCCTTGTCAGTGCTATTATTTACTACTACATCAACGTTGCAGCATTTAACTATACGGCGGAGAATATGTTCCCCCTGTCTGTTATTGCTATCAACTTCTTCATCAATACATTCTTCCTCTTATCTTACAGGCTCTTTGTAAAATGGGCTTTTAATTATTACAGCAGATACGGTACGATCAATAAAACGAGAGCAGTTATCTATAATGCAGGTCATTCAGGTTTGATGGTGCGTAAAGCCATTAGCGAAGATCAGACAGGTAACATACGTATAGCTGGTTTTATTGATGAAAAGTTCACCCGCTCGGGTAAACGCCTTGATGGGTTGCCTATCTATGGCTCTTCCAGGAACTCGCTTGAACGGTTGATGAAACAGGAAAAGGTGAAACTGCTCATCGTTGCAGAAGAAGCGCTGGATGCGCAAGTGCTGAACGATCTTGTAGATAATTGCATCGCGCTGAACATTAAAGTACAAAAAGTACTGCCCGTGAAGAAATGGATCAACGCAGGATGGAGCCCTGCCAAATTGCAGGACATCAAAATTGAAGACCTGCTGGAAAGATCTGTTATCAGCATCAATAATGAACAGGTTAGCCGTGAAGCAAAAGGGAAAGCCATCCTCGTTACCGGTGCTGCGGGTTCTATAGGTAGTGAACTGGTCAGGCAGCTGGTTAAACTGCAGCCTTCAGTTGTTGTAATGTGCGATAAGGCCGAATCCCCTCTGCATGAACTGGAACTGGAAATAGCAGAACTAGTGCCCGGTACGCCTATAGTTTCTTATATATCAAATATATGCGACCGGGTTCGTATGCAGCAGTTATTCGAAGTATATGAACCTTCTGTTGTATATCACGCTGCTGCCTATAAACATGTGCCCATGATGGAAAAGAACCCATCTGTGGCCGTACTGAACAATGTATTGGGTACAAAGATCCTTGCGGAAATGTCCGTGGAATTCGGCGTTGAGAAATTCGTAATGGTATCCACCGATAAAGCAGTGAACCCTACGAATGTAATGGGCGCTTCTAAAAGAGTAGCTGAGATCTTTATACAAGCCTACAATAATCATGTTAACCGCCAGTATAAAAAATCAGGCCCTGTGTATGGTATTCCGCCTACAAGGTTTATCACAACAAGGTTTGGTAATGTATTAGGTTCTAACGGTTCTGTTATACCGCGCTTTAAACAGCAACTTGAGAAAGGCGGACCGTTGACAGTGACTCACCCTGACATCACCCGTTATTTCATGACCATCCCTGAAGCTTGCCAGCTGGTGCTGGAAGCAGGCGCTATGGGACAAGGCGGTGAGATCTTCGTGTTCGATATGGGACAACCAGTGAAAATCGCTGAACTGGCCAGTAAAATGATCCGCATGAGCGGGAGGGAACCTGGCAAAGATATACAGGTAGTATTCACAGGACTACGGCCGGGAGAGAAACTATATGAGGAACTATTGAACAATGCAGAGAATACACTCAGTACTTATCATGAGAAAATTATGATAGCACGTGTTCGTGAATATGATTTCGTCGAAGTGAATGAGCATATTGAACAACTGCTAGCTTCCGCGCAAAAGCATTATATCACTCCAACAGTGGCTCTGATGAAACAACTAGTACCAGAATTTATCAGCAAGAATTCAGCGTACGAGCATCTGGACAAAGATAAAATAAAGCTATAGTTAGAATCAATGAATGATCATCAGCATATCACCTGATATGCTGACAATATATATTTTTTAAACAGCTAAATAAATAATGAGGATTATTAACTACGGGAGTCGCACTACAAAACCCAGATTGTACCTGCTGTTGTTGTTGGCAGGTAGTATGTCTCTATATTTTGCATCTTGTTCAGCGCCCAAAAACATTACGTACTTCAGAGATATTCCTGATTCGGCGAAAAAGACAGTCATTGATCAAACGACTTTCTATACCCCTCAGATCCAGCCGGACGATATTTTGCAGGTAACGATACAAACACTAGATCCTTCTTCTACAGCATTGCTGAACCAGCAAAACACCGCTACATGGCAGGTAACCGCCAATAGCACCGGGCAGGGTGGTTCGGCTCCTACGTCTTCATCTTCGTCTGTAAGCGGTTACCTGGTCGATAAAGACGGGTACGTCGTTCTGCCTCTTATAGGGAAGATGTTTGTGAAAGGGAAATCGACAGACGTGGTACGCGATGAAGTCAGGACTAAAGCAGCGGAGTTCTACAAAGATCCCGTGGTAAACGTCAGGTTTGTGAACTTTAAGATCACCGTGCTGGGAGAAGTTGCCAAACCCGCATCTTATATCATGCCGAATGAAAAAGTGAGTTTGCTGGATGCATTGGGCATGGCCGGCGATCTTACCATTTATGGCAAACGGGAGAATATCCTACTGATAAGAGATTCCGGCGCTAAAAAGGAGTTTATCCGTTTTAATATAAATGATAGCAGAATGTTCTCATCTCCCTATTTCTATTTACGCCAGGGCGATGTTGTGTACGTGGAGCCTAATAAAGCAAAAGTAGCGTCTACCGACGTTGCAAGGACGAGGAATTTCACAATAGCGGTATCCTTATTGTCACTTATAGTTGTGCTTGCAACTAGGATTAAACTTTAATTAAATGAACGGTAGAAAACACGTAAATGGCGCTTTAAATGACAAGCTGGAAATGGAGCTTTTGCCTGACACCACGTTGGATATACAAAATGTGATAGAGAAACTGCGCAACAGATGGTATTGGTTCGTCATCTGCCTGCTGTTGACTGGCTCACTGGCATGGGCTTATTTAAGATATGCAACTCCCCAGTATAATATCAATGCGAAGATCCTGGTAAAAGACGATAAAAAAGGCGGCGATATACAAGGACAGGAAATATTAGACCAGATGGGGTTATTCAGCACTAAGAGTAATGTCGATAACGAAGTTGAGATCCTGAAGTCGAGGTCTATTATTGAGAAAGTGGTAAGGGACCTGAAGCTGAATGTCAACTACGTGGTGGAAGGTAATCTGAAAAAGTCAGAAGTGCTCGACGTACCATTCACTGCCAATTGGGTATACCTGAAAGATACGCTCAGAAATGTGCAGTATGTTTTAAAACCACTTAATGAAAAGAAATTCCTGTTCAAAGACAGGAAGACTACAAAGGAACTGAACTGGGGTGATACCATCACGCTGGAAGAAGGAGTGCTATGCATCAACAGGAACAGCAGGTTTGAACTGGTCGATGTGGAGTATCTCATAAACGTCACCTCATTTGATAATGCAGTAGCAGCTTATCAGAAAAGGATCAAAATAGAGGTGCCCAATAAACAGGTGAGCGTGATCAATCTTGGTATAGAATCGACCATACCCAGAAAAGGAGAGATCATCCTTAATAAATTAATTGATAAATACCTTCAGGCCAGCGTGGAAGATAAGAACAGGATAGTGGACAGCACTATCGCGTTCGTAGATAACAGGCTGGTATTGGTAAGCAGCGAACTGACCGGTGTTGAAAGACAGATCCAGCAGTTCAAACAGGCCAATGATCTGGCTGACCTCGATGCACAATCCAAAGTGCTGGTGTCAGGTACGGAAGACCTTACCAAACAGCTCACCGAACAGGAAGTGAGACTGAGCATAGTAGAGTCCATTGAGCAATACCTGAAAGATCAGAACAATAGCAAACGTATCGTACCGTCTTCCCTTGTTGTACAGGACCCTACCTTCCTGGGCATCGTGGAGAGATATAACGCACTGCAGCTGGAAAGGCAACGCAGTCTGATGACCACGACAGAGTCGAATCCTTTTATAAAAAATGTAGATCAGCAACTGGCTTCCCTGAGAGAGGATATGATATCCAACATAACTTCAATGAAGAATAATGTTGTGATTGGTATTAACCAGCTGAAAAACCGTATGGGAGGCATCAGTAGCCAGATCAAACAGGTGCCTGGTAAGGAGAGGGTGTTCCTCGACTTTTCAAGGCAACAGGCTGTAAAACAGGAACTGTATCTCTTCCTGCTGAAGAAACGTGAAGAGTCGGCCATTTCTAAATCATCCAACCTCGCAATTGCAAGGATCATCGATCCTGCTAAAAGTGATGCCGCTCCATTTGCTCCTAAACGGACCCTGTTCTATTTATTTGCATTGCTGGCAGGTGTTGCTATTCCATCCCTGGCTTTATATCTTAAAGACCTCTTTAATCGCAGGGTGGGCAGCCGTGAAGATATCACCAACAATACGCCTGTTCCGATCCTCGCAGAAGTGGGACATTCCGATCATAAAGAACTCGTTGTTGTACGGAAAGGTTCTGTTGCTCCGGTGGTAGAGCAGTTCCGCGCTATCAGAACGAATCTTCAGTTCATCCTGGGCGATAAAGGACAGGTGATCCTGCTCACATCAAGTATGAGTGGCGAAGGGAAATCCTTTGTAGCTACTAATATAGCCTCCGTACTTGCGCTTTCCGGAAAGTCCGTAGTGTTGATGGAAATGGACCTTCGTAAACCGAAGATCTCAGAACAACTGGGACTGGTGAATCAGTTCGGGTTTAGTACATATGTGATTGGAAAGACCAGCATTGACGATCTGATCCGGCCTTCCGGGTTCCATGAAAATTGTTACATCGTCTCTTCCGGACCTATTCCTCCGAATCCGGCAGAACTGTTACTGCTGGATGCTACGGAAAAATTATTCCGTGAGTTGAAAACACGTTTTGATTATATCATCATAGATACAGCACCGGTAGGACTTGTTACAGATGCGCAGCTGCTGGGCCGCTTTGCTGATACGACGCTTTACCTGGTAAGGCAGGGGTATACTTTCAAACAGCAGTTGCTGCTCTCAAGAGATCTGCATCTTAACAAGAAACTGCCTAAGATCAATATCATTGTGAATGATGTTAAAATAGGCAGTGGCTACGGGTATGGTTACGGATACGGCTATGGTTATGGTTACGGTTATTCCGAAACGCCACAGTCAACGAATGGATTAATATCTAAAGTGAAACGTTCGCTCGCGAAGAAGTAACGCATATATGTCAACTTTCTAATTTTTTTAATCTGTTTTATATGAATAACGTGGTCGAAGAAATTAAGCAGCTTCACATACCTGCGGAGGTTGAAGCATTAAATGATCAACGCAGCATTGCCATCATTGGGTTAGGATATGTGGGCTTGCCACTGGCAATTGAATTTGGGAAGCATTATAATGTAATAGGTTTTGACATTAATCAGGAACGTATATCGGAACTGAGTGAAGGTCAGGACCGCACGAAAGAAGCAGACATGGATGAGCTGCTGGAAGCCATCCGCCTGAAAGGGAAAAATGGAAAGTCACGCAAGGGCTTGAGTTTTTCTTTCGATAAGGAAGCGCTCCGGCAATACAATACATTTATTGTGACCGTTCCGACGCCTATTGACCAGTTTAAGGCGCCTGACCTGCGACCATTGTTACGTGCCTCAGAAATGATCGGAGCAGTCCTGAAACCCGGTGATATCGTCATCTACGAGTCAACGGTATATCCAGGTTGTACAGAGGAAGACTGTGTACCTGTGTTGGAAAGGGTATCGGGGTTAAAGTTCAATAAGGATTTCTTCGTTGGATATTCTCCGGAAAGGATCAATCCGGGCGACAAGGTAAATACCCTCACTAAGATAAAAAAGGTGACCAGTGGCTCTACGCCGGAGATAGCTACTATAGTAGATAATCTGTATAGTTCCATCATTAAGGCGGGTACGCACAAAGCGCCCAGCATAAAAGTGGCGGAAGCCTCTAAAGCTATCGAAAATGCACAGCGTGACGTGAATATCTCATTCGTGAATGAGCTGGCCCTGATCTTTGACAGGATCGGGATAGACACTCATGATGTGATCGAAGCGGCCGGTACCAAATGGAATTTCCTGAAGTATAAACCAGGATTGGTGGGAGGTCATTGTATAGGAGTGGATCCTTATTATCTGGCCCATAAAGCGGAATCGTTGGGTTATCATCCACAGGTTATTCTCTCCGGAAGAAGGGTGAATGACATGATGGGACAGTTCGTCGCCAATAAGGTGGTGAAACTGATGATCGAAAAGGATCATAAAATAAAGGGCTCAAAAGCACTGATCCTGGGCATCACATTTAAAGAAAATTGCCCGGATGTGAGAAATACAAGGGTAGTAGATATCTATCACGAGCTGGAGCAGTTCGGACTGGATGTAGATATATACGATCCATGGGCGAATGAGGAAGCCGTATACCATGAATATGGTGTCGATATCATCAAGCAACTCAGCAATTCGGTTGTTTATGACGCCATCATTGTAGCGGTTGCTCACCAGGAGTTCCTGGAACTGGATTATAAGAAAATCATCAGAAATAACGGGGTCATCTTTGATACCAAGGCTTGTCTTAACAGGGATTTGGTAGACGCACGGTTGTAAAGCATATATAATGAAGAAAAAAGTATTGGTTGTTTTTGGTACAAGACCCGAAGCCATTAAAATGGCTCCACTGGTAAAAAGACTGATGAGCCATCCGGACAAATTTGAGGCGATTGTTTGTGTAACAGGACAGCATCGGGAGATGCTGGACCAGGTACTCCGGATCTTTGATATCACGCCGGATTATGATCTGAATATTATGAAGCAGGGACAAGACCTGACGGATGTTACTGTCAGGGTCCTGGATGGCATGAGGAACGTACTAAATGAAGTGAAGCCGGATATAGTCCTGGTGCACGGAGATACTACCACCTCAACTGCTGCTGCACTTGCTGCTTTTTACAAACAGATCCCTGTCGCACACGTTGAGGCAGGCCTGAGAACACACAATATCTACAGCCCGTGGCCTGAAGAGATGAACCGGAACATAACGGGACGTTTAGCTACCTGCCATTTTGCACCGACGGAAACGGCCAGGCAAAACCTGTTGAAAGAGGGCATAGCGGACGATAGGATATATGTAACCGGTAATACTGTGATCGATGCGCTGTACCTGGTATTGGACAGAGTATTGACTGATGATCAGCTGAAACAGGAAACAGAGTGCGAACTGGCGAAGATGGGAATTTCTATAGAACTGATCAATCAATGGAAGGATAACGGCACTCCGGCACTCAGGAAAATGATCCTGATAACGGGCCATCGCCGGGAGAACTTCGGTGATGGGTTCCTGAATATCTGTAATGCTATCAAAGAGCTCGCACAAGATCATAAGGACGTCGATTTTATCTACCCGGTGCATCTTAATCCGAATGTAAGAAAGCCTGTGGCGGATGTGCTGCTAAATGACCAATTGCCTAACGTGTTCATCATTGAGCCGTTGGAGTACCTCCCATTTATTTACCTGATGAACCGCAGTTATCTCATTCTGACCGATAGCGGGGGAATACAGGAGGAAGCGCCTGGACTGGGAAAGCCAGTGCTTGTGATGAGGCATACTACAGAACGACCTGAAGCTGTAGCGGCAGGCACGGTGTCTTTGGTAGGTACAGACAAGGAAAAGATCTATCAGTATGTAAATAGTCTTCTTACAGACAAGACGGCTTACGAGAATATGTCCAATGCAGTGAACCCGTACGGAGACGGTAAGTCATGTGACAGGATAGTGAACCACATTAATGAATTACAGGTATTATGAGCCGCAGCATATTAGTATCCAGGGTGATGGATATTCTGCCTGAAAGGGCCACCGGATTGATCAGGGGAAATCTTAAGTCTGATCTTGCCCGGAAGGTATCTTCTGGTATGGCGTGGACATTCATTGGTACTATTGGTTCGAGGATGCTGATCTTCCTGACGTATGTCGCAATAGCCAGGATACTGAAGACCCAGGGCTTTGGTGAATTGGGTATGGTGAGGTCTACGGTAGATATGTTTGTGACTTTCGCCGGATTGGGACTTGGTATCACCGCCACAAAATTTATTTCAGAGTATGGCGCTACAGACAAGGCCAAGGTAGGGCGTATCATACGGATGTCTTATATGGTGTCGTGGGTTACAGGGATCGTCGTGGCCGCCAGTATTTTCGTTTTTGCTGAACCGCTGGCCGCTGTCTCGTTAAAGTCGACCGAACTGGTGAACGACCTGAAAATAGGTGGTGTGGCAATTCTGTTTTACTCTGTAGGCGGAATGCAAAACGGTATACTACTTGGACTGGAACGGTTTAAGAGTATTTCGAGGATAAATCTTACGGCAGGGATACTGAACATTCCAATAGCGGTTGTCCTTGCGTATTTTTTTGGAGTTTCAGGAGCGGTGATGTCACTGGCTTGCAATGCTATTATAATATGCGGCATTGGTTTCTATGAAGTCAGGAGGGCCGCAGCAGACAGGGGCATCAACGTGAGCGAGAGCGGGTTCTTCAAAGAGATCGGACTTTTATATTCTTACAGTCTGCCTGCGGTTTTAAGCGGAGGGCTTGTGTTGCCGGTAAACTGGTTCTGTAATGCATTCCTGGTGGACATTCCGAATGGATATCAGCAGTTGGGTATTTATAATGCCGCATTGAACATCATGTTGGTTGTGACGGTTGTTAATGGAATGATCGGCCAGGCATTTTTGCCTTACGTAGTGCAGAACCTGAATACGGTCAACAGAAAGTTTGAAATGGTGAATAACTATTTGCCATGGACGGTAGGAATCTTTATCTCGCTGCCTTTCATGTATATTCCTGAACTGGGGAACCTGCTTTTTGGACGTGATTATGCGGGAGAGACATTAAAGACGTCGATCGTATTGGTGATGTTCACTACAATCGTGGTGGCACACCGGCAGGGTATATCAAGGAATTTTACTGCAAAAGGATACATGTGGTGGAGCTTTTTGAGTAATGGTTTCTGGGGAGTGGTAGCATTGGTCTGTATGTATTTTTTAAAAGAATATGGTGCAGTTGGAAGATCAGCGGCGTATGCTATTGCTTATCTGGTAAATACAATTGTGTTCATACCTTTTTATCTTTCCCGGAAACTGTGTGAAAGGGAGTTTGTGTTATCGTTGGAAAGTAATATTGTTTGGCTACTGATCTTGGGTTCGATAGGGTTGCTGGCTTTTGTGAATATTCCTTTTCTGGTGCGGATATTAATGCTGCCCTGTGTGATGGTAGTAATTGCTTTTTTATTGATTAAAATATTCAAACGCCATGGTGTTAGGGCAAATTAAGAGAGCTATCCGGAAATATCAGTTGTCCAGAGTGCGCTTTGGCGGCCTGGGAACAGGTGTTGAGATTCAGCCGCATTATAGCTTTCAGAAAGCAGAAAATATTTTTATTGAAGACTATGTTTATATAGGTCCTCATGCTTTCATAAGTGGTTTGGGCGGTATTAAGATCTTCCGTGGCGTCATTATCGGGCCACGCGTGAAAATTTATTCTGCCAACCATGTTTTTAGAAATGCGAGGGCTATTCCTTATGATGAAACACTGGATGAAAGACCCGTAGAGATCCACGAGAATGTCTGGATTGGCGGCGATGTTATCATCGTACCCGGTGCTATTATCGGAGAAGGTGTCATTGTAGGAGCAGGAAGTGTTGTATCGGGGAGGATACCACCTTTTTCAATTATCGCAGGGAATCCGGCGAAAGTTATTTCAACAAGAGACGAAGAACATTACCAGGAACTAAAAGCTAAAGACCTGGTTTATATTAAACTTAAGAAACAAGGTGCCCTGAAAGGAAATGGGGTGACCTGGAATTAGCCAAAGGTCTGTCAATTCTAGAGTAATGGAAAAAAGAATAGTAATAAAAGGAGCATATGGAGACGCCAACTTCGGAGATGATGCTTTGATGTGTACTATAGAAAATTTCTTTGTATCAGAAGACCTCGGTCTGAATACGGTTTTTTGTGGGACTACAAGCGATTATTGTGGACGATTGTTACAGAAGTCCGGATACATAGATATTTCTAAGAATAAAATGCCAGCCGCAGACGTGTTGATCTACGGTGGTGGAACGCAGTTCTTTTTATTTGATTCCAACAAGGGAAGTTTTTATCTGAAGTTTTTTCTCAAACTGCTGAAGAGTGATCCGAAGCTGCTGTTATTGAAAGTGAAAACCAAGATTTCGGGAAAACGGACGGTTCCGGCAGAGAAGTATGTCGGCCTCGGTCTTGGCCTGGGCCCCTTCAATCCGGAAAATAACCGGATAGAGTATATAAAATCTCTCGTGCGGCAGATGGACCTGCTGTTTGTGAGAGATCCGACTTCGCTGTCTTATTGTAAAGATTGGGGATGTCATGATGCAGATGAAGGAGCGGATGTATGCTTCTCCAGGTTCATGAATTATGACAAACCCGTTCGTATAAATGGAGCAGATCTTCATATTGGACCCAAACGCCGGAAGATAGGAGTCATAGTAAGGGACTGGAAATACGAGAATGGCGGCAATGGCTATCAGAAAGTATTGTTGAAGATGATAGATGAATTAAAGAACTCAGACTACGAGTTCACATTTATTGTTTTCTCTGTGCGCGATAGCAACTGGAAGAAACTACTCGATGAAGGCATGTATCCTTATGTGGAATGGGATCCGTCCACAGGACAGATTGCCGGTTTTATGGATACGTTGGATGGATTTGACGGTTTCATTACAGCGAGATATCATGGTGGCGTATTTGCATCTGTTTTAAATAAGCCTGCGGTATGTATTGGTATTGAACCCAAACTGAGTATTCTGGCAGAGCAGATAAAGGGCTTCACGCTATGGGATAGTCCATTCAGCGAAGACGACCTTAAACAGGCGATGAAAGTGTTTGATAACGAAAACTTTGATTGTTCCGATTCTGTGAATATGTTAAGGGAAAAGGCAGACGCGATGTTTGAATCTTTGCGCACGTATCTGTGCGATTTGCAATAGCCCTGGTAAGGAAACGGGAAAATAAGTACAATGATAAAAGTTATAGTATAAATGAAAGTTGAGACGTCATACAATTCTGCTCTTATAATATGCAAGGGTAATCCCTCATTTATTGCTCCTGTGTTAAATGTTGTGCTGGGGCTGTCAAAGCTCTATGGAAGCGTAGAATTCATTTGCGGAGATATCAGTAAAGACAGTGAGGCTTTTCTTTTAGGAGAATGTAAGAATCTTACGATTGAAAACCTGAAGTTGCAAAGTAGAGGAACATCAAAGATCTTATCAATATATTCCTTCAGAAAGAAGGTATTCCAGATCCTTAATAACAGGCAGCATGATCTTTTGTGGATCGCTACAGGAGATACTGCTATTAGTCTTGGCAGCAAACTGAGAGCGTTCCGGTTTGTATTCTGCTTATTGGAATTGTACGATAACGTGCCGTTTTATGAGTTTTTGCTCAGGCGACTCTCCCGGTATGCACATAAGATCGTAACCGCAGAATATAACAGGTCAGCTATTCTGCGGGTAAGATGGAAGTTGAAGAATACGCCTTATGTGCTACCTAATAAACCATATTTCAAGCCGCGTATAGAAGAAAGTGATCATACAGCTGTCAATGGTCCGTTGGTACAAAGGGTGAAGGAAGAGATCAGCAAAGGCAAGAAGGTTATTCTTTATCAGGGTATTATTACAAGGTACCGCAGACTGGACACTGTGGCGAAGGCGATCTTTGAAGAAGATTCGAGGTTTGTGTTCCTGATTGTAGGAAAGGATTTTGACTATATAGATGCATTGAAAGAAATCAACCCGAACATTATCCATATTCCTTTCATTGATGCTCCATTGCACCTTGAAATTACGAAGCTGGCAGATATCGGTATCGTGGTGTATGATTTTATCGATCTCAATAATATTTACTGTGCACCCAATAAAATATGGGAGTATGCAATGTTTTCGAAGCCTATGTTATGTAATGACATACCAGGATTGAAATACACGGTCGAGCATTATAAGGCGGGAATTTGTACAGATTTTAATTGTGTGAACGCAGTGAGAGGAACAATGGATAGAATATTCGCCGACTATGATGAATATGCGTCAAATGCAGGTGCATTTTATAATAGCATCGACCTGGATTCTATTATAAAGGATATCGTAAGAGAAGACCGGGAAGTGCAGGTGTAAGGGATGGCTGACAGAATTCACAGATAATAAGATTAAAATTTAATATGGCAAAAGCATTAGGTGTCAGAAACTTTGTAAAACGTGGCTTGAATTTCATTTTCCTGTTATTCATGTTTACAAACTTCGCGATAAAGTATAAGCACCTTAACTTTATAGACGGAGACATCCTGCTGGTGCCTGTACTAATTGGACTTGTTTTCTTTCTGTTCTTCATGAAAGGGGAAAAACTCCTCTCCTTGTTTATTCAGTTCCGGCTTTTTGCAGCCCTGGTGATATGTTTTGCAGTATATTATATTTTTTTGGACCCACTGAAGGGGGAGTCGGCAGTGTACCTTTTTGCCAAGACATCGCTGTTCATCATGTTTGCACTCATAATGTCGCTAAATTCTGACGAGTATAAGCGTAGCTTTTTGAAGGTGACAGCGATAATTGTGCTGCTTTCATGTATTTACGGGACCTTCTCTCAAACGGTTGATGCGGAAAATCTCCGGTTAAGTTTTGGATTTGTGAACGTGAACGGTGCCGGTACGTGCGCTGCTATTTCATTTGGTATTATTTTACAGAATAAATTTTTTCCAAAATACTTCGCGATACCCGCCATGATCTTCCTGGCATATGTCGTTTTTATGACAGGGTCGAGAGGTGCACTGGTGGTATTGGTAATAGCAGTTTTCTTTTCTGATCTCCGACGGATGCCTATTTACAAATACCTTTTGTTATTAGTACCATTGCTTGTGGCCCTTCCTTTTTTGTCCAGATTTGTTCTGCAAACAAACTCTTCAAATTCCGTTGCGAGAATGTTAGGCGGTCTTACAGGTAAAGAGAGTATGTTCTCTAACAGGGACCATGCTTATACATACGGGATTAAAACTTTTATGGATGAAATCTTTATGGGCCACGGACTGGCAAGATATGGCTGGACTGATCCGATATTTAGTGCGGAGGGCCTCAGAGGTAATCCACATAATGGTTATTTGTCTTTGGGTATCATGATGGGCGTTGTCTTTGGACTTGTTTTCATTGTTATTTTACTTAGGTACTACGTAGTATATCTATTTGATTTTTTCAGTCACAGAAAGGAGTACCTAAGAACATATTTTTTTATAGCCACAAGCGTAATACTGAACACTTTTGTAGAGTCTTATCTGGTGGGTATCAATGAATTGGTGACAAGTTTGTTCTGGTATTCAATGGCCGTGATCCAATTTGACTATTATTTTGTGAGCAGGACGCAACCAGTGGCTCTGGCAGGCAGCAAATCAATTCAATTTAATCAAAAAATAAGTGATGAAACTTTTTAAGCCGTTATTGTATTTCTGCATAAGAATATTACCGAGTCTTAAAATGAATAGGATCAAGGTATTTATTTACAGGTTGTTGAACTATGAGTTGGATCCGACGGTAATCATTTCGTCATCTGCTAAGATAATCGGCAATATAAATGTGAGGGTGGGGCGTCAGACATTTATTGGTCATGAAACGCTTATTATGGGTGGGCTTTCAAATATATCGATCGGCAACTACGTGGATATTTCGTCTAGGGTAAATATCGTTACTGGCACTCACGAAGTTGACATGGTAAATATCAGGACAGCAGGTAAAGGAATAGGAATGGATATTACCATTGAAGACGGGGCGTGGGTTGGTTTTGGCGTAACGATATTACCGGGAGTTACTATTGGATATAAGTCGATTATCGGCGCAGGATCTGTTGTCGTTGACAATATTCCTCCTTATTCCGTTGCGGTCGGCAATCCATGCAAAGTAATAAAACGTTTTAACCCTAAAATTAATACCTGGGAACGGAGTGTAATATGACATATGTTTTTTGGCAGAATATTTTGAGTATACATCAGTCAGCTTTTATCCGGTCCCTGACTTCCGATAGCCGTGTTATCCTGGCAGTTGAGAGGGAGACAGAGGAAAGAAGGGTAAAAGATGGCTGGGCAGCGCCGGACTTCGGACGTACGGAGGTATATATTACTCCTGCAGATGATTTGGTGGACAAGTTGCTGGCGATTGAAGATGCTGTCCATGTTTTTACGGGCATAGGATCTTATGTTTTTGTACATAAGGTGTTTAAGAAGGCTGTGAAACGCAAGCTGCGTATTGGTATCATATCAGAGCCTTTTGACTGGCTTGGTATTAAAGGACGCATCAGGTACCTCAGGCTTGCCCTTTTAGGCCGGATATATGGAAGTAGCATAGCGTTTATTTTGGCTATTGGTCATAGAGGGCGCAGATGCTTTGAGCGCGCAGGATTTGATAAGCATAAGATTTTTGACTGGGGATATTTTACAGAATTTGAGGAGCAGGAGTATACCGGAATTGTGCATAATGGAGACGCAGCGGAGAAGGCGAAATTGATCTTTGTGGGCAGAATTACCAGAAACAAAGGTATTCTCGAGTTGGTCAGATTATGTAAAACGATGGAGGAAGATTTTCATAGCCTTACGATAATCGGACATGGTGAGCAGGAAGGTGAACTGAAAGACCTGATCGGCAGCTCGGCAAAATTTAATTATATGGGAGCACTGCCAAATGAAGAGACACGGAAAAATATCAGCAGGGCTGATATCGCCATTTTGCCAAGTATAGGCAAAGACGGTTGGGGAGCGGTTGTCAATGAGGCGCTTCTTCTCGGAGTGCCTGTGATCACCAGCGATTACTGCGGCGCATCCGTTTTGTTGGATAATGAGAGGGGAGAGGTATTTCAGGTAAAGCGCAAGAACCTGGAAGTGGTCATGAAAAAATGGCTTAACAAAGGAATGCCGGAAGCGCATGAAAAAGAAAGGATACGTAAATGGGCGATTGACAATCTTTCCGGAATGACGGCGGCTGCATACTTTAAAGATATTGTTAATTACTGTTATTCGCGGCAGGCTGAAAGGCCAGTGGCGCCATGGTTTAAAGAACAATGATATGATTTTGATAGATTCAGTTTATGTAAATAACAGCGGGGGAAAGGTATTGCTCGACTATCTCGTTCAAGAGCTGGAGGAAAATGGTCTGAAGCCTTTTTACCTATTTGATGAGAGATGCCGCGATAGTTTTGCGACTGTTCCTGAGAGTAGAAAAAAATATGTGAAGGCCAGCCTGTTGAAACGGAATCTGTTTTACCGGAAGAATAAGGATGTTTTTACAAGGGTTTTGTGTTTTGGTAATATACCGCCTTCCGTACGGCTAAAAGCGACTGTTTTAACTTATCTGCATCAACCGCTATATTTCGACAGACCGGCAGATATCGGATTGAAAAAACGAGTGGCTTTGCAGTTAAAGGAAAGCATCATCAAATTCTTTATCGGAAATACCCAGTATTGGGCGGTGCAGTCCGACAATCTTGTACAACTGATGACTAACCGGTGGGGTATTGACAAGCAATATGTCAAGGTCTGGCCTTTCTATCCTCCATTGGATAGCAATAGCGCCATTGAAAGGAAACAGAACAGGTATTTGTTTGTAAGCGGTGGCAATTCCCATAAGAATCAATTCCGACTTATTGAAGCTTTTTCATCATTCAGTGAACAGTATCCTGATGCGGAGTTACATCTTACGGTGTCTGAAAAATTTCCTGAAGTGAGAGATCTTATAAAGCTTAAAGTAGAACAAGGTATAAAAATTGTTAATCATGGTTTTGTGCCCCGGCAGCAATTGGCGGATCTGTACAAGTCGTCCAGGTTTCTGATCTATCCTTCTTTGGCGGAAAGTTTCGGGCTTGGCTTAATGGAGGCAATTAATTTGGGTTGTGATGTCATTGCGTCCGATCTTCCATATGTCCATGCCGTTTGTAAGCCGAGTTTGGTTTTCGAACCGCTGGATACCTCATCCATAACTGATGCATTACATAAGAGCCAGACAACAAGTCTACCCTCTTCTAAGATTATTGCTAACAACGAAATTAATAACATACTTTCTTTTTTAAACGTATGAAACAACTGATTCAATCATTCAAAACAGGTGAGACAATACTGGAAGAAGTACCTGCTCCACAGATAGCCAGAGGACAGGTGCTGATCAGAACAACGAGAAGTCTTGTTTCACTGGGTACTGAAAGGATGTTAGTGGAATTTGGTAAAGCCAACCTTGTACAAAAAGCCAGACAACAGCCGGAGAGAGTAAAAGAGGTATTGGACAAGATCAGGACCGAGGGACTGATGCCTACCCTGGAAGCTGTATTCAATAAGTTGGCGCAACCGCTTCCATTGGGTTATTGTAATGTGGGAAGAGTAATCGGTGTGGGAGAAGGCGTTAGTGAATTTAAAACCGGCGACAGGGTCGCGTCCAACGGTCCGCATGCTGAAATTGTATGTGTACCACAGAACCTGGTGGCCGCCATTCCTGCAAATGTTTCTGATGATGAAGCGGCATTTACGGTGATCGGTTCTATCGGACTGCAGGGTATCCGCCTTTGTAATCCTACATTGGGAGAAACCATCGTTGTGATAGGATTGGGACTGATCGGTATGATCACTGCCGAACTACTACTGGCGAATGGTTGCAAAGTGATCGGTATTGACCTGGACGCCGAGAAGATTGCGCTGGCAAGAAAGAAAGGTATTATAGGCCTTAATCCCAGGGAAGGTGCCGATGTGGTTAAATCCGTGCTGGATGAAACGCATGGAAAAGGTGCAGATGGTGTGATCATTACTGCATCTGCCAAAACAGACGAGATCATTTCACAAGCGGCCAGAATGAGCCGGAAACGGGGAAGGATCATCCTGGTAGGTGTGATAGGATTAAACATCAGCAGGGCGGAGTTCTATGAAAAAGAACTGACGTTCCAGGTATCCTGTTCTTACGGGCCGGGAAGATATGACGATGACTATGAACAGCGGGGTATTGATTATCCGCTGCCTTATGTGAGATGGACAGAGAAGAGGAATTTCGAGGCTATCCTGCAGTCTATTTCTTCCGGAAAACTGGATGTGGCATCCCTGATCTCCGAAAGAGTGCCGCTGGATGAATACGATAAAGTATATGGCAGTATTGGTCAAAGCCGTTCAATTGCCTCCATACTTTTATACAGGGAGAATCCTGATGAGCAGAAAGTGATCCGTGTAGCATCAGCTGTATCATTTGCAGGAAAGAGAGGCGTATGGGGAATTATCGGCGCCGGTAATTTTACCAAAATGACGATGTTACCCGTGCTGGAAAAGGCAAAAGCAGATATAAAATATATTGCCAGTGCAGGCGGTTTGACCGGAACTGCGCTCGCAAAGAAGCATAAAATTGCCCTTAGTACGACAGACTACCAGGAGATATTAAGAGATAAGGAGACAGACGGGGTAATGATCACAACACGTCATAATACTCACGCTGCGATGGTGTTGAAGGCGTTAGCTGCTGGGAAACACGTGTTTGTAGAAAAGCCGCTGGCATTGAATGAAGATGAACTGGAACAGATCATTGCTGCATATGATGGTTCCGTGTCATTGACAGTAGGTTTTAACAGAAGGTTCTCACCTCATGTACAAAAGGTGAAACAACTCGTTGGTGATACACAGATGAATGTTATTGCTACCATGAATGCCGGGGCTATTCCCCCAAATGTATGGGTACATGATATGAAAGTAGGCGGCGGCCGTATAGTGGGAGAAGCTTGTCATTTCATAGACCTCATCACTTACCTGACCGGTAGCAGGGTGGTCGCTGTTTGTATGAATGCAATGGGTGTAAACCCTGCAGAGAATACGGATAATGCCTCTATACTGTTGCAATATGAAAACGGGTCAACCGGTGTGATCAACTATTTCTCCAATGGCTCAAAAGCATATTCCAAAGAAAGGATAGAAGTGTATTCACAGGAAAGGACTGCTATTATCGATAATTATAAACAGACGACGGGTTATGGTTTCAAAGGGTTTTCAAAGCTGAAGACTACAATGGATAAAGGCCACAAAGGGCAGTTCCAGGCGCTGATCAATAGTGTAAGAGAGGGAGGTGCACCTTTGATACCGTTCGATGAAATTGTCAATACAACATATGCCAGCTTTGCTGCTATAAAGAGCCTGCAACAAGGCGGATGGGTAAGGCTGGACCGGGTAAAGGCGGCAGAACCGTCTGTGCCGGAGCCAGTAGCAGTACTTCAATAAAAAGTAAGTGTGTTTACGTTGCGTAACTTTTAATAGAGCTAAACATCAGGGAATGAAAATTACATTAATAGCCGGAGCCAGGCCCAATTTTATGAAAATAGCACCCATTATTGCCGCCATCCAGGTGAAGCAGCAACAAGGGTATGAAATAAATTACCGGTTGGTGCATACAGGTCAGCACTATGATAAGAATATGAGCCAGTCTTTCTTCGAGCAGCTGGGTATACCTGAACCGCATGCGAACCTGGAAGCAGGAGGCGGTTCTCAGGCAGAGCAAACTGCCAATATCATGGTGCGTTTCGAAAAGGAACTGACAGAACATCGTTCTGACCTGGTACTGGTGGTGGGCGATGTGACATCTACGCTCGCCTGTTCGATCGTGGCAAAGAAACTGATGGTGAAAGTAGCGCATGTGGAGGCTGGTATCCGTTCCGGCGACATTACTATGCCGGAAGAGATCAACAGGATGGTGACAGATGCGATCACAGACTATTTCTTTACAACATCCGATATCGCTAATATCAACCTGCAACGGGAGGGAAAAACGGATGAACAGATCATCTTTGTGGGTAATACCATGATCGATACCCTGCTGAAACAGCGGAGCCGTTTTGTTGCTCCGGCGATCTTTGAAAGCGCAGGGCTGAAGCCACGGCAGTATCTCGTAATGACCTTGCACAGGCCAGCGAACGTGGACGGGGAGAAGAACCTGGCGCTGCTGATAAATGAGATCATGAACAATAGCCACGGACTACCCGTGATCTTCCCTGTGCACCCGCGTACAGCGAGGAATCTGGAAAATATTGGCATCTCCAATCCGAACCTCCACCTGGTAGAACCATTGGGATATCTTGAGTTTAATTATCTCGTGGAGAATGCAAAGGCGGTTATTACTGATTCGGGTGGCATTACAGAAGAAACTACCGTAATGGGAGTGCCCTGTATGACATTGAGAGATTCCACCGAAAGACCGGAAACATGCACATTGGGCACGAATGAACTGTTAGGTACGGATCCGCGGGCATTAAAACCTGCGATGGATAAATTATTCAGCGGTGAATGGAAAAAGGGAAGCATTCCGCCTTTATGGGATGGGCATGCAGCAGAGCGTATTATTGAAAAATTAATTGAATTGTTCGCTGTTACACAAAAACACAGCGCTGTGATATGAGCACCTGGAGAATCTTGCAGAAAAGCGTGAAAGTGGCGCATAACATGGGGTGGAAGTATATTGCTTTTCGCTCGGTCTATGAACTTAACAGAAGAACAGGACGCCTTAAAAAACGTTTCCCGGAATCCCCGGCTATAACAAAATACCTGTCGCTCGAGCGTTGGAAGAATCAGGAGGCTAAGTTTTTCTTTAGCGGCAAGGATGAATTGAAAGTGCCCCGGCATCCTGATGCAGTTATCGCTGCCCGTTACGAAATGATAAGAGAAGGTAAACTGTCCCTTTTTAACGGAAAGGTAGCTAACCTTGGTCTTGATTATAACTGGATGAAAAATCCGGATAGCGGGTTTGTTTATCAGGCCGATAAACACTGGACAGAGATAAATGATTATTCAAGAGAGGCAGGGGATATCAAATTTGTCTGGGAAAAGGCAAGATTCGCTTACTTGTACGATATCATCCGCTATGACTATCATTTTAATGTAGACTGTTCGCCATTTGTGCTGAATGATATCCTTTCCTGGATAAAGGCGAATAAGGTGAATTGTGGTCCTCATTATAAATGCAGTCAGGAGATCAGTCTGCGGGTCCTGAACTGGACATTTGCGTTACATTACTACCGCAATTCAGAGCATCTGACAGAGGCTGTATTTGAGCAGATACAACATGCCATTTACTGGCAGCTGCACCATGTTTATGAGAACATCAACTTTTCGAGGATAGCTGTCAGAAATAATCATGCAATTACAGAAACGCTGGCACTTTACCTCGGAGGACTATTATACCCGGATTTTCCGGGCGCAAAGATCTGGAAGGAAAACGGCAGAAAATGGTTTATCCAGGAGATCCTTTACCAGATTTATCCCGACGGGACCTATCTGCAGTTTTCGATGAACTATCACCGGGTGGTAGTGCAGCTTTTAACATGGGCGTTCCGGCTGGCGAAATTGAACGGAGAGGAGTTTCCTGACGCTGTTACAGACAGGGCGCGGAAATCACTCGGATTCCTCCGGTCCTGCATGAACGATAGCGATGGCTGGTTGCCTAATTATGGCGCTAATGACGGAGCGCTTTTCTTTCCACTCAACAACCAGCAATATCGTGACTACCGGCCGCAGTTACAGGCATTGGCCACTTTACTTGATATAGATCCGGGATTCCCTGAAACATACGAGGACGTATACTGGTATGGACAGATGCCCGGAGAGGACAGGCAATTAGCTGCTGAAGGGCAGGATGGCCTGTTTATATACCCTGACGGCGGCTATTATATCTGCAGAGAGGAAGATACGCTTACATTCATGCGTTGCGGCAATCACCGCGACCGGCCTTCACAGGCGGATAATCTTCATCTTGATATATGGTATAAAGGTGAAAATATCCTGATAGATGCAGGTAGCTACAAATACAATACAAACGAGCAGACGCTGAGATATTTCATGGGGACGGCATCTCATAATACAGTGATGCTGGAAGACTTTGACCAGATGGAGAAAGGCCCGCGTTTTATCTGGTACAACTGGACGCAATGCAGGAATGCCGTTTTATATGAAAAGAAAGACGAGTATGTGTGGGAAGGGGCCATATCAGCATTTCAGCATGCTGGCGCTGATATTATTCACCGGCGTGTAGTAAAAAAGAAAAAAGGGCAACCGTTGTGGAAGGTGGAAGACTACATCATGAATAAACCGGTGCAGATGAGAATGCATCAGTTATGGCATACTACATTACCGGAAGCTATCAACTGGCGGGCAGTGGACGTAGATAAGAAAATTATCAGAGAAGAAGAAAGACCGGGCGTTCATTCATCCCTGTATGGTTTGAAGGAAGAGAGCCGGGAAATTGTATTTACTACAGACCAGCATGCAATCATCACAGAGATAAGTTTAATATAGAATTATGAAGATCTTATTGATTCATCAGTATTTTTTGGAGGAAGATGATCCGGGAGGCTCCAGGTGGAATGAGATAACCAAGACCTGGACTGACCAAGGGCATAGTGTGACGGTGCTGGCGGGAATGATCCACGCCAATGGATCGGAGAAACGTACGGAATACAAGAAGAAATATTTTGTGAAGAAACAGCAGGGAAATGTAACGGTGTGGAGATGTCATGTTTCGGAGTCTTATAACCTTAACTTCCTCGGGCGTTTATGGGGGTATTTCTCATTTATGTTCTCTTCTTTATGGGCCGGACTGGTGAAGATAAACGGGAAATTCGATGTAGTGATCGTTACATCGCCACCGCTGTTTGTCGGGTTTTCAGGGTATGTATTGTCGCGGGTAAAACGGTTGCCTTTCCTGTTTGAAGTTAGGGACCTGTGGCCGGAATCCGCTATTGATACCGGAGTACTTAAAAATAAAATGATCATTAAGCTGGCATACTGGTTTGAAAATTTCATTTACCGGAAAGCATCGTTGATTAACGTACTGACCCCCGCATTCTATAACACCTTAAGAGATAAAAAGAATATTCCGGAAGACAAACTGATCTTCATTCCTAATGCGGCAGATTTTTCCTTGTCGGATAATCTGCTGGAAACATTTAACCGGGACAAGTTCCGTGAGGAACACCGTTTGAACGGGCACTTTGTCATTACGTATGTAGGCGCTCACGGCGTAGCCAATCATCTTGAACAGATACTGGATGCAGGTAAGCAGCTGGAGGATACACCGGTATTATTCCTGCTGATAGGTCAGGGAATGGAAAAGAAACGCCTGCAACAGCTCGCGCTGGATATGAAAGTGACGAATGTACGTTTCCTTGACTCCGTACCTAAACAGGAAGTATTCAAATACATACTGGCATCCGAAATGGGCGCTTCTGTGCTAAAAAGGGTAGATACCTTCAAAACAGTTTACTCCAACAAAACGTTTGATTATATGGCTTGTAAAAAGCCTATCCTGATGGCGATCGATGGCGTGTCCCGCGAACTGGTGGAAACTGCCGGGGCAGGCTGTTATGTTGAGCCGGAGAATACTGCCGAGTACAGCCGTATTATACGCGAATACCTGTTACAGCCTGAGAGGCTGGTGAAAGAGGGAGAGAGCGGGTTTGCCTATGCGAAGCAGAATTTTGACAGGCAGGTGCTGGCATTACGGTACGTTGATTTTATACAGCAGAAAGTAGTAAAAAACGGTAGTCTGAAAAATGCAGTTGTACAGTAATATCATCAAGCCTTTATTTGACAGTTTAGTGGCGCTGGTTGCGTTACTGCTGCTATCGCCATTATTTATATTTCTCACCATATTCCTGTATTGGGCCAATGACGGTAAACCCTTCTTTCGTCAACCCAGGCCGGGAAAGAACGGACGCGTTTTCCGGGTCGTCAAGTTTAAAACGATGAATGACAAACGGGGAAGCGATGGCCAACTATTACCGGACGAAGCCAGGCTGACCCCGGTGGGTAAGTTTGTCAGGAAGACCTCCCTGGACGAAATTCCCCAGTTATTAAATGTTTTAAAGGGCGATATGAGCCTGGTAGGGCCCCGTCCTTTATTGGTAGAATATTTGCCATTGTATAACGAGGAGCAGCGGAAACGCCATGATGTACGGCCGGGTATTACCGGTTGGGCGCAGGTAAATGGAAGGAACGCCATCAGCTGGCGGGAGAAGTTTGCATATGACGTGTGGTATGTAGATAATATCAGTTTACTCCTGGACTTGAAAATATTGTGGATGACAGTATTGAAAGTGATACAGTCGGAAGGGGTAAATTCCGCGTCTTCAGCAACGATGGAGAGATTTACAGGAAACGATGCATATTAAGTTATGGCTAACGATACAAAAACTTTAAACAGTAAAAGTGTGAACACAAAAATATGGTTATCGTCGCCTCATATGGGCAGTAAGGAACAGGCATACGTGCAGGAAGCTTTTGAAACGAACTGGATTGCCCCTTTAGGGCCTCATGTAGACGGTTTTGAGCGTGATCTGGCACTTTGTACAGGGGCAGGGCATGTAGCGGCGCTATCGTCAGGAACAGCGGCATTACACCTGGCACTTATTTTACTGGGTGTTGAAAGGGGAGACGAGGTGATCTGTCAGAGTATGACATTTTCGGCATCAGCCAATCCTATTGCATACCAGGGCGCTGTACCGGTATTTGTGGATAGTGAGGAAGATACATGGAATATGGACCCTGCCTTACTGGAAGCGGCCATTAAGGAAAGGCTTGCGAAGGGTAAAAAGCCTAAGGTGATCATTCCGGTACATTTATACGGCATGCCGGCAAAAATGGAGGAAATACTGGCAATAGCGACGGCATATGACATCCCTGTAGTTGAAGATGCGGCGGAAGCACTGGGCTCTTTCTATAAGGATAAGGCCTGTGGTACATTCGGTGACCTGGGAATACTCAGCTTTAACGGCAATAAGATCATTACAACGAGTGGTGGTGGCGCACTTGCCGGAAATAGCGAGAGCCTCATAAAGAAGGCGCGTTTTCTGGCAACGCAGGCGAGGGATGCGGCGCCGCATTATCAACATAGCCATATAGGATATAATTACCGGATGAGTAACGTATGTGCCGGTATCGGAAGAGGGCAGATGGAAGTCTTGAATGAACGTGTGCAACAGAGAAGAAGTAATTATGAATACTATGTCAGCCAGTTGAGCGAACATCCGGGCATCACTTTTGTTAGTGAGCCGGAGGGCTACTATTCTAACAGGTGGCTGACCACGATATTAGTCAATCCAGCCGAAAGTAACGGGGTTACAAGAGAGGAGCTGAGAATAGCTTTGGAAAAAGAAAACATTGAATCACGGCCTTTGTGGAAGCCCATGCATATGCAGCCGGTTTTTGAAGGGGCGCCTGCATATACAAATGGCGTATCAGAGAAGTTATTTGACGAAGGACTTTGTTTACCAAGCGGATCGAACCTGACAAAACATGATCTGGACAGAGTCGTGAATGTATTTAATGAAATAATGCAGCCACAGAAAGTGTAAGAAGAGGTTCCGCAAAAGATAAAAATGTGGTTGTGGAAAAATCACTGAAGGTTATGAGAAAGACATTTTTATTACTGGCACTATTATCGGGCGTGTTCATCAGCAGGGTACAGGCTATTGTGATCGTCAAAAATAAAGTGGCGGTGTCGGGGATCGTCGTTGCAAAGGATGCGAGTGCGCAGGTACAGGCAGCGGCAAAGATGCTGCAGTTATACCTGCAGAAAAGCACTGGCGCCACGGTACCTGTCAGTGATCAGAAGCAGGGAACATCAAACCTGTATGTCGGGAAAGGTGCATACAGCGGTATGGGAAATATATCGTTGGATGAAGATGGATTTCTCTTACAATCAGTTGACGCCAATAACTTTGTGATCCTGGGAGGAAGCGACTGGGGAACAGAGTTTGGGGTCTATGATTTTCTGGAAAGATTTGTGGGAGTAAGGTGGTTGCTGCCTACCGACCTGGGAACAGTAATACCGAAACTAAGTACGCTAGAAATACCTTCTGTTAAGATTGTCGAAAAACCTGTATTTCTATCACGTGCGTTATCTCCTATTGTTATAGAAAAAAATACGACCCCTTTAAATCAATGGGGAAGAGTGAACAGGTTGAGGAGCCGTGTAACGGTGTCTCACAATCTTAAGAACCTGTTCCCGCCTGCCAAATATACCCGGTCTAATCCTGAGTTCTATCCGATGATAAAAGGAAGAAAACTTTTGCCTAAAGATAATAATGATCAGGCCTGGCAGCCTGACTTTGCAGCTGCCGGTATTGCAGATGCGGCATCAAAGGAAATCGTGAACTGGTTTGACAGGAATAAGAATGTCTCGAATTTTTCTTTGGGCATCAATGATTCCGGCAATTTCAGTGAACCGGCCGCTAACACTGCCAATGCCAGGAGCATGGCGCAGAAAAACGTAATGGGATTTGCCAATGCGTCTGACCAGTATTATTCCTGGGCCAATAGCGTGATCAGTAAGGTCAGGAAGGTATATCCCGGAAAAAAATATACAGTTCTGGCTTATACTTCTGTGGCTGAACCTCCATCAGATAAAAAGGTAGATAAAGATATCATTCCGTTTATCGCCTTTGAAAGAATACGTTGGGGAAATGACGGGTTGAAGAAAACGGATCAGGAGTTAACGCAACGTTGGGAACAGGCTGCAGAGACATTAGGATGGTATGATTATGTTTATGGCAATACTTATATGGTACCTCGGGTCTGGTTCCATTCTATGAAAGAATACCTGAGTTGGGGAAACGCGCATAAAGTAAAATATTATTATGGTGAGCTGTACCCTAACTGGGGGGAAGGGCCTAAAGCCTGGGTGTTAGCAAAATTGTTATGGAACCCCAACCAGGATGTAGACGTCTTGCTGAACGATTGGTATACCAACGCCGCCGGTAAACAGGGCGGAACGAAGTTGAAGGCTTTTTACGCAATATGGGAGAAATTCTGGTCGCAGGATATATTTGCCAATAACGGCAATTCTGATACACGTAGCAGGATCACATTTTTTAATCCGTCTTACCTGGCGTCTGTCCCGGATGATTACCTAACGCAATCAGATAAACTGATCGGCGATGCTTACAAACTGGCGGAAACTGAACAGCAAAAAGCGCTGGTGTCCAAGTTAACCCAAATGTGGACAGTATATAGAACGTCAGTAATTGCCTATAAAAAATACCAGAAAGGTAGCAGGAACTCTCCTGAGGGAAGAGAAAGATTGAAATTGCTGCAATCGTTAACGAGCGACCTCATTTATTCGTTACCTGCAAATGCAATACTCGGCCGGGCCACTGTGGCTGGGAAGGATTGGTGAGTCCGCTAATATATTGAAGATGCAATAATCACGTATGTTTATTTTTTAAATATTTATTCTTGCAAACCACTATTTATATAGTGGTTTTTGTATATTTGATACGAATCGAATTTACTATTCCTGATGAATACCCCTTACAACCCAGGTTGTAAGTAGTTGGTAACCTATCCTATGAACCTATGAAAATCATTGTCCGTCTATCCCGGCAATGGAATACCGTGCGCGAAAGCCGCCCATTCTTTGTTGGAGAAAAACCATTAACCTGTACCGGTCTAAAGTTTTTCTGTTGTTTATTGATATCTGGTGTGTTGGTAGTTAATGCCGTCGGCCAGGATATTCCGTTGGTCAATCCTTCGCTGGAAGATAAGCCTAAGGATAATAAAGCACCCGCAGGCTGGGTCATCGCCGGCGAGACGCCCGATGTCCAACCCGGCATGTATAAGGTCAACGTGCCGCCTGCTAATGGTAGATCTTATGTAGGATTACATAGCGGAGCTGGATACCTGGAAGGGATCGCACAGGAACTGACGATTGAAATGCGGGAGGGGAGATCATATAATCTTGCATTTGATCTCGTCTATTATGCTGATTACGTGTACAGAGGTTGTTACGGGCACGTTTCCATTTATGGTGGTAATAGTCCTGGCGATACGGCTGAACTGTTATGGAATTCAGGGGTTTTCTATCATACTGACTGGCAACGTTATTCAGCTAATATCAATCCGTCGGCGAATTATAAATACCTGTCTGTTTATACCACAGTATTGCCGCTGGAATGTAATAGTGCATACGGGTCGGTTGCATTGATAGATAATTTCTCGCCAGAGTTGAAACAAGTGCCACAGATCAGTATTGCCGCTACTAACACCTGTAAGGGAAGAAATACAGGAAATATCACTGTCAAAGTTGTTTCCGGAACAGGCCCCTTTACTTATGAGTGGTTCCCTGGCGGCGAAACCACCAGCCATTTGTCCGATCTGCCTGCGGGTGAATACAAGGTACAGGTAACAGCAAAGAACGGCCTGAAGATCTCCGGAAGAATTGACATTCAGGAATCCGATCTGTCAAGTTCGTACGTAGTGACAGGCGGCCTGTGCAATGGTGAGGATAAAAATAGTCTGCAAATAAATACAACCGGAGGACGACCACCTTACCGTTATTTCTTCAACGGATCAGATCAAAGCGTTAGTTCACCTGAGTTTGATCATCTGCCGGAAGGCAATTATTATGTAAAAGTCGAGGACGAAAGTGGTTGCTATAATATGCTCGATGCCATCACTGTCACTGATCCTGCAAGATTGGAACTGCAAAGTGTTTTAACGAGAAATACAAGCTGTAGCAGTGTGCATGACGGACAGATAATTCTGACACCGGTGGGAGGGACGCCTCCTTATCAATATAGTATTCCCGCTAAACATATCGTACAATCGGACAGTATATTAAAGCAGCTTGATGAAGGCCGGTATAATTATAGCGTATCTGACAGTCACGGGTGTATTGTAGAAGGGGTCGCAGATATTGATATGGAGTTACGTGATTGTGCTGTTTATATTCCTACTGCTTTTAGTCCGAACAGGGATGGTATCAATGATCTGTTCAGGGTGAGGGTAAATGATGCTGTGACTGCTTTCAGATTAGCTATTTATGGAAGATGGGGGAATCTTTTTTTTGAGACGAACAATCCGGATGAAGGATGGAATGGCACACAACAGGGGATTGATCTGCCCGCAGGCAGTTACCTCTGGCTGGTAACATACAATAATAGCAAGGGGCAGCCGGTAAAACAGCAGGGAACACTTGTATTGGTGAGATAAAAAATTATCAGTGATGTTTATACGGGATGAAAGAACTTTCTGTCGGGAAATATGTTGTAGATTAATTAAACAGGATGTAGATTTTCGGACAGGAAAAGAAGGAGTTTAGCGCGATAGTAGAGAAGCAGGTACACCAAATATTCATGTGAACTTAATTGCGGAATTATGCCAAACATGAGCATTATCACTACGTTAAAATATCTGACGAATCACCCGTTATGTACTGATCATAAACTCCGGACCCTTTTGCGTTTCATAGGCTGGCAGATCACTACGAGACTGATGCCATATCCGGTTATTTATCAGTTTACAGCAAAATCGAAACTCATCGTACAGAAAGGAATGTATGGTGCTACAGGAAATTTGTATTGTGGGTTACATGAGTTCCATGATATGGGCTTCCTACTTCATTTATTAAGAGCAGGAGATCTTTTTGTGGATGCAGGCGCTAATATCGGAGGGTATACTATATTGGCATCAGCTGACAAAGAAGCAAACACTATTGCTATTGAACCCGGTTCTTCTGCCTACATGAACCTGATGACAAATGTTCGTATCAATGATATCGGGAGCAGGGTACATGCATTAAATATTGCTTTAGGGGCTACTACGGGAGTGGTTGATTTTACGCTCTCTCTGGATACTACTAATCATGTGGTAGTTGAAAAAAATGAGGCTACGGATACTGTCAAGGTCAATATGGACACACTCGACAACATATTGGAAAAGCAATCACCGTTACTGCTGAAAATTGACGTGGAAGGTTTTGAAACGGAGGTGTTAAAAGGAGCAAAAAAAACACTTCAAAATCAAAACCTGAAAGCGATCATTATCGAATTAAATGGTTTGAGTGAACGATACGGCATTGAGAACAGGAAGAATCATGAGGCGCTTTTGGAATATGGCTTCATGCCATATTCTTATAATCCATTGAATAAAGAACTGATTAAATGCGAGGCCTTGGGCCGGAGTAATACAATCTATATCCGAGATGTAGATTTTGTAAAAGAGAGATTAAATACTGCCGATAAAGTGCATCTGCGGAACCAGGTTATCTGAGATGGCACTTTAATTGCTGAGACAGACTGTTTAAATATTATTCAATATATTTAAACAGCCTGTCTTTTTTTATGACTGGCAGGTCTATAAAACAGCGATTGGAAATGGATAACCCAAAAATATTTATTTGTGGCGCCGGCGGTCATGCAAAGGTGGTCCTCGAAATACTGGAGGTGCTGAAGTTTAATTGTGCGGGCATATTTGATGATAATCCAGACCTGAAAGAATTATTGGGATACCCGGTGTTGGGTAGATGGGATCCTGCACGGGTAACTGATGCAGCAAGAATTATCCTGGCCATTGGCAATAACGCGGTGCGTAAAAAACTGGCAGAAACAATGAAGTGCCAATGGGCGAATGCAATTCATCCTTCAGCAAATATTTCAACGCGTTGTTCCATCGACATGGGTACCGTTGTGATGGCGGGAGTGAGTGTTAATAGTTGTGTAAGTATTGGCAGGCATGCTATTATCAATACGAATGCCTCAGTTGATCATGACTGCAAACTGGCCGACTATGTTCATATATCTCCTAATGCTGGTTTAGCGGGCAATGTTACTGTGGGAGAAGGAACACATATAGGGATCGGGTCTTCTGTAAAACAGGGGGTAAAGATCGGAAGCTGGTCGGTGATAGGAGCAGGTACCGTAGTGATCGGGGATGTACCTGATAATGTAGTGATGGTAGGAAACCCAGGTAGAATTCTGAAGGAGATTGGATAACAATAACCATAAAGGGGTAGTTATGGGTTGTCACTTACATGGTAGTAAACAACAACCCATAATACAACAAGGTACCCTCGTATTAGTAAGATAAGGGGTTGACAATTATTTCACGTGTTGATTCATTTCCTTGGCCAGTTCGAACATTGAGATCTGAGACTTGCCGTTGAAAACTTTTTTCAGTTTATCATCAGCGTTGATCAGGCGTTTGTTCTGGCTATCCTGCAGATTATGCTCTTTAATATAATCCCAGATCTTTTTCGTGATCTCAGTTCTTGGCAACGGATCGCTACCAATAACAGCTGCTAATTCCGGACTTGGTGTCAATGGGGCTTTCAGGCCCTTACCGCCGGTTTCCTTGGCTGGTTTCTTAGCCGCAGACTCTTTAGCCGGAGCTGTTTTAGTAGTGCTTTTAGTTGCTTCTTTTGCTGTTGTTTGTTTTGAATTAGGCATTGTAGACCTTTTTGATGATTATAATAAACAAGGCACCCCAAATACTATGCCCCATTTAGCAGATCTAAGCTTTTGAAAGAGAAAGTGATAGATTAATTTTCGAAGGGAATTACGCATTAGCAGATATAATTACTGAAATGAAGGCGCAATTCGTTGCCGGAATTGGAATTGTACACAGGTAGAAAGCCAGGCCAGGCTATAGTATTATTGAAGCAGATGCACTATTTTGTAAGGATCACCTATCATCATAATAACCATGTTTCAACGTATTTTCAGGAAGATCCTTCTCTTCATTCCCGTTACGGCATGCCTTTGTTCCTTACTGGCTATGCAACCTGCCAAACCCCGTTTCCGCGTATTGGCGCTGGCAGAGAACGGGGGACATCATATCGCTTATTCGAAGGCTGCAAAAGTATGGCTGGACAAGCTGGCAGCTGACAGTGGTTTTGTCATTGACTACATTGATAACACAGACAAAATAGACAGTGCATTTCTGGCGCAGTACCAGTTATTCATTCAGCTGGATTATCCGCCATATGCCTGGAAAGAGAATGCGGTGAGAGCATTTGAACAGTATGTATCTGAAGGAAGAGGAGGCTGGATCGGGTTTCATCATGCCACTTTATTGGGTGAGTTTGACGGATATGGTTTGTGGCCCTGGTTCTACGACTTTATGGGGAAGATCCGTTTTAAGGACTATATAGCCAAATTTGCGGCAGGTGACGTACATGTGGAAGATGCTACGCATCCTGTATTCAAAGGGGTGCCTGCTGTGTTTAATATAAAGACGGAAGAGTGGTATACGTATGACAGAAGTCCCCGCCCGTCCGTACATGTATTGGCAAATGTTGACGAGAGCTCCTATAAACCCGCGTCTGACAAGAAAATGGGTGACCATCCTGTAATATGGACCAACCCTGCCTATAAAGCGCGTAATATCTATATTTTCATGGGCCATTCTCCCGACCTGTTTGACAACATGGCATATCTGACCCTGTTCCGCAATGCAATTTTCTGGGCTGCAGAAAAGTCGTAAGGCGACTATGGATTGAGATCATCCGCCGGAAACTAAAAATGATCGGAGAAAGCAATCGTACTGCAGTTTGGCCGATATGTAACACTTCATAAGTGCAGATAAGCACTGTCTTGTGTCAGTATATTGTAAGTTTTTACGCTTTTCCGGACATTGTTTACGTAAAAGCGATCATTTTCAAAGTCTGAAAAATCAAACTAAAAATGTATTGACTGTTGTTCAGACTACTAGCCCTTTAAATCGCATAAAGGCAAAATATGCTGTGAATCTGGCAAAAAAACATCATGCATAAATATGCAACCGGTTACTTCGTGTTTATACTATCCAACAAACGTGTCACCTCGTATTACAAAGATGATGCAAGAATAAATTTTCGTTAACCAAGGATTAACAACTTTCTAATTAACAAAGTCTTAATATTGCATTAACAATCCTTGTAAGGGTAGCCCCAGTTACCAAATCGGATTCGGTAACTGGGGTTAACAAACAATGGATGAAAGACCGGCTTTCCATTCATGGTTGGCCGTTTTTTTTTGAACTTAATTTTCCTCTGCATAAAAAGAGCGTTCACATGAACGCTCTTTTATTTTTTGGGCTCATGTAATATGTTGTGTGCCAGGCATGAGGAGACATCCGATAATGTTCCCGGTGTATACGCGCTGTTTTACTTGGAAATACTGCTGTTTACCTGGCCATTGTACCTCCGTACCCGATTGCAAATTTTACAAGAGCATTTGGGCCGGAAAGTTGTAGTTTCTTGGTAATGTTATGCCGGTGATTGTCGACCGTGCGTACGCTGATGCACTTGAAAGAAGCGATATCCCTGCTGCTCATACCCCTTGCGATCATATCCAGGATCTTTGCTTCTGTTTTGCTCAGCCGCTCATTGATAACAGTTCCCCTGCCATCCGCATGAATAGGATGGATGATCGCCATTTTATTAGCAGCTAAAGTTTCCCGGATGTGCTGATACCTGTTCAGGCGGGATTGAATGCTTTTTAGTAACTCCTCACCGCTGAATGGATAAACGAGATAATCATCAGCACCCAGGTTCATGCCTTTCCTGACATTGGGCGTAACGCTTAACCGGTTGAAAAGAATAAAAGGCAGGTGTTTTAAGGAAGTATCGTCTCTGAGGGTAATCAGGAACTGATAACCGGAGGTATCGGCTACCAATACATCGCACATGATCAGATCTGGTTGTTGCCTGTGAGCTAACTGGACACCTTCTGCAATGGTGTTGGCCGTAATTACTTCATACATTGGCATTAACTGCTGACGGAACTTGCGTAAAATTGCTGCATCTCCTGTTACTAACAGGATTTTCGACGGGGGGGCCTCATGTGTGCCGGAGGCTACTGGATAAGGTGTATTCATGGTACATGGTTTATCCCCTAAAATCAGCGTTCAGGCTGGTCTCGGGAATTCTTTATTAGGTTAATGACTCGTCTTCTAATGGTTAAAAAATGGCTCGCTTTTTAAGCCTTGCGTGATAAGGTCGATAGTAATAATAACAATCTATGTGTGGCTTTGGAAGAAAGATATGGGATTTTTGGACTTTTATATAAAAGCAAACGGACGTAAGTAAAGTTAAGGAATCTTTTTATAACTAATTGATTTAGTAGGTAAAAAAGGCAATATTTAATAATATCGCCTTTTTTTATTTTGTATGGACTGCGGTCATACTACAACCGGCCATCTACCAGATCACGATCTATACACGCTTTAGTATCAAAAATGACTGCGTTGTTCCGCGCATGTTTGTTGAAGTTAAATTCGAGGAATTCGCGGTGTGCAACAGCTATAACAATACCGTCATACACCTCGTTACCATTCAGGCTGGTAACAATATGCAGACCGTATTCCAGCCTCACTTCCTCCGCATCGGCCCAGGGATCGTAGACAGTAATATCCAGACCATATTGTTTCAGTTCGTGGTAAATATCGACTACACGGGTATTACGTACGTCAGGACAGTTTTCCTTAAAGGTAATACCCATGATAAGAGCTTTGGCGCCCTTGATCTTGTGGTCTTTTTCAATCATCAGTTTGACGATCTTATTCGCCACGAAATACCCCATCTGGTCATTGACCCTCCTTCCCGACAAGATCACCTGCGGATGGTATCCCAGGGCTTCTGCTTTATGCGCCAGGTAATAAGGGTCCACACCTATACAGTGACCGCCTACCAGGCCGGGTTTATAACGCAGGAAATTCCATTTGGTGGCTGCTGCTTCTATCACATCATTGGTATCAATACCAATGCGGTCGAAGATCAGTGCTAACTCGTTCACGAAGGATATATTGATATCGCGTTGTGCGTTCTCAATTGCTTTGGAGGCTTCCGCCACCTTAATGCTGGGCGCTTTATGTGTACCTGCAGTAATAATAGAAGCATACAACTTATCAATACGTGTTGCTATCTCTGGAGTAGATCCGCTGGTTACCTTTTTGATCTTTGTTAACGTATTGACCTTGTCTCCGGGATTGATACGTTCAGGGGAATAACCCACGAAGAAATCTTCATTATAGCGCAACCCGGACGACCTTTCCAGCACGGGAACACAATCTTCTTCCGTACAGCCGGGATAGACGGTGGACTCGTATATCACAATGTCGCCTGCTTTAAGGATGCTTCCCAGCATAGCCGAAGCGGCTAGTAGAAAAGTAAGGTCGGGCGACTTGAATGCGTCTATGGGAGTGGGTACGGTAACGATGAATATCTGATGTGCTTTCAGCTCATCTCTATCAGAAGAGAACTGCAGGCCGGTCCTGGTATCGGGCTGTTTGCCCTGTTGAATTACGGCTTTCAGATCTTCGATATTGGCTTCACGGGTTTTATCCTGGCCATTGGCGAGTTCCTGTACACGGGCTTCATTGATATCAAATCCCAGCACGTCGTATTGTTTGGCAAACTCGATGGCCAAAGGAAGGCCAACGTAGCCCAAACCGATCACTGCTATCATGTTGAATAAATTATTTTATAGCCTGGGAGGTAGTCGTGAGCGTATTATTTTTAAATGGATAGGTTTCCAGTAGTTTCACCAGCTTTTTATCTTTTGCGATGCCCTTGATAGCCTGAAGATGCTTCTCATGGTGCAGATCGGTCCCGATAAAGTCTACCATTTGCTGGTCTATCAGCCACTCGGCAGCTTTCTGGATATGTTTGCCGTAATAACCTGTCAGTGACAGAAGATTTATCTGCAGATAACAGCCCCTCTGTTTGAACGTCATGTATTCATCCGTTTGCTGATGATAATAATTGTACCGTTCAGGATGGGCAAGTATAGGCCGGTATCCTTGTGCTGATAATTCAAATAACCACTGGTGCAACTGCGGAGGTGCACACATGAAGGAGATCTCCACCAGCAGCAACTCTTCGTTGAGCGTAAGCAGGCGGGAGGACTTCATCAGTTCTTCAAAATATTCATCCATATAATATTCTGCCGCATGATGAAAGCTGACAGGACTTCCCTTCGCTTTCAAAGCTTCCTTTACCTGCTGGAAAGGAGCGCTGATAGTTTCAGCTGAATTTGGATAACGGTCTACGATGATATGTGGTGTAGTAATGACCTTTTTTATACCCAGTTCATGCAATGTTTCAATGAAATGGACAGACGTTTCTACGTCCTGTACGCCATCGTCTACAGCTGGTACCAGATGTGAATGGATATCAGTTTCTATTCCTGCGAGGAATGGAATGTGCGCACTGGTATTATCGGATTTTTTGCGGAAAAAGAACATAGCGTTATGATCTGTTCTAAAATGTTACACTTGGAAATCGAGGGATGCAACGATCTCTTCCAGGAAGAGCTGGTCGGTTTCGTCAAAATGATCAAGGCGGTCACTGTCTACATCCAGTACGCCTATTACCTGGCCATTTCGAATGACAGGAACAACGATCTCTGATTTTGACAGGCTGCTGCAGGCGATATGCCCGGGGAATGCTTCCACGTCGGGTACTATAAGGGTTTTTGCCTCCGCCCAGCTGGTGCCGCATACGCCGCGACCTTTTTTGATGCGGGTGCAGGCGACAGGGCCCTGAAATGGTCCCAGGACCAGTTCATCACTTTTCACAAGATAAAATCCTACCCAGAACCAGCCGAATTGTTCTTTCAATGCAGCGACTGTGTTGGCCAGATTAGCTACCAGGTCGGGTTCGCCGGTTGTCAGCGCATTTATCTGCGGAATAATAGACTGATACTCTGCTGTCTTGTCTCCTTTAACTATGCTCAGATCTTCTGCCATAGGTGCAAATATAATGAAACTTGCAGGGAGGAAGGCAAAAGGGCAGCACCGGACAGATAAAATGAACAAACGCAAAGGATAAAATGAACAAATAAATGCGTAATTTGAAGCTATAAGTTTTAACCCGCCGCTGCCGTCAGCAATATCCCTATTGAAAATCCAGCAACCAAGATTTAAGCGTCACCTTTAAAAGACACCTGTTATGATGAGCATCCACTCCCCACCGGGCAACGGTATGTTGCTGCTATAAGGGTACTTATGCCAGCCGGAATTCGTTTACATAAATTTTGAACCATATATTTGTCATTTTATGAAAGCACAGGTTATATTGGTGAATGAGCTGGATGAGGAGACAGGATTAATGGAGAAAATGGAAGCACACGAAAAGGGATTACTTCACAGGGCTTTTTCAGTGTTTATTTTTAATGACCGGAATGAAATGCTGTTACATCAGCGTGCACTTGATAAATATCATTCCGGGGGCTTATGGACAAATGCCTGCTGTAGTCACCCGTTGCCGGGTGAAACTGTAGAAGCGGCAGTGCACCGGCGCCTTTCTGAAGAAATGGGATTTGACTGTCCCTTACGCGCACTATTCCAATTTACTTACCGCACAGAATTTGACAATGGTCTTATAGAACATGAGTACGACCATGTATGGGTGGGCACCTATAACGGAGCGATCAACCCCGATCCCCGGGAAGTGCATGCATATCATTATTTACCCGTAAACGAAATTATCCGGCTAATGGCAGAGGTACCGGAGCAATTCACAAGCTGGTTCAGACTGGCTTTTCCAAGAGTAATTGACCAATTACGGGTCTGAAGAGGCCCATTCACCTCCTAACCATTTTTTACTATGCCAACGATCACCTTGCCACGGATAGTCTATCCGTTCCCCTCTTCTATTAACCAATTTGTAACAGCTGCTCACGAACAAAACCGCCAGTGGGTACAATCCTTCGGATTCATTACCACACCTGAAGCGTTAGCCCGTTTTGACAGGTCCCGCTTCGCCTGGCTCGCCGCCCGCGCATTTCCACATGCCGATTTTCACGAACTGTGTATCATTGCCAACTTCAATACATGGTTGTTCATGCTGGACGACCAGTGCGACGAAGCACAACTGGGCAAAAAAGCAGTCTCCCTGGAACACGTTACGGACGGCTTCATGGACATTCTGAAACATAATACACCTATCGAAACCATTCTAGGCAGGAGTTTTACTGACATATGGGACCGTATGCAGGCTATCGGAGACGCCGCATGGCAAACGCGATTTATCCGTAGTATGGAAGAGTATTTTACTTCCTGCCATTGGGAAGCAGGCAACAGGGCGGCCAGCGTTACGCCGACTGTGGCAGAATACGTCACCATGCGCCCTTATACAGGAGCATTGTTCGCCGATGTGGAAGCTATTGAGATCATCGAAAAGGTCTATCTCCCCGCTCACATCCTGCAACATTTTATCGTACAACGTCTCGTATTGGCCTGCAATAATATTGTATGCTGGGCCAACGACATCTTTTCCTGCGCCAAAGAAGCCAGACAGGGAGATGTGCATAATCTTGTACTAGTACTCGAACATGAACGCAATATCTCCTTACAGGATGCTGTAAATGAGACTGTGCGTATGCATAATGAAGAAGTGAAACTGTTTACCGCATTGGAGAAATTGCTGCCCTCATTTGGAGAAGAACTGGACAAGGAGCTGGAAAGATTCCTGTCTGTACTACGCTCCTGGATCACAGCAAATTATGACTGGAGTTTCCATGATACCGGCAGGTACCAGGTGAAAGAAGTGGAAGTGCTGACCGTGAAATAAGTACAAACCAGGAATTAGGAATTGAAAATGAGCCGGAGATCTTTGCGTTGTTCCTAATTCCTGGCTTTTTTTAACCGTCTCTCCAGCAGTTTACCGATCAATGCAAAAGAGACCGCCAGTATCGTGAAGAACAGACCTTTATGCGTCCGGTCCCATAGATATTCAAAATAACGGGTATACAGGTCCAGCAGCAGAAATAACACCGCCATATCCCTCACCATCGGGTCATGCATTTTAATACCCCATAATAGCACCAACACACATAATACAGTAAACGCCGCAACCCACCAAAGTAACTGGACCTGCCTTACATGCTGCCATTCTTCCCAGGAGGCGGAGTTACCGAAAATAGAGATCATCCATCCCGACAACAGCAATAACAGCCAGCTGCCTATCCAGGTAATATCCTTTACCTGCTTGTATAAACGATTATTACGGAACAACCAGTGAAGTCCTACCATGATAAATGCCAGCAGGATCATCCGGAAGGGGAGGTTCATGCCCAGAAAGAATGCTTTATCGTCAGCTATGTAATACGTGAGTTTTACATAAGCAGGTATCAGGCAGATCAGCGTGGACGTCCAGAGCAGGCGGGAAGACAATAAGAGCGCCAGTACACCATAGGTAACAGTGGCCAGCAGCCAGAATATACCATAGTTGCCATGCAGGTATTGCAATGTTTTACCAAGATAAACTACACTGACACCGACACTGAGTACAGGCAACAGCCAGAACAACTCCCCGGTCAGGGAATATTCCGCTTGTTTCTGCTGCCGGCGATATCCCTGAAAACAAAGGAATACCGTCAACCCCGCGAAAAGTGTGGAAATAATACCATCGGTGAGAGAAAATTTGAGACGTAATACCTCTATCCATTTCTCATCCAGCACCAGAGAACCGAAGGCCATCAGGGCACAGGAAACTGCCGCTATGAAAATGTACAGGGTCACTACCTGCCAGTCGCCTTGCCTGACCTGCCAGGTTTCTTTCAGTCGGTTAGCCTGTTCAGGTGTGATCAGAGAGTCGGATTCCCATTGACGGACAGCCTTTTGTAAGAGGTACGCTTCTTTTTTGTCTACTTCTAACATATGAGTAAATATATGTAAAAATCAACCACTGCTTCCGGCAGCGCTATCATTTACATTAGCAGGCTATTGAAATAATGTTTATTTAAGTATCTTAACCCGCTTTTTATATTATCAAACATAATGCTACGGTCTGCAAATGGTTATCTGCGGACTTCAAATTCCAATTATGGGCCAATTGACTGATACACACCACTTAAAATACTGGGACTACCTGGTATTCTTCATCTACTTTATTATAGTTACCGGGTACGGGTACTATATCTATCAACGTAAGAGGTCTAAAACGGCCAATACAAAAGACTTTTTCCTGGCAGAGGGATCCCTTACCTGGTGGGCCATCGGGGCATCCCTGATCGCCTCTAATATTTCTGCGGAACATTTCATAGGACAGTCGGGTTCCGGTTTTGCACTTGGACTTGCCATCTCCACCTATGAATGGATGGCCGCCGCCACACTTATCATCGTGGCCGTATTTTTTATACCGGTGTATCTTAAAAATAAGATCTACACCATGCCCCAGTTCCTGCTGGAGCGTTATAACTCTACCGTAAGTACGGTGATGGCCGTTTTCTGGCTCCTGGTGTATGTATTTGTGAACCTTACCTCTATTATTTATCTGGGAGCGCTGGCAATAACGGCTATTTCAGGGATCCCATTCCTCTGGTGTATTGTCGGGTTGTCCGTTTTTGCTGTGATCGTGACGCTGGGAGGAATGAAGGTGATCGGCTACACGGATGTAATACAGGTGTTTGTGCTGATCGTCGGCGGACTGGCTACTACTTACCTGGCTTTACGTATGGTGTCAACTCATTTCGGGTATGGCGAAAACATTCTGAAAGGATTATCACTCGTACGTGAAAAGGCCGACTCGCATTTTCATATGATCTTTTCCTCAGATCATCCTTATTATAAAGACCTGCCCGGCCTGTCCGTATTGATAGGCGGGATGTGGATCAACAACCTGAATTACTGGGGATGTAACCAATACATCATCCAGCGGGCTTTGGGAGCCGATCTTAAGACGGCCCGCAGCGGGATCCTGTTCGCTGCCTTCCTGAAGTTACTCATTCCTGTAATCGCCGTATTGCCAGGTATTTGCGCCTACGTATTATTTAAGGAAGGTGTATTTACTACTGAGCTTCAGGACGCAGCAGGCATCGTAAAACCGGACAGGGCTTACCCTACGCTGATGAACCTTCTGCCGCAAGGCCTCAAAGGACTGGCCTTCGCCGCACTGACAGCTGCGATCGTAGCTTCTCTGGCAGGTAAGGCAAACAGTATCTCTACGATCTTCTCACTGGATATCTATCATCGCTATTTCAATAAGGAAGCAACTGAAAAACAGCTGGTGAAAGTAGGTCGTATCACGGTGATCGTAGCAATGGTGATAGCCAGTCTGGTGGCACCGGCGCTGACAACACTCGATCAGGCGTACCAGTTTATCCAGGATTACGTCGGCTTCATTTCTCCGGGTGTGCTGGCCATATTCCTGATGGGCTTCTTCTGGAAGCGTACTACTTCAAAGGCGGCACTGGCGGCGGCATTGCTGACCATTCCATTGTCCACGGTACTGAAGTTCCTGCCTGCATGGACTGATGGTGCTTTCCCGGATTATCCGTTCCTGGACCGTATGACCATCGTGTTTGTCTTCCTGATTGTACTGATGATCGTAATGACGCTTCTGGACAAACGCAGTAAAGATCAGCAGCAGGTGATCGAGATCGATAAATCCATGTTCCGCAGTACGCCGGGATTCATAGTGGGAAGTGTGATCATCACAGGGGTACTGGTGGCATTGTATACCGTGTTCTGGTAGTTGTTGACTAATACCTGAAAAGCGCTTCATTACCTGTATAAGCCTTCAATAAGGCTCGGGTTTCCCATGTATAGGCCTTCTACGCCGGTGTTTCAGGCCTTTTTGTATAGTGAAAGCTATATAAAAAGGCCTGTAGTACTGGCTTAGGAGGCCTAAACATATATAGGATCACCCTTTCCGATGCCTATCTTGGCACCTGGAGAGACTATCATGTTTATATTCGGCGTTTTGATGTACCACGCATCGAAACGCCGTTTTTTTATAATGGCCGGACATAGTTCAGGTGTAGGCAAGTAACAGTTCGAAATATTATTACTGGATTAAGTAGTAGTTAAAGGCACTATCTCTCTCTAAATTAAGTAGTTATCAATATAAAGCTGTAATATCAAATAATTTGTAGAAATCGATTGAAATTTGTAAATTAGACTTGCAGACGATCTATTTCTCCAATATTTTCAATATCCACGAATTATGAACTCAAACAACTTTTCTGGTGAAGAATTAAATCCATTGCAAAGTATCGAGCAATGGGAAGATGATGTGCTGTTGCGCTATCCTGAGCCAGCAGTTGCTGAAACGGCTAAATCTAAAGAGGAATACAGAAATTATGATAATCCGGAAAGAGACACCGTACGTGAGTTCTACCGGTTAAATCATAAGCACCAGACCTACGATTTTGTGCAACAGAAAAAGAAAGAATTCCTGGCTTTCAACAAAAAAGAAACGCCTGTTTGGGGTGCAATGGAATTCCTTAATACACTCGTGGACGATTCCGATCCGGATATCGAACTGGACCAGTTGCAGCACTTATTACAAACAGCAGAAGCTATCAGGGCGGACGGACATCCTGACTGGTTCGTACTCACCGGCTTTATTCATGACATGGGCAAGGTACTTTGCCTGTTCGGTGAACCACAATGGGCGGTAGTAGGTGATACTTTCCCTGTAGGCTGCCAGTTCTCAGACAAAATTGTTTATCCTGAATTCTTTGCAGACAACCCGGATGCAAAGGATGAACGCTATAATAGCAAATACGGAATTTATAGTCCTAATTGCGGACTTAATGCGGTTGACCTCTCCTGGGGGCATGATGAATATCTTTATCAGATGATGAAGGATTACCTGCCGGAACCGGCATTATACATGATCCGTTATCACTCTTTCTATGCACAGCATCGTGAAGATGCTTACGCGCATCTGATGAATGAGCATGATTATGAAATGTTTGAATGGGTAAAGAAATTCAATCCGTATGACCTCTATTCGAAGAGCCCGAAACCTCCGGTAATAAGCGAATTAAAGCCATACTACGAGAACCTTATAGCAAAATATTTACCTGATACGATCAGGTTGTAAGTTGCCGATTGTGTTTAAAAACGTAAAGGCAGACCTGTTATGGGTCTGCCTTTTATTTTTGTAAGAATGATCTTTATATCAACGCCTCAAACAATATCTCTACCGGGTGTTTGGATTTACGGCCGGTGCCGTCTTTCACCTGGTGCCTGCAACTTGTACCGGGAGCTGCAATGATCGTTTCTTCTGCTGCATTACGTACTGCAGGGAATAACACCAGCTCACCGATCTGCATCGAGATATCATAGTGCTCTTTTTCATATCCGAAAGAACCGGCCATACCACAACAACCGGATGGAATGATCTCTACGGAATAGTTGGCTGGTAACGACAGGATGTTTTTACTGTGTTGTGGCGTGGACAGGGCCTTCTGCTGGCAATGTCCATGCAGTTTGATCTGCCTCTTCTCACTGGTAAAGAGTGTTGCAGGAATATTACCTGCCGCAGCCTCTTTACTGAGGAATTCATCTATCAGTAATACATTCGGAGCAAGTTTCCTGGCCTTTTCCCTTAGTTCATCCCGCACCAGGTCCGGATATTCATCCCGGAAACTAAGAATTGCAGAAGGTTCTACACCCAATAAAGGCACATCATTACTGATCACCTCACTGAAGATGCGTACGTTCTCTTCGGCAAAGTTGCGTGCCTTACGTAATAACCCTTTCGACATCAAGGCACGGGCACTTTCCGGATGTGCGATCATCTGAACGTCATAACCGAGACGATGTAACAGTTTTACCGCCTTGATACCGACGTGCGTGTCGTTGAAGTTGGTAAACTCATCGCAGAACAGGTATACTTTTTTCTTTACGGTTGATAGCACTGTCCTTTCACGCGCCCACTGCTTATTGAACCAGCTTCTGAGTGTAGTTGACTGCAGTTCGGGCAGTGAACGTTTCAGCGCAAATCCGGAAGTCTTTTTGATCAGGTTACTGGTAGCAGGCGTGTTCACCATCCAGTTGTAGATACCTGGAGCGATGGTCGCCAGGCCATTCAGACGGGTGAAGTTGCTGATCAGTTTAGACCTGAATGGAACACCATTGGCATCATGATAATGCTGGAGGAATTCCATTTTGAGTTTAGCCATGTCCACATTCGATGGACATTCTGATTTACAGCCTTTACACGCCAAACAGAGGTCTAATACTTCATAGATCTCTTTATGATCGAAACGGTTCTCTTTATTGGAATGTGTCAGGAATTCCCGTAAGATGTTGGCCCTGGCGCGGGTGGTATCTTTTTCATTGCGGGTAGCCATGTAGCTCGGGCACATTGTACCTCCGCTTTTTTCAGTCTTGCGACAGTCGCCGGAACCATTACACTGCTCCGCATGCTGCAGGTAGGTCTGCTCGGGGAAGTGGAACACCGTTTTCAACTGCGGTGCTTTCTGTCCGGGTTCATAGCGCAACATGCTGTTCATGCTGGGAGTATCAACGATCTTATTGGGATTAAAGATATTTTCCGGGTCCCAGGTATATTTCAGATCGCGTAATAACGTATAGTTTTTCTCGCCGATCATCTGACGGATAAACTCACCACGCAGACGGCCATCGCCATGTTCTCCACTGAGGGAGCCATTATATTTCTTTACAAGGGTGGCTATCTCCTCCGCGATCTTCCTGAACAGGAGGTTACCCTCTTCCGTTTTCAGGTTAATGATGGGGCGCAGGTGAATTTCACCGCTGCCCGCATGGGCATAGTGAACGGCATGCAGGCCATAGCCTTTCAGGATATCGTTGAAGTCGCGGATATAGGCCGGAAGATCTTCAATAGCGATCGCGGTATCCTCAATTACAGGAACGGCTTTTTCATCGCCGGGAAGATTACTCAGCAATCCCAGGCCGGCCTTACGCAATGTCCAGATCTTCTTGGTATCGTCACCGAATAGCAGGGGGAAATGATAACCCAGTCCGGCTGCCTGTAACTCGGTAATGAGGCGGTTGGCTATTTCGGTAATGGCCTCCCGGGTATCGCGGCAAAATTCCACCACCAGGATGGCGCCGGGATCGCCCTGTACAAAGAAGCGGTTTTTACTTTGCTCAATATTATCCTTGGTACATTCCAGTATGAAATGGTCTATCAGTTCGCTGGCGCTGGGCTTATATTGCATGGCAATAATATTGGCGCGCAGGGATTCATCGATGCTGTTGAAATGGACGCATAGCAGCCCAGTTTCTTTAGGTGGCAACGGTGATACATTCACTTTGATCTCCGTCAGGAAAGCAAGGGTACCTTCAGAACCTGCTATCAGTTTACAGAAGTTGAAATCTTCTTTACCGGCAGTAAACGGAGCTGTTTCCAGGAGGAGGTCGACCGCATACCCGGTATTACGGCGGGTAATGCTTGGTTTAGGAAACTCTCTGCGGATCTCTTCCTGATTATTATGGTTGCCCAACATGGCACGGATCTGACGATATACCGCCGTTTCAAGACTGCCGTCATTTTTTTCGCAGCGGGCATGAAACTCGTCGGTTGAGATGTCGTTGAACACCACATCCGATCCATCGCTGAGAATGGCCTTTACCTCCAGCAGGTGCTCCCGGGTACTTCCATACACTACGGAGTTGGAGCCGCAGGAGTTATTACCCACCATTCCCCCGATCATCGCCCTGTTGGCTGTCGAGGTTTCTGGTCCGAAATACAAGCCATAAGGTTTGAGGAACATGTTCAGCTCGTCCCTGATAACACCTGGCTGTACTCTAACCCAATGCTCTTCCGTATTGATTTCCAGTATCTTAGTGAAGGTTCTCGAAACATCTACTATAATTCCGTTTCCAACTACCTGCCCTGCAAGAGAGGTACCGGCAGTACGGGGAATAAGTGATGTTTTATTGGCGCGGGCGAAAGAGATCAATGTCTTGATATCCTGTTCATTTGCCGGAATAGCCACAGCCAGCGGCATCTCCCGGTACGCAGATGCATCGGTTGCGTATAGGGTACGCATGGTGTCATCGTCATATAATGTACCCGTCAGATCCCGGGCCAATCCCCTAAGCTTATCTCGCATATTATTAAACTTCCCTTTTCAGGCAGTAAAAATAATATTTAGAAAGTTGGAACACAAACACAATCAGAATAAGGTATTTTGCTGTGATACAAACTGTGGTTTTTGCAGCTCGATCCCACAAACCTCCTTCATCTTATCTACCAGGTAAACAGTCAGTTCGGGAGAGTAAGCCTCGTCGTGCATGTGCATGAAAAAATACAGTTCCTGTAAACCATGTTGCAGCCAGTAATGCATCCTGTTCACCCAGTCGTCGATGCGGACATAGTCGGTCGGATGTAGGCTGTTGCCCACATAGCGGATAAAGGCCTTGGCGATGGGCATATGCATGTGCGCACAATCCCGCCTGCCGGCAGTATCGGTAATAACAGCGCCTACATTGAGTTTATGCAGGGTGTTGAACAGCTCTTCGCTCGTCTTGGCATCGCTGAACCAGTCAGGGTGACGTACTTCAAGAAAGAACTGCAGGTCCTGCGGCAAACTTTCGAGATAGCGGAACAGGTTATCTTTCCTTTTAGGAGAATATTTATCGCTCACCTGCAGGAATATCGGCCCCAGATGGTCGCCAAAGGCCAATACGCCTTCAAGGAAAGAAGTGGTTTGCAGAGTGGCGTCTATGAGGTTGCTGTAATGACTGATGGACTGTGGCACTTTGGGACAGAACTTAAAATCCTTACCCTGGGCACGGACATCCCATTTCTCGATCGCCTCCGGGCCATAGATCTTGTAATGAGTGGCGTTCAGTTCAATACTATTGTAATGATGCACATATTCATCCAGGAAATTAGCCTCTTTGGTGCCTTTCGGATAGATCTTTCCTATCCATTCCTTACGGCCCCATTTAGCACAGCCCAGGTAGATCTTAGGCTTCTTAACGGGCTTACCCTTTAAAACTGTTTTATTGAAAGCCGGTTCGGCCGGCAGTTTGAAATCTATTTCGTCCAGCAGTGCCGGATCAACACGACCAAAATCCATAGTAAAGTGAATCTTTCTCCGAAGGTAATACATTATGCTTTTACATGCAGTATTCCGCATTCCGGGGCGTTGCCTGCCCAACTGAGGGATTTATGGGACAATCAACAAGGGCTAACAGTGACGGGAGAGTTAAAAAAAAACGCTTGTTTAAATCGGCTGTTATATAAGGAGATTGATTTAACTTAGACCGCACGTCAGGATTTAGATCAGCAGCGTATTGCAGGATAGAGACCCCCAAATAAAGTTTGGACAATCCTTTGTAATATGCTTTTTCCAAGGTAATTTAAAAGAACAGTAATTAATCGTTTAGCATGGAGATATTACACGTTAGCGCGGAGTGTTACCCTGTAGCCAAAGTAGGAGGTCTTGCAGATGTAGTGGGAGCATTGCCCAAATACCAGTTCCAGGCGGGGCATATAGCCAAGGTAGTGATGCCCGCATATAATACCCGGTTTTTTCACACACACGAATTTGAACTGGTACACCAGGGAGGATGCTGGTTAGGACACAGCTGGTATCACTTCAATGTATGGAGGGAAGTAACTAACTTCCTGGGGTTTGACCTTTATTTGATCGATATCCCCCGGCTGCTGGATACCGAAAAAGTGTACGGCTATTACAATGATACGGAACGCTTCCTGGCATTCCAGGTGGCCGTACTGGACTGGCTGAACGAATGGCAACATCAACCGGATGTTGTACATGTACATGACTATCACACTGGATTGATCCCGTTCATGATGACCCATGCATATAAGTATGAGCGTCTGAGAAATATTGCTACTGTTTTAACGATACATAATGCCCAATACCAGGGTCAGTTTGGCTGGGAGAGGTTATACCAGTTACCTGGTTTCGATCTCTGGAACGCCGGCCTGCTAGGCTGGGATGGCGCTATCAACCCACTGGCAGCAGCTATTAAATGCGCCTGGCGGTTCACAACAGTATCCCCTAGTTATCTGGAAGAATTGTTTACCGGTGCCAACGGTTTAGAAGATCTACTGAACTATGAAAGGGGGAAAGCTGTTGGTATACTGAACGGTATTGACACAAAAGTCTGGGACCCTGCCACGGACCCTATGTTACCAGTCAATTATAATGAAAAGACCTTCGTAAAAGCAAAACGTGACATAAAGCAACAGCTGTGTGAGCAGTTTAACCTCAATCCGGAACTTCCGCTGATATCCTTTATAGGCCGTCTGGTAGGAGAGAAAGGAGCAGACCTGTTGCCTGAGATCATCGGCAGGTCTATATATGAGCAGAAACAACAATTGAATTTTCTATTGTTGGGCAGTGGTGAGCCACATGTGGAATGGTCATTGCAACAAACAAGAATATATACGGAAGCAAATTTCAATGTGCAGTTTGGATATGATGAGGCCCTGTCTCACAAAATTTATGCAGGAAGTGACTTTTTGCTGATGCCAAGCCGGGTGGAACCCTGTGGATTGAACCAGATGTATGCATTGCGTTATGGAACAGTTCCCATCGTTCGCAGCGTAGGAGGATTGAAAGATACGGTTACAGACTTCGGTGACCCCGACGGATTTGGCATCCGGTTCGTACATGCCGCTGCATGGGATGCATGTCTTGCCGTAGGCCGTGCTCTGGAGCTTTACAGAGATACTGCAAAATTGCATGATATCCGCAAAACAATAATGCAGCTTGATCATTCATGGGACAGTGCAGCTGCAGAATATCTGCAATTATACAGCTCAATTGTAGTACACTGATCCTAACCCAAAAACTGAAACAAAGAATCGTAATATATGTCTAACGCAGTTATCTCCCTTATCTTAGGTGGCGGATCAGGAACCCGCCTGTACCCCCTTACGCGCAAGAGGTCCAAACCTGCCGTGCCGGTAGCAGGCAAATACCGCCTGGTGGATATTCCAATTTCGAACTGTCTGAATGCCGACATGAACCGCATTTTCGTGCTGACACAGTTCAATTCCGCGTCACTGAATAAGCATATCAAAAATACCTATCACTTCAGCCATTTCAGTAAAGCTTTTGTAGATATCCTGGCAGCTGAACAAACGCCCGACAACCCAACATGGTACCAGGGTACCGCAGATGCCGTGCGTCAATGCCTCCATCATATCGATAGCTACGAGTTTGAATATGTGCTCATCCTTTCCGGCGACCAGCTCTATCAGATGGATTTCCGTGAAATGTTACAGCATCACATAGAAAGTCAGGCGGAAGTTTCAATAGCCACCATTCCGGTGAACGCTAAAGACGCCTCCGATTTTGGAATCCTCAAAACGGATGACAACGCCCTGATCACCTCTTTCACAGAAAAACCGAAACAGGACGTGCTGGCGCCCTGGGCCTCTCCGGTAAGTGAAGAAATGCAGCAGGAAGGCCGGGTGTACCTCGCCAGCATGGGTATCTATATCTTCAGCCGGCAGACGCTTTATGACCTGCTGAATGGGCAACAGTCCTCTACCGACTTTGGTAAGGAATTGATCCCTTATGCGATCAATGCCGACATGAAAGTGGTAAGTTATCAGTATACAGGCTATTGGACCGATATCGGTAATATCAGCTCCTTCTGGGAAGCTAACCTCGGACTAACAGACGAGATACCGAAGTTTAACCTCTTCGATGAGTCCCAGATCATCTATTCCCGTGCACGTATGCTACCACCGGCAAAGATCTCCGGTACTCTAAAAAATACCGTTATCTCAGATGGTAGCATTATCCTGGATAGTCACCTGGAACGCTGTGTAGTGGGTATCAGGACCCGTATCGGACGGAACTCTGTCATTACCAACAGTTACGTCATGGGTAGCGACCATTACCAGACGCTGGAAGACCTGGCTAAAGCTCAGGCAAAAGGTCATCCTCCCATGGGGATAGGAGATAACTGCCATATCAATAACGCTATCATAGACAAGAACTGTAGTATCGGAAATAGCGTGATGATCAATGTAGGCGGACACGTATTGCCTGACGGCGACCATGACCTGTACGCGGTCAAAGACGGCATTGTAGTGATCAAGAATGGAATGGTATTGCCAGATGGTTTTGTGATATAAGATCACACTTTCGGGTTTTTCAAGTCCAACTTAAGTCCACCTATAAAGCATGTATACGGCATGTATGAGGCATGTATAAAGCGTATCTGAGGTAGGGACACTGCCCTCTCGAAATAAATGAATTAATCATTCAGGAAAGGCCGCGGAAATCTTCGCGGCCTTTTTTGTCCCTCTTTATCTCTTTTCTTCCGCTCCTTCCATATTTTAACCATTCGTAATTCGTAATTGATGATTCTCGATTCATTCCATACCTTCGTGCATCTAAAAGAATCAGCGTGTAGCGTATGGAGCAACCTGTAAGTCATATCCCGTATGGTAAAACCGGGTATTTCAATCAATTGGTAATAGATTTTCTGGCCGAGCATCCTAATCTCCGGCCTTTTTATAAGTACTCTCCGGTACAACCTGATTTTGAGGCAGTTATAAAAGCTAAGAAGGCATTCCCACAACAACGGGACGTGCTGGTAGCTGCCCTGCAGGAACAATATAAAAATCTGGACATTACTGACAATGTTCGCAATAATATTAGCAGCCTGCTGGATCAGCAGACCTTCACTATCACCACGGCACACCAGCCGAACATCTTCACCGGTTATTTATACTTCGTCTACAAGATATTGCAAACCATTAAGTTAGCTACTCAGCTCAGTTCGCAGTATCCGCAGTATAATTTTGTGCCTGTTTATTACATGGGAAGCGAAGACGCCGACCTTGATGAATTGGGACATGTATACATCGACGGGAAGACAATCACCTGGCCGACAGACCAGGAGGGGGCAGTGGGACGCATGCAACCGGAAGGATTTGAAGAGCTGATAGGGAAGGTGAAAGACGCTTTGGGTTATGGACCATATGCCGAAGAACTGATTGAACTGTTAAAGCGTGCTTACCTCGGACATCAGAATATTCAGGAAGCCACCCTTTATCTGGTCAACGAATTGTTTGGACGTTACGGACTGGTAGTACTTGTACCAGATAATCCAATGCTGAAAAAGCTGTTTATACCTGTCATGAGGGATGAACTTTTCAAACAGCAGTCATATGGGATTGTCAACGAAACAATAGAAGCACTTTCAAAACATCATAAAGTTCAGGCTAATCCCAGGGAGATCAACCTGTTTTACCTGACAGCAACTTCCCGTGAACGTATCGTTCAGGTCGGGGACGTCTGGAAAGTGTTACACCTGCCGGTTGAGTTTACAGCGGCCAGTCTGGAAAAAGAGCTGGAGGAACATCCCGAAAAGTTCAGTCCCAATGTGATATTACGCGGTATGCTGCAGGAAACCATCCTGCCTAACATTGCGTTCATTGGCGGCGGAGGGGAGATAGCCTACTGGCTGGAACTTCAACAGTTATTTGACCATTACAGGGTACCGTTCCCTGTGTTAATATTGCGTAACTCTTTCCTGCTTACAGATGCTAATTCACGGGAGCGCTTGCAGAAACTTGGACTTTCAGTGACAGATCTTTTTGAAGATACAGAGGAGTTGGTGAACAGGTTCGTGAAGGAACATACGAACGCCGCGTTGGTATTGAAAGATGAGTATGCAGCAGTAGAGAAACTGTTCGATGACCTGGCACTGAAAGCCAGGGAGATAGACGTAACACTGGAGGCCTCCGTAGCCTCAGAACGCACGAGGGCGGTAAAATCTATCGGGAAGCTGGAACATAAGTTTCTAAAGGCTGAGAAGAAAAAATTCGGCTGGCAAACGGAGCAGATCCGCAACCTTAAGATAAGATTGTTCCCGGCAAACTCCTTACAGGAAAGAAAGGAAAACTTTATGCCCTGGTACGTGCAACAGGGACCGGCATTTTTTGATATGTTGCTGGAAAACCTGGAGCCCTTATCCGACCAGTTTGGTATCATCCATCAACAATAGTTTTGTCTATCGTTTTCTTCATGTCTTTCAGTAATGTAAGCATGGCGTGCAGCTGATCGCGGATGATCTTCGTTTCCCGGAGTTCATCCCGCAGAGGGGTATCTCCCTTGCCCTGGTTGATCTCCTCCTGTCTGCGCTGGAATATACTTTCCAGTTCTACGTCGAGTGTCTCAAACGCTTCAATGCTGGCGGGCAGCTGGGCTGGTTTATATAAAGGATCTTCCAGTAATTTTATGATGCAGTCAAAATGCTGCTGCATGTACTGATGGATCAGTTTATACTCTGGTTTTGGAAAACTGACGCCATGCAGCAATCCATAATTGGCCAGTGATGCAATGTTAGACATCATGGAATGGCTCAATACCACAAAGTGATAGATCTCAGAACCATGTATCTGTTTGCTCTTGGGCTCAGATAACATCCGCTGGAAGGCAGACATCAGGTTCGCCGCACTCACATTTGTATCCTTTCTTGCGAGTTTAAAATCGTTTATCGCAAATTCCTGTTTAGTATAGAGACGTATGACCTGCTCAAAGTAACGGGCATTGTCCTGCATCATCTTCGTCATATAACTGGGCAGGTAGTTATGTTCCCAGCTGGGCCACAGTAAAAGGCTGGCAAGGAAAGCTATGCCCACGCCTATAAAGGTGTCCAGCACACGTAGTTCCGCATTTTGCAGATGGGCGGGATGCAGGAAGTGTAAGAGGAATATAACAAAAGGTGTCGTGAAGAATACGCTGATCGTATATTGTTGCGTCATAAAGCTGTACGCCCCCAGGATACAGATCAGCATCAGGGTGAAGATGATCGTCGTGTTATCTGTCGTGAACAATACGCCTGCGGCAAATAAGGCGCCTGTGATAGTACCAATGATACGTTGATAGCTCCTGGTTTTACTGATACCGAAGCCAGGCTTCAGAATGACGACTATCGTCAGCAGCACCCAATATACCCTGTCCAGATGTAGTACCTGTCCCAGAAGGTAGCCGGTAACAGCCGCAATGCTGACACGCAATGCATGGCGGAAAATGTGTGACTGAAACGTCAGATTGTTCAGCAGCGTTTCCAGGTCGTAGCTGTTGCGTGTGGTGAAACTGGCTAGTTGTATACGCGGATCGATAGTTTGATCTTTTACCCTTTCCAGCCTTGTAAGACGGTGCAGGTTATAGATCCGGTGTGTCATATCCTGGAGATTATGCAGGATACTGGTAAGGGTTATAATACGGGCACGTTCTTTCAGCGTCGGCAATGTTCTGCGGATCTCCGCAATAGCATGCTGCACTTTTTCTATTTCATACCGTAGATTGGCTTTAGGCAGGGAACGTTGTCCGGCGGCCACCGCAGTCCCGATCAGCTCCAGTTCAGAAGCAAATTGCATAATAAGGGCATGGAACTTCTCCAGGATGTCTGTTTCCTCAAACTCTTTGTGCAGGGCAATGTAATCCGTCTGCGAAGCCATGATCTGTTCCTGCAGGTCTACAATATCAAGGAAAATAAGCACCATGCTCTTATTGATACTGGTAGACCCTTGTTGTGAGGACCTGCGTTTGAGCAATAGTTCGCGGACGGCTTCCTGTTTTTCGCTCACGATCACCTGCTGGGCAAGCACAGATCTGAAGATCTCATCAAAATCCTCATCAGCGCCCTTTTCATAAAATCCTGCCCGTTCTTCTAGGTAGCGGGCTGTTTCCATGATACATTCCGACAACATCTGCTGTACGCTCAGGTAAGGCCTGACCTGCCAAAGCAGGAGGGCCAGGAAGCCATACCAGACGCTACCTCCCAGTATCAGCAAACAGTCTATTATGGCACGGGCAGGGCTACTTGGCGTTTCTCCGAGGATAGACACCATTACGAGCAAACAGGCGATGCCAATATTGCCCCCGCGGTTACCATAAACCAGCAACATGCTGTTAGCAAAACAGCAGACCAGTATCCAGCCGGTCATGAGAATAGGATAAGGAGCAACAAGGCTTGTGCCGACAGCCGTAAAGAAGATAAATGCAATGGCGGTCAGAATACCATTACGCTTGTGAAGCGCAGTACCGGCTACGTCAGACAGCGCTGTGGCCAGCGCGCCCAGGGAAACCACAATACCCATGGGCAGGTCGCCCATCATTGAAAATGCTATGGAAGGCACCACCACACTAATGGTAGTACGTAATCCCGTACTGAAATGATAGCTATAAACGAAATTCCTGACTTCCTGAACCCAATGCCGCATCTGGAAATTTTAATATATACAAAGTTATTTAAATCGCTGATAAGCAAAAAGAATGCTTGATCCGCACACACGGCTATCTTCTGTTCACGGTATATTGTTTAAATATAATACTACAGCTGCAAAATTATCATCCATCCCAACGCCGGTCAACCATTGACCTGTAATTTATACACAACTGTGTATAATTAAATTCTAATTGGGACATGGTTGTCTGATAAATTACTGTTTTCTTTGGAAAAATAAAGGCGACCGGCTAGGATTAAGATACTGATTATCAAAAAAAGGAGATAAATAGTCTGGTAAAAATGGATTATTATAGTATGATTAGGCAAATCCTGGTCATAAATCAGAGAAATCATAGTTATCTTTGACGGCTTAAAAAAACAAAGCGAAGCAATTGTGCGTTTAAAAACATTAGAAATCAAAGGCTTCAAAAGTTTTGCTGACAAAACGGTGTTACACTTCGATGAAGGCGTAACGGGGGTGATAGGCCCCAACGGATGCGGCAAAAGTAATATTATCGACTCCATCCGCTGGGTGATAGGCGAGCATAAGATCAGTAACCTGCGTTCAGAGAATCAGTCAGGGCTGGTGTTCAATGGCTCCAAGACACGCTCAGCCAGTGGTATGGCTGAAGTGAGCCTGACGTTTGAGAACACCCGCAATGTATTGCCGACCGAGTTCACTACCGTTACCATCACCCGTAAGTTTTACAAGAACGGGGATAGTGAATACCGCCTGAATGATGTAGCCTGCCGCCTGAAAGATATCCATAACTTGTTTATGGATACTGGTGTTAGTACCGACTCCTATGCCATTATTGAGCTGGGAATGGTGGACGACATCATCAAAGACAAAGAGAACAGCCGCCGCCGCATGCTGGAACAAGCTGCCGGTATTTCCATCTATAAAACACGTAAAAAGGAAGCCAAATCCAAGCTGGATGCCACAGAAGGTGACCTGAACCGTATTGAGGACCTGCTGTTTGAGATCAATAACAACTTAAAGACCCTTGAAAGCCAGGCCCGCAAAGCCGAGCGCTTCTACGAGGTAAAGAAAGAATATCGCGAGATCAGTATTGAGCTGGCGAAAGCCGCACTGGAAGGGTTTAATGTCACATTTAAAGATCTGACAGACGAACAACAGGCGGAAAGTGATAAGAAATTAGCGCTGGAAGCGGAGATCGCATCTTCAGAAGCCAGCGTGGAAGAAGATAAACTGCACTTCGTCGCCAAGGAAAGGGAACTGCAGGTATTGCAGAAATCCTTTAATGAGCTGGTATCTACCATCCGTACCAAAGAAAATGATAAGAACCTGGCCAGCCAGCAGCTCTCCTATCTGAAAGAACGGGAGCGCAATATCAGCCAGTTCCTTAGTAATGCAGAAGGACAGTTGCAGGGATTGACGGATTCCATTACGTTCACTGAGACGCAGGTGGAAGAAGAACAGGACGCATTCGAGTCCCTGCAGGACCAGCTGGAGGGCTTGCAGGATATGGTGGAGGAGAAGAAAGAAGCTTTTAATCAAAAGAAAGCCTCTCTCGAAACCCAGCGCCGTGATCAGCAACAATGGCAACGGCAGCAATTTGAGGCAGAGAAAAGAGTGGCAGTAGCCGATACTTCCGTTCAGAACCTGCAACGCGGCATACACCAGTTACAGGATGAAAAAGCAGGCCGCCAGCTGCAGATCACACAACTGGAAGAAGAGAAAGTAGGGCTCCAGGAAACACTGCAGGACCAGAAAGCAGACCTGGAAGACATGGTTGCTTTCCAGGAAGAGACCAAAGGGAAGATCCTGGCTACCCAGGGAGAAATAGAAGGACTGCGCGATAAACTGGTAGATGAGAACCGTACGCTGGACCAGAAGAAGAATGAATACGACCTGTTGAAATCCCTTGTGGACAGCCTCGAAGGTTATCCTGAAAGTATCAAGTTCCTCAAGAAAAATACAGACTGGAATAATAACGCACCTATCCTCAGTGATATATTCTTCTGTAAGGAAGAATACCGTACCTGCGTAGAGAATCTGCTTGAACCTTATCTGAACTACTATGTTGTAAATAATGCAGCAGAGGCAGTTCAGGCTATCCGCCTATTGGATGATAATAAAAAGGGGAAAGCGAACTTCTTTATATTGGATCAGTTCCATCAGCAGGGTGGAAGCCTGTTCACCCCACCGGGTTCGATTCCGGCACTGGAAGTGGTTGAACTGGAAGAGCGTTACAAGGGGCTGGGAAACTATCTGCTGGGTAAAGTATTTATCTCGGAAGATATCAGTAACCTGGAATTCAGCCAGTTGGCCGACCAGGATGTACTCGTGATAGAGAAAAGCGGCAGGATGAACCGGGGTAGGTACAGTTTTAGTGGTGGTTCCGTCGGATTGTTTGAAGGCAAGAAACTGGGTCGTGCCAAGAACCTGGAGAAACTGGATGAAGAGATCAAGGCGCTGGAAGAAATAGTAGCGTCCCTGCGCCAGCAGATCCAGGATAAACACAACCAGGTATTAGGATATAATAGTCAGCTGAATGAAAATAATATCAATACAGCCCGTGAGAAGATCAACCAGTTGAATAACCAGGTGTTCGGATTACAGAACCGTATTGAGAACTTCCGTCATCTGATCGAGTCTGGCGAAAAGCGCCTGCTGGAAATGCAGGACTCCCTGGCAGCAAACCAGGAAAGTATTTCAGGTGTAAAGGAAGAACTGGAAGACCTGAATGAAAAGGTACATGCCTTGCATGACAGCATTGTAGCGGCCGAAAGAGCGGCGGCAGATGCTGAACAACAGTTCAACCAGGCCAATGTGCAGTTCAATAACCAGAACCTGCAACATACACGCCAGCAAAGCAAGGTGCAGGCCCTGAAACAGGAACTGGACTTTAAACGCAAACAGTTATCAGATCTGCATACACAGATCACCAGTAATAAATCACAGCTGGAAGATGCAGTAGCTAACATTGCAGCTGCGGAAGACAAGCTGGGAACAGCAGAAGATGGACTGATCGATCTGTTCCGCCGTAAAGAAGAAGAAGAGAAAGAACTGAACGAGAAAGACCAGGAATATTATAACTTCCGTAACCAGCTGCAGGAAAAGGAAAGCGGCCTTCGTGCACGCCAGCGTGCCAAGGAACAGCTGGAGCAGGCGCTGACAGTGATCAAGGATAAGGTGAATGAGCTCAAGTTACAACTGGCATCCATGAAGGAAAGGCTGAGCGTAGAGTTTAAAGTGAACCTTGACGAGATCATTGACGAACAGCGTAGTTCCACATTGCCGGTAGATGAATTACAGGGAAGCGCCGAGCGATTGAAGAAGCGCCTTGAGAACATGGGGGAGATCAACCCTACCGCGATCGAGGCCTATCAGGAAATGAAGAAGCGTTATGAATTTATACTGGAGCAGAAGAATGACCTGGTAACTGCGAAAGAATCGTTGATGGCGACGATTCAGGAAGTGGAAGCAACCGCTAACCAGAAATTCCTGGATACCTTCAACCAGGTAAAGGAAAACTTCGTACGTGTATTTAAGGCGTTGTTCACCGAGGAAGACCAGTGTGATATGATATTGAACGATCCTGAAAACCTGGCAGATACTGGTATCGAGATCATTGCCAAACCGAAGGGTAAGCGTCCGGCGGCTATCACGCAGCTGAGCGGAGGAGAGAAGACACTGACTGCAACAGCATTACTGTTTGCTATTTATCTGATCAAACCAGCGCCATTCTGTATCCTCGATGAGGTGGATGCGCCGCTGGATGATGCCAACGTAGGTAAATTCACAAACATGATCCGTAAGTTCTCAGACAATTCGCAGTTTATCATTGTTACGCACAACAAGCAGACAATGGCGGCGGTGGATGTGATCTACGGGGTTACCATGCAGGAGCCAGGCGTAAGTAAGCTGGTGCCGGTGGATTTCAGAAGTCTCAACTAAGTTAATCAATAAAGCAAACCAAAAAAACTATATATCATGGGCACATGGGGTACCAGAAACTTCGAAAATGATGGCTCTCAAGACTGGGTATTTGAAATGATGGACAACAAAGATGGCGGCATGGTTGCCGACACGCTGCAGTTCACACTTAACAAGGATGGCGTACTGGATACATCCGAATGCGAAGATGCTTTGGCGGCTGCGGAAGTGGTTGCCGCACTGGCTGGTAAAGCAAGTGAAGATTTCCCGGAAGATCCGCTCGATAACCTGGATTCACTGGACCTGCTGGCTACACCCGCACTTCGCAAACTGGCTGTAGCTGTTGTTGAGAAGATCAGAGCCGCGTCTGAAATGAAAGACTTAAGGACCGACGAAGGACAGGTTGAAGATTGGGACGCTGTACTGGCCGACCTGGTTAAAAGATTAAGCTAATCTGACTGATACGATAAAGAGCTCCGCCTTATCTTCTTGCCGGTGTACCGGAAGATGATAAGGCGGATTTTGTTAGTATTCGCATGTACTTACTTAAATCAGTATCCCTGCAATGGTAGCTGATAAATAAGATGCCAGCGTTCCGCAGAAGAGCGCCTTTAAACCAAGGCTGGCGAGATCAGCGCGCCTTTCCGGCGCAAGTACGCCAATACCGCCTATCTGCATACCCACACTACTGAAATTGGCAAATCCACAGATCGCGATACTCACGATCAGTAATCCCTTTTCTGTTACTACCGGTACTGCCTTGTCCGTAAGGTTCTTAAAGGCAATGAATTCGTTGATGCTGAGTTTCTGTCCAAGCAATGTTGCTACACTGTTTACATCTGAAGTAGGCACGCCCATAGACCATGCGATAGGATAGAAGAGTTTACCGAAGATCCAGTTCAGGCTCAGTACAAAGTCCAGATGCAACAACTGACCTATCTTCAGTAATCCCCAGTCAAGGAAAGCAATAAGTGCCACAAACCCAATGATCATCGCGATCACGTTCATGGCTATTTTAAAACCGTCGCCCGCTCCATGTGTAATGGCATCGATCACGTTTACATACTGACTTTTTACTTCCAGTTTCACTCTGCCCATCGTCTGTGACTCTTCCGTTTCCGGAAAAACGATCTTGGAGATCACCAGTGCACCAGGGGCGGCCATCAGGCTGGCTGTGATCAGCATAGGCGCCAGGTCCATGCCTGCTGCCTTGCCCATATTGGAATATACTACCAGTATCCCCCCGGCTATACAGGCCAGACTTCCGCTCATAGATGCCAGTAACTCACTTTTGGTCATATAAGGCAGGTAAGGGCGTATCATTACCTGGGCCTCGATCTGACCTACAAAGGCACTGGCCACATTACTCAGTGCTTCCGCACCGCTCACACGCATAATGACGTTCATCGCCTTCGCGATCACTGCAACAATGCGCTGCATGATACCATAATGATAGAGAATAGCTACGAGTGAGCATACAAGTATGATGGCTGCTGTAATATTAAAAGCAAATACGAAACCACCGGTGAGATAGTTGCCTATTGTACCCGGCGACTGTTCTACGGCGATACCTCCGTATACGAAAGCAGCGCCCTGGCGGGCAAATTCTTCCAGTTTACCCATTGCCTTGCCAAGCCCCTGGAAAAAACGGAAAACGAACCCTACTTTAAAGATGAGCAGGGCAATTAATACCTGCAGGCCTATTCCACTGATTACCAGTCGGAAATTGATCTTTTTTTTGTTGTTGGAAACCAGGTATGCAAGTCCCAGGATAAGAATTATCCCTAACAATCCTTGGAAACGTCCCATAAGCGCGATAAGATGGTATAAAAGAAACGAAGATAAATAAACAATTAGGAATTGGGAATGGAAAATGACAGGTCATAATAGCTTGCTGCCGGTCAACCGCATCAATATTTCATTCCTCATTCTTAATTCCTATTTCCTAATTTAATTTATATTTTGGGCTTTACAATCGATTTATAAGAATGCGTTACAGGTTTTATCTCTTAGCGATCGGCTTCTGGTTGGCAGCATGTAACAACGGTGGGAGCACGAAGTCCTCAAAGGAATCAGACTCATTGGCTATCCGCGAAAAATATGCAGCGTCGCCCGTGCTCGATGCAAAAACAGCTATCTCACATATGCAAGTGGAGAAAGGTCTGGAAGTACAGCTGGTTGCAGCAGAGCCAGTCGTAACAGTGCCGGTCGCCATGACTTTTGACGAAAAAGGACGTATGTGGGTGGTCGAGATGACAGGTTATATGCCCGATACCATCGGTACCGGAGAAGATATTCCAAACGGTAAGGTGGTGATCCTGGAAGATACAGACCACGATGGCGTGGCAGATAAACGCAATGTATTCCTGGATTCCCTCGTATTACCAAGAGCTATTTGCTTCGTGGAGAATGGTATCCTGATCGCTGAACCTCCTAAGTTGTGGTTTGTTGAGATCAACAACGATAAACCCGGTAAACGTACACTGGTTGATGATAAATATACAGAAGGCGGGAATGTAGAGCACCAGCCGAACGGATTGTTAAGGGCCATGGACAATTGGATCTATAACGCAAAATCGGATAAGCGCTACCGTAAGACGGGGGACAAATGGTTAAAAGAACAAACGCATTTCCGCGGCCAGTGGGGGATTTCCCAGGATAACTACGGCCGCCTCTTTTATAACAATAATTCTGAAAACGTATTAGGTGATTATTTCCCGGCCGGACTGGGTGCTCATAATCCGCAGCAGAAAAATGTTTCCGGGTATGATGAGAAGATCGTGCCCGACAATCGTGTGTATCCCGTCAGGGCTACTACAGGTGTGAACAGGGGCTATATGAAAGGCGTACTGGATGATAGCCTCCGGTTGCGTAATATGACCGCTGCCTGCGGACCACTGGTCTATAGAGGGGGTGTACTGGGTAAGGTTTATGATAACAATATCTTCGTAGCGGAACCCTCCGGCAACCTCATTAAAAGGAATATCATTAAAGACAGTGGTTACATAGTAAAGGGGCAGCAAGCCTATAAGGGCTATGAGTTCCTGTCGAGCAACGATGAGCGTTTCAGACCGGTAAGCCTGTATGATGGCCCGGATGGAGCTTTGTACATCGTGGACATGTACCGAGGCATCATTCAGCATAAAACTTACCTGACTCCTTATCTTAAAAACGAGATCAAAAGCCGTAGTCTGACCAATCCGTTGAACTGCGGACGCATTTACCGTATAGTACCTGCAGGTAAGAAAACAACTCCTGTACAGATACAGAATGAACCTGGTCAACTGCTTGCATTGCTGGATAATTCCAATGGCTGGGTGCGTGACAAGGCGCAACAGATGATTGTAGATAATCATTACACCTCGCTGGTGCCTGCATTGAAAGAACGTCTCCACCGGGGAGACAGTCTGAACGGCCAGATCCACGCGCTGTGGACATTGGAAGGTTTAGGTGCATTACAGCTTTCGGATGTACTGGTGATGCTTCATCAGCATAATCCATACATCCAGGCGCAGGCGCTTGCGGCGCTCCCTGCTGTGATCACTCCCGCCAATAGTAAGGAAATATTGAAGGAGCTAACTGGTTTCGAGCGAAATGTTTTCCTGGCGCCTTATGTCGCATTATTGCTGCCGGCGTTCCCTCCACAAATGGAGAAAGAAGCGGACGTCTTGCAAATGCAACTGGTAAAGACGTTTGCTAATGATCCGTATGTATCAGATGCTATTATAAGCAGAATGGCGGGCAAAGAAACAGCACTGATGCAGCAACTTACAGCATTGAAGAATGATACCACCCTGATATTATATAAACACCTGAAGAGGGTGATGAAGGATATCGAAAATCATAAGAAGGCAAGTATGGACCAAAGCCTGCAAAAGACATACCCAAGAGGTGCTATACTATTTAAAACGGTCTGTCAGACCTGCCATGGCGCAGATGGAGATGGTATACAATCGCTCGCACCTCCGTTGAATCAGTCAGAAATTGTAACGGGCGACAAACACCGTTTGGCGGCTATTGTACTGTTTGGACTGACCGGACCTGTTAATGTGGCCGGCAAGCAATATAAGGCACCGGAAATAAGCGGTGATATGCCTGGTATAGGTAGCAACGATGAATTCTCTGACAAGGATATCGCAGAGGTGCTGAGTTTCATTCGCAGCGGATGGAGTAACCACGCTGCTAAAGTGACCGAGAAAGATATTCAGGACGTCAGAAAACAATATAAAGGCCGGCAGAAATCATTTACGATAGAAGAGCTGAAATAGCTCATAATAATATATTCAAGGTATGTAGCTTGTTGTAAAGCGTCTTTCGGTCAATGTTCATCAACCTGGCCGCCTGCGATTTATTGAACCGTACCTTTTGTAGTACGTCCAGGATCTTCTGGTATTCAGCCTGTCTCGTAACATTCTTTAAATTAGCCTCGCCGGTTGAAATAGATTCGGCTGAGTCTTTAGAAACAGGTTGTAATTCCTCCGGGAGAAGGTCGGCCGTAATAGGCTCTCTCTCCTTTGACAACAGGCAGATGCGCCGCATCACGTTTTTAAGTTCCCGGATATTACCAGGCCAGGAATAACTGGAGAACGCAGCCAGTACTTCGTCGGACAAAGGACCGCATTCTCTTTCCAGTTCGTCTTCAACGGCCTGTTTGAATGTGGATATAAACAGGGGCAGATCATCTGGGCGTTCACGTAATGGAGGTACGCTTATAGCAAATTCGTTCAGCCGGTAATAAAGATCATCCCGGAACCTGCCATTTAAAACGGCCTGTTGTAAGTCCTCGTTAGAGGCCACAATAATACGGATGTCTACATGTGTTTCTTTCGTACTGCCTACCGGGCGCACAACTCTTTCCTGTATGGTCCTTAATAAAGCAGTCTGCACTTCATAAGAGAGGTTAGCTATTTCATCGAGAAATAAAGTACCTCCGTGAGCTTCCTGGAAGGCGCCGGTTTTAGCCTGCACAGCCCCGGTAAACGCACCTTTCTCATGTCCGAACAACTCACTGCATGCCAGCTCGCGGGAAAGGCTGCCGCAGTCAATAGCTATCAGCGGCTTGTCCTTCCGTTTACTCTGACTATGAATTAGATGCGCGACGGATTCTTTGCCTGTACCGGTTTCTCCCAGAATAACGACACTATAGTCAGTAGGCGCGATCAGTTTGATCTGTGTATGTAATTCCTTTGAAGTATTTCCTGTACCATAAACAAATTTACTGAGCTGCCCCCTGTGGGATATGTAAGTGGAAACGGGACCTGTAACAGGGGGATTTGCAGATGGCAATTGTTCTTTAGAGATCACCGCCTGATGAAGGAGCACCTTCTGCACCAGCAGAACGACCTGCGCTGCGCTCAACGGTTTGACTATATAGTCATAGATACCTTGTTTGATCAGTTGAATAGCTATCCGTACATCAGGATAGCCTGTCATCACAACAATACCGGTAGCAGGACTTAATTCCCTGATTTTAAGTGATAAAATACTGCCGTCTATCTCTTTGTCTTTCAGCCGGTAGTCGCAAAAAATAACATCGTATATTTTTTCCTTCACCATTTTAATAGCGACAGCACCGGATACGCTATGATCTACCTCATATCCCTCTTTGGCAAGGATGGTGGTCAGCAATGTGCAGATGTGGATTTCGTCATCGACAATCAGGATAGTTTTCACATGTTAAGATTAAAAAGTGATCAATATATGTCTCCGAATGACACGAACATTATTACTGGACGAATGACTGTTAGCTGGGAGGGAATAAATAGGAATGAAGTATGGTATATTTAAGAACCAAAACTGTAAAAGGAATGATTTTTTCCCTTTATACAGCGTTGCAAGGAGTCAAATGCTATGGCTGGTATAAAGGTATCGAAATAAAGCTTTCAAGCAAAAAATAAAGCCCGTTTCGATCATCGAAACGGGCTTTATTTTTATAGTAATATCATTATACTACTTTATTTCCTTGTAACTGATCTTGTCACCATATGCGATGTGATATTTATCGCAGAATCCCGCATTCACTTCCAGCACGTACTGTGCTTTTTTGAAGGAGGGAAGGCTCTCCTCCGAAAGAGGAGTGGTGTATTTCTGAACTGATACAATCTCCTTGTTCTCATCAAGATATATAATGTCAAGAGAGATGTAGGTATTTTTCATCCAGAAGGATTGTTCTTCCGCATGAGGAAAGATAAACAACATACCCTGTGTATCCGACATGGACTTTCGGTCCATCAGGCCCTGTGCTCTTTCAGCATCGTTGGTAGCCAGTTCGATATCAATCTGACGGAGAGTATCATTATTTACCTTACTTAGAAAATAGAGAACAGCTTCTTTTTTAAACTGTGGCCCTGTATCTGCCGTAGTAGTGATACTACTGCCTGTAGTCGCCGATTGACCGCCGCTGACAGGGTTACCGCTGTTGTTATGACATCCGGCAATATAAAGACAGAGTCCTGCATTGAACAACAACAATCTGGTAATTGACATAAGCGTGTGTTTTTAACGAGCCATCAATTCTTCCTCAGAAAATACGACGTCTGTATAATCTTTGATCTCATTATACACGGTATCCCTCTCTACAGGCCTTCTGCCGGCCTGTTTGATCAGCATGGCCAGCTGTGCCGTGTTCATGGATGGGTTCTGTTCTTCTGATCCAGCCATAGAGTAGATCTTAGTAGTATCGTCAATAGTACCGTCAAGATCGTTTACACCGAAAGAAAGGGTCAGTTGTGCGGTATTTCTGCCCAACATCGGCCAGTAGGCTTTCAGATGGGGGAAGTTGTCCATATAAAGACGGGCTATTGCATACAGTCTGAGATCTTCGACAACGGAAGTTTCTGCTACATGAGACATTTCATTGTCTTTGTTACGGAACTTCAGTGGGATAAAAGTATTAAAACCTTTTGTCTGATCCTGTAGACTGCGCAGGCGTTCCATATGATCAACGCGGTGCCAGAATTCTTCGACATGGCCATATAGCATGGTAGCATTGGTATGCATGCCAAGCAGGTGCGCTGTTTTGTGAATGTGTAACCAGCCGTCTGCGTCTACTTTATCATGACAGATCTGTGCACGAACATCAGGATGGAATATCTCTGCGCCGCCACCTGGCATAGACTGCAAACCTGCATTGTACAGGATGCGCATGCCTTCTTCCACGGAAACCTTTGCTTTTTTGAACATGTAGTCAAGCTCCACAGCCGTAAATCCTTTCAGATGAAGATCAGGTCTGTGTGCCCTTATTTTCTGCAGCAGCTCCACAAAGAAATCCAGGTTCATTTTAGGATGCACGCCGCCTACTATGTGTACTTCTGTAACAGGTTGGCCATCATACTTTTTTACGATGTCCAGCATCTGGTCGATGCTTAATTCCCAGCCTTCTTCACGGTTCTTATACAAACGGGAGTAAGAGCAGAATTTGCAGGTAAAAATGCAAACATTGGTAGGTTCTATATGGAAATTCCGATTGAAATAGGTCTTATCACCATGCATCCGTACCCTTACAGCATTGGCCAGAGCTCCCAGGTATCCCAGTTCGGCCTTCTCAAATAAGAGCAGACCGTCTTCCGGCGTCAGCCTTTCTGCTGACATTACCTTCTCTCCAATGGTTTTCAACCCTTTATCCAATCTTGTATCTTGCAGTAATGTTGCTACGGCAGGATGATCATTTCTGGTCGTCATCTGGCTTAATTCACTTTAGTTATCTTAATTGTCTTGACGTTATTCCTGTATATTAATTTTACAAAATAAATACCATTTGGCTCATTTACCAAATCAAAGATAAAACGGTTGCCATTGTTGATGGAAGAGCCGGGTTGCTTCGCCACCAGCTGTCCTAAAGTGTTATAGATAGCAATGTAATCCAGGTCGTTAGGTATTTCCAGGAAGGTGATGTACAGCTGGTTTGCCACAGGTACAGGTCCTATGGTGATCCCCTTCTCTTTCAGATAAGGAAGGGTGTTCTTCGTAACGATATTGATATTATCCAGGTAAATGTTGTTTTCAGCATTGCTGATATTCCTGAATACGACCCTGAACCGTCCATTTTTGATCATCGGCGTAAGGTTCACAGAATCCCTGCGCCATTCGGCAGCGGTAGGCACAAACTCGATGATTGACGGTTGTTTGCGGGTCAGTAAATTTGCGCCGCCTCTGTTATACACGTTGTCAAGGGTTTGTCCGCAGTCAGAAGTTGTAAAGACCTGCAGGCTATCCCATGGCTCCAGAGAGTTGAGACTTGAGGATGCTCCTGCTGCTACATCAAAGAACAGGAATATGGAGTCATGGCCTGCGGGATCGAAAGTCGGGCTCAGAATGTCATCAATAGCATCATTGGTGTTATAAGCCAGGTTACGCATCACGATAGACTTTGTACCTGACTTTGCTACATCAGATGTAATCTCCCAGGTATAACTGCCGTCGTAATTCTTTATTTCCCAGCCTGTTGGCGGGAAGGTGTTGCTTTCAAAACCTTCCGCATAAGGCAGGCTGCCGTCTGTATAGTATTGGAAGGTGGTCCAGGCAGTATCGTTTGTAATATCATTATCGGCCAGGCCATTAGGCGATGTAGTGAATGCTTTCAGCACATGTACCCCTTCACCAGGTATGCTGTTCTCCAGTTGTATGGTATCTGTCTTTAATGCCGTGAGGCTGCCTGTCCAGTTGTAAGTCCTGATAGTGCCATCATCCACCAGGTAATTGATCTTCACCCCAGTGAGCGTGTTGCTGCCCTGATTTTTAAGCACCACGGAAGGCGTAATACTGTTTTCGCAAACCTGTCCGAAAGGCGAAACAACACTTAATATCTGCGCATCATTTTGCAGTAGGTTTAATGGTACACAAGCGTTGGAGGAAAGGAGGGAAGCCCTGTCCTGGCTCAATGTCAGGCGCATCCTGTCTGCCTGATCGGAGGTAAATAACAACATACAGACATCATCCGAATAATCCATGAAGTTATTGAACATAATACCGGGAGAATCAACAGTACAAGCGTCTTTAAGCGGAAATCCCGGACAATTATATGTATGGTCTCCCTGTAACGGTGTATCGTCAATACCATCGTCTGCCGCACAACGGGATTCATCACCCCATATGTGACGGAGAGAAAAATAATGGCCTACCTCATGCACCGTAGTACGTCCCTGGTTGAAGGGAGATTCGGCGCTACCGGTAGTTCCAAACGCTGAATAAAGGATTACTACGCCCTGTTCTGCAGCCGGATAGCCGTCAGGAAACGTAGCAATACCCAGGTAACTTTCTGACAGATTACACACCCATATATTGAGGTAGTTATTGCTGTTCCATGCATCTGCACCACCTGAGGATGCGTGTTTTACCATAGATGCAGAATTACCCGGATCGAATGAATTGCGGGTCGTGGTCACCCTGTTGATCCCATTAGTTGGATTATCGTCAGGTGTGCGTTGCGCCAGGCAGAATTGTATCTCTGCATCGCCGATGAGCGGTTTCCATGCGTCCGGCACGCTGGATATATCGGAAGAGCTGGCGCTATAATCGCGGTTAAGCGCATCTATTTGTGATTGTACCTGCTCGTCTGTTACCTGGCTGGGATTTCTCAGTACAATATGTACTACTACCGGAATGGTCACAACAGGATAGACGATTTTCGCCTGCGCCCGCAGCTGTTTAACGGACCGGGTCATTTCCTGCAAACGTGCTTCTTTTCTTTCACGTACCTTCTGAAAAGCGGGATTCGCGGCAATGAACTGTTGCATTGACTCTTCAGTGCCGCACTTACGTTGGGCAAAGGCTGGTATAACATAGAGGAGGGCGAGGATAAAAAGGGTAAAATTGCGCAATGTTCTAGTTTGAATGTTAAAGTACGGCTTGTCCCGTTATTTTTCCGGAAAAGTTACAATCTTATGGCCAGAAGCAGATAATGAATCTACAAAAAAGCTATTTCTGCGGTTAAATTATAATCCTTATATCATGACCGCTTTGTAACCTGCCGGCAATTTTCTGGGCGATGCATTAAGTAAACGAAATTTGTGACGATTTCTTATTATAAGTGTAGCGGATAAGAAGACTTACTAACGAGGAAGAATGTTAAACTTTGGGATGATATTAAATAATAAAGCCGGTCCATCTGAGACGGACCGGCTTCTTTTATGATGTTTTAAACCTATTAGAGGTTGGACTGGATCTTCTTTTCCAGAACGGATCTTGGAGCAGCACCTACCTGTTTGTCAACTACCTGACCATCTTTAATGAACAGGATAGCAGGAATGCTGGTGATACCGTAGTTGATAGACAACTGAGGGTTCTGATCTACGTTCACTTTACCCACGTTTACTTTGCCCGCATAGTCTTTAGAGAGTTCTTCGATAACTGGACCGATAGCGCGACAAGGACCACACCATTCTGCCCAGAAGTCAATCACACTCAGTTTATCGGAGCTCAATACTTCCGTTTGGAAGTTCGAATCTGTGAATTCTAATGCCATGATATTTAAAGTTTATGAAATTATTGTAAAATCAAAGTTCCTGAATAAATTTATAAATGCAAATATATACATTCAATTTTCAAACCAACTGCAAATTACTGCTTTTTTGACAGCCGGTATCTGTTTGTTAAAAGGCGCCTTACGACCATGCAAATTAGAGCATTTTAGGACCGCTACTTATTGATTATATCTATATACACATCGATATCTGGTTGTTTAGTCAAGAAGTGCGCCAGTTCATCGTTCATCTCAATATGCTTATTGAAGGTGTGCAGTTTAACGGTCATCTGGTCATCACGGTCAATGAGTTGCAGGAAGAGCTCACTGGCGCCGGGATATTTGGAAATATTGTCTACCAGGAAGTCTACCAGGTCTCTGGTAATGAACTTAGGCATAGTAACCAGTGTCACCTTCTTGGTATGTGTCTTCTTAACCTCTTGTAACAACTGTATACCATTTACCTTGAACTCGTATTCGGCGTCGTTAAAACGTTTGGCCTTGAAACCTCCATGAAGGAAGAGACACAGCCCCGTTTTGAGGTAGGGTGCGAAACGGATGAAGTCCTCACTCCACAATGCAAATTCAAATTTACCTGAGTAGTCCTCGATCGTCATTATGCCAAACTGGCGGTTGTTTCTTGATATCCTTTCCTGTGCTCCCGTCACATAGACAGCCAGCCTGAAGTTACGTTCCCGGCCTGCACGGGCATTGCCTGGCGTGCTCAGATCTGCCTGATATTCAACCAGTTCCTGGACCGTGTTCATGTTATAATACCGGCTTTCGAACCTATAGTCATCCAATGGATGCCCTGAAATATAGATACCGGTCACCTCACGTTCATTATTCAGCTTCAGGATAAGCGGCCATAGATCGCAGGGAGGGATCTTTGGTGGTTCAATATCTGGCATCGACTCCTCTCCAAAAAGACTGCCCATTGCTGTAGCTGCTCCGGCAGTGACCTGCTGGCCGAATTTCACGATCTTATCCAAACCGGTAGTCGTATCATTCTCAGGCTTATGGAAATACTGCGCACGGTGGAGTTCCGGGAAACAGTCAAACGCACCGGACATGGCCAGGGCTTCCAGTGATTTCTTATTCACCGCACGCTGGTTCACCCGTCTGATCATCTCGAAGATGTTTTTGTATGAACCTTCTTTTTTCCTTTCTTCCAGGATGTTTTCAACCGCAGCTTCACCCACCCCTTTCAGACCGGCCAGGCCAAAACGGATCTGACCTTGTTTGTTCACCGCAAAACCTTTGAAAGACTCATTCACATCCGGTGGCAATACGTCAATTCCCATACGTTTCGCCTCCTCCATGAAGAAGGTGATCTTTTCAATGTTGCTGGCGTTGTTCAGTACAGCCGCCATGTATTCCGCAGGATAGTGTGCTTTCAGATAAGCGGTCTGATAGGCCACGAAGGCATAACAGGTGGAGTGGGATTTATTGAACGCGTAGGACGCAAATGCCTCCCAGTCCGTCCATACTTTATCACAGACTTTCAGGTCATGCCCGTTAGCGGCGCAACCCTCCATGAATTGTTTCTTCATTTTGTCCAGTACCGCCTTCTGCTTTTTACCCATGGCTTTACGGAGTACGTCCGCATCACCTTTGGAGAAGTTGGCCAGTTTCTGGCTCAGTAGCATTACCTGCTCCTGGTATACAGTAATACCATAGGTATCGTTCAGGTATTCTTCCATTTCAGCCAGATCGTACACGGTTTCTTCCAGGCCATGTTTACGACGGATGAACAATGGGATGTACTCCAGTGGTCCCGGACGGTACAGGGCGTTCATCGCAATAAGGTCGTCAAAACGGTCAGGTTTTAGTTCGCGGAGGTATTTCTGCATACCTGCAGACTCGAACTGGAACGTGGCGTTGGTTTCCCCTTTCTGGTACAATTCATATGTCTTGGCGTCGTCCAGCGGAATATCGTCAATGCTGATCTCAATTCCATGGTTCGTTTTGATCAGTTCCAGGGCGCCCTTGATGATGGTGAGGGTCTTCAGACCCAGGAAGTCCATCTTGATCACACCGGCACTCTCAATAATACTACCTTCAAACTGGGTTACCAGCAGATCAGAGTCTCTGGCTGTAGATACCGGGATCAGGTCATACAGGTCTTTCGGCGCGATGATGATACCCGCCGCGTGGATACCGGTATTTCGTACGGAACCTTCCAATACGCAGGCCTCTCTCAGTACTTCACCTTGCAGGTCCTGTCCTTTGATCAGTTCACGCAATTTTTTTACGTTCTCCAGGTCTTCGGGTCCCAGGCCTTCTTTCTCTGCCAGGCTCTTTTCCCCTTCATCAATTGGAGCGTTGAAGATACGGTCCAGCTGAATACCAGGCTTGTCGGGCACCATCTTGGCCAGCATGTTGGATTCTACCAGCGGGAGGTCCATTACACGGGCCACATCCTTGATACTCATTTTGGCCGCCATGGTACCGTAAGTGATGATCTGGGCTACCTGGTTCTTACCATATTTCTGAACAACGTAGTCAATTACTTTCTGACGGCCTTCATCATCGAAGTCCGTATCAATATCGGGCATGCTCTTACGTTCCGGGTTAAGGAAACGCTCAAACAGCAGGTTGTACTTGATCGGGTCAATATTAGTGATACCTATACAGTAAGCCACCGCAGAACCGGCTGCAGATCCACGGCCGGGGCCGATGAATACGCCCAGGTCACGTCCGGCCTTGATGAAGTCGGATACGATAAGGAAGTACCCGGCAAATCCCATATTCTCAATTACCTGCAGTTCGAAGTTGAGACGTTCTTCTACTTCTGCCGTGATCTCCGAATACTTTTTAGCAGCGCCTTCCATGGTAATGTGACGCAGGTACTGGTCCTGTGTCAGGAAGGGAGGTGGAATAGGGAAGTTGGGCAGGAGGATGTCCCGCTTCAGGTCCAGTAGTTCCACCTTGTCCACGATCTCATTTGTATTGTCAATCGCCTGTGGCAGATCGTGGAAGAGTTTGGTCATCTCTTCCGTAGTCTTGAAATAGAACTCGTCGTTATAAAAAGCGAAACGTTTATTCTTCATGGACACGTCGTCATCAGAGAAGTCCTTCATTGTAGGAGTGCTCTTTTTCTCGCCCGTGTTAATACAGAGCAGGATGTCATGCGCGTTGGCGTCCTCCTTGTCCACATAGTGGGAGTCGTTGGACGCAATGATCTTTACATTATGTTTGGCGGCAAACTTAAGCAGGGACTCATTTACTTTTTCCTGTTCAGGGATGCCATGTCGTTGTAATTCAACGTAATAATCTTCACCGAAAATGTCCAGCCACCATTTGAACTCGTCTTCACCGGCTTCTTCTCCTTTTTTCAGGATCGCTCTTGGTACGGAAGCGCCGAGACAGCAGGTGGTGGCAATAAGGCCTTTATGATACTCGAGGATCAGTTGTTTATCGATACGGGGATACTTACCGTACAGCCCTTCTATGTACCCGAGTGAGCACAATTTGATGAGGTTGCGGTAACCTTCGTCGTTTTTGGCAAGTAGCACCTGGTGATTACGAATATCTTTTTCCTCACGGGTAAAGGCACGTTTGAAACGATTTTCCACCACATAGAACTCACAGCCTACTATGGGTTTTACTTTTAGCCTTTTATCCTTCGGGTCTTCAGGGTTCAGCCTGTTATTATAAGCTTCCGCCACAAACTGGAACACGCCGAACATGTTGCCATGGTCCGTGATGGCAAGGGCCGGCTGATTGCTGGCCATCGCTTTCTTGTACAATGATTTTATATCTGCTGCACCATCCAGCAATGAATACTGAGTATGAACGTGTAAGTGGGAAAAGATCATTCGGCAAAAATCCGACTCTTCGACCATATTAAGAATCAGCTAACGGTAAAATTTATCCACAAGTGCTGCGTTTAAAATAGAAATGGCGTGGAATACTAACGGCAGGCTATACGATGTCTTTTGTTCATTCCTTTACAGTAGCGGGTTCTGGAGCAGAGGCTGAAAACACTTTAAAAACAATTATTATTAGTAAATTTGCTCAAATTATTTAATCTGAAAGGCTTATGAAAGTAAGAAAGGAGGTCCTGTTGGCGACTGTTTTACTGTGTGCGCTGGGAATAGGTTCCTGTACTTCTACTAAGAGAACGGCAGGAAAGTCAGCTTCCGGGAGTAGCGAATCCCAGTTCATAGAGGGGATGGTTATTTCCAGGGCCGGACTATCCAGTAATGTTGCTAATACAGGGGCTGCAAAGATTAAGAATTTTACAGCCGGCAGCGCTAACCTTGAGCTTGCAGCGCTCTGGCAGTTTAAATATGCCCAGTTGCTGGATGTACGGGTGGAAACTGTATTGAATATGAACCTGTTCCGGTTCATCGAAGACTGGTGGGGAACTCCTTACGTATACGGAGGGAAGACCAAAGGCGGCGTGGATTGTTCTGGCTTCACGAACAACCTGTTATCGCAGGTATTCAGTTTACCGGCGGGAGGCAGCTCCGCCCAGTTATATAGTAAATCCAAAAAGATCGGTAATTCTTCAATGCGTGAAGGCGATCTGGTTTTCTTTAAGACCAACGGCAGTTCAGTATCACATGTCGGCGTCTACCTTGGCAACGATAAATTTGTACACGCTTCTACCAGCTCCGGCGTTATGATCAGTGACCTCAATGAAACTTACTGGAAAAAGTATTACGTAGGAGGAGGCAGGGTAGAATAATTAAATATATCTTCGCCCGGACATTAATTTTACGGTTTGAAAAATTCCGGTGAATATCCAATGAAGATAGGTATTGTTTCCATTATTAAAGAGCCCTGGGGCGGTAGCGAAGAGCTATGGGCCGATATGGCCGCAGAAGCATTGAAAGATGGTCATCAGATCTATATTTCTGCGCTGAAATGCGGGCCGGCTCACCCGAAAACTGTGAAGCTGGTGGAGAATGGAGCAAAATTGTTTTATCGCCGTGGATTTGTCAAACCAGGTCTTTCTTTCCTGCAAAGGATCCTTCGCAAAGGCCTGATCATCCTCGCTAATAAATTCCAAAACCCTTTTCACAAACTGTTTAAGGCAAAACCAGACGTTATATTTTACGTCGGGACCTCTTATTCCATCGCTGATGATGTATTACTGCTGAAAGCTTTGGAGAAAAGCCCGGCGGCCCTGTATATCAACTGTAACCTGAATCATAATGTGAGAGGCTTCGGCAGCACGGATTACGACAGGGTCGCAGCTGCATATAAGCAGGCGAAGAAAGTGTTATTTGTATCCGAACACAACCTGGAACTGGCCCGCATGCATACCTGTTCGCATATAGAAAACGCGATGGTGGTGAGGAACCCTGTCAATCTTTCCAATATCGGCATACAGCCATTTCCAACCGGCGATACCGTACATTTTGCTATGGTTGGAATACTGGTAACTGATCATAAAGGACAGGACCTCGTATTGAGTGTATTGAACCGGGAAGAGTGGCGGTCCCGCAACTGGCATCTTAACATTTACGGTTCCGGCCTGGACGAAGGATACCTGAAGCGCTTAAGTACATTTTATAACCTGGATGACAGGATCACATTCTATGGGAAAGTGAACAACATCACAGAAGTGTGGAGAAAAAACAGCCTCTTGCTGATGCCGTCCCACCAGGAAGGCATGCCGCTTGCTGTAGTGGAGGCGATGGTGTCCGGTCGTCCGTCTGTTCTGACAGATGTTGGCGGACATACAGAATGGGTGAATGACGGTGTGGAAGGCTTCATCAGCCCCGGTGTGTCAGTAGCGTCCATGGCTGATGCGATGGAAAGGGCCTGGCAGAAACGGGCAGACTGGGAGAAAATGGGATTGGCCGCAAATGCCAATGCATTGAAGTTATATAATCCTGCTCCCGGAAGAACAATACTGAAACTATTCTTAAATCAAAAAGAAAGCGACGCTTGAAGAAAATATTTTTCCTCTTCGGTACCAGACCGGAAGCCATTAAGATGATCCCGTTGATCAAAGCATGTGAGCAACAGCCCGATAAATGGCAGACATACGTATGCGTGACCGGTCAGCACCGTCAGATGCTGGCACAGGTACTGGACTTCTTTGGCGTTACTCCGCACGAAGACCTCGCACTGATGAAGCCCGGACAGACCCTTTTTGATATTACTGCCGATGGTCTGAAACGGCTGGATGAAGTACTGGAAAGGGAACAGCCGGATGTACTGGTGGTACAGGGAGATACTACTTCCGCGTTCACAGGCGCCCTGGCCGCTTACTATAAGAAAATAAAGATCGCCCATATAGAAGCTGGGCTCCGCAGCGGAAATAAATACTCTCCGTTCCCCGAAGAGATGAACCGCAAGATGACAGGCAACCTGGCCGATTTTCATTTTGCTCCGACCGTAAATGCACAGGAGAACCTGCATGCCGAGAATATCCGCGAACATGTATACGTGACAGGCAACACCGTGATCGATGCGTTGCTTATAACATTGGACCTGATCAAAGATGCACCGGCCTATAAAGAATATTTTAGTTTCCTCGATCCCGCTAAAAAGACCATCCTCGTTACCGGTCACCGTCGTGAAAGCTTCGGACAGCCATTCGAAGAGATCTGTATGGCGATAAGGGATATTGCAGTGAAATATGCTGGTCAGGTACAGATCGTATACCCGGTACACCTGAACCCACAGGTACAGGAACCGGTACAGCGTTTGTTAAGTGATGTAGCCGGCGTCCATTTAATTGACCCGCTGGACTATCCATACCTGGTATGGCTGATGCAACAGAGTTACCTGGTACTGACAGACTCCGGTGGCATTCAGGAAGAAGCGCCGGCATTGGGCAAGCCTGTACTTGTAATGCGCGAAGTGACAGAGAGAACGGAAGGTATTGCAGCCGGAACTGCACGGCTGGTAGGTACCAGCAGAAAAGCCATTGCAGAGAATTGTATGGCATTGCTGGATGATGTCGCCTTGTACCAGCAGATGGCGCAGGCAGTGAACCCTTACGGGAATGGCACCAGCAGTGCACAGATCATTGATATTTTATACAAAGTACTTTAATATGAACGGACCACTGGTCACGATTGTTTTACCTACTTACAACGGTTCGCGTTACCTGAGACAGTCGCTGGATAGCTGCCTCGCGCAAACATATACCAACTTTGAACTGCTCATTGTAAACGACTGCTCAACCGACAATACGGCTGCCATTGCGGAAGAATACGTAAACCGTGACCCGCGGGTACGGCTGATCAACAATACCGTGAATAAACGTCTGCCAGCGTCTCTGAACATTGGTTTTGACGAGGCGAAAGGAAGTTTGTTCACCTGGACATCCGACGATAACTATTACGCTGCCGATGCCATTGAAAAAATGGTAAAGGTCCTGCAGGAGAAACCTGAAATTGATCTCGTCTATTGCGATTACATCCAGGTGGATGATGATAATAAACAGGTCGGCATCATGCGTTTCAATGATATCAATCAGAGTATTATCACCTGGGAAGGTTGCGGGGCCTGCTTCTTATACAAACGGGCAGTGCATGAACGTAATAAAGGGTACAATGTATCTGCGTTCATGATCGAAGACTATGATTTCTTCCTACGCGCATTCATGCATAGTAAGTTTTACTATCTGCCTGAATACAACGTTTATTATTACCGTGTGCATGCAGCTTCTCTAACAGGCACTATGGCCAGTGCCGTTCAGGACCTGCAAAAGATCGTGGTGGAAAAGCAATTGCCACTGTTAGTGCAGCATGTGAGCAAAAGAGATGAGATATTATTGTACAGAAAGTACACAGTATTCTATGCCGTCTTCAAAGAAAATGGGCCAAAGATGCAGTTCTATCTGCAGAAGCTCTATCGTTTATCTCCTTCACAGGCATTTATATCCTTCGCTTATATCACTTTCAGGAAGATCAAAGGTGCTGTAGTGGTCCCGTTTTCATTCGGGATCGCACTACTGAAGAACATCATTTCCGGAGGAAAAGAAAAATAATAGCCTTACTCAGGTTTCGTTATTCCTAAACGCTTCTTTACCGTCTCAAATACTCCCGTGGCATCTTCTGAGATGTTGAGCAGGAGTGTGATGGTAATGAAGCCTGCTACGTAAATAATACTGCGCAGAGCAATATTCAGTAAGGGCCAGGCAGTGTTGACGAGTAATGTAGTGAGAAGTATCAGTACTATTGGCATTGCGATACCGTATACTGTTTTTATATTAAAGGGCTGTAACTTGTAATTGTACCACAGGTAGAAGAAGCGGATACTGTTAAATATAACCATAAGTATCAGTACGGCTGCCCCGGCGCCTTCAATATCATATTCTTTGATCATGAGATAATTAACAGGAACTGACGACGCTAGCAGGATCATATTCGAATAGGACTCGAATTTCCATTTCCTGGAGGATATGATGATCTGTCCGCTGGCCCCTGTACCCAGTTCTACGATCTTTGCGAGTGCCAGCAGCAACAACGTTGTTTTTCCTGTCAGATAAATAGCGGGCAATTGCAGGAATGTCAACGCATCCTCAAAATTGATCCATACCAGGCCGAAAAGGAAGGTAGAGATCAATAAGAGCGTGATAGAAGTTTTTGCATAAACATCTTTTAGCTTATCCATATTTTTCTCCTTCCATGCCCTGGCTATAACCGGGAATGAAATGCTCACCACACTTCTCTGAGGTACGCCTATTGATGTTACCATATAATTCACCAACGTGAACACTGCCGCAAATTCAAGTCCGTGTAAACTGGAAATGGCGAGTTGGTCAAAACTGTCTTTAAATATCGTCACAACATTTCCGGCCAGCATCAGCAGTACATAGGGCACCATCATTCTCCATAATCGTCGCGTTAACTTGCTAATTTTGAACGTAATATTGATCTCTCCGATACTGATCATATAGATCAGCAGTCCCAGGAAGGATACGCCGTATAATAAACTGAATAATATGATGAAGGTATCCAGTGAGATCAGATGAAAGATATATGCTCCCAGCAAAACTAAGTTGGCAATGCGGAAAGCAACTTCTTTGAAGAAGTTGGAAATAACTGTTTTAAACAGATTCCATGCATGGGCTTCCAGTATATTCAGATAAGTCAGGAAGAATGCAATCGGTAAAGCGAGATAATAATAGTCAACCAGTAATGGGGATTTGCCCGAGAATTTACGGCTGATCAGTGGCTTCAAAAAGTAAGTACTGGCTGCCAGCAAAATAAAACCGATAGTTGCCATAACGAGCGCAAGTGTAAGCAGGTCAGAGTTTTTACGATCCAGCCGGTCGTTATAGTAAGGATAAAATTTAGCAAGCAAGGTAGGAACGCCAAAGGTAGCGAAGGAAGAAAATAATACGCCCATTTCTACAATCACGCGTGTAAGACCGTTATACTCAGGCGAAAGGTATCTGGCGGATAGGAATATATTGATAGCCCCGAAAATAAAACCAATATACGTCCACACGATTGATACGATACTCTTTTTCCGCAATAAGCTCATATTCTATAACAGTTCTTGGAAAGCTAAAGGTATTTATTAATTTGCGATTTCCCGTGATGTTCAGCATTTTTTCATCATCTGTAAACACACGGTAATTATCATATACTAACCGAGCATGGACCTATCGATCATCATTGTGAATTATAAGAGCAGCCGCCTCATACTGGATTGTATCAGTACAATTGTGGCGGAAACTACTGCTATCAGTTATGAAGTGATCGTTGTGGACAATGCTTCCGGTGATAACAGTGAACAACAGATCACGGATGCCTTTCCTTTCGTGAAGTTCCTGCAGACAGGCTACAATGCGGGATTCTCCCGTGCTAATAATGCCGGTTTGCGTGTTGCTAAAGGGGATCATCTGTTACTGCTGAATCCCGATACGCTGATCCTTGATCATGCATTGGACCGTTGTGTACAGCGGTTCTCCAAAAGTGACCTGGTAGCCTGTGGCGTACAGCAGTTGAATGCAGACCGTAGTTTGCAGATCTCCGGAAACTATTTCATGAAAGGAGGGCTGAATCATTTGTTGCCATTGCCTTATTGGGGAAAGGTGATCCGTTGGATAGGTTATCAGTTGAAAACCAAAGTGCCTAATGTACAGGAAGCCAGTACCGAACATCATGTGGATTGGATCAGCGGTGCATTTCTGATGGTGAAACGTAGCTCTCTTGAAAAAGCGGGTTATATGGATGAAGATTTCTTCCTGTATGCAGAAGAAGTCGAATGGTGCAGCCGCTTGCGTAAACTTGGTCCCCTGGCTATTTTGGGAGATATCAATATTATACATCTGCAAGGTGAAACGACCGGAGACGCCTTTGATTCTGATGAAAAAGGTTACTACGGATTGTACGACAAAATGGGTTTGCAGCTGATGCTATCGAATCATGTGAGAGTACGCAAACAGTTCGGCGTAATGTGGTATTTTATCCTCTTGTTCAATTACACATTTGCCATACCGATATTTTTTATAGGCAGCATACTTGAAAATCTCTTCAAAGCGCGCAATCCATTCAGGTACATGCCGCAGGTATGGGGACTTACAAAAAATGTGTTCCGCTTATGGACGCTAACACCAACCATCGTCAGCAACAAGCCGCACTTCTACAAAGTCCTATAACAAAACACAATTCACAGAACACAATTAACAAAACATAATAGGACTCCGTCAGGAGTCCCTTGTTTGTAGCGCGGGGTGACAACCCCGGGGAAACGCATTTTAACCGCGACACACGCCCGGGGGAAACGTATTGCATACGGAACAATAAATAATATCAGACGATAGTGCAAACATTGTAGTGCAGTATAGGCGGATTCTCTTACGGATGAGATTCCTGTTTATGTACCGGCTCCCAATATCCTTTCAGTACGTCTATCCGGAATTGTATCACAGGCCACGATTTGGCCGGTTTTCCCTGTAGCAGGTAATATGCGCCTATCAGCACAGAAGCGCCCAGTTTGAAGAGATATTCGAGGCTTTTTTTATGAACGGCCGTACCGCCTTTGCTGACCATACGTACTTTCTCTCCACGGCCAATGCCGGAGGCGACACGGTACATGTATTCGGATGTCAGCTTTTTCACCTCTACCACATGGTGTACGATAGCAGAAGGATCATAATAAATGGTACCGCCTCTTTCTATCAGCTTGTAAAAAAATTCTTTTCCTTCTCCACCTACACGGAGCGTGCCTTTAACGCCCGGCAAACTGGTATTAAAGCCTTTAACGGCAAAGAAGTCGTCCCGGCGCACTATCATATTGGATTCCAGCGGATAGCGCCCGTTTTCGAAAGGTTTGGCCACCGGACTGTAGTCGAAGTTACCTACCAGTGATGATACGTAATGTGACATCCACTTTGGCTCGGAAGGAATATACCGGGGAATGATACGGCCTCCGAGGCCGGTAGCATCCGGATGTTGCTCAAAGAAAGTGATAATGCTCAGGAGATACCCCGGCATGGCGACTGCATCATCATCCATACAACAGATCAATGCACCTTTTGACCTCTCAGCTCCGGTATTGCGTGCATAGGAAGCACCCTGGCGGGTTTCCAGGTAGTAATACAATTGCATGTCAGGATGTCCGGCAATGTATGCGTTCACCTTTTCTGCGGTATTATCTTTACTGTTATTGTCAACAACTATCACTTCATAGCGTTGTTTATCAATATCCTGTTTATACAGACTATCAATTGCCTCAATGATATAGGCTTCTCTGTTATATGAACATATGACTATTGATATTGCTATTTGCATGAATTCGTTTCCTTTTTGTTTAAATTCCTCACAGGGAAAGCAAAATAACTGTAATTTATCCGAAATTTCAATAATGGGACGGTTACGTTTCTTTTTAAAGCTGGCATTTATCTGTAACATCTGTTTTCTGCTGGCGGAAGTATCATATTATATCGACTACAAGGGCCATTTTCAGGAGTTGCTGAAGTTTATCCTGCCAATGGGCATGATGGTCGCCTTTCCACTCAACGTCCTGGTACTGCTGATTGCCACTATTATGTTGTTCAGGCGTAGAATAGCCTGGTCAGCACTTCCTCCTTACGTATTTATTGTGAATGTTATAATTTTACTTGTGCAATTTTATTTTCTCTTCTAATGATACAGAACATCCTAAAAGACAGACCAACTAAACTTTTCATCTTCTTTTGCAGCTTTTTTGTAGCTAATGCGCTGATAGCAGAATGTATCGGCGGGAAGATCTTTTCGCTGGAGAAACTGTTCGGTTTACCCGTACACACCTTCACGATATTTGGTCAAAGCGGTTTATCATTCAATCTTACTTGTGGCGTATTATTATGGCCCCTGGAGTTTGTAATGACCGACATTGTGAATGAATATTACGGGCCTAAGGCCGTAAAACGGATCTCCTGGATAGCTGTTGCATTGATCAGCTACGCCTTTATTATGTTTTACGTTTCGCTGTCAGTGCCACCGGCCGAATTCTGGATCGGCTCAAATGCAGACAAAGGTATTCCCGATATGCAGCTTGCTTTCGGCGGGATCTTTGGACAGGGTATGTGGATCATCATTGGTAGCATCACGGCGTTCCTGGTGAGCCAGTTGATAGACGTTGCGGTATTTCATCGCATCAAACGTGCTACCGGCGAAAAACATGTATGGTTAAGAGCTACAGGATCAACAGTCGTGTCTCAGCTGGTAGATAGCTTTATCGTATTGTATATTGCCTTTAAACTGGGTAATAACTGGAGCTGGCAGCTGGTGCTGGCTGTTTGTACGGTGAATTATATCTACAAATTTACGGTAGCCATCATACTGACCCCTGTGATCTATTTTATAGAAGGACGTATCGAAAAATACTTAGGTAAGGAAACTGCTACCCGTATGAAAGATGCTGCTATGGGCAAGACGGCTGAATAATTCAGTACCGCAGTTTTACGAGATCTGCCACTACTTTATCAATGGGAAGGGTTACTGCTCCGGCGGAAAACTCTTCCCAGCTTATCCATCTGGCGGCTTCCACATCGGTCTTGTCTTCGGGAATGACGAAATCAAAAGGTTTGTCGCTGGTATGAAAGGTCAATTCCGACAATGGTCTAACCAGGTAATAAATAGAGATGATCTGTGTACCGTCGTCAAACGCAGATAGCTGAAAGAAATCAGTTGTATAGATATGTTCTAAGACTTCCACGTCAAGCCCCAGTTCTTCCTGAAACTCGCGCACCACACATTGTAAAGTGCCTTCGCCAAATTCAAGTCCGCCACCGGGAAATTTAGTGTAATAATCCCCACGGATGTATTCATCAGTTACGAGGACCTGTTTCTGCTCATTGAGCATTATGCCGTATACACGAACGTTAAACATTATTTAGAACCATTTCTTCTTCATGAAATACCAGCTCATGATCACGGAAATAACGATCGAGAGAATGACCGGAATATAGAAAGCGTGTGCCGAGTGGGCAAACGGGATCTCTACGTTCATACCGTATACGCTGGCTACCAACACCGGGAAGGTCAGAACGATGGTGATGGACGTGAGGCGTTTCATGACCAGGTTCAGGTTATTGGAAATGATGCTGGCAAAAGCATCCATTGAGCTACTGAGGATATTTGTATAGACGTTGGCCATTTCCAGCGCCTGTGAGGTATCTACGATCAGGTCATGCAGGAATTCTTTCTCATCTTCGTTCAATCCCAGGAAATTGGTGCGCTCAATTTTCATGAGCAGCAGTTCATTACTGCGAAGGGCGGTGAGAAAATATACCAGGCTTTTCTGGATCCGCATGATGTAGAGTAACTCTTCGTTACGGTTACTGTCATAAAGCTTCTGTTCAAGGATATTTCTGCGCTGGTTGATCTCTTTCAGGTAATCCAGGAAGTTCATGGTTACCTTTTCGAAGATCTTCAGCACCATCATATTCCTTTTTTCAGGATGACGGTTATGAAAAGTATTCAGGAAGCGGTTAATGGCCGCATTATCGAAAGAGTTGACAGTAAGTATCTGATTGTGGGTAAGGATGATCACAATGGGGATAGTGATGTAATAAGCGTCGCTTTCGTTGATGGAATTATTCTCAGTAGGCGTCTTGATTACGATCAGCTTTACGTTGTCCTCCAGTTCATAACGGGACTTCTCATCGATGTCGAGGGAGTCGGTCAGGAAGTCAAGGGGAATATCCAGCTCTTCCGACAGTTGTTCAAACTCGGCCTGTTTCAGGGGAGGGGTAATATTTACCCAGGCCCCGTTCTCGGGAGTTGATATTTCTACCGTACGCGCATCTATATTTTTGAAATATTGGATCATCCGGCCGCAAAGGTAGAATAATTAAAGTTATGGTAATGTGATATTTCCCTCGAATACAAGGGTAGCAGGACCGCATAACCAGATATTATTGTAGGACCTTTCGCCGGTTTTGGTGAAACGTACTTCCAGTTTACCTCCCAGGGTTTGCACGGGTACTACATACTCTTTCTCGTCTTGTCCTGCTGTCATCAGGGCAGCAGCGGTAACACCGGTACCACAGGAATAGGTCTCATCTTCTACGCCACGTTCATAGGTGCGAACGAAGATGCCGTTTTCCAGGGATTGAACAAAATTGACATTGGTCCCTTCTTTGGCAAAACGGTCATTATAGCGGATCTGTTTTCCTTCGGAAAATACGTCTACCGACTTAACGTCCTCCACAAACTTAACGAAGTGAGGAGAGCCGGTATTGAGATAGGAATAGAGGGACCCTATTTCAACCCCATTTACATCCTGCATTTTCAGGTTCACCCAGCTGTCTCCATTGAGGGTAGCTTCGTGAGGGCCATCTACCGCCAGGAAACTGAGTTTTTCACCGTTAAGGCCCATTTTACGGGCAAATGCCACCAGGCAACGGCCGCCGTTACCACACATGCTGCTTTCACGGCCGTCAGCATTGTAATACTTCATACCGAAATCATAACCTTCCTGGGTATTCAGAAGCATCAAACCATCCGCTCCGATACCGAAACGGCGGTCACACAGAAAATGTACCTGCTCTTCCGTCAAAAAGTTATACTCGCCTTTCCGGTTATCCATGATCACAAAGTCATTACCGGTTCCCTGATATTTGTAGAAATGAACTGCTGACATAATGCGCAAAAGTAAGTTTTTTAAGTGACAGTCAATAGCCCGGCACAACAGGTCCGGGACAAGGAAGATCCGGACCTGTTGCTTGACAAGGTCAATAATTGTTAGATGACGAAGTCAAGGTTTACGGGCGACTGACAATCAGATCTTTTCTATGATAGCTAATGATTGTTTGATCAGGTTTTCGACAACCAGTGCACCGTCTTTGGTAAACTCCTGCCTGATACGGTTTGCCACGATGGCGCTGATAGAGAGGCAATCATGCCCCAATACGCGGCCCAGGCCATAGATACCGGCAGTTTCCATTTCAAAGTTCGAAATATAGTGGTTATCCTGGCGGAAGGCAGTGAGTTGTTCCAGCAGTTCCGGATGGGAGAGCGGCCCTCTCAGCGCCCGGCCTTGCGGGGCATAGAACCCGGGGCAGGTAACGGTGATACCGGTAATGTACCCCTCTGTAAAACGCCCGGCCAGGCTGGCGGCGGCACTTAAAAGGTATGGACTGGCACTGCCGGGGCGGAGTTTGACCTGCTGCCTGAAGGCATCCAGCAGGACCTTTTCTTCCTGAGTGTTCTCAAATTCATACCAGGGCAGGAGATTATCAAGCCCTACGCCATGGGAAGAAACCACGAAGCTGTCTACCGGCACATTCTCCTGCAGGGCGCCGGAAGTACCTAATCTGATGATTTGCAGGCGGGTGAGGGACGGTTTTACGGTCCGGGTAGTAAAGTCAATATTCACCAGTGCGTCCAATTCGTTCAGCACAATATCGATATTGTCTGTCCCGATACCGGTCGACACGACCGTGAGCCTCTTTTGTCCGATGTATCCGGTATGGGTGACAAATTCCCTGTGCTGATGTTTGCTTTCCGTACGATCGAAATGTTTGCTAACTTCGGGTACGCGATCAGGATCGCCGACCGTGATAATTGTCGGGGCAAGCTCTTCCGGCCTCACGTCCAGATGATATACGGCACCCCGGCTATTTAATATCAGTTCAGATTCTGCAATACGTTTATTCATGGTTATCTGATAAAATTGTGAAATAGATTTGGCAAATATCTAAAATTTACTACTTTTGCAATCCCATCAAACGGATGGGAACACAAAAATAAGGTTTCGTGGCCGAGTGGCTAGGCTGAGCTCTGCAAAAGCTCCTACAGCGGTTCGAATCCGCTCGAAACCTCGGAAACAAAAATTGAAACTCAGTCTAACGGCTGGGTTTCTTTTTTTATAGGCATGCTGAACATTTTGATGGCTTCTCATTGGCCGGTTAATATTGTTAAGTACAGCAGCTAGCGACCCCAAAATTGCTACCAGAAATTCACGTCCTCCTATCTCCTGCATTCGCATTGAAAACACTCGTTAACGTCATAGGCATAGGCTTCACATTTTGTATTAAGCGCATTTGCAGATAAACTGACGCACTCACCCCTGGTGTTGCTGCATACTTGTTTTACAACCAATAGCAAAATAATATTCTGTTGACTGAATGCAAAAGCTAAATGAATTGAACTCAGTGACCAAAATGAACAACGAAAGAGGAGGATTTGAAAATGAACAGTTGCAATTGATGTGTAACAGGAAGCAATTCGTATTTTCGTTGCCGTAATAGTTTTTCATTTGGAGGATGTTCCGGTGGGAAATTATATAAACAGAATAACCATAAAAAAATAAATTCCAGATTATGTTAAACGTTTCAAAAGATCTTCCAATGGGTATCGGCGCAGGTGTAATGCAACATATTGATACCCGCCACACTGGTATTCCTCCCAGGCAGGGAAACAAGGAATCTGCTCAATTAAATGAACTTCATAAAAACCAATCCGCTATGTTATCGTATGCTCCCGACATGATCGTATCTGATCATAGAATTTACTCCTTTCACTCACCGCTGTCTTCCGAAGTTCGCCGTGAAGACGAATATGTAATTATTGAAAATGAACCTCTCGGAATCATTGCTACAGGTAGAACTCAGGATGAGGCTGAGCAATATTTTGCTAAAGAGTTTGACTTTATTTGTCAGCGGTATAATGAACTGTCTGATGAACAGATGTCAGAGAGAATTAAAGGAATTAAATCGATGTTAAATACAATTATTAAAGAAGTAACTTTTAAGTGATGGCAGCATTAAATAGTAAAAAAGTAATCAGCAACCTTTTGAGTAAAGGGTTTGTGAAGGCACCAGGTAATCATCAATTCCTGGAGTTCTGGTACAATGGAAAGTTTATCCTACAAACCTTTTGTAGCCATGATAACCAGGATATAAACGACTATCTGGTTATCATGATGAAAAACCAGTGCCGTTTAAATAAGGGCGATTTCCTTGATCTTGCAAATTGTCCCTTATCCCGTGAAGGGTATGTTACAAAACTAGTGTTACAGAGTATGATCAAAATGAAAGATCTGCCAGTACCTACAAGGGCTCAGTAGCATAAACCATAAAAGATTTAACCCCTAAATTTTCTTTATCTATAATAACCCCTATTTTTCCTCCCTGTTTTAATACCTTTCATTGTTCTACATTGTCTTTAAGTTTATTTTTCTAACCTCTATTTTCCACCTTCCTGGTTTCAATGTCTTTCCATAGCTCCAACTATACTTCACGTTTTTAATATTTTCCCACCAACGGGCCTGGCTGGATGCGAAAGCTGTTCTCCGGCAGATCTATAATTCACAGTGATCATACATTTTATCTCCCTGCGGATAAATTTCCGTTTTGCGTAAATGAAATTCCGGAATAAAGAAACCAGCCTTTTTTACTACTGATACCTTTGGGCCGTCATCTTCCACCGTGGAGGGATTGAAACCAAATTATCAGTACCGATGAAACGACTTTCTACACTTTTCTTACTCTTATTTTTTGCAGCATCTTTATCTGCACAGCAGAATGCCGGCTCAATAAAAGGGACGATCAAAACCAACGATAATAAGCCTGCCTCCGGGGTTTCAGTTTTTCTGGCCAAAATAAAGAAGACTGCTGCATCTGACGACGACGGCAGATTTGTCCTGAACAATATACCCGCCGGCAACTACACCATCGAAGTTTCTTTGATCGGTTATGAACCATTAAAAGAGACCGTAAGTGTAGAACCAGGAAAAGCAACCGATATAAGTCTTCAGCTCACGGTATCTGAGAAACAGTTGGAGGCAGTGACCATTACTTCCAGTAACAGGTTCAAACGTACGGAAAGCGATTACGCCAATAAAATGCCGTTAAGCAACCTGGAGAACGCCCAGTCATACAGTACAGTTACCAAAGAGCTGATCAAAGACCAGGTACTGTTCTCTGTTGACGACGCCATGCGTAATGTTCCCGGTCTGCAGAAAATGTGGGATGCTACCGGACGTGCCGGCGATGGTGGCGGTTACTATGCCCTGCGTGGTTTTGCTACACAGAATACCATGCGTAATGGTCTGGCCAGCCTGATCACCACTACCACCGACGCTGCCAATGCAGAAAAAGTCGAAGTATTGAAAGGCCCGTCTGCCACTTTATATGGTAGCGCCCTTACAACATACGGTGGATTGATCAACCGGGTGACCAAAAAGCCATACGAACATTTTGGCGGCGAAGTAAATATCTCCGGTGGTAGCTACGATTTCATGAGAGCAAGCGCCGATATTAATACACCCATTGATAAGGCTAAGAAAATAATGTTCCGTTTTAATGGCGCATTTACCAGGCAAGGCAGCTTCCAGGAACCAGCAGGTACCGGCGATCGTTACTTCGCTGCCCCGTCATTATTAATTAAACCGAATGACAGGCTCTCCATCTCCCTGGATGCAGAACTAACATACGCTAAGAGCCTCCCCGCCCAGTTCATATTCCTGTACTTCCCCGGTGCCGACTTAGGATTTAACAGTCCGGAGCAATCAGGATTGGATTATAAAAACTTCTACGCTGGCGATGATATAAAAACTACTTCACGCAGTTCGAATTATTTCGCAAATGTAAATTATAAGATCTCCGATCATTTCACTTCATCCACCAATATATCCTACAGCCGCAGTTATTCCGACGGCCGTGACCAGTATTTCTTCCAGTTGCCAAACTACGCTGTAACAGGCGATCCAGCTGATATAGGTACTGTGTCCCATTACCTTGCCCGTGCTGACCAGTCAACAGTAAATTCCCATAACAACATCTTTGAAGTACAGCAGTATTTTAATGCCGACTTTAATATCGGCGGACATAGGAACCGTACCGTATTTGGACTGGACTATACCAATATCAGTTCAGATCAGCACTTTTTCAGTCCCGTTTCTTTTATTGATGTTGTGCCTACAAATGTTAAAGGCTTCGACTATTCAACATTCAATGCTGCTTTCCTGAAGAATTATTACGATACCGCAAATGCAAGTTTAGTACAGCAGTACCCGATGGTGAGCAATACTAACATCTACAGCGCATTTGTATCTGATGTGTTTAATATCCTGGACAATCTGTCTGTAATAGCTGCATTGCGCGTGGACCACTACCGTAACAAGGATAAAACATCTGCAACATCATTTGACCAAACCACTCTTTCACCAAAATTTGGTCTGGTGTTCCAGCCTGTAAAAAACCAGGTTTCCATATTTGCTAACTACCAGAACAGCTTCACCAACCAAGGATCTTACATTGCTTATGATGCCAGTGAAGACACTGTTGTGGCTAGATTTGCAAAGCCGGAACATGCAAATCAGTGGGAGTTTGGTGTTAAGACAGACCTCATTAAAAACTACCTGACCGCTACTGTCAGCTACTATAATATTAAAGTGGACGACATTCTGCGGATCGATGAGAGAGACCCGGCAAGGGCCCAGGTTCAGAATGGTACACAGGTAAGCCGTGGTGTTGAACTGGACGTAGTAAGTAATCCGTTAAAAGGCTTTACCATTCTCGCAGGACTGGCTTACAACGACTCTAAATATGAAAATATCAGCGATGATGTAAACGGCCGCCGTCACCCTTATTCCGGCGCACCATGGCTGGCTAACTGGTGGTTGAGCTACCATTTCACGGATGTGGTGAAAGGTCTGCGTATCGGCTTCGGCGGTAACTACGCGAGCGATAATAAAATATCCGATTCAAAAAGCAGCGGCACATTTACACTGCCTGCATATACCGTGCTGAATGCATCCGCTGGTTACGACTTCAAACAATTTACCGTGGCGCTGAAAGTAGACAACCTTAACAATAAGAAATATTGGCAGGGTTATTCCACCTACAATCCGCAAATGTTAAGGCAGTTCGTAGGTAGTGTTTCGTACAGATTCTAATACTGACTGTAAATAGATCAATATAATGCACCGGCTATTTTATTAATATCATTTTTCTCGTGCCTTTTAATAAAGGCAGCCGGATGCTTGTGCGGTATTTTTCATTGTCACTTGGCTTTTGTACTGTTTTCTTAATTTGCTACCAGTTGTTGCTGAATACAGGCATCAGGATCTTTTAACAGTTACCATACTATCACCCAATAAATGTTATCAGGCCCTTACCAACGTTGTAAGGGCCTGTTTCGTATTTCATATATCCCCGGGATCTCTTGTTCAAAAACGAACGATCTTTGTCCCAAAACGAACGGATTTAATGATTTTATTTTAATAACGTATTCATTTATAGTAGATTAATACCTGGTATTCCGTTGGTTCTGTCAATAGTTCAACAAAGCCCTTATGATCAGAAGCTTTCTCAAAATCGCTTTCCGCAATCTGTCGAAAAATAAAACCTTCAGTGTTATTAATATCATTGGTCTGGCAATAGGCACGCTCTGCTGTATTTATATTATACTGTTTGTTGCAGACCAGTATAGCTATGATAAACATCATAACAGGGCAGAAGATATTTACCGTGTTAACTCATGGGTGTTGAGTCAGGGCGAGGTACGTAACAGTGCTACTAGTTCTCCTCCCATTGCTCCAGCAATGAAAGATGAATTCGGAGAAGTGGAGCAGTTTACGCGGGTGGTGCCCACCAGTTTACTTGGTGCAAAGCAGCACTTGCTACAGTACGATCAGAAAAGTATTTATGAGAAAGATGCGGTGTATGTTGATTCCACTTTTTTCGACGTGTTCAATTTTCATTTTGTGTATGGTAATGCGTTAAATGCATTGACTGATCCTTATTGTATCGTGTTATTCAAACCTGTTGCTGATAAATTATTTGGTAACACAGATCCTGTTGGCAAGGTGATAGAAATTGATAATGCCTATGGGAAGCATGCTTTCAGAGTGACCGGCGTTATAGATGAAAGTCAGGGGAAATCGCATATAAAAGCCAATATGTTCATATCCATGAACAGCGGTGGAATGGGAAGTTTTACCTATACAAATACAGCGTGGGCGGCATATAATTATGCGGCTTCTTACGTAAGGCTCAGGTCCAATGCCAGCAAGTCTGTACTGGAAAGTAAGTTGCCGGCTTTTTTAGCCCGGCATGGGGCTCAGCAACTGAAAGATATGGGTATGGAAAAGCGATTGCATCTGCAGCAGGTGGGCTCCATACGTACTACATCAGGATATAAAAATGAACTGGGCAAAACATTGGACCGCTCCTTTCTGAATATGCTGTTGCTCATAGCTATACTCATACAGCTCATTGCCTGCATTAACTTTATGAACCTGTCTACGGCACGTGCTTCCCGGCGGGCGAAAGAGGTGGGGGTGAGAAAAGCGATAGGCGCGCGTGTGAACGACCTGGTACAGCAGTTCCTGAGTGAATCAATGATACTATCAATGATGGGCTTATTGACAGCTTTACCAATATTGGTCCTGGCCTTGCCTTACCTGAATCATATTACGCAGGCCGATATCAGCTTATCTTTTCTCGCCAACTACAAATTCTGGTTATTATTATTGGGAACGGGCGTGCTGACCGGATTACTTGCAGGAAGTTATCCTGCATTTTATCTCTCTGCTTTCAGGCCGGTAAAGGTGTTAAAGGGTAATTTCAGCAGTCATTTGTCGTCAGTAGGAATAAGGCGCATCCTGGTGATATTCCAATTCTCATTATCTGTAATATTCATTACCGCTATCATTGTTATTTATAGCCAGCTGAATTTTATAAAAAATAAAGACCTGGGTTTTAATAGTAGTCAGAAGATCGTTCTCAGTTTTCATACGGATGATATAAAAAGTAAGATACCTTCATTTTCAAATGATCTGAGGCAACTGGCTGGCGTAAAAGCGGTTACTCAGGCCGACAATTTCCCCAGTCAGTTTGTAAGCCATGACTGGCCTTACTATCTTGAAGGTAGTAATGGCACACTTGGTACGGATGTACAATTTGTATGGACAGATAATTGGTATGCAGATGCACTTGGTATCCAACTTGCGGGAGGAAGGAACCTAAGGGCAAACGACTCCGGAAAGGTACTGATCAATGAGGCTTTTGCGAAAGCATTAAGATTAACTCCTGCAACAGCGCCCGGCAAAAGGTTATACCCGCAGGCGGAAGCCGGTGAAGCCATTAGCTTTGTGGAAATAGCAGGTGTTGTGAAGGATTTTAATTACAATTCCCTCCATAATAATGTTAAGCCTTTAATGCTGAGATATGATCCTGCCAATGCAACAGATAATGTAATTATTAGTGCTAACAGCGGAAATTATAAAGACCTGTTGCAGCAGATCGGTGTATTATGGCAGAAAGATTTTCCGTCCGTACCTTTTGAATATGTATTCCTTGACAATGAAGTAGAGAAACAATACGAAACAGAGATCACGTTATCCGGTATTATCAACTCATTCACGGCCATCGCTATTTTTATTTCCTGTCTTGGCCTGTTTGGGCTTTCAGCGTTCAATGCTGAACAAAGAAGTAAGGAGATCGGTATCCGGAAGGTGCTGGGGGCAAGTGTAGCTGGCCTGACCACCTTATTGTCGAAAGACTTCCTGAAACTGGTAAGCATTTCGTTTGTTATTGCCACACCTATTGCCTGGTGGGCCATGTCGGAATGGTTACAGGCATTTTCTTACCGCATTCCTCTTAGCTGGTGGATGTTCGCTCTTGCAGGTATGCTGGCTATGCTGATCACTTTATGTACAGTCGGCATACAGGCTATCAGGGCGGCAGTTTCCAATCCGCTGAACAGTCTGAAAGCTGAGTAGGTCGTATCCTTTTTTATCCTAACTTTCCTGAATGGCAACAGTATCTCTCTCGAGCACTTCAGGAAAGTGGATCATGGTATCGACGATCATGGCGTCTGCTATGGCTTTTATTGATGGCACAGCCCTGAATGTGGTTTTACCGGCTATCCAGAAAAGCATTCATGCCTCCGGTACAGACCTGTTCTGGATCCTGAATGCTTACCTGCTGATGCTGGCCGCGTTGATGCTTATCGGTGGCTCATTAGGAGATAAGTTGGGTCGTAAGAAGATCTTCATTATAGGGATCCTCATCTTTATTACCGGTTCCGCCGCCTGTGGCGTGGCAGGTAATGTATTTTGGCTGATCATCTTCAGAATGTTCCAGGGAGTTGGCGGTGCACTAATGATCCCCGGTAGTCTCTCACTGATCTCTTCCTCCATAAACGAAGATGAAAGGGGCAAAGCCATCGGCACCTGGTCTGCTTTTACGACCGTGGTGACCATCGGCGGCCCTATACTGGGAGGCGCTTTAGCTGATGCCGGCTATTGGCGTTATATCTTTTTTATTAATGTGCCCATCGGCATTGTAGCGGTGATCATCCTATGGACGAAGGTGCAGGAAAGTATTGCAGATGATAAGGATAAAACACTCGACCTCAAAGGAGCTGCCGCCATTACCCTGGGATTGATAGCTGTTACATTTGGTTTTCTACGTATACCGGAGACCGGTTTGAACGGGCAGGTGCTTGCTTCATTGATAGTAGGGATATTACTGCTCACAGCCTATGTCTTTATAGAGCGAAGGAGCCGTCACCCGATGATGCCCCTGTCGCTATTCAAAAACATGACCTTCTCTGGCGCTAACCTGCTTACATTCTTTCTCTATGCCGGCCTGGGCGCAGGTATGTTGTTCCTCTCATTAAACCTCGTACAGGCGCAGGGATACGACCAGTTACAATCCGGGCTTACCTTCCTGCCTTTTACGATCCTGATGGTACTTGTGGCCCGGTTTGCGGGTACACTGGCAGATAAGTATGGCCCCAGGTTATTACTGACCATCGGTCCGGCGATAGCCGGTGTGGGGTTGTTAATGCTCTCTTTCGTCGGACAAACGTCCGGACCATCAGCCTATTTCAAAACTTTTTTTCCCGGTATCCTCGTTTTCGGTCTGGGGATGTCTTTTACCGTAGCACCGCTGACCGCGACGGTCATGGGGGCTGTCAGTGATCACTTCTCCGGAACTGCGTCCGGTATCAATAACGCCTTATCCCGTATTGCAGGTGTCTTTGCCAATGCCATTTTCGGGGCGCTGGCGGTGTTATTCTTCTCCGGCGCACTAAAAGGGGACCTGGCTCAGTTACCGTTGAATGAAGCCGGTAAACAGGCCGTAATGCAGCAGGCGGGGGAGTTAGGTAATGCAAAGGCGCCCGCATCATTGAACGAAACAGAGAAAGCAGCGGTAACCAGGTTATATCACGACAGTTTTATATCAGCATATCAGAAGATCATGCGTATATCCGGGGTACTGGGCTTACTAGGTGCGCTGATGTCTGTCGTCTTTATCAGGAATAGCGCTGTAAGAGCAGCGCGGGTACCAAAATAGCCAGTCATTTATCCCGCAGGGTCAACAATGTTTCCGTTATACATGTTTTGCATAAGACGGTCTTTAATGCTACCGGCTGAGAAATTTTCATCCCTTCAAAGATATTTTTATGCCTTCTTTGATGAGAGTTGTTGCTGTTTTCGTATTTTTTCGGTTCTGTCATGCGCATTAAGGGCGGCACGGCACAAACATTGATAAAATAACTGCATGAGCCTGAACAGACTGTTTACACTCCTGGCTATCCTGTCAATTTCCACGGCGCAGGCACAGATGCCTGCCGGCGATAGTATTACTGTATCTATTTCCCCTGCATACGATAGTGTGGGTGGCTTACACCGTATGTTGTTCGGTGAAAGCTACCGTAAGTTATGGGCGGCTCCTGTAAAGCTGAAAGTATTTTACCTGGCTAAAGAAAAGGGCGGGTTGACGATCGAACAGATGGGCGGCGGACTGCAAACCAAGTCCCTGCGACTGAAAGATGGCAGTGGCCGGGAATGGGTGTTACGTACCATCCAGAAATATCCCGAAAGGGGGCTGCCTCCCAACTTAAGGGCTACCATTACCAAAGATATTCTGCAGGACCAGGTGGTCACTGCACATCCTTATTCATCGGTAACAGTTCCGCCGTTGGCGGAAGCGCTGGGCATTCCACATGCCAATCCACAGATCGTATATGTACCCGATGATCCCGCACTGGGAGAATACCGGAAGGATTTCGCCAATTCAGTGTTCCTCTTCGAAGAGAGAGAACCAGTCGATGCCGATCGTACCGACAATACCGATAAGACACAACGGAAGCTCGAAGAAGATAATGACACACGGATCGATCAACAGATCGTGTTAAGGGCAAGACTGCTGGACATGTTGCTTGGCGACTGGGACCGGCATGAAGACCAGTGGCGCTGGCAAAGGGAGAAAGATCATAAGAAAGTGAACTATACCCCGGTGCCGCGCGACAGGGACCAGGTGTATTATAATACAACGGGTGTATTCCCCTGGATCATCTCTCACCAATGGCTTAAGTCAAAGTTCCAGGGCTATCACGATCATATCAGGGATATCAAGGGTTTCAATTTCAACGCCCGCTACTTTGATCGTTATTTCCTGAATGGCCTGAGTGAAGAGGACTGGAGGAAACAGGTGCATTACATACAGGCTATCCTGACGGATAGTCTTATCCGCAGTTCAGTGATGCTGATGCCGGATACCATCTTTAAGTTATCGGGTGAAAAGATCATCAGCGCTTTTATAGCCCGCAGGAACGGCCTGGAAAAGGATGCTGTCAGCTATTATAAGTTCCTGTCTATTTATGTAGACATTCCTGCTTCTGACAAACACGAGCTGTTTGATATCCAAAGACAATCAAACGGAATGGTGGATGTGTCTATCTACAAAACGAAGAAAGAAGGCACCGTGGAAGATCTCCTGTATAAGCGTGTGTTCGATCCAGCAGTAACTAAAGAGATAAGGCTGTACGGGCTTAGCGGGCATGACGTATTCAGGGTGAGTGGCGATGCATCTTCACCTATCCGTATCCGTATGATAGGTGGTAATGACGCAGATAGTTTTATAGTAGCAGATAATGTACCGCGTAAAGGCCGGCTGTATGTGTACGACCGTTCCGACGAAACGAATTATATACCACCGAAGGGGAGTGCGAAGATCAGAACATCCGCAGATACAGCTGTGAACAGCTATGATAAACGCAGTTTCCTGTTTGACAGGGTCGGTCCTTTGCCTTCCGTACAATACAATCCGGACCAGGGATTTATGCTGCGCGTGAATATGATGTTTGAAAAACAGGGCTTCCGCAAGAAGCCTTATGCGCAGCAGCATCAGCTGATAGTTAGTTATGTGACCGGCAGACAGGCGTTCCTGTTACAATACCTTGCCGACTTCAAACAAGCGATCGGTAGGAATGATCTAAGAGTGAATATCCTCTCCCGTGGACCGCATAACCTGAGTAACTTCTTTGGTCTGGGCAACGAATCTGTTTTTGTGAATGATGATGATAAGGAAATTACGTATTACCGTAACCGGTATGACCTGGTGAACGGCGATGTAAGATTATACCGTAACATCGGGAGGGGATTGACTGTGAGCGGAGGTATCGCAGGACAGTTCTATACGAGCCGGGCAGCCAATAACAGCCGTAAATTCCTGGGGGCTTATAACGCCGCTTTCCCTGATGAACATGTGTTTGACGACCGTCTTTATGCCGGGCTGGTAACTGCTATTGAAGCAGATACCCGTAACAATGTGATGTTACCGTCGAGGGGTCTTAACTGGCATACGGAGCTGACGGGTATGCAACAGACCAACAGGGAACATAAAAGATATGGCAAACTGACGTCCGACTTTAGCTTTTATGTTCCGTTGATCGGCGATTCCACATTGGTGATGGCCAATCGTATTGCGGCGGGCACCACCTTCGGTGATCCAGCTTATTTCCAGATGATGGCTATTGGTGGTACGCAGATCCTGCGCGGTTTCCATACCAACCGTTTCATCGGGAAGACCGCCGTGTACCACAACTTTGAACTACGCCTGAAGTTATTTGATTTCACCTCATACCTGTTCCCGGGCAGCGTGGGCATGATCGGGTTTAACGATCTTGGTCGCGTATGGTTGCCGGGACAATCGTCCAGCAGATGGCACGACGGTTATGGCGGCGGTATTTATATCATACCTGTAGAACTGTTCCTGATACAGGCAGCTGTCGGTATCTCGGAAGAGGGCGCATTGCCTTATATTACGGCCGGTTTCAGGTTCTGATATGGTGGCTTATTATCCTGCCATCAGGATCTTGCCGCTACCGGCATTTTTGACCCGCTCTATCACTCCGTCGGAGATCAGTGTACCCATTTCAATGCCGACGGACACTATCAGTGTTTCGTCCATAAGCATTTTATGGGGTATGTCCGGCTGGAGTGTAAATGTTTCTCCTTTGTAAACCTGTGCGGCTAATCTCCAGGGTGTAGTAACAGGCTGGGTGATCAGTAGTTGTTTGCGCGCATCGGCATCACGATCCATTCCATATCCATCCTCAATAATAGCGGAGGTGAATACGAGCCTGTACATGGGAGATTGCCATGGTAACGACAGGTTAATGCCCGGCACCAGGTCGGGAAATTGCACGGTGGCACTAGCCGTATTTCTGTCTATTGAACAGAATACAGGGTGCTTTACCACATTGACAAAGGGATGCCTTTTGTTGAGACTAAATCCGTCCAGCAGGTGACGGTATTTCGAGAAATTAATCCTTCTTAATCCGAGGCGGCCGGTCTCATCCTGCTTCATAATGGTCCTGCACAGAGCATTTAGCGTAGGCGTAAAATTAAAATCGGCCAGATGCCGGATGTGAAGCATTGCCCAACGGATGTAGCAGGCTCCTTTTGCCGCATCACCAAATTCGTCATTGTTGAGACGCGTTAATTCAAACTTTGGTGATTTCAGGATCTGCTTCCTGGTTGCACCGCCCTTTGTGCGTGCAATGGTCTTATCAGAATCTTTTCGTTTGTAGAGGCTCATGTTACCGAAACTACCGGTAAGATCAAGCAACTTGTTGTTAAGAATGGCCATAATAAGGGAATTAACATTTATTAAGGTTAAAAAAGGATATGGATTCGATCTTAAGCCGGTGCTTAAAGGCTTAAAACGTACTACTAATTTAAGTAAATAAATGCGATAACTCATCAATAAACTTTATATAAACCATATATAACCCGTATATAATCCATATCTCTTAAATATGGGTTATATACGGGTTATATATGGGTCATATATGGGTTATATATGGGTTATCTCTGTCAGAGCGCTATAGTAGCACCTTTACAGAGACAGTATAAATACGGTGTTATGTAAATGATTAGGTATAGGGATATAATACATTGTGCTTTATGTCTATGCTTCTCATGAAGGTAAAAAGAAATCCCGTAAACCAGGTTGACTGGTTTACGGGATTTTAAACGTTTAGAGAGTTATCTTTTAAGCCTCACCATCTGAACGCAGTAGTGAGAACATCAGCATATCGTAGTGTTTGTCATTCCAGTACATCCAATGCCGCAGAACGCCTTCCTGTTTGAACCCCATATTGTGCATTACCTGTATGGAGTTTTCATTGCCTTCCATTATTTCGGCTTCTATACGGTTGATGTCCAGCGCATGAAAACCGAAGCTGATAACAGCATAAAGGGCTTCCGTAATAACCGCCTGGTTCCAGCAGTTATTTTGAAGGTCATAACCGATGTTGGCGCGGTGTTTTTTAGTGAAGTTGTTAAATCCTACCGTACCGATGATCTCATTGTTGTCGTTCAGCCGGATGCCCCACCTGATAGCGGCTTTCGATTCGAAGCGGCTACGGAAGTGGCTGACAATACGCTGGCAGTCATCCTCATCTTCGGGTGGCAGCAGGTTGTAATATTCACTCATGTGTTTATCACCGAAGATCTTCAGCAGATCGTTGGCATGTTGCTCGGTGATCTGGACAAGTTCCAGGTGCGGAGTGCGTATTGCGGGGAACTTATCAAATACAGATCTATGGTCAGTAAGCGTGGACATGATAATGGCTGTTTGGTGTAATGATGTATGCTCATAATGAATTTAACGAAAAAAAAGGATAAATTGAAGATAGATCCCTGGCTTATGAAAGCAATATTTTTATCCCTCTTATTATGTTCGTTATTCATGGCATCCTGTGCCGTTTTTAGAGCACAGACGTCTTATCCGCCCTTTACTGCCAGAGGCTGTCACCTGGATTCTATCAGGGTTCAGAGTGCAGGAATTTTTAATGAGATGATCCGGAAGAGCCGCGATCCGAGAGTTTTCATTACATCGGTTTATGAAAGAGATTCAGTGATAAGGGTAGAATGGATCCCTGAAAATGATACCAGGGCCGGAGGGGCTATAATCGTCAATATTTCCAAAAAGAACTGTAACGTGATGGATATGGTTGTTTTTCAATAAGCAATAGTTGATGCCTGTACAATGGCATAACCTATCCCCGCGAAAATAGCGCCGCTCAATGTATTGAGGAAGTTCACCGTGTCATTCCCGATCTGCTGATCGCGTTCCAATGTTGCACCGAGAATGGAGTCAACAAGATTACCCAGTACACCCGCACATAAAACGGCAACAGCCATTTTACTAAAACCAGCAGATAATAGTGCCACCAGTCCTGCGCCGGCAGCGCCTATTAGCGTGCCTTGCAGGCTCACCACACCATCCAGGCCCTTCGCATCTTTCCTGAAGGTCCTAACGTTGTAGAAACTGCGGCCATATACCATACCCAGTTCCGAGGAGAGTGTATCTGCAAGAGCGGATGCCAGACTGCCGGCTACCATCAGTACGTACAGGTCTTCATGTATACGGTCAAAAAATGCGATGAATGATATGATACCTGCTACCCCGCCATTCGCAAAGACCTGGCCGGCCTTTCTTCTTTCGGGATGTACACCCTCAGGTGTTATTTTAGCTTTCAGATCTTTCCGGTGAGAGGTGGCCCATACGCCGAGCGCAAAAAAGAGAATGAGGGAAAAGAGGCCGATATAGCCAGATCCCATTGCTACGATAAAACCGATCATGCCTGCCAATAGCGCTGCGGGAACGGTCAATTTTTTGGTCCTGACACAGATGTACATAATAATGCCGAGTATCAGCAGGATAAGTAACTGGAAGCCGCCTGTAGGGAGTTTTACCATAGGGATGTAAAACTAATTAAATATTTGAGTAAATATATGCTGTAAGGCAGGCCGTAACGTTTATATAATTTTTTATCTCTCCTGTTTTTTCGTGAACTTTGTCAGTGTATTTAACTAGCTGGTTTGGAATCGATTACATGGTGCTCATTACAGCATGACAACCAATTTTAGCTATTCTGACTTATTGTAGTATCATCAGGATCTCCCCCAAAACTCACTCCAATGGAATACTCAGCACTTTGAGTAAGCACCTCATGCAGGTGGAAAGCCACACTGGAAATATGAATAATAGTTCCCGCCAGGGGAATACAAATGCATTTCTATAGCCTGGATTGTCTCACGTATGCTTAAAGAACAAAACAATGAGACCAAATCTAAACGGGCAGTACTTATCTCCAGGTAATCCCATCTATACAGATAAAGCACAACCCAATCATTTCTCTGATCTTCTGATTAAAAGCATCTGGATCATACTTTTTCTGATGTTATTACTGATACCGGTAAGAGTACTGGCTCAAACCACTAAAACTTTTACGGTCAATATGACCGGCGATGAAAGTGATCCTAATGCAGCCGAGTTGGGCGATGACGGAAGGTGTGACGTAGATCCTAATACTCCCGGCGATCAATGTACATTCCGGGCAGCTGTACAGAACCAGAACGGGAATCGTCACCTGGGACAGAACAGGATCACATTTGACATACCGAACGCGCCCGGCACAGGTAGTATCGTCATTAAAATCGGAAGTACCGGATTAGGGCCTTTACCGCCTGTTTTAGGCGCTGTATTCATCACTGCTGTAAATAGTGACAGCCGCCGTATTGAACTGGACGGAAGCATGGCCGGAGGCGGCGCTATGGGCCTTCGGTTACTTGGTGGCAATTGTGATATCTCCTTTTTTGTGATCAATAGTTTTTCTTCTCACGGTATTTTCATTTCAGGTACGCCACCTCCGGGGGAAGGAGGTCATCGTATAACGAACAATTATATCGGCACAGATCATACGGGTACTACTGCCAAAGGTAATGGCGGAGACGGGATCTTTATTGATAATACGCCTGGCTGTGTTATAGGAGGGACGGGAGTATTAAGAAATATCATCTCAGGAAATGAAGGCAGAGGTATCAATATCCAGGGACTTGATCCCTCTCAGTTTGGGACCAATGGTGCGGTGAATAACCTGGCAACAGGAAATCTCATAGGGTTGGATATATCGGGCGAAAATGCATTGCCGAATAAACTGGATGCTGTTGTATTGAATAATGCGCCCAATAATATCATCGGGGGTACGAATCCTGATCAGGGGAATAAAATGGCAGGTAATACTTCCAGTAATGGTATAACCGTTACCGGTAGTTTGACGGAAGGGATTAAAATATTAGGCAATACTATCGGTGAAAATAAGACCGGAGCCAAATTCGCTATTGGTATTGCCGCCAGTGCGAAGCCTATCACTATTGAAGGGAATTATATTACAGAGATTGTTGGCGTGGGCATAGACCTGTTTGTAAATGCAGATGGTAGCTATAACATCCGTAAGAACAGTTTTCAGGGTAATATGAAGATTGGTAGTAAACTGCGGTTTGCAGAAGGGAAGAACATCCAGATGATGTATGAAAATAATTTTCACACAGGTAATGATATGTCGCTGGATGTTGTGGAATCTTTCAGTGGAAAGATTGACTGGATCTTTGCCGGAGATACGATGAAGCTGGGACAGGTAGGCGCCAACTTTGTATTTCATGCCACGGGTAACAAAGACTTTACGAATGGGATATATGAAGGCCATGCTGATGTAGGATTCAATTACGTAGCTGATCTTAGCAGTGCTTTGCAGATGGCGCTTCGGGTACGTGGCGATGTTTATACAGATAACAAAGGCGGTGGAAGGAACGGGAGAGTAGTGCTCAAAGCCGGAACAGAGTTCAGTTACGCTATTATCAGTTCTTCAGGTATCAATAATGGGAAGGACGGCGACAGGCTTGATGTATTCGCGGATGCGAATGCCGTCGCTACGTTCACTGCTACGGAAAACAGGTTTGCGCTGAATGGCGGTGCTGGTTTGCGGTGGATCAATGATGGCAGAAACCTTGTTACTGTCCGCGCTTTCATTGAAAAAGATATTTTCGATGATAATGTGCTGGGCGGACTTGAAGTGACCAGCTTTCTGACGGATAAAAGCATTCTCGGTAATACAGTCACCAATAATGGAGGTCCGGGCATCTTAATAAACGGTACTACGATCGCTAATATTGAGGGCAATACTATTTCAGGTAATGGTACCGGTATACAGGTAAACGACGCTGCAAAAGCCAGTATTATCAACAATATTATTAATGATAATGGAAAGGGCGTCGCCTTTGGTGGAACAGGTACCGGTAGTCCGCTTGTAGCGAATGCGATCTTCAATAATGATGGTCCGGGACTAGACCTCGGTAATGATGGTATTACGCCAAACGATGTAGGTGATGGAGATACCGGCCCTAATAATTTACAGAACTTCCCTGTGCTGACTGGAGTCAGCAGTACAAATGGGAATCTTAATATACAAGGTACTTTGAACAGTACGCCCAATACAACGTTCAGACTGGATTTCTTTTCGAATGATGCATGTAATTTGTCAGGACATGGCGAAGGGCAAACATTCCTCGATTCCTTTAAAGTTACGACAGATGCAGGTGGTAACGCTGCATTCAATGCGCTATTATCAGGTATAACCCTACCTGCGGGTGCAGTTATCACAAGTACGGCAACTGATCCCAGTAATAATACCAGTGAGTTCAGTGCATGTTTGTTGACCGGAAACGTTGTAAGCGCTGATCTCGAATTGACAAAGAAGGCTGATAAAACGCAGTATGTTGTTGGCGATGAGATTGTGTACACAATTCAATTAACTAATAAAGGGCCTGATAACGCTACAGGTATTACTGTCACTGACATGCTGCCTGCAGGGATCACTTTCATACAGGCCACAGCAACGACAGGTACTTATAGCAATGCTGCAGGTAAATGGATGGTCGCAGTATTGAATAGCGGCCAACAGGCTACGCTGACTATCACAGGTACAGTTGCTGCAGCCGGTGCTATTACTAATACTGCTGAAGTTACGTTGGTGAATGAGGCTGATCCGGATTCATCTCCGGGTAACGGTGTTGTTACGGAAGATGACCAGAGTAGTATAACCGTACAGGTTAGTCAGCAGACAGATGTAGCGCAGCAATACAGATTGCTCATGCAGCAAATTACAGCGTTGGTGAATAATGGAAGACTGACTGTCAGGGAAGGAAGGATACTGAATGGTGTGATAGAAATATCCAGGAGATTGGAGGTGAGAGGGCAAATACGGCCAGCCATCGCGGTGCTTCGGGTATTCAATATATTGGTAAGAAGTGCGACGCAGCGAACCAAACTCACAGATGCTGACAGACATGCGTTGATACTTTCTGCACAGAAGATCATTGACCAGTTGAGGGCGATGCCGGCCCGTCAATCATCCGCAGCACCGGAAATGGACGATAGACAACTGGACAGTATAGAAAATAATGCCCGCAGAGAACTAATGGGATTAGGATCTGTTAGAACTTATCCGAACCCGTTCAGTGATTATGCAATCATCTCATTTGATGTGACGGAAGAAAGCAGGGTACAGTTGAGCATATATGAGGCAAATGGCCGTATGGTGGTATGTTTGTTCGATAAAGTAACGCAGCCTGGTTTGCAGACTATTATATGGCAGGCATCCCACATGCCGGCAGGTGTATATGTATTGCAATTGAGAGTAAAGGACCAGATAATGACATATAAACTGGTCCATGTGAAATAGGCGGGTATAGCGACTGTCCAAATAGACCTATCAGAATGTCTAATCAGTACACCCCGAGTTGCGAAAGCAGGTGGTAAATTTGTATTGTAAATAACCCTTTATAAAAGTATAAAAAATACGCCATGAAAAATCAGGATTTCACAACTACGATCTTTGTTGAGCAAACGCCACAGATAGCTTTTGACGCTATTAATAATCCCCGTGGATGGTGGTCGGAAGAGATAACAGGAAGCACAGATAAACTCAACAGTGAGTTTGCTTATCATTTCAAAGACGTTCACCGTTGCAGCATGAGGATCACCGAGCTTATTCCTGGTCAGAAAGTGGTTTGGCTGGTGTTGGACAACTATTTCAATTTTACGGAAGATCAAAGTGAATGGAAAGGCACCAAATGCATCTTTGAGATTGCTGCAAAAGATGGTAAGACTGAGATTAAGTTCACGCATGAAGGGCTGGTACCTGAACATGAATGTTTTAAGATCTGCCATGACGCATGGACAGGTTATATCCAAAACAGTTTAAAGAGCCTTATTGAGACAGGGAAAGGAGCGCCTAATCCGAAGGAGGAGGAGACCCTGACACAGCACTGATGCAAGTGTTCGTAAACGAACGCCGGTTATATTATAACTGGACATATTGTATGTTTTTTTATGCATAGTTGAGTGTTGGTTTGATAATTATAAACCGGCATATTATTTTCGAACCAACATCAACAAATGCACATACCATGTTAAGGAACTATCTGAAAATTGCCTGGCGGAACTTTGTCCGGAACAAAGCCTTTTCAGTAATTAATATAGTTGGTCTGACAATAGGGCTAGCCTGTAGTCTGATGATATTGTTGTGGGTATGGGACGAAGTTAGCGTAGACAATTTTCATAAGAACGGCGACCGGTTATATGCCGTTTATGAAAGACAGTATATTGATAACAACGTATATGCGGGATATAATACGCCAGGCGTGCTGGCGAATGAGCTGAAGCGTACAATTCCTGAAATTGAATACGCTTCAGCTTTTGCATGGATCAATGATACCCCTGATCGCCTGGTTTTCAGGGTTGGAGATAAACTTATGAAGTTTGAGGGTTGTTATGCCGACTCCGATTACTTTAGAATGATGAGTTATCCTTTGTTAAAAGGATCGCCAGCAACGGCATTGAATACACCCGGATCAATATGCCTTTCGGATAAAATGGCGAAAGCTTTTTTTGGAAGTGCTGCCGCAGCTTTGGGTAAAACGATCAATTACGATAACAGGAAGGATATGACGGTGACCGGTGTCTTTGAAGACTTACCAGGAGCTGCTGCTGTTAAATTTGATTTCCTCATCAACTGGATGAGTTTCCTGGATGATAATAAGTGGGCTAAAGAATGGGGGAATACCGGACCGAATACCCTTATTATGCTGCGCAAGGATGCTAATCCTTCGTTGGCGGAAGCTAAGATCAGGAAGGCAATGGAGAAGTTCAGCTCTCCGAATTTCCGGATCGAACTGGAGATGCAACGTTTTGGCGATACTTACCTGCACGGTAATTTTAAGAATGGTTATTTATCGGGCGGGCGTATAGAGTATGTTAGACTATTCATCGTGTTAGCGATATTTATCCTGGTGATCGCCTGCATCAATTTTATGAACCTCACTACAGCGCGTTCTTCCAAGAGAGCAAAAGAGATCGGGATTCGTAAGGTGGCCGGGGCTATGCGTGGGGCGTTGATAAAACAGTTCTTAAGTGAAGCCATGATACTGGCAGGTGTATCGGTCCTGCTGGCGCTGTTGATCGTTATGCTTGCGTTACCTTCTTTTAATCTGCTGACAGGTAAGCAGGTCATATTTCCTTATTCAAACATTTACTTCTGGGGAGCATTGACCTTTTTAACCGTTGTTACTGGTTTTGCTGCTGGCAGTTATCCTGCAATTTTCCTTTCCTCGTTTAAACCTATCAGTGTCTTAAAGGGAACATTGAAGTTCAGTGGTAATGCAACGATGTTCCGCAAGGGGCTTGTCGTGTTCCAGTTTGTACTTTCCATTGTGATCATAACAGGTACGATCGTCGTTTCAAAGCAGGTGAATTATCTGCAGCGTATCAATCTTGGTTATGACAGGGAGAACCTGTTGTATATACCTATTGAAGGTGCATTCACCAGTAAGTATAGCATCTTTAAAGAAATTGCATCACATGCGCCTGGGGTGAAAATGGTGTCGAAAATAGGAGAGGCGCCTACATCTGTAAGGAGTGCCACTTTTGCTGTGGAATGGAGCGGAAAAGAGCCTAATACTGCTCCGCAATTTACGAATACAGCGATTGGATATGACTTTGTAAAAACGATGGATCTAAAGTTAATAGATGGCCGTGATTATTCGAAGAATTTTGTTTCTGATTCTACCGGTTACCTGATCAATGAGTCTGCCCTGAAGATCATCGGATATAAAGACCCTATCGGAAAACCACTGACGTTCTGGGGACAGAAGGGACACATCGTAGGGCTACTGAAAGACTTCCATGTAACGTCATTGCATGATCCTATTCAACCATTAATCTTGCGGTTAGACGTGAAGGAAAACTGGGGTAATATCCTTGTGCGTACAGAAGCCGGTAAAACAAAGCAGGCGCTGGCAAGTCTTGAAAAGATCTGTAAAGAGCTGAATCCAAATGTTCCGTTTACCTATTCATTTGCCGATGCGGAATATGAGCAATTGTATAAGAGTGAGGGGATAGTCAGCCAACTGTCTGCTTATTTTTCCTTTTTCAGCATATTGGTTTCTTGTCTGGGACTACTTGGGCTGGCGATGTTCACAGCGGAACAGCGTATAAAGGAGATAGGCATCCGCAAGGTGTTGGGCGCCAGTATGACGTCTTTATTCGGGCTATTATCGAAAGAATTTATCCTGCTTGTTATTGTAGCGTTGGTGATCGCATCTCCGCTGGCTTGGTTCATTATGAACAAATGGCTGCAGGAGTTTGCGTATAAGATCAATATTGAGTGGTGGATGTTTGCACTGTCTGCCTTTTTGGTTATGTTTATTGCAGGGCTGACGGTGGGGTATCAGGGCATTAAAGCTGCGTTAGTGAATCCGGTGAAGAGTTTGAGGATGGAGTAAGGGAGTTGATTATTATCAGGATTTGTACAGGTGGGCCGGTTGATTGAACCCAGGGTGCCAGTGTAAAGATTCAGCTGCACTGGTGCAGGATAGCAATATTAAGAAGAGAGTTCAGCTAAGTGAATCAACGCTGAATATGTTAAGGTTATATAATGCTACACTAATTTATCTAAACAGTCAAAAATAGTACAGATGCTATTATTTGAAAGAATGCTTGGATTATTGGGGATTATTCTATTTTTAAGTAGTTGCGTAAAGACGACGCCCAAGCAAAAAATACTTGGAACATCGAATGATTTAATCTCAGCTTTGAAGGAAGACAGAGAATCGGATTTTAACAAACTGATTGGAGTGGAATTGAGTGTGATCGCGAAGGATGATGAAATGTTACACAGGGATTATACAAAGATCAGAAGGTATGTTCAAAAATATACAAGTTTTGACAGACTCTATGCGAAAATTACAGATCAATATGACGATGTAAGTAAATTACGTGTGGAAATCCCAATATTCAAGGGAATGGATAGTGTTGAGAATATCAAAGAAATTCGACTGAATATTTTTTTTGGCCCTCCTCAATTTGTACCGTTGAATAAAATTTCTGGTTATGAATTAATCATAAAGTAGTAAAAAGAAACGATAGGCCCTGGGAGCTTTCTAAACAATCAAAATTTGAAAGATGCTGTATCGGCAACGATTGATTGTGTTTTTTGTACTTGCGTTATGTTTGAGAAGTTGTGAAAGACTATCCCAAAGGAGAGAATATTAATGACATCGAATAAGGTAATAGATGTTTTCGAGGAAAACAGAGAAACCGATTTTATTCGTATGATTGGTCCGGAGTCGATCATGATAAAAGATGAAGAAAAGGTTCACTGGGTTTTTGAGCGTGTCAGAAAGTATGTATTAGCATATAGTAGCTTCGATAGGATCCCGGTAATAGTTACGGATAAATATGATGATCTGGGTAGACTAGAAGTGAGAATGCCTATTTTCAAAGGTAGGGATTCGATTAATAATGTTAAAGAAATGGAATTGAAAATTTATTTTGGTCCGCCTAATCTTTTCCCACTGACAAAAATTACGGGCTATGAATTAGTCATAAATAAATTGCATGAGTAAAAAAGACGCTTATATAAACGCATACTTGATCTCTTTTTTATATGTTGGTTTAGGAACTTTGACAGTTATGTCAGTGTATCCGGATGATAAATTTTCCGGAGAATGGGTTTGGGTTGGTTTGTTGCTAACGTTCCCTGTTAATTGCATAAGTTTCGGGTATAGGTATGCCGAGCCGAACTCTTATCTTCCTGTCGTTTTAATTCAGTTCTGTGTATTTGTTTTGGTGGGCTGGATGATATATAGGGGGTATTTTAAGAAGAGGATATGGATTGAATAGGGAATGGTGAATGCCTTTTGAATGGCCTCTGATATTTAGATGTTTTAAAGGAAAGTAATTGACCTATGCCGCTTAAAAAGCAAGCTGTATTTTCATTATGTGTTTTTGCTATCATTGCTTTAAAGTATATTTTGGTGAATCGAATGAATGTCATCAATTCTAATAGTAGTACGCATAGAATACTGAGTAGTTTTTTTATAATGCCTCTTTTGTTTGCCGGAGTATATTATTCGCTAGGAATAATAGTTGATAGTTATAGGGAAAGGAGAAGGTTGAGTAAAGTTTTAGTTGATTGGAATGTGATTATATCTTTGCCGGCATTGTTGGTTCTTTTATTTTTAGTGGGGCAGGTCATTTCGTTGTTCTTAATTTAGATAGTGAAATTTTAGTGCGAGACATTATGAGCAGCTGATGTTGCATGATGTGAAACTTCGTTCCCCTATACAGATACGATACATTTCTGGTTTCTTTCTTCTGTTAGGAATGGTGTTAATTGATGTGAAGATTACTATACAATTAATTTATTTCTGTTTTTGACATTGTTTTGTGATATTTGATTTTCGTTAAAAGTTTTATGTTACCCGATAACCATTGAGGTTACCTATACTTTGTTCGTATAGAATCAGCTTTTTCAATTTAGATCTTAGCCTATACATATGACTAGTTTGATTATTATAAGTCTTCTTATGATAGATCTGCACAGTTCTGTTGACTTTCAACGTAAGGATACTATACTATCAGTCCAGGATAGCAGTTTTAAAAAAGCACCTCGATTACCTGGGAATTATTTGTCTCAGGTGAAGCAGAAGTCAATGCACGTGGAGCAGCAGGTAAATAAACGGACCGGCAAAGCATTGAGCCGTTTGCTTAAACAGGAGAAGAAAATGAAAGCCCGCCTCTGGAAAGTTGATTCTATAGCTGTAGGAAATATCTTCTCAAAATCAATTGACAGTTTGGGTAGTCTGAAAGCCGGTCTTAAAAATAAAGTAACAAGCAAACTGCCATTGGGCGGTGGAGGCGGCTATCTTGATACACTTGGTAATTCCCTGAAGTTTTTGGAGGGCAAGGGAGAATTGTTAGGGGCTTCGAAGGGGAAACTCGTTGATGTTACTAATAACATTGAATCTCTTCAGGGTAAACTACAGCAGGCAGACCAGATAAAGGCTTATATCCGGGAGCATAAGAAACAGCTGAAGGAACAGTTATCTCAGTATACCGGCTTTACGAAAAATCTTCAGAAGATCAATAAAGAAGCCTACTACTATGGTCAGCAGATCAGTGAGTACAAAACGCTCCTGAAGGACAAAAAGAAGGCGGAAGCAAAAGCGATGGAGTTGTTGAAGAAGATGCCTGTTTACAATGATTTCATCCGCCGGAATTCTCAATTAGCAAGTCTCTTTAATCTTGGATCATCTGAAACAGCTACTGCACAGAGTTTGGAGGGGCTTCAGACCCGTAGCCAGGTGGAACAGCTGATCCAGCAAAGACTAGGCAATGATCCTGCTGCACGGCAGGCTGTTAGTCAGCAGATGGACCAGGCGCGTTCCCAGTTAAATGAACTGAAAAGTAAGTTTCCTGATCTGGACAATGCGGGTGATATGCCTGACTTTAAGCCGAACCCTATGAAGACGAAGAGCTTCCTGCAACGGTTGGAGTTTGGTGGGAATATTCAATTCCAGAAATCCAGCCGTTATTTCCCCACAACATCAGATATCGCGGGTCAGATAGGTTATAGATTGCATAAGAACGGGACAGCAGGTATTGGTATGTCGTACAAGTTGGGGTTAGGGACAGGCTGGGATCATATTGCGATTAGTCATCAGGGTGTGGGATTACGGTCATTCGTTGACTGGAAACTGAAGGGAACTTTTTTTGTGAACGGTGGCTTTGAACAGAACCATGTGTCGACAATATCGCGGGTTAATGGGGTGGAGAGCTGGAGTGGCTGGCAGGGAAGTGCGTTGCTGGGGGTAAGTAAGAAGTATAAGGTGAGTGCGAAGTTGAAAGGGAATATTATGCTGTTGTATGATTTTCTGGCGAAGCGGAATACGCCGTCAACGAGTCCTGTTAAGCTGAGATTAGGGTACAATTTTTAAATAAACAAAGAATAGAGAAATACCATGAAGAAGATTTTCAGTAAAGGTGCATTTATCCTGACAATTACTTTGCTTGTTAACATGAGCACAAGGGCACAAAACAAGATTGAGCCCAGCGGTAACGTTGGTATTGGAACAATGTCGCCGGTAGTAAGGCTAAGTGTGTATGGGCCTTTGGATGATTCAGCGGCCATTTCTCTTCAATCTGTCACTAATAGTCGCTTTTATATACAATAAGGCGGTTCGGTGTTAAAAATAGGAGGTACTTCACCAGGTGTAGGCATCATTAATGTGACGAATACTGGTACTGTGGGGATGGATAGATTAGTACTCGTAAAGAACCAAGACGGTAAGATTTTGAAGGAGTATAGCTATGAATATCAGGCAAATTCGTCTCAACCGGCGTTATCTAAAAAAGATGTTGGAAAATATACTAATATGAAAATAAACGTTAAAGTTATTTCCGCAGCAGTTTTATATGTTTTAATTGCAAGTTTCATTATCGTCGTATACCAAGGTGACGGTATCTTTTACCTTATCCGGGAATATTCTACAATAAGCTATCAGGATGACTTGAGTAATGCAAATTGGTTTGAGGTCAAAAGTTGGGTATTGATTTACGGCATTGTATCATTTTTTGTTACCAGATCGATTCTGGGTAGGGTAAGCAAGCCTATGTGGAGTGTATTGTCAATCAGCTGCATCTATGATATTGTTGTATATTTTCTTTGCATTTTCCTAATGGTATTATATAATAATTTCAGATTCAAATCAAGCGGTATCGCTCTTATTACCTCAGTCGACAATATATTTATGCTTGCGCTATTTCAAATAGCTAAACGTTTCTTTTTAAGACTATATCTTAAAAAAGAGATGAGGCAAATAGGGTGATACTACCGAATCAATCCTATACTCGAAGATTAATAATGTGCTATAACAGTCACGCCTGGTGCTGGTGTGACTGTTATTCAACATGAGACTGGCGTAAGAGAAATATACGTTCGAGTGACACTGCTATTACTACATTTTTTTGTTCAACTCAATATTACGATTTCGACCTTTAGCATGAAACAAGGATTAATGGTTTAAATCTGGAGCGGAAAAAAGTATGCCGCGAAATAATTGGGTAATCTGCGTGTGAATAAAATAAATATTATATAGTTTAAAATAAATTTGTCTATCTACTTGTAAGTAGGTACCTTTGTTTCATCAAAGCAGGAATTACGATGAACACAGCACAAAATACCAAAGACAGGATAGTGGAACTCGGTAGGGATTATATGCAAAGGATTGGATACCATTCTTTTAATTATAAACAGATCGCTTTGGAGCTGAACATCAAAAACGCTTCCATACACCATTACTTCCCATCCAAAGAAGATCTTGGTCTGGCCGTAATAGAAAAGGACCGCCAGGATTTCATTCAGCTGACACAGAAGTATAGAAAGGCAAAGGCGATGGACAAGCTGGAGGCTTTAATAGCCAATTACGAATATTTCTTCAGCGAGGGTAGAAAGCTTTGTGTACTCAGTACTTTTAGCAGTTCTTATAATGAGATAACGGAAAGGATGCAGCTGGCCGCCTCGCAATACGGCGAGTTGGTAACATCCTGGTTGACTGCTACATTAAAGGAAGGCTTGGAAGCAAGGGAATTTTCTTTTAAAGAGCCGGCGGAAGATCTTGCTAACGTTTGGATGGCCTTGATGCCAGGATCCCTACTGGTAGGCCGTATGGGAGGAAAGCCAACGTTCGATCGTGTAATAGGTTCACTCAGGCAGACCCTTAAATCCTCATAGAGGATTTTTATTTGCCCATAACACCTACCTGTATGTAGGTAGTTGTAATAACGCAAGCGATATTTTTTTATCCATATATTCTACCTGTATGTAGGTAGAAATTCAGGACTGATTAATTTATTCAAACACACAAATTACACACAAATGAAACAGATCATTCTAACAGGAAGCGCCAGCGGATTCGGTTTAAAAGCAGTTAAAACCCTTGCCTTAAAGGGACATACCGTATACGCCACCATGCGTAATGTAAATGGAGCTAACGCAGAAGTAGCAAAAGAACTGAAAGACTGGGCACGGGCACAGAAAGTTAATGTAGAAGTAGTAGAACTGGATGTAACCAACACTGCTTCTGTTAACAATGCAGTTGCCGAAATAGCAAAAAAATCAGGTGGCAGGATCGATGTTTTGATCAACAATGCAGGGATCAGCTATTATGGGTTGGGTGAAGCATTAAGCATGGAACAGACAGAACAAATGTACCAGGTGAACACCCTCGGGCCTGAACGTACCATGAAAGCCGTGCTACCTTATATGCACGCTCAGAAAGAAGGATTGATCATCAACATAGCCAGTGTACAGAGCCGGAACCATATCCCTAGCCTGAGCACTTATAATGGTACTAAAGCAGCGATTGATGCTGCATCTGTAGGCTACCACTATGAACTGAAATCTTCCGGTATTGATGTAGCGATTATTCAGCCTGGTGCTTATCAGACGACTGATATCACTAACAAAGGTCTGAAAGCAAAAAATGAAGCTGTAGAAGTACATTATGGCGCTGATGCATTAGACTTCAAGCGCGCTTTGATACAGTATTTTGTACCAACTCCGGAGAGCGGCGATCCGCAGGAGGTAGCTGATGCGATGTTGAAACTGGTAGAACAGCCTAAAGGGGAAAGACCTATCTGGACGATTGTTGGCGGTGGGCCAATGGCGGAGAAATTTGAGGCAATCAATCAATCGATCAAAGATATCGTTGATTTCAACGTTAGCATTTTGCCGCAGATCTTTCCTGCATAATCACAAACATCTGGTAGGATGTGAACAGAGAGAATACCTTTTCCCATTATGGGAAAGGGTATTCCAATTTAGATCTATTCCTGCGGAAGTCCTAGTGATTCAAGGTTCAGAAGCGTTACGAACTCAGACCTGAAATCAGCCGTCTTGCCAGTCTTTAATGCAAAAATAGCATCCCTTTGCCTTCTCATTTCACCCTGATATAAAGGATGTCCTTCGATATCTTCCTCAGTGGGGAATGCATCGTTACCATGTTGTATGCTATACTGTGTGCTGATCAGGATGTCAAGTGTGCTGGCAGTAATATCAACGGTGTCGAGCGCAGCGCCCAGTGGCTCTATGGCTAGTCCGCAGATCGCGAGCCATACGCCGGTAGCAGCATTCTGCGCAGCAGATGCAAGGGCGGTGCGCCAGGCTGATTCAAAGATATCCATAAAATTATCCAGATCAGGGATCTGATCTTTAGCTGCAGTTTCCAGCTGATCGACAGTTGTATCCTTAAGTTGACCAGCTACCAGCAGCCAGGCTTTGTCAAAAATATCCGAAGTGATATCAGTATTGCCGTTGAATTCTTTTGCGTAAGTATTCCTTAAGGTTAACCACAGCGTCTCTGCACTCGCCAGGCTAAACCTGGAGATGTCATTTGGTTTTAGTTCGGAAAGCAGTTCTTCCAGATTTTCTATCATGCGTTGCGTATGCTGCTGTTTTTACCTGCTTCTGCTCCATTAAAATGTTAAACAGGAAGGTAGGCAGCGGCTGCAAGATAGCATTTTTACGCACGCAGTTCCACTTCAAAGGGCGTACCGGGGTTTAGCACAAAAAACTGCTCATTCCCTAACATCTTTAAAATGATCTCAAAGGGCATTTGTACGGCTGCCATGCCTACAGGTATCTGGCTCATACCGCTTTTAGAGATCATATCTTCCCTGCTGAATAACGGGACGAATTCACCATTAGGTTTGACGAAGGTCGCGAAGCCGATACGATCATCCGGCTTCTCAGGCTGATTCGCCAGCGTGTATACTTTAGACTCCTTCAATGTATCAATCAACTCCTGCTTATATTTTTTTACATTAAACCACTGCTTCATTATTTTTTGATGTAATAATGCCGGTGCGTCTCTGTGATAGAATGGAGGATTATGTTGACTAATGTATTCCAGCATATCACTGCTCTGGGTAGGAGATGCATACTCTATCTGTGTATCTTTCATATGCAGCGATTTGAGGAAGCCGGTCATTTGTGAAACAGACTCCGCTTCAATATCATGGTCTATTGCAAGGAACAGGTGATACTGCTTATCAATCGTGTTATAGGCGAAACCAAAATAGGCGGCGATCACTTCCTGCTTAGAGCTAAAATAACTTACGAGATCGTCCACAAAGTTCCTGTCGTCGCCTGGCTGGGCTATAGCGCCTGGCTCATTGACAGGTACGGGCTTTTTACCAAAGAGATTAAATCGTTTCATAGGATACATAGGAATTTAGAATAGTCAGATGGCATCTATTACGCCATGGATTCATAGGTACGAACACTTGTTATACAAATATAATATTTTTATATGCATAAACAAAGGCTGTTATTTCTCCCGGTATTGTGATGGATTGATCTTGTGATGTCCTTTGAAGAATTTATTGAAATGACTAAGGTCAGTAAAGCCAAGTTCCTCACTGATCTCTTTTAGCGATAATGAACTATACTTCAGCCTGTTCTCGATAATATGAAGTTTATACTGATTGATATAATTCCGTAATGGCACCTGCATATGTTCCCGGAAAAAAGCCCCTAAATGTCTCGGTGAGAATCCAAATAAAACTGCCAGGTGTTCCTGCCGCGTATCGGCTGCATTGTAAATATGCTGATGGATGTAATGGACGATCTGCGTGATCTTTTCCTGCTGCTTGACAGGAGCATCTGCCTGTTCGTGCATGTTCCGCCTCACAATCGACATCACAGATTGCAAAAGGAAGAAAATAGTCTCGCTGGTTTCATTGGCTGTTTCCTGCCATTCTGAGACCAGCAGGCGAAGCAGGTGATCAATTTTGCCGGCATCTGAAGGAGATTTAAGTACCGGCAATTCCTGCCTGCGGCTGCAAACCAGCAGTTCATCCATATTCCGGTTCCAGTGGTGTTCCGGCGGAAGATGACCGATCTGCGTGATATAGGCGCTATTGAATTTGATAAACGTAAATGTAGTAGGAACAGTTATTTCAAAGCTGTGATAATCCGCAGGATGAAGCAGGAACAATGATTTCGCTTCGTAAGGGTATTTCATGCCGGACAAACAATGAGAGCCGCTTCCCTGGTGAATGAAGATCAGTTCAAAATGATTGTGGTTATGCAGGGGATGTGGCCACTCTGCACAAGTAAAATGAGAAACTTTTAAGAACTCATGTTGAACGTATCGCTGCATGTGACGCAAAATACAAATAATCCTTACCAATGTACAAATGCCAGGCTGACTGCTCCGGTTAATTTTGAGGCATAAAATCAAACTGTATGAACGGACAACGGAAAGTAGCATTAATAGCCGGGGCACACGGTGTTATCGGCAGAAACCTGGCTGCACACCTGGCAGCGCTCGGAGACTGGGATATTATCGGACTGTCAAGAAGGGGAGGAGAAACGGAAGGGCGCGTACGATATATTGCGGTCGATCTACAAGATAAGCAGGACACCTTCGACAAGCTACATCATCTGACGGAAGTCACCCACATCTTCTATGCGGCATACGTGGATGCGCCCACCTGGGCTGAACTGGTGCCGCCTAATCTTGCGATGCTGAAAAACCTGGTGGAAGTCGTGGAGCCGGTAGCGAAAGCATTACAGCATATCAGCCTGATGCAGGGATATAAAGTGTATGGCGCTCACCTGGGGCCGTTTAAAACGCCTGCCAGGGAGTCTGACGCAGGACATATGCCACCTGAATTCAATGTTGATCAACAGGAATTCCTGGAGCAACAGCAGGCTGGTAAACAATGGACATGGTCAGCGCTGCGTCCTTCTGTAGTTGGCGGGTTCGCATTGGGCAATCCGATGAACCTGGCGCTGGCTATAGCCCTGTATGCGGCTATTTCGAAAGAACTGGGGCTGCCATTGCGTTTTCCTGGTAAGCCTGGTGCGTATGATAAATTACTGGAGATGACAGACGCAGGTTTGCTGGCCAGCGCTACCACATGGGCTGCGACTGACGGAAAGGGGGCAAATCAGGCGTTTAACGTCGTGAATGGGGATTTATTCAGGTGGAATGAGATGTGGCCGGAAATAGCCCGTTATTTCGATCTGGAGGTAGCGCCGCCATTGCCAATGTCGCTGGAAGTGATCATGGCCGATAAAGCGCCGTTATGGGAGAAGATGAAAAAGAAGTATGGGCTGGCGGATATCAGTTATGAACAATTGTCTTCCTGGCGTTTCGCAGACTTCGTATTTGCCTGGGACTATGATGTATTTGCAGATAGTTCTAAAGTGCGCAGGGCCGGTTTTCATGATTATGTGGAGACGAAGGAAATGTTCTTCCGGATCTTTGATGATTTCCGGAGCCGGGGTATTATTCCCTGAAACTTTTTTTTGTGATCTTTGCAGGAATGCAAATCATTAATCTTCCACAGGACCTGAACCCGGCACAATACCGTGAAGAGGACCAGATCCTCCTCAGGCCTTTTACTTCGCTTTGTAGGACGAAAAAGAACAGGGTGATCCTGCACAGGAATATGATCCACCTGCTGATAGAAGGCCGTAAGACGGTCATCTACGGCGGACAATCGACTACTGTGAACGATGATGCTTTCCTGTTCCTGGCATCGGGTAGTTGCCTGACCACAAGTGTATTGTCTGATAAAGGGGACTACCAGGCTATTTTGCTTTATTTCAGTGACAACGCCATGCTGGACTTCTACATGAAGTACGACCGGCTGGTACAGCAACACCGGCAGGTACGGCAACAGCCCGCTGCATCGTTCATTACTTTTGAGAAAGATACATTCCTCCGTAACTATATAGAATCCCTGCGGCTGATGTTGCAGCTGGACCAGCCGTTGCCACAGGAGATCTGTATACTGAAGTTTGAAGAGCTGCTGTTGTACCTTTTACGGACGGCCCCTGAGACCTTACTGCAATTCAGGGTTAACCAGCACGGGAGTATGCAGGATTTTGAGATCAGGAAAGCAGTGGAAGGTAATGTGACCCGTACTGTAACGGTGGAGGAACTGGCCTTTTTATGCAGTATGAGCCTGTCTACATTCAAAAGGCGTTTTACTAAGATCTATGGTACCTCCCCCCGGCGATGGCTGCTGGAACAAAAGATGCAGGTGGCCGCCCGCCTGCTGAAAGACCGGCAAACAAAACCGGGAGATGTGTATGATAAAGTGGGATATGAAAGCCATTCAAGTTTTTCAAAATCATTCCGCCAGATCTTCGGTGTTACGCCTTCGGCGTACCAGGAACAAAATATGAACGTCCAGGCACAAACTCTGGACGTCCGGGAATAACACCACGGTACCTGCGAGAGCTAATTTTGCTGTATAAAAACTATAGATCATGACAGCAACAATTGAACAGAACAAGGCGGTGATAAGGCGTTTCAATAAAGAGATCATTGAAGAAGGCAATCCACAGAGTTTTCAGGAACTGGTAGCCCATACCTTTATCAATCATACTGCGGCAAAAGGATTTGACAGCGGCCCGGCGGGCCTGATCCAGATGTTCGAGCATATCTTACGACCTGCATTTTCAGACCTGAAAGTAACCATCTATGAACAGGTGGCAGAAGGCGATAGAGTAACCACGCTGAAGACGATCACTGGTATACATACAGGTGACTTTATGGGAATACCTGCCACACATCAGCCTGTAACAATTCATGTGATGGATATGGTAACTGTAAAGGACGGTAAGTACTATGAACACTGGGGTGTAAACACGGTGATGGCCCTGGCGGCGGAATTAAAAGCACTACATAAAGCCGGTAAATAGGAGATAAAGTATTTCTTTCAGCATCTGCGATTTTTAACTAAAATTTGTTATATTTGTTTCCCCCCTAAAAAATCAGGGAGGTGAGCAGTAAGGCTGATTAAAGTGAAGTTGTGAATGCTGACAATGAGTTAATGTAATAGTTATATCGTTTACAGTAAATAGTTCGGGATGGTATGATGTAAGTACAAAACATATTCCATCCGGAACCAGCAAAAAGCCTTCTGATGCTCAGGAGGCTTTTGTGTTTTATGTACTAAAAAGATGCGGTATGTTAGAAATTGTAGAAGTAAAAAAAGGTGATCAGAAATTACTGGAGCAAGTGAAATCACTTTTCCGGGAGTATGCCAACTGGTTGAGTGTAGATCTTAGTTTTCAACGGTTTGAGGAAGAGCTGAGTAGTTTGCCCGATCCTTATTACGTAGCGCCGGAAGGGGCGTTATTCCTTGCGTTAGTAGACGGACAACCGGCAGGTTGTGTTGGAGTACGTCATTTTGAGAACTCCACCTGTGAAATGAAAAGGCTCTTTGTACGTGATGGCTTTAAAGGCCATGGGGTGGGCAGAGCGCTCGCCTCGAGAGCTATTGAAGCAGGCAGAGATCTGGGTTATAAACGTATGTTGCTTGATACGCTTGCACATATGCGTCCCGCGATCGAGTTGTATACAAGTTTAGGTTTCCACCCCATTGCAGCATACTACGATAACCCCATCAGTGATGCGGTATACCTGTCTATGATGCTGGAACAGGAAAATGAAAATGCCGGTACAGCGATCTAAAGGCTGCCGATTTAACATTATTTTGTATTACGGCTGGTTGCGGCCAGCTTAATATATTTCTAAATTGTACTGGAGGATGAGTCAAACATCCTTGTGTATGATTTATGGCAAGAATACGCGGTCTTCTCCTCTTTTACCGTTCATTTTTCCTAATTCCCGGATTGATACTCACAGTATGTGGTTGTTACCTGTATTACAGGAACGCTAAATACGACTTTGGTGTAGGGCCATCCGTGTTAGGATTGAAATTTATTGTTTTTGCACTGGCTGCCTATTCGGCTTACAGGAGCAAGCAACTATACTTCTATTATAACCTGCGATTGAGTTATATCCAACTCATTATTACCTCTTTTATTCTTGACTTTCTGTTGTTCTTCGCCTACTTTAAAATCGCCTCATACTTTTACTGATGGATACATTGGAAACAGACAGCGTTACGCTTTCTTACGGAGTTAAAACTTTATCAGCGGCGGCTATATGAAATTATCCGGCGGACATATTCATGCATTGGTTGGCCGCAACGGATTTGGAAAGTCCAGTCTGATGAGAGTCGTATTTGGCACACAGTCGGCCGAGTTCAGTTTTACAAGATATAATGGAGAACATCTGCAACATCCTTTTAAAGTAAAAGGTTTGATCCGCTATCTGCCTCAGTTCGATTTCATACCAAGGAGTATAAGACTACGCTCCTTTGCTGAATCGTATGATGTGCCATGGGAAAAGGTCATTACCTGTTTTCCTTCGTTTGAAGGGATGGAAAGAATGTCTGTTGGTTCCATGTCTGGTGGGCAGATCAGGATGCTGGCTACCGTTGTTATCATTTGTTCTCCTGTGAAGTTTGTGTTACTGGATGAGCCATTTACACACATTATGCCGCTGCATATTGATATGATCAAAGACCTGATACGTGCGGAAGCAGCCGGAGGAAAAGGTTTTATGATCACAGATCATATGTATGATCATGTCCTGGATCTGGCAGACAGATACTATTATATGGAATGGGGAGTAACAAGAGAGATGAGCAGGGAGGAACTACTTGAAAAGGATTATTTTCTCAGACTCAGATGAGCTAACTTATTTGAATAGAAGCAGCACATAACCCAGACGTGGGGAAGATCATCCGCCTGTTCTATCAGCATCCTGATGTGAAGCTGTGTTTAAGTGGGTATATTCATCTGAAAGATAAAGTAGTGTATAACAATGTGACCTATCTGTGTAATGGTGCGGTGAGCGGAGCGTGGTGGGATGGCAACAACAGGGAGATGGCGCCACGGTATGGATTAATTGAATTGTTTTCGAATGGCGATTTTACAGAAAGATATATCAACCACCAGGCTTAATAACAGCTGAGGCGCCACTATACGAAAGAAGAGCTTCCTTTTATTGGTGACGGCATGCCGTACCGCATGTTTCGGGCTCAATATTTGAGATTGGATTAACAATTCCGCAGTTGATGTTTGTGGAATCAAAGCAATGTTAATCTCAAATAAGCACGAACCATGCAAACTTTAATTGACGATTTCTTTAATGCCGCGCGCACAGGAGATGTGGCTTTTCTCCGGCAGCATATTGGTGAAATGGAAGATCTCAATGTTCGCGACAGTCGCGGATATACGCCACTGATCATTGCGACTTATAACGGTCAGCTGGAAGCGGCAGAGATATTACTGGAAGCCGGCGCTGATGTGAATGCGTCAGACTATGGAGGCAACACCGCATTAATGGGCGTGTGTTTTAAAGGTTATCCGGAGATAGCAATGTTATTGATACGGCATAATGCAGACCTGAATTTACAGCATGGTAATGGAGGCACCGCACTGATGTTTGCTGCTATGTTCGGGCGTAATAACCTGTTAAAGCTTCTACTGGACCACGGCGCTGATAAGTATGTGCGGGAGAATCGTGGTTTGACTGCAATAGATCTGGCAGCGCAGCAGGGGAATGCTGAAGGAGTGGAATTGCTGGACGCTGTTGATGCGGACAGCTAAAAAAAGAGAATATTATTGCAATAAAGCAAAGGGCGTTCAATTGCTGAACGCCCTTCGTGTTTTATAACTTATGCTTTTGGTAGCTTGTATCCGTTGTGATAGTCTGCGGCCAGGAACTTATTGGCTGCGCCGCTGTCGAATCTTTCTTTTTCACTATTCCAGTGTAGTTTCCGGCCTGTTTTGTATGCAATGTTGCCCAGTTGTGCAACTGTGGCCACATGTGCGCCTGCCTGGATCGGTGTGTTCAGGTCTGTCAGTTTACGGGATTTGATCACATCCAGGAAATTAATGGCGTGTTTATCGAGGCCATTGTCCACGGACGGGGTACGTGGTACTGCTTCCATCTTTCCTTTTTCCGGGATCACTTCCCAACCGCCCCGGTCGAGTACGAGCGTACCGTTGTTTCCGATGAACGCGATACCGTGATCGCGGCCATAAGGACCACCGTCAATGCCGGTAGCATGTTCCCATTGGATATTAAATCCGTCAAACTCGTATACGGTGGTCAGTGTGTCGGGTGTTTCCGCTGCGTCATCGGGATAAGCAAATTTGCCGCCTGCGGCCATGACTGACAGTGGGTGTTGGGCTTTCATACCCAGCAGGGCATAATCCAGCAGATGTACGCCCCAATCGGTCATTAGGCCGCCTGCATAATCCCAATACCAGCGGAAGTTGAAATGAAAGCGGTTAGGATTGAACGGTCTTTTTTCAGCAGGTCCCAGCCATGCAGCGTAATCAACGCCTGGCGGTGGATTGCCATCCGGCTGTTTGGGTATGGAATGCATCCAGCCCATGTAAGCCCACGCTTTTACGAGGCGTACCTGACCCAGTTTGCCGGAATGTACAAATGCGACAGCGTCTTTGAAGTGTTGCTGGCTGCGTTGCCACTGACCGACCTGTACGACCCTTTGGGTGCGCTCCTGTGCGGCCACCATGGCTTTGATCTCCGCAATGGAATTCCCGATGGGTTTTTCTACGTAGACATCTTTTCCGGCAGATACTGCATCGGTCATCTGGAGGCAGTGCCAGTGGTCGGGCGTCCCTATGATCACGGCGTCGATCGTCTTATCTTCCAGCAGCTTGCGATAGTCACTATAGGTCTGCACCTTTTGGCCTTTCTGTGCCAGTTCGCCGGCTCTCTTCTGTAGCACGTTACTGTCCACATCACATAAAGCGACGCATTGGGCATATGGGCTTTTCAGCATGGCGGTCAGGTCCGCCCAGCCCATACCGTTGATGCCGATGGCTGCAATATTGATCTTATCACTGGGGGCGATAGCGCGTAAAGAAGAGGGTAACGCACTGACCAATCCGGCTCCTGCCACCAGGGTAGAGGCAGAGCGGATGAAGTGTCTTCTTGAGTTGTTCATAACTGTAGTTGATATAGTGTTTTTCAATGAACGCGGCGCATGGAATGCAAAACGCGGAATACTGAAAGATATATACTTCAATTGTAAGATGCAACTCCAATCTTAGTAGATATCTTCCGGTATTCCGCGCTTTTACGGAAAGGTATGATCTAGAATTCTTCGTTCTCTTCTTCTCCGCCGGTACCGAAGTTCATCATGGTGCCAAGCAGATCGCTGAAGCGGGTCTCATTTTCAACTACCTTTTTACTGATCAGGGAGTAGGAAGCCAGACCATGTAACACAAATTCCATCAGCAGTAATTGCTCCTTCGCATTAGCATGCGGGAATTTGCCCTTTATAAGCTCTTTAAGGCCGTCTACCTTCTGAAGGGAGGTCTCATATTGCTTATCGTTCACATCCTGTAATAACTGTACCGCATTGCCTTTATCGAACCATTGTATCACAGCCCTGTAAGGATTCTCTGCTGCTGCGGTCTGCTTACGCTTTTTGAAGGAATCCGGATTAGGGAAGTATTGGGAGAAAACGCTGCGGATAGATTTATCCAGCAGGTTCACTGCTACCTGCAACGGTCCTTCCTGTTCACCTTCATATACCAGTTCGATCTTACCGGTGATGGCAGGAATGATACCCTGGAGGTCAGCTATACGTACATACGTGCTTTTTTCTTTGTTGAGGATGGCCCTGCGCTCGCCTGCACTTACTGCATTTTCGTAAGCGGCGATAGTAAGACGGGCGGAAACTCCGCTTTTCTTGTCGACATACTCACTGTTACGCGCTTCAAAAGCAACCTGTTCGATCAGACGTTTGATCATATCACTGATATGCACATGTTTCTGTTCGTCATGTACATTAGCTTCCTGTTCGGTAATGAGCAGGGAGTTTTCCACGTTCTTCGGGTAGTGGGTGATGATCTGGCTTTCGATACGGTCTTTCAACGGCGTAACGATGGAACCACGGTTGGTATAATCTTCGGGGTTGGCCGTAAACACAAAAAGGATATCCAGCGGCATACGTACTTTGAAACCACGGATCTGGATATCACCTTCCTGGAGTATGTTAAAAAGGGATACCTGGATACGGGCCTGCAGATCGGGCAACTCATTGATAACAAAGATGCCGCGGTTAGAACGGGGAATGATGCCGAAGTGGATCACTCTTTCATCTGCATAGTTCAGTTTCATGTTGGCGGCTTTGATCGGATCGATATCACCCACCAGATCGGCCACGGAAACATCCGGCGTAGCCAGTTTCTCACTATAGCGCTGTTCACGGGAAACCCATGAGATAGGCGTAGCGTCGCCGAGTTCGGCCACAACGTCACGTGCGTAACGGGACAGTGGCTCAAATGGGCTATCGTTCACTTCGGAGCCTTCTACAATGGGAATATACTCGTCCAGCAGGGAGATCATCTGCCGGGCCATACGCGTTTTCGCCTGACCACGGAGACCGAGGAACAGGATATTATGACGGGAGAGCAAAGCTCTTTCTGTATCTGGAATAACGGTATCTTCATAACCAATGATACCGGGAAATGCATTCTCTTTATTCTGAAGTTTGCGGATCAGGTTTTGTCTGATCTCTTCTTTAACAGATTTAGGTTTGTATCCACTCTTCTTTAATTCACCTAACGTACTTATGTTGATATTCATGTTGTATTAATGGATTATCGATGATATGATGTTGCTATGCTGGTTTAAAGCATTTTTCTTTTTCCATTCTCGAAGTCGAAGAACAGGAACTGTCCTAGTTTATCAAGACCGGAGAAGAAGGCTTTCCCGTTGTTGGTTTCAGTAAACTCTGTTACGAATTTTTGCAACCACGGGTCGGTAGCTACCATGAATGTGGTGATCGGAATCTTTAATTTTTTGCACTGTGCAGCAAGGTTCAGTGTACGGTTAAGGATCTTGCGGTCAAGGCCGAAGCTGTTCTTATAGTACTCTTTCCCGTTCTTAAGGCAGGTGGGCTTACCGTCAGTGATCATAAAGATCTGTTTGTTCGGATTGCGCCTGCGACGAAGGATATCCATTGCCAGTTCCAGTCCAGCTACAGTATTGGTGTGGAAAGGACCAACCTGGAGATACGGAAGATCTTTGATCTCTATCTGCCATGCATCGTTACCGAACACGATAATATCGAGCGTGTCTTTCGGGTAGCGGGTGGTGATCAGTTCACTGAGCGCCATGGCTACCTTTTTGGCGGGAGTGATCCTGTCTTCGCCATAGAGTATCATGGAATGGGAGATATCGATCATCAGGGCTGTAGACGTCTGTGTTTTGAAGTCTGTTTCCTGGATCTCGAGGTCATCCTGCTGAATGGAAAAACTGTCAATGCCGTGATTGATCTGTGCGTTGCGGATGGAAGCTGTCATATCGATCTGCTCCAGTGCGTCGCCGAATTGGTAAGGACGGCTGTCTGCGTTTAGTTCGTCTCCCTGGCCTGATTTGCGGGTATTGTGATTACCAACCTGGTTGGATTTTTTAAGTTTACCGAAGATTTCTTCCAGTGCGCGTTTGCGGATATCTTGTTCGGTCTTGCCGGTTATCTGGATGGTTCCGTTCTCTTCATTTTCCCGGATGTATCCTTTATCCCTAAGCTCTTGTATAAAATCTCCGATGCCATAATCCTCATTAGTAAGTTGGTACTCTTTGTCCAGTTCGGTCAGCCATTGTAATGCTTCACTAACGTCCCCGCTGGTGTAAGTCAGCAGTTGGGTGAACACATCCAGTAGCTTCTCAAAGGGCGATTTTCCCTGCTGCTCATCGGGTTCAAATTTGGAAAAATGTATGCCTCTCATAATAAATCTAAAATTAGCGAATTTAGTTGGATGATGTGTGTACATAGTCCATAGACGGCAATCTAAACGAAATGTAACGAAAAATTTCGATAGTTTATAGTCTATTATGCATGTGTTGGATTATAATATGTTCACTGTTTATTGAATTTTTAACATTGTTAGTTTGTTTCAGGCGGGTTATTTATTCGGGAATATATCCCCTTTAATGGTGGTAAATTACCAGTTAACCATGCATGGCTTGCTTTCTTCAGGGAAAGCTGTTATTTTTCGCAAAGGTCTTTACTGATTATGAAATTAAAACTATTGCAGATGATTAAAAAATTGAGCAGCGTGCTGTTACTGGCTAGTATCCTGGCTGGGACGACGATGACATCCACGTTGAGTTTTGCGCAAGGAAAGGCAGACAAGCTGGGCTGGAAACTAGGAACACAGGCATATACCTTCAACCGTTTTACCCTGGCTCAGACGCTGGACAAAATGGACAGTGTGGGTGTACAGTATGTGGAGTGCTATAATGGCCAGACCATCGGTAACGGCATCGAGGGCAAATTTGACTGGAGAATGGACGCAGCTAAACAGGCACAGGTAAAAGCATTGCTGAAATCAAAGAAGAAGAAACTGGTTGCTTACGGAGTAGTATCTCCGGGAAGTGAGCAGGAGTGGAACGAAGTATTCGAATTTGCGAAGGCAATGGGTATCCAGGTGATCACTGCTGAGCCTAAACGCGAACATTGGGACGCAATATCCCGCCTGTGTGATAAATACCAGATCAAGGTAGCGATCCACGACCATCCTAAACCAAGCTATTACTGGCACCCTGACAGCGTACTGGCAGCTGTAAACGGACGTAGCAAACTATTTGGCGCCTGTGCAGATATCGGTCACTGGGCCCGTTCCGGAATGGAGCCTGTAGACTGTATCAAAAAGTTAAAAGGGCACGTACTGCATCTGCACTTTAAAGACCTGAACGAAAAATCGCATGATGCACATGATGTGATCTGGGGTAATGGCGTTTGTAACATGCCGGCTGTACTGGCCGAATTGAAGGCACAGCATTTTAAAGGCATGTTCTCCGTTGAATATGAGTATAACTGGGATAACAGTGTTCCCGACGTGAAAGAGTGTGTGAAGTACTGGTGGCAGGAAGTGGGTAAATTATAAGTAGACATTGTAATGTTTGATAGAAGCTCTCGTGAGAACGGGAGCTTTTTTTATTTCAGGAAGATCAGTGGTTTTGTTGGAGTGTGTAAAATGGCTGCCGGCGGGTTTGTTATAATTGCGATATTTCATTATATTTAATATATCCTGTTACAAGTAACCATTCTATTGACTATCATCCTATAATTCTATCCCTATGTTCATCTATCAAATCCTGTTTCAAAAGGCGGACTGGCCCAGGTCAGAAATGGAGTCTTTCCTGCATGACGCCGATTTTTTCATCAGATCTTTACGTTCCAATGGTCAGCTGGTGTCCATGAACGATGTGTTCCTTTTCCAGGAAGACAGTGTATGGCTCCATGTACAATGTCTCAAAAAAGACTCCCTGGACGAGCGTTATAACAGCGATTACGTTAACCAGTGGACATCCATTCTTATGGAACGGTATAATGTCACTATCTCTTATAAGTATTTAGGGGAGCACCTGGTATCTGTTTCGACAGCGGAAATTGACTCATCCAGTTCGCTGATATTGTACTGGGGAGGCGCGTCACCTATCAGGTCGGGGGACAACTTCGACCAGATCCCATTGTATAATTTCCCGTATACGAACACGCGCTATAGAAGTTATGATGATATTAATTCATGGTCAAGGAGTTACGAGGAGATCGACGGGCTTTGGTTCAGAGGCTCTTTGGGAGAACGGCGATTTCATAATTACATGTCGGATATAAAGAGCCCATTGACGAAGCAAGGCAGGAATATATGTACGAAGCTGGAGGAGCTGACAGGCAAGCCAAGTTACTATTACCTGTTCAACTATGATAGCAAGAAGGATGAGCATAGGTGTCCTTCCTGTGGAGGAGAATGGCAGCTTGAGAATAAATTATTGGAAAAGTTTGATCTGAAATGTGATCATTGCCGATTGGTGTCTGAGAAGGCGAAGGGATAAATATCTACAATCGTGTTGAGACAAGGGTATAAAAAAGAGGGGCTCGTCATAGACGACCCCCTCTTTTTTATGTGCGCCGTGCATGCCATAGTTCTTTAAAGTGTAAGTCTTGAACGAGCCATCCAACGGGAATCGTCAGTCCAAAGCAAGGGTGTCCACCGCGAGGTGGAATCTGAAGGAAGCGTCGGACAAACTGTTGAATCGACGAACAGAAATATGATACAAGGCTATTACTGTGGGTTAGTGGGCATTAGACTGCAAAGCCCTATAGTTGGACGTATGCAGTAATAGTAAATCATACGGTTTAACAGGACGGAACTATGAGCTTACCATGGGAGATCTGCGAATAGCGACTCGGGGTTGGGATACGAGCGAGTGTCAAGACACGGAGCTAGGAGTAGAAGTCAGCAGACGCCATAGTACCTTAGAAACTATCGAAAGATATTGGAGGGAAGGGCAGAATCTTTAGAGCGAGGCTCTTTTTTTTTTGAAGTAGTAAAATCCTGCGGGTATACTAAAGATACTCTACAGGGCAGAGAAATGATTAACAGATGAACCTATTCGGAGAATGTATAATCAGCCATACCGCTGGAATCACGGTCGTACACCGTGATAAGAGTGGTATGGTAAGCCCTGAATGGATTTCTGCATGCAAAGAAGAACGGACCTCAACGATGGATTTAATGAATCGAGTGATCGATCCATTAAATATGGAAAAGGCGTACAAGCGGGTTCGGGAAAACGGGGGTAGCAGCGGTATCGACGGGATGGAAGTGGAAGATCTGGGATCGTGGCTAGGTAGCCACTATGAACAACTACGGAGCCAGTTACTGAATGGAACGTACCAACCATCGGACGTTCTGGGAGTGCGTATACGCAAACCGCAGGGCGGATATCGTCAGTTGGGTATACCAACAGTAATAGACCGTTTGATCCAACAGGCTCTTCACCAGGTAATATCCCCCCAGTATGAGCGGAGTTTCTCAGAAAGCAGTCACGGCTTCCGTCCCAACCGTAGCGCTCAGGGAGCACTATTGCAAGCCGCACAGTACGCGTCTGTCGGGAAGACCTATGTAGTAGACCTTGATCTGGAGAAGTTCTTCGATGAAGTCAACCACCATCGTTTAATGTGGTTACTAGGAACGCGGATAGGGGATATTAGAATATTACGACTGATCCACCGCTATCTAAAATCCGGGCTTCTATCGGAAGGCTTAACGCAGCAAAGGGAGAAAGGCACGCCACAAGGGAGTCCACTAAGTCCTTTGTTATCAAATATAGTACTGGACGAATTAGACAAGGAGCTGGAAAGACGAGGCCATAGTTATGTGCGCTACGCCGACGATGTAAAAATATTCGTTGGCAGCCGGCGGTCTGCTATGGTTTTAAAAGAGAAGGTAACCAGTTATATAGAAGATGTACTGAAACTGCGTGTAAACAGAGAGAAGAGTCGGGTATGCAAGGGTCACGAACTTAATTTCTTAGGTCACAGCATAATACGTCAAAAAGGGGAAACGACCTTAGGGGTAAGTTCTCCGAGCGTGGATCGCCTTAAAAGCAAGATCAGGCAATTGACGCGGCGTAACCGAGGAGTGAGTTTTGAACGAGTATTGTCGGAACTTCATGTCTACTGTAGGGGTTGGCTAATCTACTTTCGGTACGCGAAAATGCAGCGTCATATGGATCGTATTGACAGTTGGCTACGCCATAAGCTAAAGTGCTACCGACTTAAACAATGTAAGCGAGCCATAGGTATATTTCGGTTCCTGAGAAAATTAGGAGTGCCAGAATACCAATGCTGGATCACAGCCAAAAGCGGAAAGGGCTGGTGGCGCTTGTCCAACAGCCCTTCAGTTACTCATGGTATGAATAATGAGTGGTTTATCCAGCAAGGCTTCTACAGTCTAAGTCATAACTACAAAGCCTTACATCGTAAATTGTTCTAAAGAAACCGCCGTACACGCAAGTACATACGGTGGTGTGAGAGGGCGGCAAAGAGTAATCTTTGCCCCCTACTTTAATTATTGATGATTAGTTGCCTTGCGGAGCATCGGTAGCTGGTCCCTGGGTATCAACCTGTAACGGCTGATTTTGTTCCAGTCCAAGCTGACTGCCCTGCGGATGGTTGAAATCTTCTTTCATACGTTGTAACAGCGTAATGAATTGTTCAGCCATCTGGGCGTCACGCTGTAAACCGCCTAGTTTGGAAGGTGGCAGACCGCGGTAGTATTGTAACTGTTGTGTACAATCCTTGATGATCTTCTGCGCGATCTCGTCACCTTTCTTCATATCACCAGCCAGGTAGTAAGCATATACAGTCTGCATAGAGCTGTAGTTATGCATCTGGCCAGGAGTGGTTAGGGCGTACGGGAAGGTATTTTCCAACAGGTTTTTGTCGGACTTGTTGAGTACTGCCAGGGCAGAATCTTTCTTGCCTTCCAGTGCGAGCGCGGTACCCAGTCTGGTGTAAGAATTCCTGATATACTGCAACAGTTTACGGTTAGGCTCATCGAAGTAAGTACCGTTCACGTTTGCACCGCCGAAGGCGAATTTCGTCATCAGGTTCTGATACATTGCCGGAATGTTCACATTTTTCTCTGCGCCCATCGGATCATTGCTTTCTTCTTTTTTCAGCGGTACCAGGCGGTAAGTCAGACCATCCATACGGAGGTAGTCATTCAGACCGAGGTCGGTTGGGCTGGTAAAGTAGATCGGACGTTTCCAGTCGTTAGCAGCGATGATATCATATACAGCGAGGTCATTCTTCAGCAGGTAAGTCTTGTTGATCTGGAAGGGCAGTTGAGGCATAACCCTGGCGCTGTCATGGATATCAACAACACCACTTTTGATCGCCTGAGCCACATCTACCGGTATAAAGAGCTTTTTAGCAGGGAGGTAGTTGATCTGTGAACCATCTGTGGTAGACAGTTTAGCACGTGGATCATCAGATCCCATAAAGCCCATTACTTCTTTCAGATTATAGAATTTATCCTGCGGGAAGTTACCACCATCATAATACTGAATGTAGTTACGGTTCTCACCCTGGTATTTGTCGGCCGACCAGGTCATTGGAACTGCAGGGCTTTTGTTCACCATGTGGCGTTGCTGGTCAATATACCAGTCCACACCGAGGAGGCTGAGGTTGATGACGCGGATGTCAGGACGTACGCCTTCTACTTCCTGTGCATACCACAGCGGGTAAGTATCGTTATCACCTACGGTAAAGAGGATCGCGTTAGGTGCGCAGGAGTTCAGATAGTCGGAAGCTACGTCACGGGCGATGGTTTTGGTAGAACGGTCATGGTCATCCCATTCCTGGAAGCCCATCAGTACCGGAACGGCCACCAGGCAGACGATAGTTGCCAGTGGTGCGGACATAGCTGATTTGGTTTTGGTTTTCAGGAACTGGTAGATACCCAGTACACCTAAACCGATCCATATTGCGTAAGCATAGAAAGAGCCCACATATGCATAGTCACGTTCACGTGGCTGGTTACCTGCCTGGTTGAGGTACAGAACGATAGCGAAGCCGGTGAAGAAGAATAACAGACCTGCAACGAGGCTGTCCCTGCGGTGATTATTGTAATGGAAGACAAATCCAACGAGACCCAGCAGGAAAGGCAATAAGAACAGTTTGTTATGTCCTTTATTGTTTTTCAGACTGTCTGGCATTGTTGACTGATCGCCATACATCAGGTTATCGATGAAGGAGATACCTGTGATGAAGTTCCCGTCACGAGCGTTACCATAACCTTGTGTATCGTTCTGTTTGCCGGAGAAGTTCCACATAAAGTAACGGAGGTACATGAAACCTACCTGGTACTGTAAGAAGAATTGTACGTTATCCTTAAAAGAAGGTTTTTGTCCTTCAGCAAGGCCGAGATATTCACGATAGTAGTCTGCGTGTCCCTGGTCGTTGCTGGCGTCCCATACGCGAGGGAACAGCATTTTATCTTCCGGAGCATAAACAGGTACCTGTTTTTTACCAGCGATGAGATATTTGTCTTTACCACGGGCGTAGATGTTACCTGCGTCTTCGTAGCTGGTTGGACGAGCTGTGAAGACCTGTCCGTAGATCAGCGGGAAGTCACCGTACTGTTCACGGCCCAGGTAACCTACGAGGGAGATCGGGTTGTCCACGTTGTACATATCTACGGATGGGTTAGCGGTAGAGCGTACCATCGTAGTGATGTAGGTGGAGTAACCTAATAACAGGAAGAGTATGGAGTAGATGGTCACTTTCGTAAAGTGCAGGAAATTGCTGGAGTTTACGTTTGCGCCAAACTGTTTGATAACGTAAGGAATGAATATGATCGCAGCTGCAACGATCAGCTTCAGGATTCTCAATCCGGTACTGTTAGCGTCGGTAAATGCAGGAATCACAATAACGGAAGCCACCAGGATCAGCGGTGCGTACAATCCAAATCTTGGATTTTTCAATCCATAGAGCAGGATAGCAGCCAGTGCTACGAAATAGAATGCGAAACCGGTATAGAAAGGCAGACCGAGGGAGTTTACGAAGAAAACGTCCATCAGACCGGAAGCCTTGATAGTATCCTGGATAACGAACTTCTGTACCATGCCTGTAAGGGCGCAACCAACGATAAACGCCCAGAAAGTACCCATAGGGGTTACTTTGTAACGTTTAAAGTAGTAAACCATTACGATAGCCGGGATGGTCAGGAGGTTCAGGAGGTGGACACCGATAGAGAGACCCATCATGAAGGCGATGAATACGATCCAGCGGTCGGCATATGCTTCGTCTGATTCGTGTTCCCATTTCAGGATAGCCCAGAAAACGAGTGCGGTGAAGAGGGAGGACATTGCGTATACCTCACCTTCAACAGCGGAGAACCAGAAAGAGTCGGAGAATGTGTAGGCCAGTGCCCCAACGATGCCGGCGCCCATGATAGCGATCATTTGTTCACGGGTAATAGCTGCCCCGTTTTTAACGATCACACGGCGGGCGAAGTGGGTAATGGTCCAGAATAGGAATAGGATGGTAAAACCACTTGAAAGTGCGGACATCAAGTTTACACCTAACGCTGCATGTGATGGATCCAGCGGAATAGTGAACAATCTACCTAACAGCACAAATAAAGGAGCTCCAGGAGGATGCGGAACCTGTACCTTGTAGGCACTGGAAATGAATTCGCCGCAGTCCCAAAGGCTGCCGGTGGCCTCCATAGTCATAATGTAGACCGTGCAGGCAATGATACAGATAACCCAACCTACAATGTTGTTGGTCCTTTTAAAATTCATAAGGATGTTTTAGGTCCGACAAAAATAGAAAAAGTGGCAAATTATGATAATTAGCGATAACAGTTTTAACTTTTTCTTTAATAAGTAATTTTTTTTCTAGATGGGGGTGGGAAAAGGATGATCAAGATAGTGATTGATTAACAGTGGATAAGGAGTGATGGGGTAATGGGAGGGGGGCTTCGGCTGATTTTAGCCGAAGATGATGCGTACGGTCTGGTAGAATGACAGCTTCTGGTAGCCTGAGGTCAGCTGGTCGCGGGTAAAGCCTTGTAAACCAAAGAGACCGGCAGCATTTCCCTTGTTGATAGCTATTTCGAGGTAGCCGGCGGCGTTGAACAGCGCCAGTTTATGTCCTTCCGGTACGTCGGCATAGGTTTCACAAAGTTGTGTAATCACCTCATCGCGGCGGAAATAGATAGAGAACGGCCTGTTCTGGCGGTGCTCTTCAAACTGCTGGCGGGTGATGTTCACGACTACGTTCTCGAAGTTATCGATATGAATGATCTGACCATCGATATAATCCTGACCGGTCATCGGTTGCAGATTATTCTTGATGATGTACCCGGTGGCTGGTTCGCCCAGTTCCGCCAATGATTTACCATTCTGTAGCTCTCTATAGGCTTCTGCGAAGCGTTGAAGAATAGAGAAGGTGTCCCTGGCCTGTCCTTTATGTAAAGGTAGCTTAATGACCTTGGAAGGGGTACCACCGGCAATCATCGTAATCAGTCCATTATCAGCACAGGCTATAAATTGTCCGTTGTGTTCGGCCAGCAGTACATGATCTACTTTACGGTCGAACAGATTAATCAGTACAATATGGAATGTACGTGGCGGATAATATGCAAAGGAGCTCTTACAGATGTAAGTAGCCTGTGGCAGGTTAAAGGGAGATATCTGGTGTGTAATGTCCATAACAGGAGCACCGGGACAGTGTTGCCACAGCTGCCCTTTGATGGCGCCTACCAGGTAGTCCTGTAACCCTATGTCAGATGTTAATGTTATTATGGACATGTTATGAATGAATACCAATTACCCAAAAAGAATGCCATTGGGGCATTGGCGTTGTTTTGTAATGCAAAGAAATATAAAATCTGCATGTAGCTGTGACTAAACAGCCAATTACTTGTTCAGATGTGAATAACTATAAAAGGGCCGGGGTCGGGGGTTTGGGGCGCTTATAAGCAAAAAAAAATAGAATAAAAAGTAAAAGATTAAAGTTAAGCCGTTTGCGCTAATTGCCTTGTAATCAGCTACTGGCGCCGAACGGCTTAAAGTTAATTATTTAAGCGGTGAACCCGGTTCTTTTTTAAAATGATTATATACTATTCCATCCAGCAGGCCAGGAAACAGTTTGCTGAGTAATACAGTCAGTTTGCCCTGACTTGTAAGTACCAGTGTTCGTTTCCGTTTGGTGATCGCTTTCAGCACTGCATCGGCCACTGCTTCTGCACTCATCAGCTTTCCTTCATCCAGTGGTGTTTCTGACTGGCTGCGTCCTTCTTCATTTAATGCGGTGTTGCGTATATTAGAAGAAGTGAAGCCAGGGCATACCCACATTACGTTGATGCCTGTATGCAGATTCTCGGTACGTAGTGATTCCAGGAAGCCCTGCATAGCGAATTTAGACGAGGAGTATCCAGTACGGGCAGGCAACCCCCTGTAACCTGCTATAGAAGATACACCTACCACTGTCCCTTTGTTCGCCAATATAGTTGGTAATGCATATTTAGTACAATAAACAGTGCCCCAGAAGTTGATATCCATTAGCTGTCTGAGTACACTGAGGTCTACGTCGCGGAACAATGCCCGCATAGAGATCCCGGCATTGTTGATCAGTACATCTATTTTCCCCAGCCGGGCAATAACCTGTTCAATAAAGTATTTACAGTCATCTTCCTTACTTACATCCGCAGTATATGTATATAGGTTATCACTTGCCACTTCCTTCTCCAATGCCTGCAGCGTTTCGGACTTCCTGCCGCAAACGGCCACTTTTGCTCCTGCCTGGAGAGCAGCTATTGCCAGCGCTTTTCCTATTCCGGATGTACCTCCGGTGATGACTACGACCTTATCTTGCATTATGATTTTTTTTCAAATGCAAAAATAGGGGTAAATGAGATATGATGGTTTATTTTGTCTGTAGCGGCTTTTGTGAAATTGTTTGAAAAAAAGTTGCCAAAAAGTTGGAGGGAATAAAATATTTTATACCTTTGCAATCCCAATCACGATTCCGTAGCTCAGTTGGTAGAGCAATACACTTTTAATGTATGGGTCCTGGGTTCGAGTCCCAGCGGGATCACCAAAAGAAAAAGCGCTCAAATTGAGCGCTTTTTTTATGCCCAAACCTACCCTGGTGGCCTATTCTCATTTTCCCAGGCAACTGCAAAATGACGATAAAGCCCCCTAAAACGGCTAAAAAGAGTGGCCTAAAAGGTGGCCTTCTTTTTCGACGCAAAAACGGCCACCCCGCCACCACACAGCATTACAACCACCTGCCCCGAAGAACCAATATTTCTTTGCTGGTCATTTTCCAACATTTTAAATGTGACCAAATGAACAGCGCACCATCACTATTATTAATGTACATCTTCAGGGCAGATAAAGTCAGCAAGAAAAATCAGACTGTACCCCTGCAATGCCGCCTCACCATCAATAACGTCCATAACGATGTATCAACCGGCATTATCGTACACATCAGCCAGTGGGATAAAGAAAAAAAATGTATCCTGCAAGGCTGCGAAGGCTACGTAAATCTTCAGGAACAAGTTAATAGCTTTGAAACTCTAATTAAAGCACACTTCGTTACCCTTTGTGCAGCCCATCAGGACGTAACCACGCAGATGTTAAAAGCGCGGTATCTGGACAAACCAGACACCAGTGGCAAAACAACAACAACAAAACATACCTTATTACAATCCGTAGATGACCTCATTAACGACTTCGAAAAGAAAGTATACCTGCCAGAGGACAACCAGGAAAAGCGCTCCAAAGAAACCCTGAAACAATGGAACTCTACCAGGACTAAACTCATAGAATACCTCAGCTACAGGCAAACGGGCGTAAAACCCTTCATCAGCCGCAAGCAGCAACGCAGCAAAGAACAGCAGGCACAATACATTATAGATGGCAAACAATATGACCTCACACTATCAGAGATCAAACCCGTATTTGCCGAAGAATTTTATTTATACCTCACCGTAGACCGTACATTAAAGCTCAAACACGCAGCGGCCAACAAACAGCTAAAAAACACCAAACAAGTATTTACCTATGCCGTCACAAAAAGCAGACTACAGGTTAACCCATTGGCTTATTATCGCACAGCAGACGCAGAAACTGAAGTTATCCCGCTAGAGGACAATGAAGTACAAGCCATCATCAATGCAAAAGGTCTAGTCCCACGCATTGAACGAATCCGCGATTGCTATATCGCACAGATCTTCACTGGCTTCGCTTTCCAAGACCTGAAAGCCCTTACACTAGAAAACATTTACAGAGAACCGTCAACAGGGGTGTATTTTTTATGCCGCGAGCGCGGAAAAACTGGAATTGATGAAATGGTGCCAATGCTTCCAGAGGTAAAAGCCATCATTGACAAATACGCATTAGACCCCGAATGCCGGGCAAACGGCGTACTATTTCCAGTTCCTAGCAATTCCTGCTACAATCAATACCTGAAGGAATTGCAAGTTCACTGTAACATCAAAACAAGAAAGTTCGATACCCACTTAGGCCGCCACACCTTTGCACACCGCATGCTCAACCAATTCGGGTTTTCTTTAGAAATTGTCAGTAAGATGTTGGGCCATAAGAGCATCAGGACCACTCAGCATTACTGTAAGATCAGCCTCAAACGCATAGCCGAAGCCTTTGCACCACACCTGGTACAAGAACGGCCAAAACTCACAGTTATTTACAGCATCAACCGGGTCTATACTCAATACGGCATCGCCGCATAACAAAACAGGGAGCGCAACATGCGCTCCCTTCAATAACCAACCACAATCCATACCCCCACATCAATACGACCTAATCACCTCAATCATTTCCTTTAGCTTCGTAATCAGAATCTCCTTATCCCTATCCTCCGCCTGATAACTCTTTACCCGCATATTACCCGCGCTCAAATCGACCTGCCTTTCCGTAGAGAGGTACGGCACAATGGCATTATACACCGCCGCCATAGAACGGGCCACAATCACCTTCAAATCATTAGCCGCCCGTAAAAACAAACTGATCTGATCACCGCTCAACGTACACAGCACCTTTATTAAAGGCAGCTTTTCCCTTTCCTCCTTATATTCCTCGTTCGGTAAAAAGCCCACCCTCTTATTTTCTAAGTAAATAATTTCATTTGCCAGATAGTCTGTAAAAAACGTTTTTATAGACGGATGACTTTCATCATAAATGAATCCAGGATTTTGAGGCAGCATACCCACCTTTTTCAGTTGGTCCCGTAAATATTCCAGCCTGGCATCCACAGTCAACATGGCCCCCATATGCAACTCAATACCCACACAGAAATACCGAATGCAAGTTTTACTATTTAGATTCCAAAATAGCAATAACTCGTGCAACGATGGACAGTCAGACAAAGCCGTGTCCTGGCTCCCATAATCCTCAATATTTGAAACAATCATTTTGTAGTAATCCGCATCCTGTACACGCATCACCAGGCCAGCAGCAACACGGCTGCAAAACTCATCTAAAACCTCCATCACAATATCACAAGCCGTCTCCGGATTATGATTATCCAGCAGCAAATCGCGCAAATGCTGCCGTTTGGTCACAATCATATCGCGCAGCTCCCTCAGTTCAGTAATAGGGATCAGCAATTCCGATGACATAAACCTGCCATAATTCAGCTTAATGAAACCATGCAGCTCATGCAAGCCTCGGGTAATATCATTCAAAGCACGCACGACAGCATCACCTTTAACAGCCGCTGTTTGCATCAATCCATCCACCCTGTTAATCATCAATACCACCGCGTCCGAATGCTTCGCCACCAGAGCAGCGCCTTTCCTTTCGTCCTTTATGTCAAAAAACCGCTTTCGAAAATCGATATTCAACCGCTTTAGTTCCTTATCAAACCGGCTAACCAGTGTTTGCAGATCAGCTTCAGAAATGGTTGAGGAATGCAGTATCGCATTCAACTCAAATGAAATGAGATCGTCTAATTTTTCAAAAACATAGGGATTTTTAGTTTTCATAGGATTATCAATAGGCGTTGTATATATTTTTAACTAGTACTCATGCTTGCTGCGCAGGTTGTGTTCAATTGTGATGGAGTTATCCGATTTCTCAACTCAGAATATCTTCTAAAAAATCAACCAACTTCATAACAGATTAACAATTAGGGATTTGCACTCCAATAAAAACGAACTCATTTTAAGAATGTTTTCCCATGTATGAAAAATGGCTATTTATAACCACAGGGAACATAGCAAGAAACCCGGCAAATAAAGCAGAAATATAGAAAAGACAGACTATCCCCATTGAATTTTTATAGGGATGACCGCATACGCGGGATCGAACCAAAGCCACTACACCAAACCAACAAAACTGTCCATAGAACAACGATAGAAGCATAGCACTCTGTTCCCATTACCCGCTTCGCGGAGTGCAGAACGCAAAAAAACTGGAACACAGAATACAAAATCTGCTACCTTACTGGCTTAAACGACACTGTTAACAATGCAGGTAGCCTTTACATTTGAGCTTTCAGTTGAACTAGAAAGCAAACCTTTCAACAAAATCTCAGGAGAAATTGACTCACTAAAGCTGTACTTTAAAGAAAAATCCTATGGCCAGCATATAAATCAGTTGATCATCGGAGTGGTGTGCATGGCACCACAGTTTGAACCGTTTTTTAAACCACGTAGGCCCCAATACCGCACAGAAGAAAAAACGTACATACATCGCGGAGTAGAACTAACCACACCCGCAATGTACTTGGCATACGACCTTCGGCTCGATTTCGAAAAGTACCTAAACTCAAAAGAACCAAAGCCAATATTCGCCCAAGATGCACTGGCCTCCCTCAATACCATTAGTACAATCAAAAAGATAAAAGACTTTGACATGGTCAGTTTCAAAGCCGACTTTGAACAATTTTTTACAGAAAACGGCTGGATATAATATCTGACTCTCGCTCTTCAGGAGAACCGAGCACCTCGCGAGTTCATCGAGGCCCCAATATACCTATCGAAATAGATGGCCGTAGGTTAGAGAGGGTTTCATCGTCATCCTGAACTCGTTTCAGGATCTCATCTTTTTTCCGCATGTGCGAGATGGAGGTCTAGGCTCTGCAAAAAACTATATCGATTAACTTCGGAACAGTGAAACAGAAAAGCTTACTTCCAATTACCCGCTTCGCAGATTGGAAAACGATCTGTACAATTGCCTTTTCTGCTCTGAAACACCCGCTTTAATGGCGCTCACGTTCATTTTAGACCCGATATGGAACGAAAATTGAATGTATTTCATATATTTACCCAATAAAATCGATCAAAGGAAATGGCTGAAGTTCCAGACATAAGAGTATTAGTTAAAGGGTTTCGGGCAATAGGTGACGCAGATATCATTATAAACGGCATTACTGTTGTCGCCGGTGAAAATGGCTCCGGAAAAAGTTCGATATCGAAACTGTTGTATTTTTTATATAAAACGGTGGCAGGTTATGAAGAGGTAGTCAAACGTGCCCTTTTTGTTAGTTTACGTGATTTCGTGCGTCTTGCTGAAATAATCAATCACGAAGTAAGAACTTATTCTTCGCCTCAAAATAGTAATGCTATACGTCGGGAAATATTTGAACTGATGGAGGCCTTAAGAGGACGAAACAAAATAGAAGTAACAGCAGATAAATTAATAAACCTAATCACTAGTTTAGAAACGGTATACTCCAATGTCCTGTCAAACAATGCTGAGCGAACAGAATCGAAAAAAGCTGATAGGGTTAAGCGCATACTTTATGATATCGTAGATAAAAAGGAAGGAAACGAGGAAAACGAAGAAGAACAAATTGAAGAATTGTTTGCAAAAGTTAAAGCGTTAATAAAAGATCGTTTTACCCAGGCAGATCAAGCCATTGAGTTAAGACCGACATCTGTTTTTATGTCAGAACTTCAGAATATATTCACTACAAACAACTTACCCGAAAGATTTGAAGTTCAGGAATACGGAAGTTCAATTGTAGCTTTAGATAAAGAATCTCTTTCTATTCCTTATAATATCCAAAATGCAATCTATATCGATTCTCCCATGATGTTTCATGCAGAATCAAGTAGTAACGTTCATTGGGACGATCTATCAGAGCTATTGGGTAAAAAGGAAAACAATGTCCATAATATTTCAAATATCATTAGCAATCAGATTATTCAAGGAGATATCGTAGCAGATGAAGAATATTATTCTCCTGAAGATTTCAGATTTAAAAGAAACGACGGCAAGGTTTTTAGTTTAATTGATGTGGCTACGGGGGTCAAATCATTTTCAATAATCCAACAATTGCTAAAAAACGGTTCCATCACGGATAAAACACTCATGATCATTGATGAACCAGAATCCCATCTCCATCCACAATGGGTTATTGAATATGCAAGAATTATAGTGATGTTAAATAAGGAGATTGGCTGCAAGTTTTTCTTGGCCACCCATAATCCTGACATGGTTAGCGCAATCCGATATATATCAGAAAAACAAGAAACACTTGATAAGGTCAATTTCTACTTGGCCGAAAAAACGGAGGAAAAATTCAAGTACAATTATACCCATTTAAACAAAGAGATAGACCCTATTTTTGCATCATTCAATATTGCAATAGACCGCATAAACCAGTACGGCATTTAATGAAATACTCCAAACAAGCCACAGAAAACTACGCACGATACATCAACAATGAAGAATGCCTTGAACCATTAAATCAATTGATTATCGATCAAGCATGTGACGAAGAGATAGTGACTTTTAATCATGACGATGTTATACTAAACATGGATTCTGTTGAAGAGCGCAGTGCAGACGCTGAGGTCAGAGATTTGAATAAATCTATGGATTCAGCTTTTATTGTTGAAAGTGCAGGGGGTAACCGGGAAATCGTACTCGTAGAATATAAGTGCAGAATGAATGGGATTAGAAATTTATCAGTTGATGAGTTGATTGATAAGGTTAACGGATCTACGGCGATTTTATCTAATCCGCCTAATACGCATGAGAAATATTACTTTGTATACAACTCTACAATAAAGGAACAGGTCAGATCCAAGCTCAGTAGGTTAATACACCGTGTTCCAGAAACATATATCGCTTTAAATTTAAAAGAACTTAAAGAAAAGTTTTTTGACTAATGTAACAATGGGCCTTCCCCAAAGAAGACCCATTTCGAAAAAACTGGCATTCAACTTATCAATGCACTACTTTTATCTCTTCTATGTGCTTAATCAGTTCGCCCTTAAAGTAAACATCTATCTGCTCATACTGCTCCGCATTTTTCAATTCTTCTTTATAGTGTATTTGCTGTGGATTGGTTTCTGGCTTGGTGCCGGTGAATGTTTTTAAATCAAGCAACAATATTCCTGGATTTGTTCCCTGTGGGTTTCTTTTTTCTAGGACCGCAAGATCTGTTGAATGGGTGTCGGCCTCGGCAGAAACGTGTAAAGTAGGCTTATCGCCTGGCATTGTATCTACCCAAGCTTCCCAATTTGATGTGGTAACTTTTGACATAAAATTGAATTTTGGTGTATGAATTGAATATTTGAAGTACAGAAGTACAGATTATTCGATGATCCAGAAAACATAGCAAATGTCTATGTAAGATATTGATTTCCTTAACCTCAAAAAATACCAACTAGTTTGTATTTTAGATAAATGCCAACACTCACTGCAAAAACAAAAAAACTATCTTATTTTAGTATAAAGGCCCAAAACCCATTGCGTTCTTATGCAATTTGCTGTCTTAAATACGGATTATATTACGCCTGCAATATCTAGTTCTCCCGGCCGCAAGGGAGAAAGAGGCCGTTTTACCCTGAAAAGCCTTACGGAAGATGTCGGAATCACTGACGACACTCGATTTGTAATGCTTGAAAAATTTTCCAGCCAAAATACAGTCATTTTCCCCACCCATAACTCAAAATAGACCTCTTCGGCAAAGTGTACCCAGCCTTCGGCATCGGGAACTCCTTACCGACCGAAGGCTTAAACTCCGGTAGACCAACACTATCTCTCCGCTCACCAATAATTCTCAACATCTTATGCGGCTTTGGCGCGTGATATTGATACTCCCGATCGCTGTCATAATATTCCCTGGCATCAGTAAAACTATCCTCCAATCGGAATACCATAAAACCAAGAGCCGGATCACGGTCAACGTTCCATAAAATGAGCGATTTATAATACATATACGAAATCACGCGCTCATACTCCTTCAATCTAATTGAAGTAGGACTCGGCCCCCTTATAATCTTCGGGTCAAAAGTTATTAAACGGCCTCTATCAAAAGGAACCACCCACAGTACAAAGATTCCTAGCTTATGGTACCTTCTGGTTCGCTCCAGGATCTGCGAGGGTGTAAGCACAGAAGCCTGCACTTCAATACCTATTTTATGCTTCTTTCCCTCTATGTAAACATCAGGCCTTATTAACCCCAGTGGCCTCTCCAATTCAATCGAGACTACCTTGCCCTTTATGGTAGCCCCCAAATGATTATAAATCTGCTGCTTCATCTTAATATGAAGCATACTTTCACCAGCATATTCACATGAAGTGGCAACCTTATGGGCAAAATGAGGAATCCGCACGTATCCATTCTTTAAAGTTACCTCACCTTTGCAGGCAGGGCAATGATAAGCACCGCCTAAAAAAGAAGCATGTTCGGCAATAACAGGGACAACCTCACCACCGATCTTTGTGTTCGCGGTAAGCATAGAGACATGATTATACAGTTAAGTTACGGTTTTGAAAGCCCCATGTTACTGCCCACCTAAACTGCAATCGATACCATGCCAAAATGAACAACGTGAACAAACACAGGACATTAAAAACAAAGTGGCAAAAGATAGGCTGAAACATTTCATATACATTCGTTTTCATGTCAAATTGCATATACCAATATCAAATCAGACTATAAAATTTCCTCATGAAGTATACCGATATATTTGTACCTGGTGGATTTCCAATTTATACCTATAACCCACGAGAATCAAAGCAGCTGGGCGAGAAGATTGAAGAAGGAAAATATAATCTTTGCAAGCTTATCACTATTACCGGACAAACCAAATCTGGTAAAACAGTACTCACAAAAAAGATCTATCCAAAAAAAGAATCCGTATGGGTTGATGGCGGATCTATCAATACCGAAGAAGACTTTTGGAATTCCATAGCAGAGCAACTGGGCGTAGCCCAGACAGAAACAGTTCTGGACAGCCATGAAGATATTGGTGGCAACACCTCCGAAGAAGTAGTTAAAGGAACACTCGGCATCCTGGGTGGCGAAAAGAAATATGGAATTACCACTAATAACAAACGTGCCAGCTCTGCTTCCCGCTCGCGAACAGTTTCCAACAAAATTTTATGCCTGACCGAACTCGATGAAATAAAACGGCCACTCATTATAGATGATTTTCACTACATCAGTAGAGGAATACAAGCAACTATAATCAGAGCCTTAAAATCTCTTATATTCGATGGAGTGCCAGTAATCATTATTGCCATTCCTCACAAAAGATACGACGCAGTAAAAGTCGAAAAAGAGATGACAGGTAGAATCTCAATCATCCAAATCCCGACCTGGAGCCTGGAAGAGCTGTCTTTTATAGCTGGTACAGGATTTAGACTACTCGACTTCCCAATATCTAATTCACTTATTGATAAGTTAGCAGAAGAAGCTGTCGGTAGCCCTCATCTAATGCAGGAGTTTTGTCGGGATATTTGCAGGCAGTTTGTGGACGAAGTAGGGAAAAATCGCAATTTCCGAATCGATGACCTCCAAATAGAAGCTATATTTAGAAGTATAGCAGAAAACATAGGCCGACCCATTTTTGAAAAATTAATGAAAGGACCAAGACAGCGGGCTGACCGAAAACCCCGTATACTTAAATCAGGTAAAACCGTTGACATCTATGGACTAATAATCGCAGCACTGGCTCATCTGCGCCCTGGTTTAATAAGTATTGAGTACGAAGATTTGCGTTTAGCTATCAAAAATATTATTCAATCCTCTCTTCCCCAAATGCATGAAATAGCAAGAGTTCTCAAACATATGTCTCAGATAGCATCAACAGACGAAAGCTCTGCACCGGTAATTGATTTTGATGATCAAGAGAAAAAGCTACACATTACAGATCCCTTCTTCTCCTTCTACCTTAAATGGGGCAATATGTAATGGGGATTCTTTCAAAATAAGTGTTATTCTTATCCAAACCAATTTTTTTCTACTCAAAAACTACTTAAATAAGTGTACTGCATCGCAGTTACAGCCAGTATGGATAATTTTGCCGATTAAATGCGGACTAATAGCAGATAACATTCCCAACCTAAAACGACTAGCACCACCAGCATGTGAACTTTTTTTAATTCAAAGCAAAAAGTCATGCAACTTTCCAGACATGATCGTGAAATCATTGCACGCGTGTATCATTTCATCAATTGCAACTTTAGAGATCACATCACTATCACAACATTTACCAGGCAATACAACATTGCCAAGACCACGCTTACAGAAGGCTTTAAAATGATTTACGGGTATACTATGTACCAATACAGGCTAATCATATCAATGGAATATGCCAAAAGCAAAATAGAAAGCGGCACAAGAATAAAAGATGTGCAAAAAGAACTAGGATATAAAACCAGCGGCAGCTTTGCCAGGGCATATAAAAAGATATTTGGTGGGCAACCTAGTAAAATAAGTTTATTTATTCAGAAAAATGCACTGGGAACCAAAAACACAAAAATGATCTTTTGGTTCCTATGTTTTCATTGAATATTCCAAACACTAGTCTAATTTTATTCTCGTAAAGGAATTATTCAAACCCACAGCATAGTAAAACGACCTTCAGAATAACATAAAGGGAATCGCGTATTTCAAATTTCCATCAGCTTTACTTTGAGTTAACAACGAAGGGGACAACAAGCGCCGGACCATAGGCATTCAACTGTCGCGAATGTCTATGGTCCGGCACTCCCCATACTTTGCCCAACAACAGTTTATGAAACTACCTGTAATTGCATTATCGGTAATAATGCTTACTTCCCTTATTGCCTGTAAGCAAGATTCTTCAACTCAAATGCCGGAATTTGGCTATTTACTTCCGGATAGCGCAACTATTGCCTACAGCGATAGAATTCCAATTGGGAAGCCAATAGTTATTGTCAATTTTGAAGCAGACTGCCTGGAATGCCAGCAAACAACTGACTCTCTACTTGCCAATATGGAGCAGATGAAAGGAGTCCGGTTTATATTTTTAACTAAAGAGGAGTTCCGAAAGGTCAGAATTTTCTACATGCGATATAAACTCGAAAATTATCCAAACATAGCCGTAGGCCAGGATTACTTGCAAACTGCACATGTTTTTTTTAAGGTCCGCAGAACTCCACTGATAGCCTTGTACAATAGCCAAAAATATTTAATGGAAGTCTATGACGGTAAACCTGTTATGGAAGAATTAATCAGGTCAATAAAAAAGTTGGATTAATATGTCACAGAAAACAAAATCACTTGCATTAGAGTCCATAGGCTTTTTGATAATGCTGCTATTTCTTTACGCCGCTATCAGCAAGCTGATTGTATTTGATGTGTATGTAAAGGATCTAAAACGATCACCGATTATAGGTCTTTATGCAAATGCATTGTCCCTTACTATTCCACTATTGGAGATTGTAATATCGATTTTGCTTTATGCTAACAGAACAAGATTATTGGGATTATGGTCCGCTTTTCTACTTATGCTACTGTTTACAGGGTATGTGGCTTTAATATTACGTACTCAGGAGCATCTGCCTTGCACATGCGGTGGACTAATAAGGGATTTAAGCTGGAGGGAGCATTTAGGACTGAATATAGGATATACAGTGTTAGCCGGCGTTGGCATTTGGTTACACAAAAACCTGCAGTTAATATGGCAACGGAGTTAGATAATCAGACCTTATCCATTTCTGAATTTGAAGAAATGGTTAAAAAATATGGAATTCCATACTATTGTAATGATTATGATATTGTAACTGACAACATAAACCTAAAAATAAATTGGGTTTTACATATTGCAGTAATTCTAAGTGATCTCAAACCAGCCTTTCAAGCACTATTACCATTATTTGCCAGTAAGAAGGTAAGTTTTAGGGTGGCAAAAGATCTACACATTGCCAAACTGGTACTTTTCGGAAATATGGGCACAAAGGATCTGGCAAAAGTAATCACCGTTTACCCAGCCACAGATCGGCAGGCTGCGGAACTAGCAATTGATATTAAAATCTGTACTAAAAACTTTAGGGGCCCTGTTATTCCGACGTCAATACCACTGGGAGCAAATGTTTACGCGGAATATACGAGTGCTACTCCCTTCAATCCTGAATTATGGCCATTTGAAATTCCTATACCAAAAATTAAAGAGGAATTCAAAAAAATACTTTTTGGAAAGTACATCCTTCTAAATAGCCTAAAGGCGGATGTAAAAGGTGATGTGTTCAGGGGAAAATATCTGAAGAACTGGTATTCCATAAGACAGTGCGTGATAAAGCTGGGTAGAGCGCACATGTGGTGTGACCTAAGTGGAAGGGATATAGGAGATCGGTTGCGATGGCAAAAAACATTACAAGAGCAATTGAAAAAAATTGTCCGGGTGCCAGAAGTGATCGATTTGTTCACTTTTGAAGGGGATACCTATTTTGTCATGGAGTTTTTAAAAGGGCCAGCATTTGAAAAAGTCTTGCATAACATTTTCAAAAAGAGGTCCTGGGAGGAGTTGAAAGCTGCCGAAAAACGTCAGGTCATCGGATATTTATTGGATATCATAAAAATCATACAAACCCTTCATGTACATGGGTATGTCCACAGGGATGTCAAGCCAGATAATTTCATCTTGTTAAAAAATGGACTGATTGCATTGATTGATATGGAATTGAGCTACCGTATCCAAGGAAATGTTCCCAGTCCACCTTTCGCAAAAGGTACCGAGGGCTTTATGTCTCCTCAACAGAGGATGCAGCAAATCCCGACAACAGAAGAAGATATTTATGCTTTAGGTGGACTGATCACATATTTTTTAACACATCGTAATCCAGCAGTTTTTAGTTTCAATGAACCGAGTAAACTGGATTTAGAACTTAGCAAATATATTAAAGCCCCTTCAATCGTTGCTTTGATTATTCAGTGCTACCAGCAAATTCCGGAGGATCGACCGTCAATGGAGTATATCCTTGGATGCTTGAAATCCTTTGGCGAATCAATATTTTGAAATCCTTTCAATTTTTTTTGCGCAAATAAAATCGTACCTGTACGAAACATTTATCATTTACAATTAAAATTTTAAAAAAATGAACAAATTAAAATTAGTTTTTGCTTTAGGTACAGTTCTTCTGGCAGGTGCTACTGCATTTGCAACAAAAGCTCAGCGCCAGGTAAACGTACACTATGCACCTGGATCTGGATGTCCACAAACTACCCGTGAAATTGCATGTAGCAATCTAACGTCACAGCATTGTTTAGGTACTCATGGTAGTTCATTGGGACAGACTCTTTACACTGATGGATGCCAAAATTCGCTTCACACCAATGGTTAAAGTAAAGGGGCGAATCATAGAATTCGCCTCTTTAAGCTTTGCATCCCATTTTTATAATGATTTATTTCTTCATCTAAAAAACTAAAGTCAAAACCCACCAGTGTGAAAGATAAAAGGATACTTGTGGGCGTTTCTGCTCTACTGCTTGTAGGGGCATCTGCTTTCGCAACTAAATTCCTAAGGCTGATAAATGTGCATTATGCGCCTGTATCCGGCGGCCCTCAAACCACGCTGAAAATCGGCTGTAATGGTATGGTACGACGCTACCTCGGTACTCATGGTGCTTCATTGGGACAAACGATCTATACTGACCGATGTGAACATTCTATGGACGACGAATTTTGAAGACAAAAAGAGGTGAACCTACTGTCCACCTCTTAATTTATTTAGTGTAATAGGAATGGAGCTAGTTTTTCACTGTTGCTAGCACTTGATCTTCAACCACAATAACTTTCATTTCCTTGTCACGTTTTATTACACGTAAACCATACTTTTTTAGATTTTCCATGATCACATCAGGACTGGCGAAGTTTGTTCTGAAATCAATATTAATGTTTTCAGTAATTCCAGTCATATTTCTCACAGGAGCATCGAATTTTATGACTTTATCCAAATTATTTAATAGTACTATAAGAGGGGCATTCACTATATGAATTCTGTCCGTAGTGATCGCACCATCTCGTTTTGCAGACTGATCTGGACTTATCAATTTTTTTGCTTTTTTATCATCATCAATCTCAATGAAGTACACTGGCATCATTCTCTTTTGAACACTTGCTTTATAACCAAAAGTTTTTTCCAAATCCTGCTGCAAACATTTCATGAATAACTCTTTGCTCGCTCGTTCCTTGGGCACCTTCAGACTATAACTGTAGAGCTCTTTCGTGAAATTTTGGTTTTTGATGTTCCATATCACTGTAGGATGTAAACTATCATAGATCCCACTTTCTATGGTTTGTAAAGTGTTGACACCAAAAAAAGCGGCTGTATACAGCCGTTCTGGAAATTGTCGAAAAATTTCGAACCGACCTGTCGCAATAGCATTCTGGGGGCGATTTTTATCAAAGTTTACTGTGGTCGGGTTGTCAGGCATTGCCTCGTTATATGGAGTCAGCAATGAACGAAAAAGGAAAGCGGTGTCTATACCACCATTGCTTTCTATGCCAGCGGTTAGCAAAGGTACCCTTTCATTATACGCAAAATTGGCCTTTGGTTCCCCAATGGAATACGCACGTGGAAAGCTAGGCTTACCCCCCTTGAGTAACAGTGAAACCTCAGCATCATCAACACGTGAAGTTTTATATCGGATCACACCATTTTCGTCAATCACGTAGATGAAGGGCACAGAACCGATTTTAAGCGTATTGGCAATCGTACTGTCAAAAGCGACGGTAAATTTCAGGCTATTTTTTTTCGCCAGTCTATGGTACAAATCCTTGGTCCGCCGGTGAAAGTCTGCCGGATTTCTGGTATGACCAGTACTTCCGACTACCACCAGCTGAACTTTGTCTTTAAACTGCTGAGCCAGAGAGTCCATTTTAGGAAAGCTATTGATGCAGGAAATACATCCCAAGGACCAAAAATCCAGAATCAACCATTTCCCTCGAAAATCACGCACTCGAAAACTTGTCTCTTGGTAGTTCTCAACGTCCTCAAATAGGTGCTCTGGGAATGCGTCTCCGATCCGAGGGTAAGCTGTCTGTTGATTTGCTTGTGCATGCAGACTGGCAATCCTCAGGAACCATATACACATGACTATTATAACTATTTTCATTGTCTTTAGAATGCTAAATAAGTACACAGTTGAATCAGTAGCCATCATTTTGACGGAGGTTTGTATTGAGATTAGTCTCATTCTCAGGAATCGGCCATAACTGTTTATAACCGCTCCAGGTGCTCTGCTTGGATGGTGCAACGTCTACCATTATATCATTTATTACCCCCGTCCTTTTTAGGTCAAACCACCGATGCCCATACTCGCAGAACAATTCACGCTGGCGTTCCTTTAGAATCACCTTTAAAAGCTCTTCCTTGCCTATAAGTGGATTAACATCTGTCAACAATTGAATATCGGCCCTTTTTCGGATAACGTCAACATCCGAAACGGCACCGGCAAGGTTATTCTGTTGAGCCCTGGCTTCGGCACGAATTAGGTATTGTTCCCCAATCCTAAAAGGGGTGCTGCATTCCGATAAATTTGTGGAGACATCTACTTTATACTTGTAAGGAAAATAATAGTCTACATTAGGGCTGACCCTAGTATTGGTAAATTTTCCGATCCAACTGCTCCTACGTTTATCAGTACTGTCAAAAGCATTCAGCAACTGCATGGAGATGCTACTAGAGCCCCTGATCCCATCTACCGGAACATTGGTAAGCACAAAATTATAAGCCTCCTGGGTTACCGCATTATTTGCAGAGGGTAAAGCTTTCTGCAACTGCCATATCGCTTCCTTACTATTCTTTAGAAAAACTTGATTGAGGTCAACCAAATTGTAAGCAGCTTTATTTCCAATAATAGCTCCCGCTTGAGTCTCAGCTTCAGCAAACCGGCCTGAATACAAATAAACTCTCGCCAATAGGGCAGCGGCTGTCGCCTTATTTGGGCGAACACGATCTGTAGAAGTGGAGACACTGTTGGATGCAACATAATTATCATTTAAATTGTTATAAGCCTCTTTTAAATCTGCAATGATCTGCAGATAGACTTCAGACGAGAGGGACCGTGAAAGGGTTGCATTGATTGAATAATCAGTGCTAGTAACAAGAGGTACATCCCCCCAAAGGTTTACCAGATAAAAATGACAATATGCCCTGATAAATAAAGCTTCACCTATAAGCTGTTTTTTTACAGCCGGGGTTAGAGTCTTGGATTGATTGCAGCCTTCATAAACAGCATTTGCCTGATAAACCCATTTGTAGTTCAGTGTCCAGGCCACTTGTGTTGGGCCAGAGGTCTTCGAGAGTGCATTTTGGTAAACACCGTTATAATTGCTACTCGCTGTTTTTAGTTCATCAGCACATAGCCCAGTAAAGTTAGCTACTACATAGGGAGAAAAATCGCCATCAGAGATACTTGCATAGATCGACAATAATGCAGCTGTAGCCGTCTCATCATTAGCGAAGGTGTTTTCAGTCACTACTAGCGTCTCAGGTGCCTCTAGTTCTACGAACTTCCTACACCCTTGATTTAAAATTAATACCAAAATGCAGATTAAGATGTATATAAAATTTTTCATGAGATTCGAATTAATAGTTTACAACGTCACTTGTATTCCGACTACGATCATACGTAGCGGAGGTAGTTTTAAAGCACCTGCTCCAGATCCAATGGATCCTGTTTCAGGGTCGAAGCCGTCATAATTGGTAATTGTAAAAAGGTTTTGACCTTGAAGGTATAACCTTGCAGATTGGAGATGCAGCATGCTTTTCCAATGTTCGGGGATGTTCCAGGACAAGGAAACATTTTTCAATCGAATGAATGAGCCATCGACAATTATTGCATTGCTGGAACCAAACCTACCATATGCTGTTTGAACTTCAGAACTTAGATTTTGTGTCAACTTTTGAACGCCATTATCGTTTTTAGTGGTCGGGACATTAGACTTAAGCTGGTTAGGGCCAGCGGCAAAGTACACACCGGGAGCTGCTACACTGAGTACCCTATTGGCATTTTGCTTCACAAATTGAAAAAACACATCGAGTTGGAGACCTTTATAACCGAAACTGTTGTTAAGGCCTCCAAAGTACTTTTGACCTCTGAAAAAAGGTTGGAAATCTGCAGCACCAAATTTGCCATCGTTACCTAGATCCTCAAATGTATAAATTCCAGTAGCTGGATCTATACCCGTATACCTGTAACCAAACAATAAAGATAAAGGTTCCCCAACTTTATATCGAGTGGCATAACCTGAATTTTCAATTCCATCGAACTTAATTAATCTACTTTTGGGTATGCTGAGATTGGCTGAAGTGGTCCAGCTGAACTTTTTAGACACTACATTGTTACTGGTGATTTCAAACTCTGTTCCTGTATTTTCAAGCAAGGCGGGTAAATTAGCTTGCACAGATGGAAATCCAGCGATATCTGGGAGTGCATATCCCACCAATTGGTTTCCAGTTCTGTTTTTGTACCTGTTTATATTCAGGTATATACGGTCTTTAAGAAAGCCCAAGTCTAGGCCGAATTCGAGCTTTCTTACATTTTCCCAGCGATAATTAGGGTTGGTGAGTTGAGTTGGCGTTAGCAATGCAACACCCTGATAAGTAGTTCCAGTTGAACTGTAAGTACTTAGGAAACCATAGTCTAAAATCTGATCGTTTCCTGTTACACCGTAGGACCCTCTAATCTTGCCAAATGATAGGAAGGGAAGTGATTTGGAAATCGCTGTTTGTTTAGTAAAAATCCAGCCTGCACCAATCGCTCCAAAATTTGCGAACTGCTTATCTGGCCCAAATCTACTACTGGCATCACGCCTACCAGTAAGGTTAAATAAATATTGGTCTCCGTAATTGTAAGCGACACGCGCATATATAGCATTGTACTTATATACGCTCATGGTATTGTTTGCAACAGATACAGTTGTGGCAGCAGCTAAATTATTGATCAGCGCATCAGAACTGAAACCTGAAAAGCTCTGTTGCAATGCATTTTGATCATTCCTTTGCCAAGTGGATCCAACCAGTACATCCACCTTTCCTCCGAATAAATCTCTCGAATAATTTATCGTCGGTTCAACGATCCATGATTTAACTTCGCTATCAGTATACTGGTGCCTTCGGCTAGCAGGATTAATGGCAATATCCGGATTTGTGCCTTTCAGTGGAGTAAGGTGATCTGCTTGTAAGCTGATCGTACTATACCCGCCCCTAACGGAAAGTGTCAAATCTTTAATGACCTCATAACTTAAGTTCAACGAGGAATTTAGGTTTGTTGTCAAATTTCTAGCACTTTGGAACAATGAGCGTAGTGGATTATTCCAACTGGAGTTCTGCCAATTTAAGCTCCCATCATCATTATATAAAATGGGTGCATTTGGTGCCAAAGGAGTATATTTGGTATAATCCTCTATGGGCAGTAGATTGTTATCATTAACATAAAGAGCGGATAAGCTTGATTTGAAACGGTTGTTTTCGCTTTCATGGTTTAGACTAAAATTTCCAGATATTTTTTTATCTCTGAAATCTCCAGGAAAAACCGTGGACTCTCTACGGTAAGACCCTCCAAACAAAAACTGGGTCTGGACATTGCCACCGGAGACAACGGCCTGAACATTTGTCAAATGTGCAGTACCACCTATCATTACCTTTTGCCAGTCCGTATAGCGGTTAATATCTCCCCATTTACCATTCAAGTCATTATCATTTGCTCCAGGGTTTGTGATGCCATCATTAGCCAATGCCAGGTGGCGCATTTCCAAATATTCGGGGCTATTTAGAAAGTCCAGCGTTTTTGCTACATCGCCTGTACCCTGAGATACATTAACATCCACCCTGGTTTTGCCGGGGCTTCCCTTCTTAGTCGTGATAAGCACAACGCCATTAGCACCCCGTGAGCCATAGATGGCAGTAGCATCTGCATCCTTAAGCACCTCGATACTCTCAATATCATTCAGTTGTAGGCCGATAAAAGGACTAATAGAAAGTGCTGCGCCGGAAATTGTGGTTGATGTTGACAGAGATTGAGATGTAAATGGCATCCCATTTACTATAAACAATGGGTCATTGGCACTTCCTGCACGTAAACTATTCTGTCCCCTCAGTTTAATGTTAATCGCGCTACCTGTTACACCGGTGTTTTGAAAAATGTACAATCCAGGGACTCTCCCCTGTAATGCAAGGACCGGGTCGCTAACAGGACTTTTTCGTAGGTCTGTAGCATTAACAACACTTACAGTGCCGGTGTTTAACTCCCTTGTGGTCGTGTAGTAGCCTTTATTGATCACAACTTCATTTAAATCCGAAGCAGCGCTTTGAAGCACAATGGCAACAAAATCTACTGTTGCTTTCACGGTGGCTGTTCTATAACCGATATATGATATTTCAACTATGACATCTTCATTGATACCTTCAATGTTAAAATTGCCATTTGCGTCTGTAACTGTAGTTTTCCCACCGGCCTTCACAGATGCACCAGGTAGGGGCTTACCTTCAGTGTCTGTCACCTTTCCTCTTATGGTAATATCTTTTATCAGGTCTATCGCTTTTTGAAAAAAAATTCCTTCTGGTTTAGATTTTGGTTTAATCAATACTCCCTTTTCCTGTAGCTCGTAAGTAAAGGGCTGGTCTTTAAAAATCAATGGTAATGCCTCTTCAATGCTTATTCGTTTCAATTCAACGCTTACCAGCTTCGCATCCTTCATAATATCTGCGGCAAACATAAAATAGTACCCCGTCTGCTTACGTACTTCTTTCATCACTTCGGTAAGCTTTGCGTTTTTAACAGATAAGCTCACTTTTTGGGAATATACCCTGGCCGAAACATTCAGGCTAAGCAACAGTATTATTGCAAAAAGTTTCATGGCTATTAGGTATTTAAATAATGTCTGGTGCCTATGCCTACGCCCTTTATATGGCACAGGCATGTCATTGACATGAATATTAAAATTCATAACTTTACATTGTTAGTTTTTAGATAATGGTTGGTAACTCTGCTTTTATAAGAAACTAACTACCTGCCGGGCGGTGTTACAGCACTTCCCGGTTTTTAGTTTCCCATCATTAAAATTTAGCTAGGTATTTTATTGCCGCATAATCCTCCTTCCGTCCAATCTGAATTTCACATTGCTGCCTGCTTCAATTAGCTTTAAAACCTTTAACAGGCTAATGTTGCGGGGCACTTCCCCATAAAACCGGATGTCCGGTACGGTAGCATAATCAACTTCTACATCGTACCATCTTTCCAGCTGTTTAAATACAGCTTTCAGCTCTGTATTACTAAAGATGAACAAACCGTCTTTCCAGGCTATTACATCTTCAGGATTCACTTGGGCAACAGCTATACCAGTATTGGTAATGGTGCACTGCTGGCCCGGTTTCAATATTGTTTTTTCGGAGGATGATGGTTGGGAGATTTCAATCTTGCCTTCCGCAAGTGTAGTAGTAACGGGCTCGTCCTTATAGCTGGCCACATTAAAATGTGTACCCAGCACTCTCACGGACTGGCCTATGGAACTAACTATAAAGGGTTTATCCGGATGCTTAGTAATTTCAAAATATGCCTCTCCCTGCAAAGTTACAAGCCTTTCGGCAGTATTAAAGCGTATAGGGTATTTCAGGCTGCTGGCAGCGTTCAAAAAAACTTTACTGCCATCGGGTAGTATAAGCTGGTATTGCCCGCCGTTGGGCGTAGAAATGGTGTTGTACGCAATTCCTGCTGCGTCCGTGCCGTCATCTCGACTCCGGAGAGATCTCTTGTCTGTGCTATTCAAGAGATTTCTCTCTTCGTTCGAAATGACGTAGACAAGCTGCCCATTGGGGTTCTTACTAACTGTTACTCCGGCCTGCTCGGCAAGCGTTCCGGCCTTTGCCGCATCCAATACAATCTCTTGCCCGTTTGCCAGGGTAAGCGTAGCCCGGTTGCTCCCTGCAGGGGCATCCTCTACCAGGGCTACCGGTGCCTGTACCGGTTTGTCCTTAATTACTGACGTAAAATAAATGGCACTGGCAACCAGTAAAACACAGGCCGCCGCCACCGGCCAGTAATATCTACGTAAAGATTTTTGAGGTATGACCTGTTTATCAAGGGACATTTGCCACACACGCCGTACAGCATCAGCGGAATCGTTATAAGGAACGTCAGGTAGATTACCTTCCAGGTCCTTATACCAGCTTTCCATAAAAGCCATTTCCTGCGGAGTACATGATCCCTCCTTATACTTTTTCAATAGTTCACTTGCTTCCTGTTCTGTCATTTTTATAATTCTCTTTAGCTGTTAACACACAGGTATCATCAATTTAATATTCCCGTAATAAACCCATGACGGTTAATACCGACGATATGTATACAACAACATGAAATAAATTTTTTTTATGTTGCCATTACCTTAACAGCACTCATATTGTTTATATTTGTATTACACCATTAGACATAAGCATGGCAACCATTGTAGTACACCCTGAAAAAGAGCAACTAAAGGCTGTGAAGGCTTTTTTGAAAGCGCTGAATGTTCCCTTTGAAGAAAAAAAAGAAGAGAAATTGCCGAATTATGTAATTGAGGGTTTCCGGGATTCACAAAAAGATTTTGCAGAAGGGCGGTTTACAAAATATACTGGGATAAACGATTTGTTCACAAAATAGTGAGTTTAGAAATTATCTTCTCAGATTGCGCTTTATAGAGGAAAACTTCGGAGAAAAGGCGGCTATAAAATTTAAAAGTAAAACAGCCAGAACATTGAAGCAAATGTCCAAATTCCCTTATATGTTTAAAGCATCGGAGCTTGGGGAAGAGATAAGGATAGGATTAATTACAGAGCAGACATCAGTCCTATACGAAATAAGAGAAAATGCTATTCTCTTACATTTCTTTTGGGATAACAGGCAGGAACCCCTTCTTTAAAAAAAGATTGCAGACAGCTTTGATCTCAATATCTTCAATGCGCGGTTAAGTTGAGTGTTGACGGTGCCTTCCGTTACTTTAGTAATCTCAGCAATTTCTTTACGAGAACGATTTTCATTACGGCTCAACATAAAGATCTCCCGCATTTTTGGAGGAAATGTTGCTACAGCCGCATCAAGCCGGTTCACCAGTTCATGTTCCATTACCCGTTCATCGGTTGCATACTCACCCTTCTCATAATATGCCTTGATGGAGTTTACATATTTTAACCTATTCTGGTTTCTATCAAACTGATCTAAAACGCTGTTTTTAACAGAACGGTATAGGTAAGATTCTAATGAGGTTTTGATATTTAATTTTCGTTGATTGGTCAGCAAATGAGCAAAGACATCTGATACCGTATCTTCAGCCTGCGCGTCATTGCCAAGCATCTTCTTTGCATAGGCAAGCAGCAGCGCCCTGTAGCGTAGATACGCTTCCTTTACTTCATCCTGGTCACCTTGCGGTAGCCGGTCAGAAAGTTCTTCATCAGAAATTGACTCTAAAGTTCCCATCAGTTCTATTATTAGCCAGTTAGTCAGTAGGGAATGGTCAAATCTAATTACAATAAATGCTAATAACAATAATTTTTATTGTTATTATGGTGCTATCAGGAAGCAGCTGCACATACACAAACCGAGAGGGAATGAAGGAAAAGCAATATGAATATAAGAAAATCAAGCTAAAACAGGAGTTAACACTCCGTTAACATACCATAATAAGTAGAGACTAAATAATTTTATCTATTTATGAAACATTAATAAGGTCATGGAATGACATTGTGTGTTAACAAAATTGAACCGGAGCTAACACCCTCACTCATCATGAAACTTACGTTTGAAAAAGGGGAGTACAAGATCACCCTTTCTATCTCTCCGATCATGATCATTATCTGGATGATCGTACGGACTATCGCAGGATGATTTTACAAACAGTACTAAAAGAACCAGCCCAGGCAATTGCCTGGGCTGGTTTAGAAAACTTAAGGTCTAATTTTTTTCAACAGGCGTAATTTTAATAACCTTTACACCTGCCGGTTTATAAACTAATGTAAACTCACCCTTGTCAAACCTTATTGGAAAAGAAAGCATCCCCTTCAAATAAGGCTCAGTTATGGAATCTGCTGAATAGACAATTTTGACCGGCGCTATTCTTTTATAAACATAAGCCGAAGGAAATCCTTTTTCCTGTTTGTTTAAATCAACCAATGTATCGTAATGAAGCGGCAATAGGTCAATAGAATCACTATTAAATGTAAATTTAAACCCCGTCACATCTTTTCCATTCATAAAATTATCCTTAAAGGAAGAAGCATCTGCGTTATTCACCTTAAGAAAATAATATCCAGAACCGTCTTCCATTAGATATCCGTTTTCTTCTTCCACTGCATCTTTATCCGATCCTCCAGCACGATACTTGCACTGAGAAAAAATCAATAAAACTAAAAGGAAAGAAATTCCTGCTTTCCGGTTTTTAATAGCCGGCTTTCCTGCCACCTTTCTGCGTGTAAGAATATTCATATGGAATAGTTTGTTTAGCATTTGTTTGAAATAGCAGGAACGTTTTCAATAAACCTCCAACAGAACAAGGCCCAGGCAAATTGCCTGGGCTTTGTTGATAACATTGATAAAGTCCATATGCCTGTGATTTATTCTCTGTTTTACAACAGAGATCTATCTGCGACGCTCGGTGTTTAAGTCAGCAATTTGGCGGCAATCTCTCGCCATTTATCAGTCTATTGATATCTATTTGTCTTTTACTAGATACCAGTTTTCATCAAGTTTTTTACTAAACTTGATATAGTTTTTCCATTGTTCGTTCTTCACACTGTCAACATTTCTAATGTATAACAATGCCCTGTAATCTTCAAGATATATTTTCGCATCAATACCGAATTTTTTAAAGTCAGTAGACACATTCGTGATTTTAAAATGATCCATCACTTTTAAGAGCCTGCTTAATTCATTACCCAAAGCGTTTCGATATGTTAAGGTGTCCCTGGGATTGAACGAGAAAGGAACCGGGATTTCGGCTATGGGATATTGAAGACTTTCATTTGTAAAAATGATAACACTATCCTTCTTTTCGAAAAAGAACGTATTCACTAACGGTCCTTTGTTGTATGATAACTGATAGAATCTATTACCTCTATTCAAAATTGTTTTGTCGCAAAACTCCTTCAATAAGTACCTGCGCTCGGTGTAAAGCTTTTCTAAAATTCTGTGGGCATTGAATCTGCCAAAAGAGTAAATCGCGATTGCAATAAGTATTATAAACGAAATAGCAATTATAGATAGTCTTTTCATTTTTTTATTTAAGATTAAATGTAGGCCAAGTTCGATAATCTTTTTTCAGCAGCATTGCACCTTTAGGGCTGTTTGCATATCCTCGGTGTATCGCCCTTTGATCTGACTTAGAGTCAAATATACCGGGGCCACCATTAGTTCCAGGACCAAAATCATAATATGCAGTATGGTCTTTTCTTCCATTAGCCAAATTATTTACATGGCCTCCCATTGAAGCTGTCGCAAGACTAATCCCTAATTCTGCCGTTCCCCTCCCGAATAAATAGTTGCCGAGATCACCAACATTATATGCGAGGCTTTCTCTGATGTAAAATGTGTTTGTTTTAAAATCCCCTGCCCGAATCCCTTGAATACCGTAGTCCATTTTGCCTTGTCTGCCAGCTTTATTTGCGTAGCCCATGGGATTTGCTTGAGCCTCGGGGCCATTTACACCACTTCTATCCATCTGTTTTTCAACCATCTCGTCGCTCATCAATTCTATTCTATCGATCATACCATTTTTAATTGCTTGCACATCCTCGCCAGGGTCATTAAACTCGAAGGCTTTTCCCTCTGAATAGGTCCGTTCTTCATAACTTAAACCGTCTTTTTCAAACGTTGAAGTTACTGTAGACTTTTGATAAAACACACCGGACCACTCCTCTTTACCATTGTCCTGAAACTTCCAGAAAGTGCCATCTGGTCTGAAGAGTGCAAGTGTGTCACCAAATGGATCAGCATAACGAATCGGATTGTTAGCCATCCCAGCATACAAACTTATCATATCTGTAGGTTTGGTATCCAGATTCATCCAACGCCCGATTTGTGGATCATAGGTCCTGTAATAAAATTCATATGTGTTTAAATCGAAGGTAGTATTGTACTCAGCTCCATTAAACTTCTCCCTTTTGTTTTCCAGTGATACTGCCGACTTAGTAGAAATCCCCGCCATCGTCAAACCATACGGATAGTAATGAGTTTCCTCTAGCAAGGGGCCACTAGCCACAGCTAAAACAACATTATCAAAGAACACATCCTGCTGGCTTTCGTTGCTCGTATACACATATAGGAAGCCACTTTTGGAAACAGCCATCTTTTCAACTCCCAGCTCCTGCAGCTCATCTGGATCAGCCTTTACCTGCCGTACCCCACTGTTATCCTCCACTAATTTAAAATCATCGTCGAATAAAACAAAGTTTAAATAAGCTTTGGGGCGATCTGGCTGACCAGTCTCCTGGTTTTTCTCTTTTAGACGCTGATAATCACTGTTATAAAAATCCGCATTAAAGGGAGTATTATTGGAAACAACCTCTGAAGTATGGGAGCCACCTTCAGCACTATTCCCCCCAAAAGCCTGCACTAATCCCGCTAGGATATCCTCTATTGGGGCCTTCGCAGCATTATCAGTTGGACTTTGCGATTTATAGAACGCCTTTGCATTGATCTGTACTGTATCACCTGCCATCACGCGGAGTACCAATGATGGTCCAATCTTTTTACCGCCATCCTTAGCATTCAGCTTCGCAACAGACTTGTTCTCTTCCGTAGTCTGATCGTCAGGATAACCGGAAGGTTTTTCAGTACGAGTGTCCTCTATATTACTAAACAGTGCTACTTCCTTTTCAGCTGCCTCTATCTCCATAGTAGCCGCATACATGGTAAAATCCGTCTGATCGGTTAGCACTGTTCTCACATTCCCCAAGTGATCTTTCTCAAAATAATCATAGGCATATTGTATCGGCTGTCCGGTTTTATAAACGGGACGGATGCGGCCCTCTTCGTGGCTTATCAATTCAAGACTGTCCTGCCTGTACACGAATGCTCCTGCATAGTCTGTCACTGTGGTTTTAGGCATACTACCTGTATTGTCTAAAACCGTTTTGCTTAATTTATTGCCTGTTGCATCGTACTGATAGGTTATTGTTCCTTTACCCGTAATCGTGACCACGGAAGGAAGGTTTAGATGATTATAGGTTATTGAGCTGATATTCTTATTCAAATCAACAGTAAGGTTACCGTTTAGATCATAGGAATAATCATTCCCAGTATTCGTGCCGTCTCTGAAGTCGCCCAGTTTAGCAGTGGCAGTCTTATTGGATTTTGCATCCGTTACCGATACCAATTTATTACTCGTGGGATCGTAGGCATAGGTCAGTTGATCAATCGTATCAATCGTCACTCCGATCATGCCTTTCTGCCGCATACTTTTAATATTACCATTAGCATCATATATGAGATTACTAACG
>CABHOY010000021.1 GCA_902168105.1 uncultured Flavihumibacter sp.
TTTTTCAAGCAGAAGACGGCATACGAGATTTCTGCCTGTCTCGTGGGCTCGGAGATGTGTATAAGAGACAGGGGGCAACGCATACAACCACTGCCATAGATGCTTGTTGCGTCAAGCTGGTCGATAATATCAAGCTTCCGGCTCGGTCTGCTAGAGCGACCCCTTTCCTTCCCATCACGGCCTTCTCGGCGCTGTTTCTCTCGTTCGCGTCGCTTCTCTATCATCTTCTTCTCGTCTGCAGTTATTGGCTTCGTATCAAAGTCTAGAATTGATGAATCCGAATTCCGTCGTGGGCGACGGTAAGGCTTCCTTTGAGGGGACTGAGACGATGATCCTATTTTTGAACCTTGGTTTTGCCTCTTTGCCCGGAGAGCCTCTTCTTGCGATTTGGTTGGCCGGTGCTTAGAGGATGCTGGAGGTTTGGTGTCGCTTGATTGATTAGGACCCGATGGACGCCCAGAAGGCCGGCCCTGAGATACTGGCGACTGTTTTGTATCGCTGCCATTGCCTTCAAGAGTCAGAGAATTCTTCCACTAATGTTAGCACCCGGCTGGTATCTACTCGCGTCTCGTGGCATTGGATGACGTACGAATATTTCTTCTGCGGATAAGCTTTTTGAATCTGAGTTGTTCGACATGACACCCGATGAGCGCAATGGAGCGGGCTGATCAAGAAACGGATTTCTCGATAACGGTCGTTTAGGGGGGTCGTCAAACGGGGATGTCGAAAGCGAGGTATGCGCGGTAACATCAACGTTTGAAGGAGACGCGGCACGATTGCGAAAAGGATTATTCGATGAGAGATTAGCTGATAAGTGAGTCCCTTTGGAGCCCGCTGGCGCTGTGAGAAAGGATGCCGAGTCAGTTTCGGTACGGTGAAGCGATCTGCGAAACACGGCTGACTTCGGGGCACCGGGGACTGAGGCTTCATGAAGAGCTAGCTGCCCTCTATCCCGTTGCGGTCTCCTTTGAGATCTTGCAGTAACGCATATGCTTACCTGGCTGAGATGAGCTCGCCGTCGACATTTTATTTTCCCACTTGCGTCCTCACAACAAAGTCTAAAATTGATATTGATCCTGGTAGTGGCTTCACAGGGAAACAGCGGTGCGTTGTGAGGAATGGAAGGTTTCGCGTTGTACGGAGCAGCATGCCATCGTATCGAGAAGGACCCCCTGGCGCGGGGTGTCGCCGGCTTAAACCCCGGCAAAAAAGGGGTTCAGGGATGGATGAGGTAGGTAGGTACTTATTAAGGTAGGTATCACCCTACCTCTTGCAGGTATGTACATACATTCCGTGTACCAAGCATCCGCTTTGTACCCGCCCTCGTCGAGAAGTTTGTCCAGAACACTGGTTCCGTTGCCAGGAAAACACATCATCAGGGGTACCTCGCTTTCTATATCATTAGCGTAGCACACAGGACTGAAAACCGCTTCGAAGCCTCAAGAATATCTTTACTCCAGATGACTATAAACATACGCTTAAGTAGTATAGCCAGGCTTATCGTTATAACTTAACGCCGTTCTAGGTGGATGAATATATTAAAGTTAATTATGAAGTTAACTAATTTTATAATATGGGAGCAGTATCACATTTGTTAATTAAGTTAACTATTTTATAACTGTCTCTTATACACATCTCCGAGCCCACGAGACTAAGGCGAATCTCGTATGCCGTCTTCTGCTTGAAAAAAAAAAAAACGA
>CABHOY010000022.1 GCA_902168105.1 uncultured Flavihumibacter sp.
CAATCCTGCACAACGTTCAAATAACTGGGGGAACTCTACTAACGTGGACATGGTAATTGAGTTTGGTCACTACAATTTACCACTTTCATCCCCGTTGGTGAATTCCCCCTTTCATGATTGTTTTATTGTTTCAGGCATTGTTACCGTTCCATGCAGCCTGAGATAAGCGCTCTGTAAGGCTGAGTTCGTATCAATAACTCATTTATAAACTGTAATCAACCCGTATATAACCCATATATAACCCATACCTCTTAGATATGGGTTATATATGGGTTATATACGGCTTATATATGGGTTATATATGGGTTATCTCTGCTAGAGCGCTATGGTAGCACCTTTGCAGAGACAGTATAAATACTTTGTTTTATTGTAGGTTGATAATTAATGTATATTTATATTAACTTAAATGACAATGAATGCCATTTTTTATTGCAAAGGAGATTTTAGGAGTTTCTCCGGATTATGATTGCAGAGCCTGGCGTCTGGTGCCCGGATTATTAGAAAAAGAAATTAATTTCTATATTTAGAGCATGTCCACGTTTAATACAATTGCTGCGCTGAAGGCAGGGGATCCCTCAGTTTTCAGTGACCTATTCAATGAATACCACCAGAAGGTGTATTTTTACGTGCTATCCAAGACCCACTCCACCTATATCGCTGAAGAAGCTACCCAGATCACGTTTATCAAATTATGGGATTACAGGCATCGTTTGGATGAATCCGAACCTGTGAGCAAGCTGATATTCCATATAGCACGGGCGACTACCATCGATCTGTTAAGAAAGGAAGCAGTTAAGGGACGGTTCCTGAAGCAGGAAAAACCTGCGGAATCCACCACAAGGAATATCTCTGATGCATTAGAAGCCAGGGAACAACTGCAGCGGGTCAGGGAGGCGGTACAGCATATGCCTCCGGTGAGAAGGAAGGTATTTGAACTAAGCCGGTATGAATTTAAATCCCATAAAGAAATTGCGGAGCAACTATCCCTGTCCGTTAAAACGGTTGAGAATCACATGTCACTGGCTATCAGTTATTTAAGAAATCTCCTGCTGCTGTTATTGTTGCTCCTGAACTTTATTTAAAAAAATATTTTTCCTGCCATTAGGGGTTCTCCCTTTTTCAAACGATATACTAACAACGATCCCATTATCTTAACTCAATATGATGCAAAGGGAATTAATTGATAAATATTTCAGAAACGAATGCTCTGATGATGAAAGAATGTTAGTACTGGAATATTTTCGGAATCATCCTGAAGAATGGAATAAGTACATGAGTGAAGAGGACTGGGATAATTTTGTAACAAACGAGGAACTGGCTCCCGGGGTTTCAGAAGAGCTGTTTGCCAACGTGAGCCGGCAAACCTTTAATAAGACCAAAAGAAGGACGATTGCCTGGCTGGCTGCTGCTGTGTTGGTCCCTCTGGTGATCGGGTCATTTTGGGGTTATTTGACCCTAAGAAAGGCATCTTCTCAGGAGGGGGGTATAGTGACTGCGGAAACATCTGAGCAGATGATAGAAAAGAAAAACGTTTCCGATACGTTAATGAACATACCGATGGATGATGGATCTATGGTCATGTTATCGCCGGGCAGTGGCATCAGGTATTATGAAAAGTTTGTATCGCGGGATAACCGGGAAGTTTATTTATCAGGGAAGGCCATATTCGATGTGGGCATAGATAACGGCAGGCCGTTTATTGTATATGCAGACAGGCTTGCAACAACAGTACTTGGCACTTCCTTCACGGTGGAATCGTTTGCTAAGAGCAGCGTGATAAGGGTGAAGTTGCATAAAGGCAAAATACAGGTAGCTGCTGCCGACATTGTGCAGGAAAAATGGAACGGTAAAGAGATATTATTGCCTGGAGATGAATTTATATACGACAAAGCTACTATGCTGGCAAGTATAAAGCGCAACATGCCAACGGAGCAAATGGTAAAAGCAGGACCGGCGTATAACAAGGATCATAACGTTCGCAGGCCCGACTTGTACACCTTTGACATATCGCCGCTTTCAGATGTATTTGATCAGCTTAGTAATTACTATCAGGTGGAGATCTATTACTATCCTTCTGATGTAAAGAATAAATATTTTTCGGGACGAATGCATAAAACTGACAGTTTAGGAACTATTCTGAATGACATAGCAACACTCAACCAACTTAAAATCGAGAAAGAAAAGGAACGCTACATTATTAGAAAGAAAGATTAGCCGAACTATATGATCGTAAACTACCGGGATCGTTGAGGAACTCAGCGAACAGACCCTTATTTGCCTAATTCAGACATCAGATAGAAAATGAAAAAATGGAATTCCACGTATGCACTGCTATGCGTAGCAGTCTTCTTTAGCCTTATCCCATCACTACTTCAGGCGCAGAATAACCGGTCGGATGTATCGGGCATTGTAAAAAGCGAGGAAACGAAAGAACCGCTCTGGGGCGTCAGCGTTACCGTTAAAAATGCTACGAACAGTTTTACCGCTTCCGTGCAAACTGACAGTACGGGCCTTTTTGCTTTCAACAGGTTGCCTGCAGGTCCGGGATATACTTTCACCTTTTCCTTTATGGGATTTGAATCGCAAACCCTATCCGGCTATAATCTGAAAGCTGGTGCGGATTTCTCTTTGCGGGTCGACATGAGGAACAGTGAGCAGAAAATGAATGAAGTGGTGGTAGTAGGATATGGCTCCATGCAGAAGAAAGACCTGACAGGAGCAATCAGTCAGGTCAAGACCGCCAGGCTTGAAAAGGAAAGTCCGCGTAATGTGGAGGACCTGCTGCGAAGCGGCGTGCCGGGATTGTACGTAGCGCAAGGTGCTTCTGCGAAAGGAGGCGGCGACATGCTGGTGCGGGGACAGCGGTCTTTAGGAGCAAAGAATGATCCCCTCATCGTGTTGGATGGCGTTATCTTCTTTGGAGAATTATCCGAGATCAATCCGCAGGATATAGAACATTTTGATATACTCAAAGATGCCTCTGCAGCTGCTATTTATGGTGCTAAGTCAGCTAATGGCGTAGTTATCATTACAACTAAAAAAGGCGCTTCTGATAAACCGACGATCCGGTTTGATGCTAATACCGGTATTGCTACACATGGTAAAAAACGCCCCGTGTACGATGCAGAGGGATATCTGAAGTTCAGGACAGATATGTTCAACAGTAATACCAGGTGGGAAACTCCCGCGAAATATGAAAAGCCGACGCAGGAAACCTTCTCCAAATACGGTATCACCTTAGATGACTGGCTCGCTTATGATGCGCTGTCCGGTTCACCGGAAGAAGTATGGTTATTGCGTTTAGGCTTGTTTGAAAAGGAACGCCGGAACTATGCAAAAGGCCGGACCTATGATTGGTTTAACGGATCGTTCCAGCACGGGGTGCAACAGAATTATAATGTGAGTTTATCAGGAAGGAACAAAGATGTGGTCAACTACTATGTTTCCTTTGGATACCTGAACAACGAAGGAATTATTGCGGGTGACAAATACCGCGCTTACAGGTCCAATATCAAGATAGACGGGAAGGTCAACAAGTGGATGCATACAGGTGTTAACATCAATTTCCAGGACAGGTCTGATGGTAATCTGGCGGTCGACTGGGAAGGACAGATCATCAACAACTCGCCATTCGCTTCACCTGTCGACTCAAATGGCATCCTCGATGGGCAACCGATGGGAGCGAGCGTTAACCAGGGTACTAACTCTGCCTACTCTAATCAATATAAACAACTGGAAAAAGGATATACAGTTTTAAATACCACGATCTATCAGACGATAAAACTGCCCTTTAACATTACCTACCAGCTGAATTTTTCTCCGAGAATGCAATGGTTCTATAACAGGTATCATGAGTCTTCACAGAACCCGCTATGGTCTGATAACGGAAAGGTGGACAGAGAAAATGAAAAGAGATTCGACTGGCAGATAGATAATATTATTACCTGGGATTACACCTTCGCCAAGAAACATAAAGTAAAGGTTACGCTGCTACAGAACGCAGAAGAGCACCGCTCCTGGTGGGAAAAGATCACTGCCAGGGATTTCTCTCCGACAGATGCTCTGGGCTTCCACAATATCGGCGCCGCTAACCCGCTGATGACCACTATCAGCAGTAATGATGAACATAGCACCGGAGATGCGTTAATGGGCCGCTTATTCTATTCGTACGATAACAGGTATATGCTGACAGCATCTGTACGCAGGGATGGATACTCCGCATTCGGAGCGTCCAATCCACGGGCAACCTTCCCCGCACTGGCATTTGCATGGAACTTCGCAGATGAGCGTTTCTTTCACTGGTCGCCCATGAGCACTGGTAAGCTGCGTTTGTCGTGGGGTATGAACGGTAACCGTTCCATCGGTATATACCAGGCCCTGTCTAACCTCATTACAGGAGCAGGCCGATACCCCTATGTGCAATCGAATGGAACGGTATACGAACTGTCCCAGTTATATGTTGACCGCATGGCTAACTATGATCTGAAGTGGGAGGCTACATCATCCTGGAACATAGGTATGGATTTCGGTTTCTTTAACGACAGGATCACTGGTAATATGGAAGTCTATTACATGCCTACTACAGACCTGCTGATGAATCAGTCGCTGCCCAGCTTTACAGGCTTCAGTACCGTTACGACTAACCTGGGAGAAGTCGTGAATAAAGGTTTTGAGCTTGGTCTTACTTCCCGGAACATGGAGCGGAAAAACTTTGAATGGAGCACTACGTTTGGCTTCTTCTTCAACAGGAACCAGGTAAGGCATCTTTATTACACCTATGAGGATGTACTGAACCAGGATGGTAAAATAGTGGGTTCCAAAGAAGTGGATGATATCAAGAACGGATGGTTCATCGGCCATGATATTGCCTCCATATGGACCTACAATGTGCAGGGCATCTGGCAGGAAAATGAAAGGGCGGAGGCTGAAAAATATGGAGAAATACCAGGAGATGTAAAAGTGGAGGATGTAAATAGCGATGGAAAATACACGAACGACGATAAGAAATTCATGGGAAGTACTACACCGCGCTTCCGCTGGACCCTGCGGAATGATTTCAACCTGTTCAGGAACTTCGATCTTTCCATTAACATATATTCTAACTGGGGACATAAAGCAACCTCGGAAGATTATCTGAACAATTTCGGTTCCCAGGCAGACAGAATAAATTCTTATGTGAGGAATTACTGGACGCCGGAAAATCCTTCGAACACATATGCCAGACTGAATTCTACCAACGTACAGAACATTACACCTAAACGTGTGATCGATAAAACGTATATCCGCCTTGATAATATTTCAATATCCTATTCACTGCCTGCAAATATTGCCCGGAGAATGGATATGACCCAGTTTAAAGTGTTTGCAGGGGTACGCAACGTCGCCGTATGGGCAAAGGATTGGGAGTACTGGGACCCGGAAACCACTTCACTCATGCCCAGATATTATACAGCGGGAATTACTGCCTCATTTTAATGTTACAAACTGAATTTATATGAAGATCACGCTAAATAAAGCTGCAAGGATAATACTGTTAGGATTAGCTATACAGTTGCCGTTAAGCTGTTCGAAAAATTTCCTTAAGCCCGATCCGCAGTCATTTTATGAACCTTCTATTACTTTTACTTCTAAAGAAGGATTACAGGCGGCTATCACCAGCTGTACCAGGAACCTTACCTATGTATGGACCGGGGAAGGCGCTCCGCTGCTCACAGATCTGCTCTTTTCAGATGTGGCTGTTGATGGTACTACAGATAAATCAGGGCCGGCACAGGACCTGAATGCCATGATTACCCCTACCTCCAATAATAATGATATCAACACCAACAAGATCGGTTGGTTTTGGTTCGAAGGATATAAAGGCATAAAGTATGCAAATACGATCGTGTCTAACCTGGATCGTGTACCCGGACTGGATACCACGCTACGGAACGAGATGATGGGTATGGCCTACTTTCACCGGACCTTTCGATATATGTGGCTGATATTTGATTTTGGAGATGTACCATTATTGACCAAAGAGATCACCACTCCCAAGTTCGATTTCCGCTCGACTAAAAGAGAAGTGATCATACAAAAACTGGTAGCTGATATGGAGTTTGCTGTACAGCATGTGCCGGCAAACGGTGATTATGGGATGGTGACCAAAGGGGCTTGTCAGCAACTGCTCATAAAATGTTACCTGGCTGCGGGCGAGTTTGACAAGGCCATAGCAGTAGCTAACACCCTTATCAGTAGTTCCGGTTATTCCCTGATGACAGAGCCGTTCGGTACCTTTGTGAATCCCATGCCGGCTGTCCACAACATTACGAGAAATGTGATATGGGACCTGCATCGTGCTCAGAATAAATCTATCGCCACTAACAGGGAAACAATATTTAATATCATCAGCAGGGAAGATTTTGTGAACAGTCGTCAGAGTATGGTCACAATGAGAAATGCGCTTCCCTTTTACTCCGGTTCAGGCAATCAGCTGATCAGCACTCCGTCAGGCAAACCTGGACTGAGCGCCAGCTATTCACAAACAAAGGATAAGATCGATCTGCGCAAAACTTATGGACGTGGTATTGCTAAAACAAGACCTACCTGGTACAGTAGCAATATGATCTGGATCGATACCACCGATCTTCGTCATAGCGTCAGCACGGGTAACTGGATGCGTATGGAAGATATGGTCTATAACAATCCATCGCTGCTTAGCAGTGGAGATGCTAATTATGGAAAAAATCTGCAAAAGTATAATGATGCCGGCAAGCTGCTGGTAACTGATACGATACGGACCTGGTATGACTGGCCTCACTATAAGCTGTGGGTGGAAAGTCCGAGGAGCGAAACAGTTGATAATTACGACGGTGGCGCCAGCGATTGGTATATTTACAGGCTCGCGGAAACCTATCTGCTGCGCGCAGAAGCATACTTCTGGAAAGGTAATCTGGGAGCAGCTGCTGAAGATGTGAATGCTATCCGCCGTAGGGCGCACTGCACTAAAATGTTTGATGCAGGTGAGATGAACATGGGTGTGATCCTGGATGAAAGAGCACGGGAGCTTTATTATGAAGAGATGCGGCATGTGGAGCTCAGTCGCATTTCCTACATCTTCGCGCTTACACATATACCGGATGAATTTGGAAAAACATATCAGACGGCAGATCTTTCTAAAAGCAGCTACTGGTATGAAAGGGTCATGCGTTATAATAACTTTTATGCTAATAATGTGAAGACCGTATATGGTACCCGCTTTACTGTGAGCCCTTATCACATACTATGGCCGGTGCCTCAAACAGATATCGACGCTAACAGGAATGGCAGGGTTAATCAGAACTTTGGTTATTCTGGCAATGAACAGAATGTACCGCCGATAGATAATCTGGAGGACGCGATAAGAGCACAGGAGTAAGCGTTAGTCATATTCCTTCTCATGCAAAAGGGACAGATCATACTTCAGATGATCTGTCCCTTTTGCGTATAAGCCATTGAATGGTTTGGTTACCATTTACCCGAAATATTCTGTAGCCATGATGCATTGATGAGAGGGAATTCATCCGCTACAGGATTATTCAATACCAGGCAAGCGCCACTGGTTCTTTTATACACGTCCGGATGTATAGTCGTTATGTTGTTGTCATTAAAATATGGACGTGTTGCTTTCATGTTCATTACCAAAATTATTTTGAGAAGTATGAAATACTGGATAGGGAATATATTTTTAAAGGAGGGGAAGGTGTTGATGATCAAAATATTATCGAGCCTTATGTAAAGGGGAAGAAATACAATTCGGTGCTGGTAATGAGAAAAAAGATTAATTTCATATTATAGAAAAAGCAAAAAATAAGGACAGTGTATCAGAAGCGGCTCTACTAGCTTTGGTTGCCGAAAAGTTGAGGGATGCTGTTTTGTTTCCTGAAAAACTTGAAGATGCTAAAAAATACCTTGAGAAGGCAAAAATGAAAACTGTCTAAAGGAGGTACATTGTTAAAATAGTTTAACAAAAAAGGTGTCAATTCTGACACCTTTTTTGCTTTTATTATCAAATATGAAATCGTAAATCTTATTGCGCCTTTTTATAGGTGCGTTTTGCACGTACAGAATCGAAATAATAATACTTGCCGATCCTTGTAAGGGATGTTTCCAATTCATAAGTGCCCATTCGAATGAGGAGGCCCGGAAGTAAAATTTAAACTAATGAACGATACAGAGATATTAGCCGCTTTCCATGCCAGAAGGGCGCATTATAATGTTTATCTGGAGGCTAATGGCATTCAGGTGCATACCTGTCCCGGATGTGGGTTTCCTACTTTAATAGAGCGGGGTGAGTTTTATATATGTTCTATCTGCGATTGGGAAGATGATGGACAGGATGATAATGCCCGCAGCTTACTGGATGAACTGCCGGGGATAAAAATTTCAGGACCTAATGGCAACCTTTCTTTGACCGAGAACAGAATTAACATTGGCCGTATCATGGAAATTAATGCCGAATTGATCGATGGGGAAATAGATCTTGATGCTGCGCGCGTTTTAAGAACAATAGCGTTTTATCAACAGCGTAGAGACGAAATTGAAGAAAGAATGACAGGAGAGGAACATGTTAATGATCATATCTGGATGGAATGGAAGGAAGTGAGGAAGGACCTTCAGATGGCGCTTGTTGTACCAAAGGTTAGCGATATGAATTAAAGGGGGACATTGCCCCCTTAATTCATACTTCTAAATTCTATAGGTGTTTTGCCTGTTTTCTGTTTGAAGAGCTTATTAAAGTATTGCGGATATTCAAACCCTAACGCATATGCGATTTCTCCCACCGACTTATCCGTACTTAACAGTATGTTTTTCGCTTCTTCTATTAAATAAAAGTGTATATGGTCCTGCGTATTTTTTCCGGTTTCCTTTTTCAGGAGGTCGCTCAGATAACTGGGAGATAAGCGCACTTGTTCCGCCAGGTATTTTACAGTGGGCAGGCCCTGATTATCGTTCCTGAAATATTCACTTAATATCTTCTCTATCTGCGCCACTACTCCGTTGTAGGAAGTCTTTCGGGTAATGAACTGCCGGCCATAGAACCGGGTACAATAATTCAGCAGTAGTTCAATATTCGAAACAATGATCGCCTGGCTATGCACGTCAATGTTTTCCTGTAATTCCGCCTGGATCTTTAAAACACAATCGTATAATATCTGCTTTTCCTTTTCAGATAAATGAAGTGATTCTGATGTCTCGTACGAGAAGAAGTTGTAGTCCTTCATTTTATCATTCAGCGAAGTAGCCCTGATGAGATCGGGATGAAAGAATAATCCCCAGCCAAGCATGTCGTCTTTCTCTTCGATCTCACTATCCAGCTCAATGACCTGGTTAGGCGCCATGCAGATCAAGTTACCATCCTGGAAGTCGATGAGCTTACGCCCATACTTGACATTGTTTTTAGCATAATTCTTAAACATAACAGTGTAGAAGTCTGCAGAGACTTTCGTGTCTTCTTCCATATGTTCGTCCACTTTGCTAAAGTCAACAACTGCTATCAGCGGATGCTGTGGGGAGTCTTCGAGTTTAAACAACCTGAATAGGTCCGAAATGGTATGCAAATGGATAAATGTACTCATGGGCTCTATAAATATACTTCTTTTAAAGCTGAAATTGGGCCTTCACCGCTCCGAAGAAAGTCTCGTCATCCAGTTGTTTCCGGTTGCCGATAAACAGTTTCGCATCTTCTCCTGCCGCATATCTTAGTTTGTCTGAACCGTCTGTTGCTGCAGTATAAACTACCTCCGCAATTGCATCTGCCTGTGATGCATTCTGATAAAGAGCAGGCAATCCTGCCATTACTTTTCCCGCTATTGACTGGTATTCGGTAAGGCTCTCGTCCATGCTAAAGTCCAGGGAACGGCTTGCGAAGTCCGTTGCAATTGCACCAGGCTCGATGATCTTCACCTTGCCGTTAAATGCCGCAACCTCATAACTCAGCGATTCGGAAATGCCTTCAACCGCAAATTTAGTCCCATGGTAGAGGGCGCCTAAAGGGAAGGTCATATGGCCGCCGATAGATGAAACATTGATGATAATGCCATTTTTGTTCTGGCGGAAATGGGGCAGCAATGTTCTCGTTACGTCTAAGAGTCCGATCACGTTGGTATTGAACTGCCGTACTATCCTTTCACGGGGGAAGGATTCCAGCGGGCCGTAAGCCCCATAGCCGGCATTATTTAACACTACGTCGATCTTCCCAAATTGCTGTATACCCGCTTTCACTGCATTTTCTATAGAGGTAAGATCCAGCACATCCAACTTGGTAACGAGTATGTTGTTTAATGCAGTCAGTTCAGATTCGTTTTCAGGATTACGCATAGTGGCTACTACATTCCAGCCTTTTGATTGAAACAGTTTTGCGGTTGCTTTACCTAAACCGCTGCTGGCACCTGTAATTAAGATCGTGTTTTTCATTTTGTTTGATGTTTGTTTGATGATGTAAAGGTGCGATCAAAAGGGGGGAGGGTTATAAGACGAATTCCGGATAGTTGTATTCTTTTTCCGGATTAGGGAAAATGGTGTGGGTTATTGGGGTAGGGGGCTTCCTTTGTTATCCGACTGTAGCTACCTTTTCGCTTTTATCCATTCCTGATAAACTTGCGATGGCATTTCCCGGTAGCCGAGCTTCGCTAAAGTCGTATATAAGGTTGTCATTTCCAGATAAGTAGTTTGTGATGCAACATTCTTTTCCCTGGCCTGGTTAAAATAGACCTTTTTTAATGTTTCTGCTTTTAACAGTAGTGCCATGGCATTTACAGAATGATATTTTAATACCAGATCACAGCATTTTATAATAAATCCATCATAATAGTTCCTTGTTTGAAATTCATATTCCTTTGCTAAATCCAGTGCACATAGCGCAATGGACTGTTGATTGCTTAATGTATCCATATACAATCCACTTCTTATGGCTTGCGTGGAGATATATCCTGTCATCATCAGCCATGCATCTGTAGGGAAGCTTGCACTAGTGAGTTCTGTATTGTACCAACCGGTTTTGTCGCTGTAATTGCGGATGTAGATATGGTTGGGAGCTAACGACAACCAACATTTTGCGCCAATTTCATCTGCCAGTATTTTATACAGGTAAGTCAGACTATGACAATTTCCCTGACGAACAGCTAATAGTTTTGTTGTAAACATATTACTCCAATCCTTTGTAGCTAGAGGATCAGAAAAGTTGTATTGGAATGGCAGATGTGCATAAGCGACTGAGTCAAAGAGACAATTGACAGTGTCACACATCGAATGAAACAAAGACAGATTCAGAAGGTTATTAATGCTATCAGGCTGGTGTTTTCCTTTTAAGTATACGGAGTTGCTATAAGCGGTAACCAGTTCTTTAAGTATGTTTAGATCTGCTTCGAACTTATTTTTTGACAGCTTATGCTGATAAAAGGCATTTTCAGAAAAGAAGATAGCTTTTTTAAATGAGCCATCGGTGCTTATTTCCTTTGCAATTGAATCAAAGCTTTGCTGATAGAATAGCTGTGTTTCATTTCTGTTAATAGAAGTGTCAATATTTGCCATGACTACGCTGAAGCCGAATGCACGAATAAATATTAACAGGAAGATCAATCTGGTTTTATTGACTGTCAACTGCATGGATCCTATTTAATAATTTTCAATACATTTAAAATGACTGGTAGTCTGTTTAAAATGGTATTGCTTTCACAAAAGACAGGACTGGTTACACCCCTTGCCGTTTCACAGTCAAGCATTAGATAGGCGGCTATAAATCGCTGCTCTGAGACCAGGAACTCCTGGTTGGATTCCTTTTTCAGACATGCAATCAGATCAGTTAATTCTGGTGTTATATGGTATTCAGGATGGGATAGAAGATAGTTTATATCTATAGATTTTGCCTTGTTTACTGCCGATAATAATTTTTTGACTGCTTCTTTATTGATTATCGGTGTGTAATCCTGATAGAATAGCTCGTCTTTGGGCATTTTGCATACGCTCATCATCGACGTGAAGGGGAAATTTTGACCATAATAGTATTGATTCTTTATGCAGAAATACCGGCACGATGAAAGTATTTGTTTATTTGCAGATTCAACCTGCCTTACGGTAATTACATTAACTGTATCATAGCCTAAAGTAACTTGCTGCGCATGTGAACAGAATGGCAAGATACATAATGATAAAATTGAAACGATATACTTCATATGTTATGGTTTTGGTGCGATTGGAGGCGTCGTAATACCGGGAAGTTTTACATTTGGGTGAGGCAGCGTCTGTGTCGGGAAAGTTCGTTCCGGTAGACTTTTCAGCATATCCTGGATATTCTTTTGACTCAATCCTTCTTCCTTATCGCCGTCAGTTGCATCTTCGTATATAAAAATGCCGGTTGCAGCCTTATGACCTGCTTTTTGGTTTTTAGGGTCAATTTGACTTTTAAGATCTGCCGGAGCATTTTTATGATTGTGAATTAAGTTATGAAATAATTCATGGACCATTGTATGACCTCTTCGGGAACTCGTAAGTCTGAGTATTCTCCAGTTGGAATTACCATCCTCGGTTGCAGTATAGGTCATTGTATTTCCATCTTTATCGGTTACAGTATTTCTGCTCAAGACAGTTTCGTTTTTCATTATCAGGAACATACCGGGATCCTGTATATCCTCGTTGCTGGCGGCAAATCGGTCGTTGGCTACCATTGTTGTTGTGGGTGTGAAAACAATGGCAAATTCGACATTGTATCCCGTTACCTCATCTTTGAATTGTTTGCTATTTAATTCAGAATTTAAATTTGATTGTATCCTATCGAGTTGATTCAGGTTTACATTACTTGGGCTATATTGCCCTTCCTTTTTTAGTACATAGTTGATATCGACAATAACTGTGATTGTTTTATCCTTGTGATTTGTGTACTTAACTCCCTCCGATCCATCAAGGTCAATATTTAGAACCGGGTTATTGCTGGAGAATTGGTAAGGAGTTAGCATTGGGTAGCTTATTGTTAGCGGGTCCAGACTTAAAAACCGGTGCATGGAAGATTTATCTAATAACCGGGCTGATTCTTCCTCATTTAACAATTTCACTACCTGCATACTATTTACATTGACCAGGGCGGAGCCTATTTGCTGTATGCTATCCTGGTCAAAAAATTCTTCATATTGCCCATTTGAAAGGGTCAGTATTTGATTATCTTTTTGAAGGGTTTTGATCGGATGAGTGGATTGTCCTGATATAATAAGAGTCGGGAAAAGTCCCAAAAGAGAAAAAGATATAAGTAACTTTAAAGGCATAAAGGAATATTTATAAAGCGTTTTGGAATTAAAGTGATTGGTTATTTTTAATTGTTGATTTAACCTGTTTCAATTTGTCAATATCTTGTTTCAGTTTTACTTCTGCAAGTCTTGACTGTTCCTGTTGTTTGGCCTGTTGCATAGATTGCAGCCATTTTTCATACGCTTCTTTCGGCATTTCCTGGTACCCGGTGCGTCTGATCTGGGCATCCAGTTTCTTTTGTTGCTGATAGGCCATATTCAGGTCAGGATATCTTTCAAACTCCGTCAGCGGAGGATTTCCAAGTTGCTCCGCTATAGCGATTACTTTAAGCCTCTGGTAGTTGTTAAGTAATATTAACGCGGTGACATTGGTGCTATCAATACTCAGCACTTTTTGGATCATGACATTAGAGAAATTATCGTATCCGTTTAGTTTTTTCAGATAATTCATTATCAGATCGGTAAGACATTGAGCGTATAGCTTTCTGCTTGAAAGGGTGTCTAAAAATGTTCTGTTCTTTAATGCGACCGAGTTGGCATAAGTGGACTGCATTAGCCAGGCCGTTGACACGAGGTGACCGTTCGTCGTCTCAAAATTGTATGCTTTCCCATTATTGTCGAAAAATTGTACGAACGAATGATTTGGTGCAAGTGATAAGTAAGCTTTAGCATTTAATTGCTCTGCGATGCATAAATAAAGTAAAGGCATTGAATGGCATTGACCAGAACCTGTTTGCAACATTTTAGTTACAAATGTCTTTTCCCAGTTTTTATCGCCGGCATAGTCCTCAAAATCATAATACAGTTTCTCGATCACATAGCTATTATGGGTTTTATTATTTAAGTATAAATTATTATTTGAAAATAGTTTTTGTATTCCATAATTCAAAGCAGTATTGTTTTGGTTGTTGAGGTTTTCACGTGTCAGGATCTGGTATACAAGATCTGCACGTTGTTTTATATACTTCTCAAATTCTGAGAAGGGATAGGGTGTGTTATAGAAAGCTGCCTCGGATAAATAAATAGCTTTGGTGATGGAAAAACTATCGGGATCTAATTGCAGAAATTGGGTGTAGTAATTTAGAAAGTTAGTTCTATGATATTCACGAACGGTTTCTTTTATCTCGTTTTCCTCCTGCCTGAAATCTTTATGGAATAATGAGCTTGATTTCGCATGTTGTCTATGGTCATTGACGGTTTCTTCCTTTACGGACTTTGAATATTGCTGACTGATATGGGATGATGGCGTTGTCTTATCAGCGGATTTTATAGTTTGTTGTTTGTTGGCGCCGTTGATAGTGTTAAAGCGCTGGGCGCCTGGCGCCAGGGATTGTGCGCAAGCCTTACCTGAGGCGTTGAATAACATAAATGCGATTATACTTGCGTTGAACAAACAGGCGCGAAAATGGTCTCTAAATAGGTTTATAAGGTATAACGGACACACGTTCATAGTAACCGTTTTGGATGGGGAGGCTAAAAAGCTTCTTTTCGCCATATAACTATGTTATGCTTTTCGAGCAGGATATTTCAAACCGGTAAAAGTAAAGATGGGTCTGAGTACTTACTTCTCAAGTTGGCCAGTAATCTTTTTACTTCAGGTACTGGTTAAACGACAGGTAAAGGCGTCGAACAAAAAGCCTTCAAATCTTTCGACTTGAAGGCTTTTAAAGGATCAAGACCAAAAGTTGTGGAGCAGTTGTTGGAATCATGCATATAGCTTAGTTAATCTGAATAAGAAGAACTCGATACACTTTACACCTCTAAACTGACTCCTAAACGCCTTTATTTTCGCATTA
>CABHOY010000023.1 GCA_902168105.1 uncultured Flavihumibacter sp.
CAATTTATTACTCGTGGGATCGTAGGCATAGGTCAGTTGATCAATCGTATCAATCGTCACTCCGATCATGCCTTTCTGCCGCATACTTTTAATATTACCATTAGCATCATATATGAGATTACTAACGGTAAAATCTTTCTTGTCCTGGGCCCAGTTAGCCCCATTCCTCTGTGTAAAATAAGCCCCTGCAAGACGATTGGCTTTATCATAACTGTATCCATAGGCCCAGGCACTGTCTGCACGGGTTTTCCATTTAACACCAGAGATATTCCCGTTATACTGGCTGCTGTCAAATCCATAATCATAACTCAACTCTTGCCCAAACCAGTTGGAGGTACTGGTTCCACTGTTTACAAAATTCTTATTGATCCCCTGCAGCCAACCTCGGATATTGTAACTATAATTCAAAGTATCGATCAAACTTCCTGAAGATGTCACTCCCAAACGCTTCAATCTTAATTGACCCAGTTCATCATAACTATTCGAAGCGATTATTTTCTCCTGACCAGCATTATCATTTAATTGCTTCCTTACAGTCAATATTCTGCCTGCATGATCGTAAGTTATTGTTGTCAAGAGGGTGGTTTGAGGTGTAATGCTTTTGGGATTTTGATGACGCAGATATGACGCCAATACCGCTCCCTTGAAATTATACAGGTTCGTAAAGACGTCTTTACCACCAACATTATTCTCACTAACTACCTGAACAACACTACCCTTATCATTGTAATAACTCGTAGTGGTCAACCATTTATCCGTATCCAATACCCTCACCTTACTTCCTGTAACAAGCCCAGTTGTCATGTTACTTACAGGTAGCTTCTCCGGATATAATGTATCTGCAGCCTGCAGCTTTCCCGTATCTGCACCAACGAATGCCAATTTACCAGTATAGTTGTAATTATCATAAAAAGTATAGGTTAGAGGCGTTAACGCCGATGCTGGTATGTTAGGCAATGGATTACTTGCAATGATAACAGTAGTATCACCTACTAGTGTAGAATCAATTTTGGTGTCAGTCGTCCCCGCAACGCCAGTATCAAAATTGTCCAGCATCGCAATACTTTGGGTAGCCGTATACAACACACTACCATCATGGCTATACAATGCGAGATCAGCCTTTGCCGGAGCAACATATGAAATGGACTGCGATGTCGGGGCTCTATTTATTCTTGCCTGTAGCGTGTCTCTTGTGGCAGTCGCCTTATAGATGGCCGTCATTGTTGGGCGGTTAAGATTATCATAAAAGGTAACTAGCCATTCCATTGGTAATTTAATCCTTTGAATGGCGTCCTGGGTAAAGACAAGCCTATCCCGGACATCATATACCATAAAAAACTGTCCGGCCCCTGGTACTTGTTTAACGATCATACGTTGACGGGAATCGTATTGGTACTGGAAACACAGTTCATTGGCTATCAACGTACTTATAGTCCACGGTCCTTTAATAGCTTCAACTGCCAACGGCGGAATAACAAAACGAAGATTACCCAGGTCATCATACACATAATAGGTACATAACCAACCAATATGTCCGGTACCAGG
>CABHOY010000024.1 GCA_902168105.1 uncultured Flavihumibacter sp.
CAACTGGATCCCAAATTAAATTTTACCTTTAACGTCGCACAACGTAGAGAAATCAACGCTGCATTAAGTAACACCTTCGGATTTGGTGGCCATAATGCATCAGTTATTTTCAAAAAATTTGTTGCTTAGATTGTGTGAAATTACTGCCAGGATTTTTATATCGATTCGTTCCGAAAAAGAGGAGCCTTTACAAGGACCTTTACAATTTGCTGGGATTTGCCCCAGGCAACTTCTCATTGTATGAAGTGGCGCTCAGCCACCGATCCAGCAAGGAGAAATTCCTGGAAAGCAATGAGCGCCTGGAATATCTCGGCGATGCAATACTTGGCGCTATCATCGGCGACTACCTCTTTAAAAAGTATCCTTACAAAACAGAAGGTTACCTGACTGAAATGCGGTCTAAAATCGTTAACCGTCAGCAGCTCAATGATATCGCTATCAAAATGGGTCTGCGCAAACTGACTATCTACGATAAATACAACAGCTTTCTGAAAATAAGCCAGATCTTCGGTAATACACTCGAAGCACTGGTCGGTGCAGTATACCTCGACAAAGGATATAACAGGACCAAACAATTCGTACACCAACGCCTCATCGTTCCTTACATTGACCTGGAACTCCTGGAAAATGTAGAGATGAACCATAAGAATAAGTTGTACGGATGGGCCAATAAACACGGCAAGACCCTCGAGTTCGACCTGCTGGAAGAACAAATGGATAACGGTCGTCGTATATTCACAGTCGGTGCCGTAGTAGATGGTGAACTTATCTGCAGCGGTAAAGCCTTCAATAAAAAGGACGCCAGCCAGATAGCCGCCCAGCAGGCCATAGAACTGTTAGGTCTGGGTGAAAAATAATCAGCTTTTTATTTACTTCACTGGCTGCCGCAGGATCGTTCTCATCTTGTCAGGCGCCGTCTTACGCGGATCTGAAAGATAGATCTCGTGATGCCTGCCATTCCATGCCAGGCCTTCCTTCTTCATAAAATCTTCCATCAATCGTAACGTAGCCGGTTCTTCGGAATAAGGCCCCGTGTGCATTATCTGCACACTCTTCCCTTCTGCCAGCGCCACAAGCATAACCTGCTGCAACAGTGGTAATTGTTTCTTCAGAAACGCTGCTTTTAACGCCTGTTGCACAACGGCGCTAACTACGTAGTCGGGCATACGGATCAGCAATTGCCAATGCCATTCATCCCTGGGTACTTCCAGCGGATTGCCGGTAACATTGACCCACCAGGTGCCCTCCAGTTTACTTACAATAAAATCCTGCCCTGACTGTTTATATACATTCTTAACACTGTAAGCTGCCGTATATAAAGCTGTCGTGCTTTCAGCAAACAGGTCCCCATTCGGATCGCCGTTGCCGTTAATTGAAAGATAATGGCCGGCAGGTACGAAGATGAGCTCCGGCTCAGCCTGCGCAGTATACAGCGCTTTGTACATTTTGGTAAGGTCTGTCTTTGACATAAACATTGTTTTAGTATAACATGGGGTAGTATTACGTTCAATCTTATGCGTTATAACGCATGTCTTTTCAGACAGCGTGAACTGGTGCACGCTACCAATGATCAGCAATAACCAGTGACACCACAAGTGTAATTTCATCAGTACGGATTTATCGTTACTGATACAAAGAAAGACGAGGGTAGTGACAGCCTTATGTCAGGAGTGAATACGGGGTTATAAATAATGTTCTTTTATTTCCAGGGCAAGTATCTGCATTTTTTCCAGTAGCTCTTCAGGAGCTATAATTTCAGGTGCAGCTCCCCAGGTCAGCAGCCAGCGGCCAAACCATTCCAGGCAGGGCGCCATGAAGGTCATTTCGGTACACGTGCCTACTATTTGTTCTTCAACCATGCCATAATAGAATTTCTGATCTCCGATACGACGGGCCATCGCCGAAGGAAAACGGACCTTCACCTCATAGGGCTGGGTCTCATATTCCCCGTACTTGTCAATAAATTCCTTGAGGGTTATGTGCCGGGCCCGGTCATAAGCTTCTGTTGAAACAGTTACGTTCTTGATACGGTCCATCCTGAAATTACGGTAGCTATGCCGCAGGCGGCACCAGGCTATCAGATACCAGTTTCCTCTCATAAAAATGATACCGATGGGTTCTACCTCCCTTTTGGTAAGGGTCTCATTATGAAGAGCAAAATAATCCAGTTGGAGGATCAGCTGTTTTCCCAGCGAGTGCTGGATATCGGAAAGAAAGCGGTTCGGGAATTCGTCACCTGCCGGCGGCCGGCGGCTCACTACGGCAATATTGTCTTCCAGTGACTCGAGGAAGTCTTTCTCGCTGCCCCTCAAAACAGCCTTTATCTTTTGCATGGCATTGCTGAACTCCTTCCTGTTGGAATGATCGCTCAGATTGGCCATCAGTTTCTCCCCCGTCAGTAAAGCAGCAGCCTCTTCCCGGCTGAACATGACAGGTGGCAGGTGGTAACCTTCTACAAGGTAGTAACCAGTTCCCGCCTCTGCACCTACAGGCACACCAGCTTCCTGGAGCGCCCTGACGTCCCTGTATACCGTACGAAGGCTGATGTCGAAACGCTCTGCTATTTCAGCAGCACGTACCACTTTTTTGCCTTGTAGCTGAATGAGAATCGCAGAAAGACGGTCAATCCTGTTCATATAACGGCAAGTTAGAATAAAAATGAAAAAAAAATCCGGAGCCGATTAAACTTCTGTTATAATAGCCAGTCTTAGATACAACAAATATTTGAGGGCGGCTCTTTCGAGAATGATATAAGTGACAACAGATATGAGTAAGATGTTCTCTCCCTGGAAAATATTTAAAGATTTGATGCTACAGTACAGAATATAGGTTAAATGGTAAGCCCCTGCAATTTTTTGCGGGGGCCTGTTTTTTTACCCCCTTCCCACCGGCCATTTGCATCGGAAATTATTTGAAATCATTAACTTATGATTAACAGTTGACGGATGGAATCATCCTATTTTTGATGCAGCAAAATTCAAATGAGTTTTTTAATGGTTAATTTGGGGAGGGCCTGATTTTCATCAGGCCCCTTTTTATTTTTACCCCTTATCATTTTATTTTTATAGCTTGTACTTTAGATACAATAGCCTGGACTATTGTACTTTAAACGAGGTAAATTGGCGGGGTCCGAAAATATCAACCAAGCATCAGTAGCTGACCACGAGCTATGGATGGCTTTCAAACAGGGAAATGCAGCGGCGTTCAGTGAAATGTACCAGCGCTACGCCGGTACCCTGTACAACTATGGCTATCACCTGGTTCCCGATTCAGCCCTGGTACAGGATGCCATGCAAGACCTGTTCGCCGATCTCTGGCGTACGCGCCATAATCTTTCCGATACAAACTCTATCAAATATTATCTCTTCCGTTCCCTACGCCGCCGTCTATACAAAATGGCAGACATCAAACCGGTACCAGCCATTACACCTTTACAAACAGAATCTATAGAAGAGCTTAGAATAAAAAAGGAAGAGTACCTGTTGCTATCGCAACGTTTACAGCAATTGATGTCCCGTTTACCTGAAAGGCAGCAGGAAGTGATCCGCCTCCGTTTCTATGATAATTTCAGCTGGGAAGAAATAGCCGGTATTCTGCAGATCAATGAACAATCCGTAAGGAATCTCGTACAACGCGCTATTATCAAACTTCGCGAAGGCTGGAAGTAAGCAGCCATACCCCCTCTGTCCCATGCAAAAACAGGTCTTAAAAAATTTTTCAGGAGAAGTGAGTTAAAATGTTCACTGCCTGCCTTTATTATTATACTTACTGTCGTAAGGCACTTAATGCTATGGATTATTCAGCATACGATACTGCAGACTTTGTCTGTGATGATTCTTTTGTGGCGTGGGTGAAAGAAGGCCGGGACAGTGCTCACTGGGAACAGTTGATCACACAGTATCCCGGTAAACATGAAGCGATCTTACAGGCCAGGGCCATCATCCTGGCAGCAGCACAGTTGCCTGCCTTTCAGTTGAAGGAACAGGACCAGCAGCTGATGTGGAACGAGATCCAGGCACGGGTGGAAACAACCGGGATCGTGCCTGTAGCAAAAAGACGTATTGGCTATTGGTATTGGTCGGCTGCTGCAGTATGTATCATGATAGGTGCGGCACTCTGGTGGATGCGCCCGCAGGAACCGCCTACCGCGTATGCCCGTTTGTTAGAGGATGCAAAACTGGAAGGTAATAAACGTGTAGAGGAAGTCAATAAAGGAAAGAGTATCAGAACAGTCAGACTGCCCGACGGAAGTTCTGTAGTATTGCAGCCAGGCGCCAGAATAAGCTATCCTGTATGCGCCGGCAAAAGTTGTAAGCGTGAAGTGTATCTGTCAGGTGCAGCGTTTTTTGAAGTGTCACGCAATACACTACAACCTTTTGTAGTATATGCAAATGAAATGGTGATCAATGTGCTGGGTACCAGCTTTCATGTGAAAGCATATGAGCAGGACAGCCTCGTGGAAGTAAAGGTGAAGACCGGTAAAGTAGCATTGTCAGTACAACCATTGGGAGATAAAGTTATATCTAACGTTTCAGCTAACCAGCAGGCAGTATTGCAGAGAAAGACGCTCGCTATGCTGCTACAACAGCCGGAACAACAACAAAAAAAAGCACCGGAAACGCCGGAGGCCATTACTTATTCATTTGATTTTAATGATGCACCGGTAGACAGTGTGATGACCACTATAGAGAACGCCTATGGCGTGCATATCAGCTATGATAAAGCTTTACTGGCTGATTGCAGGTTAACCGCGTCGCTGACAGATGAACCATTATATGAAAAAATACGCCTGATCTGTAAGGCGCTGGAGGCTGGATGTATCATCGAGGGAAATGATATAAAGCTCACCGCAAAAGGATGTCGTCGTTATTGAAAACTAAACCAGGATCTAAAAAAATGAACACTAGTACTTAATGAAAAATAGCCAGCGGTATGGCCGTACCACTGGCTACAACCAATGTCACGTTGCCTTATGCCCGCTCCACTGGGATAAGACAGCCCTTCTATTTCCCAATATTAACATAGGAACACAATCCAAGTTATGAAAAAAAGATTACGAATCCGTGATTTAATCTTTCACGTTACGCGTACATGTGCCTCTCAGATGCTGGTAGCATTGCTGTTTACCACGCTCACATTTGCCGGAAATGGCAACGCCCAGGAAATACTGCAGCAAAAGATTTCCCTGGAAATGAAACAACAGCCTATTGGCAAAGTCCTGAACCAGATAGAAAAGCTGGTCGACGTTAAATTCCTCTACAGTTCTTCTCTGGTCCAGTCAGAACGCAAGGTAGACCTGGTTGTCGCAAACGAAGCTTTGGGCAATATCCTGAACGAATTACTGGCGCCATTGCAACTACAGTATCATGTATCTGGCCGTCAGATTGTGCTAAATCGATTACGCGCTCCTGTAGTAGCACCAGGTCAACAGCCCGTAAGGATCAGCGGTAAGGTTACCGACGATAAAGGACAACCTTTACCAGGTGTCAGCGTAAAACTGAAAGGTACTTCTACAGGCGCCACCACAGATGCTTCAGGCGTATATGCTTTTAACGTTCCGGCTCTAAGCGGTATCCTGATATTTACTTATGTTGGTTTTGCTACTAAAGAAATAGAGATCAATGGTAGCAACAGTGTAAATGCCACATTGGAAGCCTCCTCCACATCTTTGGGTGATGTGGTGATCGTGGGTTACGGTGCACAGAAAAAAGAATCGCTGACCGGCGCCGTTGCTTCTATCACCAGTAAAGACCTGAATGGTATTCACGCAGGATCTACTGTCAGCGCCGGACTGGCTGGTAAAATAGCAGGTGTGTCTTTCCGCTTTTCTGATGGCCGCCCTGGCGCCAGCGCTTCTATACAGATCAGAAATATGGGTAACCCGCTGTATGTTATTGATGGTATTCAACAGGATGAAGGTCAGTTTAATAACATCGCTCCCGCCGACATTGAAAGCATTACTGTACTGAAGGATGCTTCTGCTGCTATTTACGGTTTGCGTGCTGCAAATGGTGTGGTAGTAGTAACGACCAAACGCGGTAAACTGGGCAGTCGCAACACCATAAACGTAAACGTTTACAAGGGTTGGCAGAACTGGACCCGCTTTCCTAAAACAACCAACGCTTATCAATGGATGGTGGGTAAAGCGGATGCCGACATGAACCAGTATGGTAAGACGACCATTACACAGGATGAACTTGATAAATGGAAACAGGGCACCGAGACTGGTTATAAAAGCTTTGACTGGTATAAGTTCATCGTAAAAGGAAACTCTCCACTCACACAGATGAACCTCAACTTTACCGGTGGCTCTGAAAGGATCAACTACTATGTATCTGCCACGCACCTCAAACAGAATTCCGTACTGGGTAGGGAATTCACCTTTGAACGTACCAACGTACAAAGTAATATCGAAGCGCGTGTATCTGACCGTTTCAAGATCGGCGCACAGATCAACGGACGTGTTGAAACACGCGACCAGCCAGGTGTTCCCGGTACTGACGACTATTGGGCTGCCCGTTTTGCTATACTGCGTAACAGACCTACAGAGCGCGCGTATGCTAACGACAATCCTGATTATCCTAACGACATTGGTCACAACACGGAACAGTGGGCCGTGCAGAATAAGAAGTTATCAGGCTACTGGCGCAGCGACTGGCGTGTGCTGCAATCGAACCTGACTGCAGAGTACCAGTTCCCGCTGGAAGGACTGACCGCAAGAGGATTGTTCTCTTACTACTATGCGAACGAAATCATGAACGGACATGAGTATACCTATAAAGTGTATACCTATAATCCTGCTGATAGTTCTTACAACGCAACTGGTGGTAGCTCCAACCCTTACAGGGAAAGACGTAACAGGACTATCCTGTCGCCAACTATCCAGGTCCAGCTCAATTACAATAAAGTATTCGGACAACATACCGTAGGTGCTACATTGGTGGCGGAACGTATCAAAAGAAGAGATCTGCAATCTTATGTACACTCTGTGCCTACTACCAACACGTTGCCGCTGATCTACTTCTCCACCATGGATACCTATAACGATGGTGATGGAACAGAAGCCCGTCTTGGTTATATCGGTCGTGTGAACTATAACTACGCCGGCAAATATTACGTTGAGGTCTCTGCACGAAGAGATGCTTCCTGGAAATTTTCACCAGATAAAAGATGGGGAACTTTCCCTGCTATCTCCGGTGGATGGCGCTTGAGCGAAGAGAAATTCTTCAGCTCCGTAAGCAAGAAGGTACTGAGTGAACTGAAGCTCCGCGCCTCCTATGGTAAACTGGGAGATGATGACGTAGGGATCGGCCCATACGACTATCTGGCGGGTTATAACTATAATGCCTCTACTGTTATACTGGATGGAAATGCAGTGATCGGCTCCAGCAACAAAGGCGTGCCTATCAGGAATATTTCATGGTTTGTAAGCCGGACACTTGATATTGGTCTGGACTACGCTTTCATGGACAGTAAGATCACCGGTGCGATCGATGTATTCAACAGAAGAAGAACAGGTTTGCTGGGAGCTAAGTACGACATCCTGGTGCCTAGTGAGCTTGGATATAATCTTCCTTCTGAAAACGTGAACAGTGATCAGGTGGCAGGTATAGAAGGATCAGTAGCCTGGTCCGGAAAGATCAAAAAGGTGAACCTCAACATCGGTGGTAACATCTCATATGCAAGAGCAAAATCACTCCATACATACAAACCTGTATTTAATAACTCATGGGACCACTACCGTAACTCTGCCGAAGAAAGGTTCAGTAATGCCTTCTGGGGATACGAAGTACAGGGACAATTCCAGTCGCAGGAAGAGATCAACAAATATCCTGTGAATATCGATGGTACCGGTAATAAAACATTGCTGCCGGGAGATCTTATCTATAAAGACCTGAATAAAGATGGCCTCATTAACGATATGGATACGCGCCCTATCGGGTATGGTACAGGCAAGAATCCCATTATTAATTTCGGTCTGAACTTCGCCGCTTCATGGAATGGCTTTGATGCACGTATTGATTTCTCCGGAGGTAGTGGTTATTCCTTCAATCGTAACTGGGAGATGCGTAACCCTTACCAGAATGGTGGTAACCTGTTGTTAGACCTGTATGAGGACCGCTGGCACAGAGAAAATCCGCTGGACCTGAACAGTCGCTGGATACCTGGTAAATACCCTGCGCTTCGCTTCAATAATGGTGATCATAGCAGCTTTGGAAAGAACTCCGATTTCTGGCTTGTTAACGTAAAATACCTACGTGCAAGAACAGTTGAATTAGGATATACCATTCCTAAAAACCTGCTTAGCCGTATAAAAATAGAGAGAGCCCGCTTCTACGTGAATGCTTACAACCTGTTCTCTATTGATAATATGAAGGGCATAGGCATTGATGCGGAAATAGTAGATGATAACGGTCTCACCTATCCGCAGAGCAAATTTGTGAACATTGGTTTTGAACTTTCTCTCTGATCTCTTAATTGCACATAGCATGAAAAAATATTTGCTGATAATAGCAGCCGCCCTCGTGATGATATCCGGATGTGTGAAGGATGATGAATTTCTCAGTACAGATCCTAAAGATCTGCTTACTGACGATGCTGTATGGAGAAACCCGGACCTTGTACTGTCGGTACTGGCAGACCTGTATAACCGCTATCCTGAACAACAGACCATTACCAACTGGGCTGAGTTTACAAATTTTGATGAGGCCTTCCCTTCCGAATCCGGTCAGTACTGGAGATCGAAACAGGTGGATTATCCATATGACTGGTGGAACATTTGGGACTACGGATATATCCGTGACCTGAACCTTTTCGTGCAGAAATGCCAGGCGGCCAATGAGCTGGCAGCAGATGTACGTGCACGTTTTTTAGCAGAAGCGCGGTTACTGCGTGCTGCTATTTATTTTGAAGAAGTTAAGCGTATGGGTGGTGTTCCATTGGTGCTTGAACCAATGGAATATAATTTCAGCGGAGATCCTACTTACCTGCGACATGCAAGGGCGAAAGAATCGGACATCTATGACTTTGTGATCAGTGAGATGGATACGATCAAGACCGTGCTGCCGGATGATGCTGGTATCAAATCACGTGCTACCAAATGGCTGGCGCTGGCTATGCAATCGAGGGCCGCATTATATGCAGCGTCTATTGCAAAGTATGGCGTGAACACTCCATCGGTATCATTGCCTGGCGGAGAGGTTGGTATCTCTGCTGATAAAGCGACGCCATATTATCAGAAGGCGCTGGCGGCTGCACAGGAGATCATCAGCAGTAACAAATATTCACTTTATAAAAAGAAAGCAGAAGACCTGGAAGAGAATTTTGCAGCGCTCTTTTATGATAAAGCGAATAACCCGGAAGTGATCTTTGCCCAGGACTTCAAACTGAAATCTGGTAAAACGCAGGAATGGACCATTCTTAATCAGCCCTGGTCGTCAGCAGAAGAGCAGCAGGGCGGCAGGATGAACCCCTCTCTGAACCTGGCGCTTTTATACGAGAAACTGGATAATACTTACAGCCCGTTTGCTACAAACAATGGCAATGATTACGTGTACTACAACGATCCTAAAGATATCTTCGCCGGCAGGGATGCGCGTCTTGGAGGTACGATCATCCTGCCCGGCACCAAATTTAAAGGAGTGCCACTGGATATATGGGCAGGTGTAATGTATTGGAAAGATGGCAAATACAATACAATTACAGGCGATAACTTCGGAGACCTGGACAGCATTCCGGTTGCCGGCGCTCCAAAGAGTTCACAGGTAGTAGGTACTGACGGACCGATAGACGGATTGCAGTTTAGTGCACAGACCGGGTTTTTTGTACGGAAGTTTATGGACCCTGCCGTAGGATCTGGTCAGATCGGTACACGCAGCGATGTATGGTGGGTACGTTACCGCTATGCGGAAGTATTGCTGAATGCCGCCGAAGCTGCTTTTGAGTTAGATCAACCCGGCCTTTCATCCACTTATATGAATCAGCTCAGAGAGCGTGCTGGTTTTACAACCCCATTACTGGATGCAGATATCTCGTTCGACAGGATCGTTCATGAAAGACGTGTGGAACTGGCCTTTGAAGGGCATGAACTGTTTGACAACAAGCGCTGGCGACTGGCGCATAAAGTATGGAACGGTGAGAATATTTCTGCTGATGATGTGGTAAGTAACATCGGGAAAGCCAATAAGGTAAACACCATGATCTACGGTCTGTGGGGATACAAAATATTCAATCCGGGAAATCCTAATCACAACAAATGGGTATATAAGGTAGTGAGGCCGTCCAATGTGACTGCTGCGCACCGGTTCAACCTGGGGAACTATTATTCCCGTATCGGTTCTGACATTCTCAGTAACAACCCTAAACTGGTAAAGAATCCCAACAACTAAAACAACGACACATGAAAAAGATCTTTGGATATATCATATTAACCCTGGCCGCTTTCTCCTGTAAAAAGGATAACTATGAGGCGCCTTCTTCCACGTTGTCCGGCCATCTTACTTATCAGGGAGTGCCGGTAAATGTCAGCTCAAAAGATGTATCTTTCGAACTATGGGAGCCTGGTTGGGGAAAGAGCGGTGCTATTACCGTGGCAGTTAATCAGGATGGTTCTTATTCGGCGCTATTATTCAATGGGAACTATAAACTGATCATTCCTCCCTCTCAGGGTCCTTTCAGATCAATAACCGATGCTGAGACAAAGACCGACACGACGCTGCTGACAATAAATGGCAACATGGATATGGATATTGAGGTGATGCCCTATTACATGATCAGGGATGCCAAACTGGAATTAAGTGGCACCACTGCCGTGAGCAGCAGCTGCCGCTTGGAAAAGATCATTACAGATGTTAATGCAAGAGATGTTGAAACAGTGTTCCTGTATCTGAACCAGACCACTTTTGTGGACGCTACCAATTACATTGCACGTAGTTCCCTGGCAGGAAGTGATATTACAGATCCTGCTAATGTACACCTGAGTGTGAATATCCCGGATGTTATTTCCGGTAACGGTACTACAGGAGACCAGGACTATGTATATGCACGTATCGGTGTGAAGATCAGCGGTGTGGAAGATCTTTTGTTCTCTGAAGTGCAGCAGATTAATATTAAATAACGATGATAAGAGCGCTTGTTTACCTGTTATTCCTGGTTGGGACCACTGTCCATGCACAGGATACTTTCCGTAATCCTTTGCTATCCAAAGGGCCTGATCCTTGGTGCGTTTATAAGGACGGATATTACTATTATATGCATACGATGGGTAACCGCCTGGAGTTATGGAAAACAAAGAACATCGCTTTTCTGAAAGATGCAGAGCACAAAACCATCTGGACGCCGCCTAAAGCCGGGCCTTTTTCAAGGGATATCTGGGCGCCGGAAATTCATTTCCTGAAAGGCAAGTGGTACGTTTACTTTGCTGCCGATGGCGGCGATAATCAATATCACCGTATGTACGCCCTCGAAAACAGTTCCGCCGATCCGATGAGTGATAACTGGGTCTTCAAGAGCAAAGTAGCTGATATAGAAGATAAGTGGGCGATTGACGGAAGTGTATTTGAACATCGCGGAAAGTTATATATGATCTGGTCAGGATGGGAAGGCAACAAAAATGGCCGTCAGGATATTTATATCGCTGCCATGAAAGACCCGTATACCATCCAGGGCAAAAGGGTCAGGATCTCTAAACCGGAATATGACTGGGAAACCAAAGGAGATCTCGGAGATCCTAACCTGAGACATGTAGATGTGAACGAAGGACCGGAAATGCTGAAACACGGCAAAAAACTTTTTATCGTGTATTCAGGATCAGCATGCTGGACAGACTATTATGCGCTGGGGATCCTTGCTGCAGATGAAAACAGTAACCTGCTGGACCCTGCGTCCTGGAAGAAGAAGCCGGAATCGGTATTCAAACAATCTATTGAAAATAAAGTATATGCGCCAGGGCATAACTCATTCTTTACCTCTCCGGATGGAAAAGAAAACTGGATACTTTATCACGCCAACGACCATCCAGGCGATGGTTGTGGCGATAAACGGAGCCCCCGGATCCAGCGTTTTACGTGGGATAAGGAAGGGTGGCCGGTATTCGGTGAGCCTGTCAAAACTGACTCTTTGTTAAAAAGTCCCCGCTTATAGCGGGGACTTTTGATTTTAACGGCTTTTTTTGATCGTATTAAACGATCGTTGTATTGTTAAATCTGCAAAGGAGTGTTAACTTTTGTTAACGAAATTATGGCGAACTATCCCGACTGGGTATACTGCCGCGTAATTTCAACCTGTTTAATGTAGATTTAGAGTAACACGTAACACTAATACTTAGTCAGTTTAATCATCATGCCGTCAATCGTTTTACATTACGTTATCATTGCGTGCATTACAGTTATGTTTATTTTGGTGAATAGATTTTATGGTCACAAGACAAGCGTCAACTGGAAGGAGAACAATGAACAGCTTTAAGAGCAGCGCATCAGGTAACCCCACGTTATAAGAGTAGCAGCCTTGCTTCTGTACTGATAAACAAACAGTGTATATTTCTGTGCCCGCACATTTATTGCTTATATACCGCTTAGATAACGCTCATCCTACGTTAATCCTACGTTCATGAACGTAGGATTAACGTAGGATGAGCGTTATCTAAGCGGTATATAACCGGTATCGAAGGCAGTTTGTCCTCTTATCAAACAGCGGGGAAGTTATGCATATACAGGCCATTTATACAAGTATTAGGCCTTATTGTATACTGATTGCTATATAATGCTACATCAGGGCTTTTAGCGCCCTGAAAAGATCTTTTTGGGTTTGCGAGTGTTAATGTGTTGGTATACATTGTGTTGAGTAGGGCGGGGCGAGTGTTGGAGGGACGTAAAAATCCGTATTTCCCGCATTACTTTTCTACTTAATTTTGTGATGTAATGAGAAAAAATGGTATGCAATCTTACTACTTTTTTTTCAATTGCAATTTGAAAGATCCGCGTTATAAACGCGTCGCAATAAATAAGGATTTCGTTACTGATGCAGGGGATTCACGGCACATGCTAATGAACGGAAATAGTGAGAACTCTTCAGGAATTTTTGACGTGTAAGCGTTACAATTATTGGTTGAATACGATAGATGGAAATCATCATTTCACATTGAATACAAATCCGATCCCGTATACGTTCTTGATACTGATACCGGGATTTTGCTGGAAATACTTTCTGAACCTGGAGATGAAGACATCAAGGCTGCGGCCGACGAAATAGTCGTTTGAGCCCCATACTTTGGTTAAGATCTCTTCCCGTTTTATCACCCGGTTCACATTATGGAAGAATAGTACCAGCAGGTCGCATTCTCTTGGCGTAAGCACGATTTCATCGCCCTGTTCAGTGACAAGTTTCAGGGAATCGACAAATAACTGGGTATTGCCGATAGTGATAATGTTATTGGCTTTTACAACCTCGGGTACGACGGCAGGTTGTTTACGTTTGATGATATTGCGGATGCGTAGTACCAGTTCATCTACATCAAAGGGTTTCACGACATAATCGTCAGCACCTATTTTCAAACCGTTCAGACGATCTGTTTTTTCACCCCTTGCAGTGAGGAAGAGGAAAGGCACCTGGTTGTTGATCTTTACGACGTGCTCGGCCAGTTCAAATCCATTCATGCCAGGAAGATTGACATCGATCAGCAGTATATGATAACGTTCCGGACTTCTCTTAAAGTCTTCCAGCGCATCACTGCCACTTTGTTGCCAGTTTACCTCAAAGTCCATCAGTTCCAGGTATTGCTTTACTACATTACCCAGATCCGATTCATCTTCTACCAATAAAATTCGATGTCGCATAGCATTCAATTTTTAATTTGAAGCAGGGACGTGTTTACGTAATTATAAAAGAACGGTCCTACAGTGGAATTACAATTACAAATGTAGTCCCTTTTCCCACTTCGCTGTCTACTTTTAATTTCCATTGATGCGCATCTATGCATTGTTTTACATAGTGCAGTCCCAGTCCCAACCCCTTTGTATTCTGTGTCAGATCTTTCTGATGTCTGTAAAATTTTTCAAAGATATGTTTGAGTGTTTCCCTCGACATACCAATACCTGTATCGGTGACCGTAATGTGAATATTCTCCTTATCATTTGTGATAAACACCACCAGTTCTTTGATCGGCTGGAGATTATATTTCACTGCATTGTCCAGTATATTGAGCATTAAGGTAGTAAAATGAAAACTGTCAAGATTTACTACCAGGTCTTCCTCTGCCGGCTTAAAGTCGATCTCCAGGTTAGAATTCGAGAACTTGATACTGAAGTCAGTTAGAATTTCACTCACCAGCATATTGAGGTGGTGAGGCGTTTTCTGCACGAACAATTTATCTACCGTAGCAAGGTCCAGTACCTGTCCGAACAGCAGTTTCAACCGCTGGGACTGACGGTCTATGACCTCCGACAGGGACTTGATGGCCATCTTGTTATCCAGGATCTTTTCATTCTGGATATTCTTGTTAGCCACCATGATGGCCGATAGCGGCGTATGAAATTCATGCGTAATGTTGTTGATAAAGTCAGTTTTCACATCTGAAAGACGTTTCTGTTTTATCCAGTTCCGCATGGTGATGAAAAATAGTAAAATAATGGCAAACATTGATAGCAATGACATTGTCAGCATCAGGCGCATTTGCCGGAATACCATCTGGCGGCGGTTAAAGGGCTCGGCATGGAAGCTGAATGCCATAGCGTAGGTGTAGGGTGATGGTGTGGAGACGTTCAGCCTGACAACCTGGCTACGCTCATCCGGATTTTCCAGGTCGCCATAAATGCGGATACCGTCAGACCATTGCAGGGAATCGTCTATCAGTGCGTACTTCTTCCGGTTGTCGTAGATGTTGATATATTTCCTGTCGCCGGTCATGAATTCGATCCTGGAGATGTTCAGGGCATAACGAAGCGAGTCAGTGATGTTATCCTTTTGGCGGATCTCCCGCATCAGACTGTCGGCGCTTTGCTCTTCGATGAGCCGGTGAAATACTTTGTTTAATATCTGCTGGGAGTAGTTGTGAAATTTAGTAGTATCAGTATTATACAGCTGTTCCAGTGTTCTGAGCTCGGGCATCAGGATGCTATCTATAATTGCCTGTCCGCCCGGGAATAATTTATCGTTAGTGATAGCCTTACTATATTCTTCATTGATCCTATTCTTTTTCTCATAGTAGAAACGCCTGTTAAGCAGGTCATAGGTATTGTAGACCAGAATGAACTGAACCAGCGCTAGTACAAGAAAGCAAATAACAGATGTGGTGATATAGATCTTAAAAGGATGCTTCATCGAAAATTTCCTGGAGAACAAATATATTCTTTCAGGTGGCAGTTTTAGTAACCCCCATAGTTTTCTGTTCATATTTAAATATTGGAAATTTAACTTTCGTTCACAATTTGTTTAAAATTGTTTACACTTTGTTTGATTTCCGTTTGCAACTTTTCCACAAATGCTTTATTAACTTCGGTTCGAGCGATTAGTTTAATAATCGTGTTATCAATTGTCAGGTTTTTATTTTATAGACAAAGCCATAAGGCCTTTGTGCTAATTCCCACGAAACACGTACTCAGCCCGCTCCAACGGGAACAAAAGCAAACTACAGGCTGTACTTTTAGTGCGGCTTGTAGGTTGCGAATCAGGTCTGTATGACAGCCGGAAGATCATTTGGAAAAAGAGAAATTTATACCGGTTGTTTAGCAAAAAAAAGAGCAGTTCCAATATGTTGGTATGGGACGCTGCTTATAATTTCGGATGAATGCAGAGTTATATAAGGTTAATGCACTGTCGAATGACGGTGCATTCCTGTTATTTAGCGAATTCACAAACCACCCCTTTACGTCCCATAGCACAATTGTACTTTATTCGACAAGCTCACCTGTTATTTCAGCTATAATTGCCTGTTTTATAATAAAAGTACTGATTTTCAGCACTTTTGATAGGTGTCCGGGCATACTTCCCCTCCTTCTTTCTCTACTTATCTGTACATAAAGCGCACTTTTTGCCCCGGAATTGGGGTAGCGGCGTTAGGAGATGGGGAGAATTATCCCACTATTTACTTATACAACCATACTGGCAAATATTTTGTTCTATGTAGTATGTCAGCTTATTACTACCCATTTAAATGTGAGATTATGAAGACGTATTCGAGTAGGGGTCAAAAGGTGATAAAGAGATGCGTAGAAGGAACAATAGCAGATCGGACAGTGAACAGTGACAACTTTAGTATACCCCCCGGCGGTTAGCAGCCAGTAATATATCAACAGATTCTCTCCAACTTTATTCTGCTATGGAATAGTTCCGTAGTAACACCCCTTTAATTGTTTGTTATGGAAAGGCGTACAATAACAGTTTACATTGAAGGCAGATCATATCAGCTTGCGATCACTGTAGACGAAGTAGCACAGGAAACGACATACGAAGTCATCACCAGTGGAAACATCCTGAAAGACTTTATGCCTGAAGGGATTGACTGGCAGGAAGACAGTATGATCAACCCGGACGAACGGGTCAAAACAATTGAAAGCGAACAAATAGCCCGTATCATCTGGACAGATATACTGGATATGATGGAACATTGATATTTACTCCCTCTGATACTACTCATACCGGTTAATTTATACCATTCAAATAAAAGTCTATAAAAATAGTGGACTTTTAAAATCCTACTGCATATATTTGCATCAGATTATTTGTGCTCCCACCAAGAGACTAATGCAAGTAACCAGTAATGGCTACACTCTGCGCATTATAATCAACCAACGATTCAAGTCTCATTTATCTGATGTTAAAGCTACGAATGCCTTTTTGGGCCTGCGTTGCAGGCACTGTCATGATTGCCTGTGAACGCCGCAGTAAAGCCATGCCTGAACATTTCGGTTATGGCAGGCCTGCTACGGAAAAAGAGATCGCAGTGAAGGCCATTGCCATTCGTCCGGATGGTAAAGGACTACCTGCAGGCAGTGGTACTGTGCAGGATGGTGCTATTGTATATGCCGCAAAATGTGCATCCTGTCACGGAGGCACTGGTGTAGAAGGACCATTCAATGTGCTGGTAGCGCCTGACACTGTTGGTGCAAAACCGTTTGACCAGTCGTCCAAACGCGTAAAAGCGATCGGCAATTACTGGCCATACGCCACCACTATCTTCGATTACGTACGTCGTGCAATGCCCTTTAATGCACCTGGCTCACTATCAGATAATGAAGTTTACAGCGTTACAGCCTGGCTGCTGCATGCCAACAAACTGATCGGCACAGATGCTGTTATCAACGCGAAAACCTTACCTGGCATCGTTATGCCGGCCAGGAAGTATTATGTCACAGACAGCCGGAAAGGCGGGGACGGACCATATGAATAACCATATGTGTTATAACTAAACTGTAATTCGTAATTGAACTTAATATGAGTCAAAAGATGACGCGTCGTCACCTTTTGCTGGGAGGTGCTGCCACAGCTGCTGTGGCACTGGTAAAGTCATCTTTTGGCAAAACGGTGCAGATAGGTATTCCTGAAGCGGCTCTCGATCCTACTAAACAGGTCGGGCCACTGCCCGGTGTATTGGGTACAAGATCTCCTTTCGAACATCCGCAAAGAAAGCCGTCCCTCACTTCTTCACAGACGCCGTTACAGGACCTCTATGGTATGATCACACCGTCAGACCTTCATTTCGAACGTCATCATGCGGGCGTACCTGCTATTGATCCCCATTCCTATGAGTTGATGATACATGGAATGGTAGATAAGCCTACCGTCTTTTCCCTGGCCGATCTGAAACGGTTTCCTTCTGTATCCCGGATCTGTTTTGTAGAGTGTTCGGGTAACTTCAGAAAGCCTGATAAAGAAGATATTACGCCGCAAGACATCTGCGGACTAACCAGTCAGAGTGAATGGACAGGTGTGATGTTGTCCACACTGTTCAAGGAAGTGGGCGTTGATCCCAAAGCAACCTGGTTCCTGGCAGAAGGCTCGGACGCAGCAGTAATGAGTCGTAGCATTCCCGTCAGTAAAGGCTGGGAAGATGCTATGATCGTTTATGCACAAAATGGGGAAGCCATTCGCCCCCAGCAAGGATATCCCGCACGGCTGCTGCTGCCGGGTTGGGAAGGTAATACGAGTATAAAATGGTTACGCCGTATTGAATTGTCCGACGGCCCCTTTATGACAAGAGAAGAAACATCCAAATACACAGAACCTGTAAAAGATGGTAAGATCCGGCAGTTCAGTTTTACGATGGACGCCCGCTCTATTATCACTTATCCTGCCTATCCCTCACAGCTGCAGAAAGGTTGGGTGGAAATAAGAGGACTTGCCTGGAGCGGACGTGGCAAGGTCCGCCAGGTGGAAGTAAGCACCGATGCCGGAAAAACGTGGAATGCCGCACGTCTGCAGGAGCCTGTACTTGACAAGGCACATACTTATTTCAGATACTTATGGCAATGGAACGGAGATACTACGGCTATTATGAGCCGTGCCATAGATGAAACAGGCTATATACAACCATCGCTTGAACAATTGATCACTGCCCGTGGCCCGGGTACCGGATACCATCTGAACCCTGTTACAGCCTGGCTTATTAAACGGGATGGGCAGGTAGTGTATAGCCCGGAGAAATGGAAATAAAGTAACCAATATAAAACCAATCAGCTATATGTCATTCTTTGATTATGGGCATGCTCCTGTGATACGCAGGCTTGCAAGAAATGCGGGTTTCCTGCTTATTCCCGCCGTACTGGGAAGCCCGGAAGTTTGGGGGGCAGTGCTGCCTGCCGCCAGTAAACATGCCGTTGCAAGTAAGCTTCCGGCAGATGTTCCTGTAAAAGGAAAGGTAACCGATACCAACGGCCAGCAATTGCCAGGTGTAAGCGTAATAGTGAAAGGTTCCAAACGTGGTGCGCTCACCCGTATCGATGGCTCTTTTGAATTAAACGCCCCTACTGATGCCGTACTTATTTTTACCTATCTCGGTTACAAACCGCAGGAAGTAAAAGTAAGCGCCAACCCGCAGCTGAATATCAAACTGGAGATAGATGATAAGAAACTGAGTGAAGTAGTGATTGTTGGTTATGGTACACAGGAACGCCGTAATCTGACCAGCTCCGTCTCTACTATCAATACCGCTGAAACCAAGACTGTACCCGTGGCCGGCTTTGATGCACAACTACAGGGAAAGGCGGCTGGCCTGCAGATAAACTCTAACACAGGCGTACCGGGCGATGGTGTCTTTGTACGCGTACGCGGTACCACTTCCATCAATGCCGGCAACGATCCTTTGTATGTTGTAGATGGCGTGTTTGTAAACAACACCAGCTTGCAAACTGTCAGTACAGGCGGCCGTGCTACCTCTCCTATTGCCGATATTAATCCGTCCGACATTGCCAGTATAGAAGTACTGAAAGATGCAAGCGCCACAGCCATCTATGGCTCCCGTGGCGCGAACGGTGTAGTGATCGTTACTACCAAACGTGGTAATTATGGCGAACGCACTAAGGTGAATCTGAACGTATCACATGGTTTTGCAAAAGCACCGAAACTATGGGACTTAACCACAGGTCCTGAACATGCAACACTGATCAATGAATTCTGGATCAATAGTGGCATAGACAATCCTGCGCTGAACCAAACATTTGCCAACAGGCCATTCAGGCCAGTGGCTGAAGGTGGCCGCGGACTACCGGAAGAACAAAAGACCTACGACAGGCTGGGTGAACTTTTCCGTACAGGCCAGCTGGCAAACTATGACGTATCAGTTAATGGAGGTTCAGAGAAAACGAAATTCTACATAGGCGCCGGTTATACAAAACAGGAAGCCAACATACATCCTGTGTTCTTCGAAAGGGCCAGTTTAAAACTGAATGTGGACCATAAGATCAGCGACAGGGTACAGATAGGTGTAAGCAATGGTATCACCCGCTCCAACAGGAATCAGGCCCGTGCCGGTGACGGTCCGCAGGGAGGCCTGTTACAGACAGCATTACATACGCCTACCTATCTGCCGGAAACAAATCCTGATGGTACGCCTGCCCGCTATGCCGGGTTTGACAATCTGCAGGTATTGCTGAATAACTATGACGTGCACACTATCAGTTTAAGGTATATCGGTAATGTGTATGCAGAAGCTGAAATATTAAAAGATCTGAAATTCCGTACCAGCTGGAGCGTTGACTATAACAACTACGATGAATCAGAATACTGGAATGATAAAACACAGCTGGGAGCTGCGCCTACAAATGGTTTAGCCACATCGTCCATCACGCAGAACAGCACCTGGATCAATGAACAGACTTTGTCTTACCGGAAGAAGCTGGGCTGCGGACATACATTCGGCGCTGTAGTAGGTAATACTATCCAGCAGAATACACTGGAACGGACATTCGCCCAGGGCACCGGTTTCCCGAATAATGCCTATAAGGATATTTCTTCTGCGTCTACCCGTACTGCGGGACAAACATGGACACAGGGTACACTCGCCTCTTTCTTTTCCCGTGTTGATTACAACTACAACAGCAAGTACTACCTGGAACTAAGCATTCGTGCAGATGGTTCCTCCCGCTTCGGCAGTAATCACCGATGGGGTTATTTCCCCGCTGTTGGTGCTGCATGGCGGCTGAAAGAAGAACAGTTCCTGAAAGACGTTCAATTCCTCGGTGACCTGAAACTAAGGGCCAGTTATGGCGTGACCGGTAATCAGAGCGGTATCAATGACTATGCTGCCCGTGGTTTATGGACAGGCGCCAGCGGTTATCCTGATACAGAAAGCGGTGGAGATAAAGCTGCAACTGCGCCCTTACAACTTGCGAATCCTGATCTGCGCTGGGAAAAAACAACACAGGCTAACCTGGGCTTAGATGCAGGTTTCCTGGATGGGCGCATATCATTGGAAGTGAATGTTTATTCGAAGAAAACGACTGACGTACTGTTACAATTGCCAGTGCCATCTAATACGGGTTATACAACATACTATTCCAATGCCGGAGAGATCAGCAATAAAGGATATGAAGTGGCTATCCGTTCTGAGAATATCAAACGTAGCAATTTCACCTGGAATACATCCTTCAGTATTTCCGGAAATGTGAACAAAATAGAAAAACTGCCGGTGCCTATTACCCAATATAACCGTGACTGGGTGAGGATGCAGCAGGGGTATTCCATGTATTCCTTCTGGATGTACAAACAACTGTCCGTAGATCCGAAAACAGGTAATGCCGTGTTTGAAGATGTGAACGGCGATGGTAACATCACAGTGGCCGACAGGCAGATCGTAGGGAATGCCCTGCCTAAATTCTTTGGCGGCATCAATAACAGTTTCTCCTGGAAGTCGTTCGACGCAGCAGTACAGTTCAACTACCAGTATGGCAACAAAGTATTAAACCTGAACCGCTTCTTCGGAGAAGGTGGCGGTACCCGCGATGCGAACAGGGTATTGTTTGCCAGTCAGCTGAAACGCTGGCAAAAAGAAGGAGATGTTACCGATGTACCACGCCTGACCAAAGTAGGCAACAACTATACGCTGGAACAGAACAGCCGTTTCATTGAGAATGGTTCCTTCCTGCGTTTGCAGTCGCTGACCCTGGGTTATACGCTGCCTAAGTCGTTGACAAGCCGCTGGCATGTGGATGCATTGCGCGTCTACTTTGCCGGAAATAATCTGTGGCTGCTGACGAAATATACCGGCCCTGATCCTGAAGCAAACGTAACTGCCACGCAGACGGTACAGGGTGTTGACCTGGGTACGCCGCCACAATCGCGTACGCTGCAGTTTGGTTTGAATGTGACATTATAGGAAATACTTAATGAAGAAGATCATGAAATCAATCATCCGCATATTACCACTTGTATTATTGCTCGCATCCTGCAAGGACTTCCTGGATGTGAAGCCCCGCGACTCCGTTTCGGACGATGCGACCATTGTTGACGAAGCATCCGCGCAGACCGCCGTAAGAGGCGTTTACCGTGAACTGGGAGATGATGCTTATTACGGTTACCTCTTTCAGACCATCGGTTATTTATCCGGCGATAATATCCAGTGGACAGGATCGCAGTCGGTGATACAGCAGTTCATCTCACATAGCGTGAAAGCTGACAACACCAATGTGGCCACTGTCTGGGCCGGGATCTATTCCACCATTAACAGGGCCAACCAGGTGATCGATAAAGTGCCTGGTGTGACAGATGCGACCTTTACACAGGAAGAGAAGAACGCATTGGTGGGCGAGGCCTATTTCATACGCGCGCTGGCTTATTTTGATATGGCCCGTACCTGGGGAGGCGTACAGCTGGTGTTAAGAGGAACGACCAACATCGGCGATACCAAAGGCTTGAAACGGAGTACACTGGAACAGACCTATGCCCAGGTATTGAGCGATCTGCAAACGGCAGAACCGCTGTTACCGGAAACGACTAATCGCTACCGTGCCACCCGCAAAACGGTATGGGCATTATTAGCCCGTTTTTACCTCTATCAGGAGAATTGGGCCCAGGCCGAGGTCTATGCCTCAAAACTGATAGGAGACGCCGAATATCGCCTTATAAAGCCATATAGCGCCTTCTTTGCCAACAACGTGGTGGCTACCGATGAATCCATCTTCGAAATATCCTACAGCGCAAACAATATTAATGGACACCGTGGCTACTGGCAACCGCCTGCCAATGGCGGTACCCGTCAATGGGCGCCTAACGACGCATTCATTGCATTAGTGAATGACCCCGCTGTTGGCGGTAACCGTAATACCGCAGTCGCTATTACCAACCAGGGATTATGGTACGGGAACTTCTATTACCGCAGTCCCGCAACAGATCCTGCCTATGTACTCCGTATCGCGGAACAGTACCTCATCCGTGCAGAGGCGCGGGCGAAACAAAGCAACCTGGAAGGAGCGCTGGCCGATCTGGACGCTGTTCGTGACAGGGCGGGACTGACAGCAAGTACAGCTACCTCCCAGGGAGATATCCTGCTGGCTATCGAGAATGAGAGAAGGCTGGAGTTTGCCTTCGAGCCACACCGCTGGTACGACCTGGTAAGAACAGGCCGCGCAGCAGCGGTACTGGGGTTAACAGACGAGCGCAGGTACGTAATGCCTATCCCGGCGATAGAACTGAGTGCAGATGGAGCACTGGAGCCTAATTCCGGTTATTAAACGCTATCCGATCTTTTATCACATAAACATTGCAGGTATGACACATCCGGCAAACCTATTACCACCACAGCAGTGGAAAGCATCCTGGAAGATCCTTTTCCGCTTCTTTTTTATCTATTTCGTTCTTCAGTGTATTCCGCTGGACTGGAAGTATTACATTGCTCTGTTCCACATTCAGTGGGAAGCATTGGGTTTTAAAGACATTTTTTACCTCGCGCGGTACACGCCGAAGTTCCTGCCGTCAGATAGTCCTTTCGGCGGATTTGCAGACTGGGGCATTATTGCTCTCATAGCGTTGACAGGTACATTGGTCTGGACATACCTGGACAAACAACGGAAAGAATATAATCAGTTGTATTACTGGTTACGGGCGATTGTCAGGTACCGGCTAGCCATCGGTGTGATTGCATACGGGCTGCTGAAACTGTTCCCGCAACAGTTGCCGTATCCGAGCATCAGCCAGTTGAACACACAGTACGGTGACCTGTCCGCCTGGAAGATCTTCGCGATGAGCACAGGGGTAGTGCCATCTATGGAAGCCTTCCTCGGATTGGTTGAAACTGTTGCCGGGCTTTTGTTGTTCAGCAGGCGGACGGCCACTATTGGTGCAGGTATCATTATTACGTTTACCGGGAATGTATTTATGTCTAACCTCGCTTATGAAGGAGGAGAATATACCTACAGTTTCTACCTGGTGATACTGGCGCTGTTCTTACTGGCATACGATACAATACGCATTATTAATCTGCTGACGCTGGAGCAGCCTACAGCTCCTAATACTGTAAGGCTTCAGCTTGTAAAGCCCTGGCACCGTAGTGCAAGGATCGTATTGAAGACGGTGTTCATCTTCTTCTTTGTAGGACTGTATGGATATAAGACCTATGCCAGCTATAAACATAATGGCTATCAGTACCCGCAAACACCTGGACTGGCGGATGCAGCAGGTATTTACAATGTAACGGAGTTCCGTATCAATAACCAGGAACTGCCTTACTCACTGACAGACAGCCTTCGCTGGAAGGACGTCGTGTTTGAGAAATGGGCTACGCTCAGCATCCGTTCCAATCGTTATGTACATCCTGACCTGGCCAATACGGAAGAGATATATGCAGAAGACCCGGACAGGAGCTATGAGCTGGCAGGTGCTGTGAGCAGGCATTACTTTACCTACGGTATAGATGAATCCCGCCAGGTGCTTTTCCTGCAGAATAAGAATAAATATCATCAGCAGGAGAAGCTGGTACTGCATTACACAAGGCCTGACAGCAGTCGTGTCATTCTTTCCGGTATCAATGAAAAGAAGGATTCCGTGTATGTAGTGCTGGACAAGATCAATAAGAAATATCCGCTGATCGAAGGCCGCCGTAAACCTCTTAAACTCTAAAACTAACGTTATGTCTGAGATAGCTAATTTGCCCGCTATAGAGCAGGTAGCACCCATAGCGACAGATACTGCAAGCCAGGCTGCTGCTGCACCCGCAAAGCCCTGGAAGGAATATCAGAAGTGGGCGTTCCGTATTGCCTTCATCTTTTTTGTGATCATGAGCATTCCACTCAGCTGGAACTGGTACACGCACCTTTTCACAATGGACTGGGTGCATCTGAAATACCGTGATGTATATGATATCGCGCGATTTCAGCCTAATCTCTGGAACGTTGATTCAGAGAGCGGTCGCTGGGGAATAGCCAGCTTCGCCAGCTGGTTAGCAGCGTTGGGTATTGGCGTGATAGGGGCTGTGATATGGAGCCTGTTTGACCGTAAAAGACAGGAGTATAATCTGCTGTACTACTGGTTACGGGTAATTGTAAGATATCGGGCGGGGATAGGTATTATCGGGTTCGGTTATACTAAGTTGTTCCCGGTACAGATGCCTTATCCGTCAATCTCTAACCTGCATACCAATTTCGGCGACTTTACCGCGCAGAAGATCTACTGGTTATCTATCGGTATTGTGCCCTGGTACCAGGTGTTTGCAGGCATTGTGGAAGTAGGTGCAGGTATCCTGTTGTTTTTCCGTGGAACAGCTGCTATAGGAGCTGTACTGCTTGCGGGCGCGTTGTTCAATATAACATTTGTGAACCTGGCGTATGATGGCGGCGTGCATGTGTATGCAGCATATTTCGTATTGCTCGGCGCATTCGTACTGGCATATGATGTTCCAAAGATCTACAACCTGCTGGTGTTGGAACGTTACACCGTGCCGGTGCATTATTATCCTTCCTTCGACGAAAAATGGAAGAAGTATGGACGTCTTGCATTGAAGATAGGGACCTTTGTTTTGTTTGTGTTCATATTGTTCTATCTGCAGATGTGGAATTACCTGTACGATCCGTATAAACAACCTGTCAACAAAGGATTGGCAGGCACGCAAGGTTATTATAACGTGACTGAATTCAGGTTGAATAACCAGGTGATCCCTTATTCACCGCAGGACTCTGTACGCTGGCAGAATGTGACCTTTGAAAAATGGTCTAGTATCACTTACCAGGTGAACAAACCGGTGTGGCTGGACCTGAGTAATGGCGGAGGTTCTCCGAAGAATGACGTGGACCGTAACTTTGAACTGGCAGGTGTGGCTGGTGGAAGGAGGTTCTTCTTTTATGATGCTGATACAGCAAAACAGGAACTATCTTTAAGAGATAAGAACAGGAGTGCAGCGAACCAGGGGCGTGAACGGCAGCGGCGTAATGCGACGGACCGCCCTAATACTTCAAAGAAGAAAGACCCTCCTTTTGTTTTACACTATGAAAGACCTAGTGATACACGGATCATTCTTTATGGATTGAACGAGAATAAAGATTCGATTTACGTAATTTTGGATAAGGTAGATAAACAATACCTGCTTTCGCCGAGCAAGCTGGAAGCCGGACAGTACTAAAATATTTAATCAGGGACTAAAGAAGCGGGGCAGATGCGTATGTACATCATTCCTGGTTGTTTAGTCCCTGATGTTCAATTGAAGCCCACATGCATAAAAACGAATATGATGCAATCGTCATCGGATCAGGCCCTAACGGATTGGCAGCAGCAATAGCAATGCAGCAGCAAGGGCTTTCTGTATTGCTGATAGAAGGCAGGAACGAAATAGGAGGCGGCTTACGATCAAAAGAACTGACGGTGCCGGGTTTTATGCATGATATCTGTTCCGCTATTCATCCTATGGCGGTAACATCACCTTTTTTCAGCCAGCTGCCATTAGAAAAGTTTGGATTGTCGTACATCTATCCAGCTGTGGATGCGGCTCATCCTTTTGATGATGGTACGGCCGCTGTTTTACATCCTTCATTGGAAAGAACAGCGCAGTTGCTGGGGAAGGACAGTATAGCCTACGAGCAGTTATTCCGGCCGTTGCTGAAAGATTTCAAAGGATTATCTGAAGATATATTAGGCCCTTTACAGTTCCCGAAACATCCGCTTACATTAGCGAAATTCGGACTAAAGGCATTGCCTTCAGCTATGCAGTTGGCTAAGCGATTTAAGACAAAAGAAGCCCGTGGGTTATTTGGCGGTGTGGCTGCACATGCTATTCAGCCATTGACGAATATTGCCACTGCAGCTATCGGTTTGGTGCTGATGCTGAACAGTCATGCTGGTGGATGGCCTGCACCGCGTGGAGGCGCACAGGCATTGGCCAATGCATTAGGTGATTATTTTGTTTCATTGGGCGGAGAGATCGTTACGGGTACTTATGTGAACGCACTGAAGGAATTGCCGCCTTCCAGGGCCGTATTACTGGACGTAACACCACGTCAGCTATTGAAGATAGCCGGCGATAGGTTCAGCTCTTTCTACAAATGGCAATTGCAACGATACCGTTATGGAATGGGCGTATTCAAAGTAGACTGGGCGCTGGATGGGCCTACACCTTTCACAGCAGCAGGTTGCAGAGAGGCAGGAACGATCCATCTCGGTAATACTATTGAAGAAATTGCAGCCAATGAACAGCGAACAACAGAAGGGCATCATCCGGATAATCCGTACACATTGTTTGTACAACATAGTGTCTTTGATGAGACGCGCGCGCCGGCAGGTAAACATACGGCATGGGCGTACTGTCATGTACCCAACGGATCTACGAAAGATATGACGGCCGCTATTGAAAACCAGGTAGAGCGTTTTGCACCGGGTTTTAAAGATCTTATTATAGGCAGGCATGTAATGAATACAGCGGACGTAGAAGCTTATAACCCTAATTATATTGGCGGCGATATCAATGGTGGCATTCTCGATATCACGCAACTCTATACAAGACCTGCTATGAGGTGGTCGCCCTATACTACGCCAGCCAAAGGCATTTACGTATGTTCTTCTTCTACACCACCGGGTGGCGGTATTCATGGCATGTGCGGTTATCATGCTGCGAAGAAGGCATTAAAGGATGTTTTTGGTATTGCACTTAAATGATCTGTAGTTTAATTTTCATTAACATTCCGTTTGGGATTTGTTGACACCTTTATTTGCATTTGCTTGCTATATTAGTAGGATATATAAAGTATCTGTGTAACCCGTTTTGTGAGCACTCAGTATCAACCAAAGTAGACACGTGAAAAACTTCACATCAACCTATGTTTTACAATAATTAAATGCGTTTTATCTCGTAAACCTTAAAATAATCAATTGCTATGCGTATGCGTAATTTTACAAAGCTGTCTTTGTATGTGACCCTGCTATGCGGTGCTGTGCCGGCCCTTGCACAGACTGACATAACATCTGCCGCTGGAGTACTGACGGTTCAGTATCCCAATTCAAATGCGGCGGAAAACTATCCGAAGTTGATAGACAATAATGTAAATACGAAGTATTACATTGCCCGAACAGCGATCTGGATACAGTTTGAAGCTGCCAGGTCAGCAACTGTTAACCAGTATTCCATTTCTTCTGCAAATGATTTTGCAGACAGGGACCCGAAAAGCTGGAACCTGCAAGGTTCTGACGATGGCAGAACATGGACCACGTTAGATACCCAGACCGGCCAGACATTCACTGCGCGTTTTCAAACCAAAAGCTACTCGTTCACGAACACCACGCCTTATCTGTATTACCGGTTGAACATTACTGCTAATAACGGAGGAGGTGCTATTCAGTTTTCAGAGTTGGAACTGAACGGTACTGTTGGTGGCCCTGCTTCAGGTCCCAGTGGTTTGACCGCTACTGTACAATCAGGCAGCAAGGTTAGTCTCAGCTGGTCTGACAATGCCACTAATGAAACCGGTTATCGCATTGAAAGCTCATTAGATGCTGTGAATTTTCTGCCACGTGCAACAGTGGGTGCGAACGTGACATCTTATGTTGATTCGTCATTGAGCACAGGTACCAGTTTCCTGTACCGTGTAAGAGCTATTAACGCTACCGGTGCATCAGTTGCTGATACCTCTGATGTAGTTACCACTCCTACAGCTGCTACAGGCAATGATATCACCAACTTCACGAATGATGTAGTGACAGATCAATACAACACTACAGGTGCGGAAGGCATAGATAAAGTGGTAGATAACAATACTTACAGCAAGTACCTGGCATGGGCTTCCACAACCTGGATCCGTTATCAGTTACCAACGGGAGCCGTGGCTCAAGGCTACAGCATCATCGCCGCTAATGACGCGACAGACAGAGATCCTAAGAACTGGGTATTCCAGGGTTCGAACAACGGTAGCACCTGGACAGACTTGCAGGTACAGACCAATCAGTTGTTCACAACAAGGTTTAAGAAACGTACTTACCTGCTTGCCAATACAACCTCTTATCAGTACTACCGCCTGAACATCACGGCTAACAATGGAGGTTCTCTTACACAATTAGCAGAACTAGAGATCTATGGTACGGGTAGTGGAACAGTAGATGCATCTGCACCTGCAGCACCAACAGGATTTACGACGCAGGCTGTTTCCAGCAATCAGATCATCCTGGACTGGCAGGACAATGCCGCCACAGAAACCAGCTATCGCCTGGAACGAACAACCGATACAACAGATTGGGATGATGCTTTTGTACTGGCCGCAAACAGCAGCCGCTATTTCTCTCTGGACCTCTCACCGTTGACTAAATATTATTACAGGCTGAGAGCAGAAAATGCAAATGGCGTGTCTGCATGGGTAACAGGCAGCAATACTACACAGACCAATGTAGTGCCTGCACAATGGCAGGAACACTGGGCAGGTCATACAGAGCTGTTATCACTGGTATATGCTAATAGCAGTGTGAACATCTGGTTTGATGATGCCGTTAGCCGTTCTGCTACCTGGATGAACCAGGACTTCACGGATGTTTGGGAATATGTGAAACAGAACTACGGTTCATTCAGCGATCCTAAAGTGAACATGGTGTTCCACAGCGAGCCTGGGTATTCCGGCGGACATCCGGCGGTTGTCTTTGATGCTGATCATGATTACACAAACGCCGGTGATCTTGGCGGCAGCTGGGAAACCAGGGAAGGCTGGAACCTGCATGCTTCTATTCATGAAGTAGGACATATTGTAGAAGGCGGCAGCAAGGGTATTCACAACTCACCATCATTCCCTATATGGGGAGACAGCAAATGGGCGGAGATCTTCATTTATGATGTAATGAAGCGCCTGGGATGGGCCGCAGATGCACAGCAGGCCTATAATGATTTCGTTGTGAAACAGGAAAGTTTCCCTAAACCCGGTACCTACTGGTTCAAGAACTGGTTCTACCCGATCTATGACAGGGCCGATTCCAGCGCGGCGTTAAACCGTTACTTCGATCTGTTGGCGCAATACTTCCCACAACATAATGGTGAATATACCCGCGACCTGAACCTGGGTGAATTTGTGCACTTCTGGAGTGGCGCTGCGCAGTTCAGTCTTGAAGCACAGGCTGATACCGCCTTCGGCTGGTCAAAAGACCTGGAAATGCAGTTTAAACAGGCACAGATCGACTTTCCATTCACTTATCCACAGCCGCTTACTGTCAGTGCAACTGCAGTAGCGAAGGTTAAGACATCAGCAGTATTAAGCATCTGGCCTAACCCTGCCAGCAGTACCCTGAATATTGCTTTGCCTGCAAGTGATAAAGCGTATACGGTAGATGTATATAATATTGCCGGGGTAAGAAGGCTGTCCCAGAGAGTGAAGGGAAATTCGAATAACCTGAACATCTCCTCTCTGCCAGACGGGGTATACATTGTTACCGTGAGTGAGAATAAACAGGTGATCTGGAAAGAGAAGATAGTAGTGAATAATACTTCCCGTTAACCAGTGTTATAACATGTAATGTTGATTCCGGCCTGCTTCTAGCGGGCCGGATTTTTTTTATTTATTTAAGTAGTACTATTCTATTTCCCGCGCGACTTCTATGAAAACCTACAACATAAAACTATAAGAACCTTTTTTCCACGTAGATGCAATCGATTGTTTTTAAGACAAATTGACGAAACAGACAAATCTATAGGCATATCTTTTTTCATTTTCCCTTAAAAAACCATAACAAAATGAACAGACATCAAATTGTCAGTCTTACGAAGGGCGCTGCTCTCTCCATGATCGTATTGCTATCAGCCTGCACTAAAGAAACCGTTAAAGAAGACCAACACCTGGCAGCAGCCAGCAGCTTGGAAACCCAGGCAGTAGGTAACACTATTCTGAACAGCTGGAGCGTAAACTGGGATAATTACGCCCATAGCAGCACCTATACTGCTAATAACGGTGCTGCAGATTTCGGCAATGTAACCGGTTGGGTGGACAGCCGGGGTATGATCTCTAACGGTAACCTGCGTATCACCTTATTAAAGAATGCATTATCAGGTGCAGGTGGTGTAGTCGCCAACGTTGATATCTCTGATGGAACTGCTTATGAAGTTGATTATGATATCAGGTTCCACAGCCAGTTTGACTGGAGCAGAGGAGGAAAGTTAGGTTTCGGCTTCTCAATCGGTGATGGTAATACCGGTGGAGATCCAGGTTGGGACGGTAACGGTGGTTCCGCACGTCTGATGTGGTATCGTACAGATGCAGGCAGGGTATTCTTCCAGCCTTATGTTTACTTCAAGGACCAGTCAGGTCAATACGGAGAAACTTTCGGTAAATCCTATCCTTCAACAGGTAGCCTGAATAAAGGTCAGACCTATCACGTACACCTGTATGTGAAAAGTAATACCGGCAGCAGCACTAATGGTCACGTACAGTATGTAATTGATGGCGTGGTAGTACTTGACCAGGATATCCGCTGGACTACCAACGATGCGAAACGTTTGATCAAAGGATTGACTTTCCACACTTTCCGAGGTGGTAGCCAGACTTACTGGCAGTCATCTACAGACGGATATATCTATTATGATAACCTGAAAGTTCACAGGATCAGCACCAATTGATAGTATCACAATATCTAAATCTCAGGAGTCTGTTTAACAGGCTCCTGAGTTTCTTTTTTATAAGGTCGTCATTTCACGTTTGGAAAGTCTCACCCATTCTGCATTTAATCTGCGTACGTATCGGGGATGCAGGTCTATCTCGTCTCTAACTGCCTGAAACTGTGGCAGCTAATCTTATTTATCGGTCAGCTTCTTGCCGCTTTCAAGTTTTTCTATCAGGAGCCTGAGCCTGTTGTTCTTGGTTTCTTCCCTTTTGGCGGAAGTGATCCAGACATTGTATTCTTTCCTGTCTGTATAAGAGAGGGTATCAAAAAATGTTTTTGCTTTTGGGTGTTTTGAGAAGAGCGCAATTACTTCTTCAGGTAATATAACTTCCCTGGGTGCAAGGTCTTGCTCCAATACTATGTGTATCGTATCTCCCAGTTCCTTGCCCAGCTCTTTCCTGATGGCCTGGGTAATACCGAGTGTGTGACAGGGCATCGACATCTTTGCCAGGCTACCCCTGTAGGTTACCTTGCCATCAATCAGGGCTTTTACCTTCACCTGCCCTTTTACTCCATATAGTTCCTGTACATCGTAAGGGAAAACAACATAGCCGGCATTCATGCCGCCATATTGTTCTATTACTGCATCAAAAGTTACTTTCTTTGACATGATCTATTCTTTTTCGTAGACTTCTATCTCTTTCAGGAATTTGATGGCCTTTGTAACGGAAGTCCATTCTTTGCTCCCAAAGATAACCTTAAACCAGCGTTCACCGGCATTCTTCATCTGTATATTCCGGTACAGCCAGATAGCTGTTATAGTAAATACGGTGGTGATAGTTACCTGCAATACCCACAGCCCGATATTTACATGTTCAAACATAGCTTTATTAATGTAAAAAGTTGTGTAGAAGGGGGCTGACAGGAATAATATCCGGGCGACGTTCATGGTGGATGATTGCAGTACTGCCAGTTTGCGTTGTGCTTCCATGATATTCTCACTATTATCGATCTGCCGAATAAGCACTACCTGCCTGATGTATATCACAACGGCGGCGGCTGTAGTGACGATGATGCCCAATACGGAAACAACAAAAAAGAGCCGTGAAGCTGTCATGCCTGATATGGCAAAGGTGACCAATACTGACAGGAACAATGTCCATATTATTCCGGCAGTAACACCGACGATCTTAATTGTTTTCAAGGGGCGTAAAACAGAACGTACTTTCTGTGTCTGTATTTCGGCGATAAGGCGGTGGTTCAGTGCCAGGGTCTTTTCCAGCTTCTTATCATAATTAGCCCACATTTCTTTTAATGCGATGTCTTCCATATTTATTAGTTATGAATAGTGGAGAATTTTCCTTTCAGTTTGTTTTTGATGCGATTGATCTTCGTTGCAATGTTTGTTTCAGTAAGTCCGAGAATATCTGCGATCTCTTTATAGTTCTTTTCTTCAAGATAGAGGATCATAATAGCCCTGTCCAGTTCAGGCAATTCGCTGATGAAACGCTGAAGGAGGTGCAGCTGTGGGGATAGGTCATCTTTCTCTTCTGCGACTACAATAATATCCGTTGTAAGTTCGGATGCGTGGCCGCTTCTTTTGCTGTCTTTTCGGTAAAAGGAGATAGCCACATTCAGGGCAATCCTATATAGCCAGGTGGAATACTTATATTGATCATTGTACCTGCCAAACGATCGCCATAGCTGATAGATGATCTCCTGGATAAGGTCTTTCCTGTCTTCAATATTTCTGCAATAGGAATTCGCTACTTTATAGATGATCCCTTTATGCTGTTCTATTACAGATAGAAAGACATTATCTTCTTTTAACGGGGTCATATGAGGTAATAATTAAGGTCATGAGCAATATATTTTACCTTATTATTCGCAGAGGGGAATAAAAAATCACAACAGGATACCAGCCGGTCCTGAAAGTAGTACTATTTAGTAAAATGGGGTGCAGATTTTATACGGTTTTCTTTGGCCTTTTAAACAAAGGCAGGGAATTCATAGGACAGTAAAATTATTTTTACGGCTTTTCAGTGCTTCGGCTCAAATGCCACGCTGTAGCGGGATTCGAGCCGAAGTAAAAAGGCGTTTCATAGGATAGTATTCGCTAAAGATAATCAAATTTTGATATCAGGGAATTATTTCTTCTCTTTTTGAAATATTTAATATTAAAATTAAAAAAGAACGTTGCGCGATAAAAAAACTGTATTTTTTGACCCATAAATTATTAAAAATCTATTGGGTATTGCTGCTGTTAATTTGCTTAAGGTGGCTCTTCCCATTTGTCAACCTAAAAACTATAATATACTTTGTATCAGTAAGTGATACGAGGTATTAAGCTTTATCAGATGAAACTTTTACTATTCTTCCTGGCGACTCCCATTGTTGCATTTGCCCGACATTCCTATTCCGTAAAAGGTGAGGTTCCCGACTATTTTAATGGTAAGACATTATATCTCTCTGTCTTCGACAACTACTCGGATACGCGGTATGAAACAAAGGATTCCGTTACCGTATTGAATAATTCATTTACTTTTTCCGGTAAGATCTCTGAGGCATGTGAGGCTGCCCGTATCTCATACACAAATGAAGAACGTCAGACTTTTTCTCAGGAGTTTGTATTGGATAGTGGCAATAACCATATGATAGTTCAGCCCGTACCGGCTGATTATGTTTATTATAAGAATAAGGTTTCGATTTTATCTTTTCCTCACTCAGAATCTAATAGCATCAAGCTGCAATTGGATAGTATTGGTCGTTACTACATGCGCATCTATGGTGAATACTCCGATAGCACCCATCAGTTCAGGGTGTTACCTTTGCAATGTAGCATGGAAATGATGCAGAAACAGATGTCGCTTCTTACTGCCTATAAGGATAATTATTATTCTATCATCCAGCTTTATAAGTTTTCCAGGACACAACTTTCCGTTTATGATATTAACAATGTGTTGAAGCTTTTAAGTGACAGTCTGCAAAAGACCTCTCTTTATAAGAAGCTGTTACATAAGGTGAGCTCCACCATAGCAGCCAATGAGAAATCCCGGGTGAATGAAAATATGCCTTCTTTTACGGCGAAGACGAATACCGGAAACCCCTTTACCAACAGTGATCTTACAGGTACTCCTTACATTGTGGTCTTTTCTGCTACCTGGTGCATTCCCTGCCAGGAAGTGCTTCCTGACCTGAAAAAGATCTACAAAGAGAATAAGGAAAAGGGGCTACAGGTAGTATATTTCAATCTGGATGATGATGTAAAGAAGTGGCAGAAACATATTAGCAAGCATCACTTGGATTGGATCAATGTTTCTACCTATGCAAAATTTGGAGACGATAAGTTGACCAACCAATTCAATATAAAAGGCATTCCTAATTATATTCTGGTAAATAAGGATGGTAAAATTGTTTTTAACTCAAATCTGGCAAAGAACAATGATGTTTCACGCCTAAAAGAACACGTCACTGAGATGTTTACTGCTAAATAGGTTATGAATTATCGTGTCGTTCGTTGAATAAAGTCACAGTCTGACGTTATTATCAGCTCTTGGCAATTAATGAAATTAATTCTTCAGTAGATAATTTTCCGCTGATATCACTGCCCTCCAGCAACCTGTCGGCCAGGTCCCTTTTACTGTGATGCAGCGCAATGATCTTTTCTTCTATGGTATGTTTTGCCACCAGCCGGTAAATGGTAACGGGTCTTGTTTGTCCGATACGGTAAGCCCTGTCAGACGCCTGTTCTTCAACAGCGGGGTTCCACCATGGATCAAGGTGTATCACATAGTCGGCAGCCGTTAAGTTCAAGCCTGTTCCTCCTGCTTTCAGGCTGATGAGGAACAGTGAACCTTCTCCTGATTGGAATTGCTGCACTACTTTCTCTCTTGCAGGAATAGGCGTACTACCATCCAGGTAACAATAGGAAATGCACAGTTCATCCAGCGCCTGTCTTACCAGCTCAAGGTGACGTACATACTGGCTGAATACCAACGCACGGTGATTGTTGTCTATCAGCTCTTTTACTATTTCCAGGAATACCGCCAGCTTGGAAGAGTGTATATCTATCTCCGGATCTATCATCCTGGCATTACAGGCGGCCATACGCAGCTTGCCGATCTCAGTAAGTGTGTTCAGATGTTGTTTGCTGTTCTTCTCCCGGCTGTATTTCTTAATGTTCTCTACAGCACTGAGGCGCATGGCTTCATAAAAGGCTGCTTCATCAGGTGAGAGGGAAACCATTTTAACGATCTCGGTCTTTTCCGGCAATTCATCCAGCACCGCAGTTTTGGTACGACGCAACATGAATGGGCTGATCAGTTTCCGGAGATGTTTCGTTACACTACTTTCCGAATTATAAATAACCGGTGTGGCAAATTGTTTATTGAAGTATTGCAGGTTGCCGAGCAGGCCGGGATTAATAAAGTTAAAGAGGTTCCATATTTCCGCCAGGTGATTTTGTACAGGCGTACCGGTCAGGATCAATTTAAATCCTGCCTGTAATGCCATAGCGGCCTTAGAAGTTTTAGTCTGATAGTTTTTGATGGTATGGGCTTCATCCAATACCACCATATTCCAATGTACGCCAGCCAGCAACTTGTCTTCGGATTGCAGGATGCCATAGGTGACCAGTACGATATCAAAAGGCCCGGCTGTTTTCAATACGGCCGATCTGCTACCATTGCTGATCTGTTTTACCTGTAAAGACGGCGCAAACCGGTTTAGTTCGTTTGCCCAGTTGGGTAATACGGAGGCAGGACATACTACCAACGCCGGTCCTTCGCTGGCACGATATAACAACATGGTAATGGCCTGGATGGTCTTACCAAGACCCATATCATCTGCGAGGCAGGCGCCCGCACCCCAGTTTGCAAGCCGTACCATCCAGCGGAAACCCTCTTCCTGGTAAGGGCGTAATTGTGTTTGCAATGTAACTGGTACTTCCGGATGGATCGCTTCAGCTGTCGCCTGTCTGGCGCGTAGTGCTTTCCAGTGTTCGTCAGTATCCACATCGCCTGCACCTTCCAGTAGTTCATCCAGCATGTGTGCCGCCAGGGGACGGATATGTATTTGCTCTTGCTCTGTTTGTGCTACACTGGCCAGGTCATCCAATTGCCTGCGTAGTTTGGTGGTCAGCGACAGGAATTCGCCGTTCCTGAGTGTGATGAACCGTGTGTTGTTCAGTTTAACAGCATCCAGCAGGTCTTTTAAGGACAACACAGTATCTTCATCAACTTTCAGTTCACCGTTGCAGTCAAACCATTTTCCATCCACACGGCGGATAGTAACCCGCAACTGCGTCTGATGCGCCACTCCACGAACTTTCAGCTTCTGTCCTTCCGGCCATTCTGCTATTGCCAGTTCCGGGTGCCGGTATATGATTTCAAGCAATTGCAAGCAGTCCAGCGGATCATCAAATATGATGGTGTCATCCAGCACTTCCTGTACCACAGACTCCTGGATCAGTATCATGAGTTTTGCCAGATTGCTTTTCTCTGCTTCCAGATCACGGATAGCCTGGCACCTCTCCCCATTTGTGACGCCGATCAGATGCCGGGCGCCTTCGCCAGGTTTACAATAAGGAGGATCGACGGCGAATGGTTTTACAAAGAAGGTTGCTTTGAGCGCTTCACCGGTAGGTTGTAACTGTACGCGTATACGTGCATCGGCGGCACGCTGGTTTATGTTCAGTGCGGCTGTATCGTCAACGTTGGAATGAACGGTGATATGTGCACCTATATTCCGCAGTGCCTGCAATAACTTTTCTTTACCTTCTGCCGGAACGGTACCGATCTGCTTTAATGTTTGTAATACGGAGCGCTGCTGGGCCGTCAGTCTGATCACCCTTACGCGCGTAGGCGTTTCTTTAATGAGCAGGATATCACGTGTATGATCGCTGATGTTGGTGCCAAACACGTATCCTTTGCCTGTTCCGTTTACGATCAGTTCCGGCTGTCCTTTTACTACTTCTACAGGAACCGCAGGATCGTCCTGCAAAAAGAGATAAGGATGACCTGATAATTCCTGCCATACCTGTTCTCCAAAAACATATGACTCGGTGCCGTAGGTATGATAGCTCTCTTTCAGGATCGTAGCTGCTATTCTGAAGTCGTGGTCTGTCATGTTTTCCAGCCTTCCTTCTTTCAGCTTTTTGAGGTCTGTCGGTCTGCCCCGGCTCCAGCCGGTATCTCCCTGGTGTGTTTGTATCACGGGTTGAATATCTGATCCTGCAACGTCGATCAGGTAAGCCAGCCGGGTAATGACAGGCGGTTTTTCTTTCGGTTTATTGACCTCCTGCAGTATCAGGGTATTTAATAGCCTTTCCCATTCAGGCACGGCCTGCATACGGGAGAATATCGGTGTTTTCCCAATAAAAGCTGCAAGCTCCCGGAAGGTTTTTTCTATGCCCAGATAAGCCTCTTCCCGGAAAAGATAAAGTAATTCGTATGTCAGCAGCCAGTAATGATGTTGCATGCCCTGATAAAGCACCACCTTGATAAACGGAGCATACGTTTTAAGTAGTTTACTTTTCGGATGGAATGCCTGCAGGCATATCAGGGAAAGATAACTGAGCAGGTGTTTATCCTGCTGCCGGGTAGTCGTTTCCAGCAAGATCTGGAGCATGTGTTCCGCCCGTTCTTTTCGGCCACTATGGAAGTGCAGTAAACTGATAGCGGGGGTAATATCCTGGAAGAGTTTTTTATCATATGCCGCTATGATCTTGTTAATGACCGCGTAAGATCTTTCTTCCGGCAGTATCGTTAACGTATAGGCATATAAAAATGCAAATAGCGGGGATACAGGAATGCTATTCTTTTTATCCAGCTGCCGTTGTTGTTTGATACCTTGTTCGAATTGCGTTAGGGCCTTTTCCGGCTGACCTTCATATAGTTGTACAACTGCTCCTGCGTAAAGTGCATCTGTTCCGCTGATATCTTCTTTGATCTTACCTTCCTGTAATGCAACTTCAGCATGGAGAAGTAAAGAGGCGTCTTCCCTGATAAAGGCTGCTACTTGTTGTCTGAACGTGTGCAGCGCTTCCAGGGATGTAAGGGCAAGCAGGTGCTGTTTTACTGCGGCGTTATATATTTTGATGATGCTGTCGGTATCAAACACACGCAACAGCCCTTCATAGGCCGGATAATATAAGAGATAGCATAAATGCGGGAAATATTCTGGCAGCTCAAAACAGATCTTTCTGACTGGCTGCAGCAATAGCGACTTTTCTCCTGTAAAAAAAGCGGTCAGCAATTGTTGCAGCTCCTGCAGGCGAGCACTCGTGCTATAAAAAGAGTAAGGTTTGGCGTGATCGAGTAAACGTAGGTATTGCGGCTGACGGATAACTTCAGGAAACAGGAGAAATCCCAGCTCGGGTATCAGCGAATAATTACCGGCCAGATTGTAATTCCCCAGATTTTTTTCCTTTAATAATTCCAGGATATCAATGATCCTGTCCTGTGGCATTTCTTTGACACGGTTCACTGCGTCGATGAAGGTATACCGTTCCAATGGATAGAGGTATACCGACAGTACGTCCATGACGATCCTGGTATCGGCGTCCTGGGACTGATATTGTTCTTTGTAAAAGGAAAGATTCACCATTGCCGGTGCAATCTACAATTTTATCTGTCGTTCATTATTTGATAAAAGAGAGCATATACCTGGCGGTGGTCAGGAAAGATGCGAGGTCATTGGGTTTGGTGATGTAATCTTTAACCCCCAGCTCTATACTTTTGGCTTTGAATACCGGTGAAGTAGAAGTGCTCCAGATGATCTTGGGGATATCTGTGAAACGGCCCTTGTCATTCAATTCTTTTACAACTTCCACGCCCGTCAGTTCAGGAATATTATAGTCCAGGATCATGAGAGCAGGTAGCTCCCCGTCGCCTATATTCTCAAGGTATTTGACAAACTTTCTGCCGTTTGGAATGCACACAAGTTGCCAGCTGGGATCTATTTCTTCAATTGCATTTTCTAACAGCTCCTGGTCATCGATATCATCTTCTGCCAACAGGATCAGCCTTTTCGAATGGCCTAAAAGTTGCATCTGTTAAGTTGTTTTATGGAAACAAAAGTACTTACTTCAAACCATATAATACATAGCATCTATATGGTATGATTGGGAAAGGAGAGATTAAACACAACTTAAAGAATTTTTTAACTTATATACAATAGCACCAGCTAACACGCCTTCATCATGAACACGCGGAGAAAAAGTCCCGATAATACTGCTCTGTCTGATAAGCCTGTGGAAAAAAGTCCACAGACTTCCACAACAAAAAGCAAAAAGCGAATACAACAGGTCCACGAACCGTTGGCCGATGAATTGGATTTACGGCAGCTCTTTCAGGTGTTGTCGGAGGTCAGGAGTGGTAATTTCTCCGCCAGGATGCCGGAGGACAGCATTGGGTTAAGCGGTAAGATCTGCGATACCATCAATGAGATCATTTCCCTGAATGAAACCCTGGTCGAAGAGCTAACCCTTGCGCGTAATACTATCGGGAAAATGGGGCGTTTAAACCACAGGGTAGTCATGCCACGTACGGCAAAAGGTTCCTGGGATACTGCGGTGGTCTCTATTAATACACTTATCTCGGATCTTGTACATCCGACAATTGAAATAGCCCATGTGATCAGCTCCGTGGCGAAGGGTAACCTTTCCCAGGAGATGCCATTACAGATAGAAGATCACGTATTACAGGGAGAATTTGCGCGTATTGCCACTGAGGTGAACGGGATGGTGAAACAGCTGAACCTCTTCTCCCGCGAGGTAACGCGTGTGGCGCGTGAGGTGGGCTCAGAAGGTAAACTGGGTGGCCAGGCGAAAGTAAAGGACGTTGCGGGTGTATGGAAAGACCTGACAGACTCGGTAAACCAGATGGCGGGTAACCTGACGGCGCAGGTACGTAACATCGCAGATGTGACGACGGCGGTGGCAAAAGGAGACCTTTCCAAAAAGATCACGGTGGACGTACAGGGAGAGATACTTGAACTGAAAGATACGATCAATACGATGGTGGACCAGCTGAACTCTTTCTCCTCCGAGGTAACGCGTGTTGCACGTGAGGTGGGTACAGACGGTAAGCTGGGAGGCCAGGCTGAAGTAAAAGGGGTGGCGGGTACCTGGAAGGACCTGACCGACTCCGTGAACCAGATGGCGTCCAACCTGACAGGCCAGGTGCGTAACATCGCGGAGGTAACCACAGCGGTAGCGCGAGGGGACCTGTCACGTAAGATCACGGTGGACGTGCGTGGAGAGATCCTGGAGTTGAAAAACACCATGAACACCATGGTGGACCAGCTGAACTCTTTCTCTGCAGAGGTGACGCGTGTGGCCCGTGAAGTGGGTTCTGAAGGTAAGTTAGGTGGGCAGGCTACGGTGAAAGGTGTAGGTGGTGTGTGGAAAGACCTGACGGACTCGGTAAACCAGATGGCGGGTAACCTGACGGCGCAGGTGCGAAATATCGCCGACGTAACAACGGCGGTAGCGAAAGGTGACCTGTCGCGTAAAATTACAGTGGACGTAAAAGGAGAGATCCTTGAACTAAAGAATACGATCAATACGATGGTGGACCAGCTGAACTCCTTCGCTTCCGAGGTGACCCGTGTGGCCCTCGAGGTAGGTACGGAAGGTAAGCTGGGCGGTCAGGCAAAAGTGCAGGGTGTAGGTGGTACCTGGAAGGACCTGACGGACTCCGTGAACCAGATGGGGTCCAACCTGACAGCACAGGTACGTAACATTGCCGAGGTAACGACGGCGGTGGCGAATGGTGACCTTTCTAAAAAGATCACGGTGAATGTGGAAGGTGAGATCCTGGAGCTGAAAAAGACGATCAATACGATGGTGGACCAGCTGAACTCCTTCGCTTCTGAGGTGACCCGTGTGGCCCTGGAGGTAGGTACGGAAGGTAAGCTGGGCGGCCAGGCGAAAGTGCAGGGCGTAGGCGGTACCTGGAAAGACCTGACGGAATCAGTAAACCAGATGGGATCTAACCTGACGGCCCAGGTGCGTAACATCGCTGAAGTAACAACGGCGGTGGCGAAAGGCGACCTGTCACGTAAGATCACGGTGGACGTAAAAGGAGAGATCCTGGAGTTGAAGAACACGATCAATACGATGGTGGACCAGTTGAACTCCTTCGGTTCGGAAGTGTTCCGTGTGGCGCGTGAGGTAGGTTCAGAAGGTAAACTGGGAGGCCAGGCAGATGTACCGGGTGTGGAAGGTTTGTGGAAAGACTTAACAGACTCTGTAAATATCATGGCGTCCAACCTGACATCGCAGGTACGTAACATTGCCGAAGTAACAACGGCGGTGGCAAATGGCGACCTGTCACGTAAGATCGAAGTAGACGTAAAAGGTGAGATCCTTGAATTAAAGAATACCATCAATACCATGGTGGAACAGCTGCGTGCATTCGCCTCTGAGGTGACGCGTGTGGCCCGTGAGGTGGGTACGGACGGAAAACTGGGCGGCCAGGCGTTCGTGCCGGGTGTAGGTGGTACCTGGAAAGACCTGACGGACTCTGTAAACCAGATGGCAGGTAACCTGACGGCCCAGGTGCGTAACATCGCCGATGTGGCTATTGCGGTTGCTAATGGTGACATGTCCCGTAAGATCACGGTGGACGTACGCGGAGAGATCCTCCAGCTGAAAGAAACACTGAATACGATGGTGGACCAGCTGCGCGCATTTGCCTCTGAGGTAACGCGTGTAGCGCGTGAAGTAGGTACAGATGGTAAGCTGGGCGGTCAGGCGTTCGTGCCTGGTGTGGCAGGTACCTGGAAAGACCTTACGGACTCCGTAAACCAGATGACGGGTAACCTGACCTCGCAGGTACGTAACATTGCCGAGGTAACCAAAGCGGTGGCCTCCGGCGACTTGTCCAAGAAAGTAACGATAGACGTTAAAGGAGAGATCCTCGATCTGAAAAATACCATCAACACGATGGTGGACCAGTTGAACTCCTTCGCCTTCGAGGTAACGCGTGTGGCGCGTGAAGTAGGTACGGAAGGTAAGCTGGGTGGTCAGGCAGAAGTACAGGGCGTAGGTGGTACCTGGAAAGATCTGACCGACTCCGTAAATATGATGGCGTCCAACCTGACCAACCAGGTGCGTGGTATCGCGAAAGTGGTGACCGCCGTGGCTACGGGTAACCTGAAACAAAAGCTGTCTATTGTTTCCCGTGGTGAGGTGGCTCAGTTAACAGAGACCATTAATGAAATGATCGATACGCTGGCATTGTTTGCCGACCAGGTAACGACGGTGGCCCGTGAGGTGGGTGTTGAAGGACGTTTGGGTGGTCAGGCAAGTGTGCCTGGCGCTTCCGGTATCTGGAAGAACCTGACAGAGAACGTGAATCAGCTGGCGGAAAACCTCACTACGCAGGTACGTGCTATCTCTGCGGTAGCATCTGCGGTAACGAAAGGTGACCTGACCCAGATGATCCGTGTGGAAGCGAAAGGTGAGGTGGAAGAACTGAAAGATACCATCAACCAGATGATCGCCAACCTGAAACAGACGACGCTGCGTAACCAGGAACAGGACTGGCTGAAATCCAACCTGGCTAAATTTACGCAGATGCTCCAGGGACAGAAGGACCTGAATACGGTGACCCGCCGTATCCTCTCGGAGCTGGCGCAGGTCGTGAATGCACAGAAGGGGATGTTCTACATCCTGGAACAGGAGGAAAACCTTTTAAATCCAAAACTGAAATTATTTGCAGCATATGCCTATGGCAATGAGGTGAGCATTTCCCGCGAATTTGCACTCGGACAAGGTCTTGTAGGGCAATGTGCTGTGGAGAAAGAACGTATCCTGCTGACCAATGTACCTTCCAATTATATTAAGATCAGCTCCGGTCTGGGAGAAGCTACACCGGTGAACCTGATCGTACTGCCGGTATTGTTCGAGTCACAGATCAAAGCGGTGATAGAACTGGCGTCTTTCGATATGTTCAGCCAGACGCATCTGGACTTCCTCAGTCAGCTGACAGAAAGTATCGGTATCGTGTTGAACACCATCGAGGCGAATTCCAGAACCGAAGACCTGCTGGAACAGTCACAGTCGCTGGCAGATGAATTAAGACGTACCAACGAAGAATTACAGGACAAGGCCCACCTGCTGGTAAAACAGAAAGAGGAAGTGGAAGAAAAGAACAAGGAGGTGGAAGAAGCAAGGAAATCGCTGGAAGAAAAAGCAGAGCAGCTGCAGCTTACTTCGAAATATAAATCGGAGTTCCTTGCCAACATGTCCCACGAGTTGCGTACGCCATTGAACTCCCTGTTAATCCTTGCACAACAGTTATACGAGAACCATGACGGTAACCTGAATGAAAAACAGGTACGTTATGCGAAAACGATCCATAGCTGCGGAGATGACCTGATACAGTTGATCAACGATATTCTTGACCTGTCCAAGATCGAGTCCGGGTATATTTCTACAGACTTTATTAAAGTGCGCTTCAATGAAGTGGTATCTTTCGTGGAAACTACCTTTAAGCACGTCTCCGAAAGTAAGAGCCTGCGCTTCCGAATCGAAATGGATGATCAGTTACCACAATCGCTGGAAACGGACGTACAGCGTCTGAACCAGATCCTGAAAAACCTCCTTTCCAATGCGTTTAAATTCACAGAAAAAGGAGAAGTGAAACTCCGGATCTATGAAGCTAAACGGAACTGGCGCTTACTGAATGGAAGCCTGGATAGTGCAGATAAAGTGGTTGCTTTCGAGATCAGGGATACAGGTATTGGTATTTCGAAAGATAAACAGAACATCATCTTCGAAGCCTTCCAGCAGGCGGAAGGTTCCACCAGCCGTAAATATGGAGGTACCGGTCTCGGATTGTCTATCAGCCGTGGTCTGGCCGACCTGCTTGGAGGTTCTATCGAACTGGAAAGTGAAGCTGGCCGGGGTAGTACCTTTACATTGTTCCTGCCGTTGCAGTATAATCCTGCCGCTATCAGAAGGGAGAAACAAAGCAGCCTGACAGTAGGACAATACCCGTTGCCGGAAGACTATGAAGCCGCACTCGTACAGCCAATACCGACAATAAAGGTCCCGGAAACAAAAGACCTCGACGGACTGAATGAGATCATCAATGAAATAGGCGACGACCGGACACATATTGTCGACACCGATAAGGTAGTGCTGATCGTGGAAGATGATGTAAGGTTTGCCAAGATCATGCTGGAAAAGGCGCATGAGATGGGATTAAAGGTAGTTGTGGCCACCAGTTTCGGAGATGTATTTGACCTGACAAACAAATACAACCCGATTGCGGTAACGCTGGATGTGAAACTGCCGGATGCGAGCGGATGGAGGGTATTGGACCTTTTCAAGAATGATATCAATCTGAGGCATATTCCTATTCACCTGATATCCGGAGAAGAAAACCGTTTGCTGGCAATGCACCGTGGCGCCAGGAGTTTTAGCCTGAAGCCACTGAAAGCGGAAGCGCTGAATGTGTTGTTCGCCAACATTATTGAACATGACAGCCGGAAAACGAAGAAGGTACTTGTCGTGGAAGATAATGAGCCGGATGCTTCTCAGATAGCCAGGATACTGGATAACGGAGAGCTCATTGAAATGGATTTTGTGGAAAATGGAAAAGCTGCGATCGATCGGGTGAATAATACAATTTACGATTGTATTATTGCCGACTATATGCTGCCTGACATTGACGGTGCAGAATTCGTTGCTAATATGAATACAGTGAACAGGTATAATGCAACGCCAGTGATCGTATATTCAGCCAAAGATTTCTCCAATAGTGAGAAATCCAAGCTGAAACAGTATGCCAATAAAATACTGCTCAAAGGCGTTAACTCTCTTGACCTGTTACTTGAAGAAACGGTGATGCAATTACATATTAATCACCAGTCCCTGTTGCCGGAAAAGAAGAAGCTGATAGAAGACCTGCGTTCCCAGAAAGATGTATTGATCCATAAAAATGTGCTGGTAGTAGATGACGACGTGCGTAACCTGTTTGCACTGACCACGGCTTTTGAAAGGTTCCATATCAATACTATCACGGCGGAGAGTGGTAAAGAAGCGATGAACATTCTGAGTGAAAATGGAGATATCGATATTGTGTTAATGGATATTATGATGCCTGAAATGGACGGGTATGAAACGATGCAAAAGATCAGGAGGGAGCACAAGAACAGCGCATTGCCGATCATAGCGGTAACAGCAAAAGCGATGAAGGGTGACAGAGAAAAATGCCTTGAAGCGGGAGCTTCCGATTATATTACAAAACCGTTAAAAATAGATCAATTGTTGTCGTTGATGCGTGTTTGGCTGTATAGATAATTTTGAAGTATTCATTTGAAAATCAAACATTTTGCAGGAACAGGATTTGATTAAAATATTAGTAGTTGACGACCGGCAGGATAATTTATTGTCTATAGAATCTATCCTGGAAAGGGAGAGCTATACAATTGTTAAAGCCAGTTCAGGCAGGGCCGCATTGAAGATCCTGCTAAAGGAGTTTGATTTCTCATTAATACTGATGGACGTGCAGATGCCTGATATGAACGGGTTCGAAACAGCTGCGCTTATTTATCAAAGGGAGAAGCTGAAAGATATACCGATCATCTTCATTACTGCCCATAGCCATGAAGAGGAAGCTATTTTTAAGGGATATAAGGTAGGGGCCGTAGATTTTATCTACAAGCCTGTCAATCCTGAACTTTTGCGTGTAAAGGTTGGATTATTCGTAGAGCTGTATCGTAAAACACAGTCGCTTATTGCACAGGAACAGAAGTTACTGCTGGCTAATGCATCCCTGCAAAGGGAGATCGAAGAGAAGGAAGCCTCTGAGCTGAAAGTGCGTGAGTTGAACAGGCAGCTGTTGCAGAATAACATTCACCTGAAAGCAGTGAATGAAGAACTGGACCGCTTTGCCTATATCGCTTCTCATGACTTGCAGGAACCTTTACGTAAGATCAGGGTCTTTAGTGATATGATCCTGCAAAAGAAAAGTGGTGAAGTAGAAGTTGACAGATATGTACAGAAGATCACAAACGCCACTATCCGGATGCAGCAACTGGTAAGTGACTTGCTGCGCTTTTCCCGTCATTCTATACAGGGAGGCGATTTTACTTTATGTGATCTCAACGACCTGGTGAAAGAGGCGCTGACAGAACTGGAGATCAAGATCCAGCAAACTAATGCCAGCATTAGGATCGATACCTTGCCTTCTTTGCAGGTGATCCCTACCCTGATGCGGCAGGTGTTTTATAATCTCATCAGCAATGCATTGAAGTTCAGAAAGAAAGAGGTGGCGCCCGAGGTACATATCTATGCCGAAATTGTGGCTAACCCGGATCATCACTACGTGCGGGAAAGAGATCACGGCATCTACTATAAGATCTTTGTAACAGACAATGGTATTGGTTTTGAAAGCCAGTACGTAGAGGATATCTTCGTTGTGTTCAAGAGATTACATAGTTACCACGAGATAGAAGGTACCGGTATAGGACTGTCTATCTGCAAAAAGATCATGGAACAGCACAATGGGTTTATTACGGCGACCAGTGAGCTTGATAACGGCGCTACTTTTATAATTGGTATTCCTGAGAAGCAGATATTGCCTTTGAATATAACTATGAGCTCATAAAAAAACAAAAGAGCCATCCCGTTTATGAGATGGCTCTTTCGTTTTTCTGTATAATGACAGACTAATATTTGCATAACACCTGTTGCTTCACTTCAAAGCTGCCTTTCAGGCGGATATCTTCAGAAGATGCGCCAACCATTACGGAGAATGAACCAGGTTCTACGACCCACTTCATATCCATATTCAGCAATCTCAGATCTTCAGGTAACAGTTCAAAGGTGATATCCTGCTGTTCGCCAGCCTTCAGATGTACACGTTTGAATTTCTTCAGCTGTTTTACAGCAGTAACAACAGAACTTGCATCATCCCTGATGTATAACTGTGCAACTTCATCTCCTGCTACTTTGCTGGTGTTTTTTAATGTGAAAGTAACAGCCACTTTCAGATTGTTTCCTGAAGCCTGTACATCGGTTTTCAGGTTCTGATAGTCGAAAGTAGAATAGCTCAGACCATAACCGAAACTGTATAAAGGTTTCGCATCCATTTCAACATAGTCATGCCTTGAGGCGTTTTTATAGTTGTAATACACAGGCAACTGTCCTACGGACTTAGGAATAGAAACAGGTAAACGTCCGGCGGGGTTATAGTCTCCGAAGAGTACATCTGCGACAGCATTACCACCTTCCTGACCAGGATACCATGCATTCACAATAGCTGGTACGTGTTGAGCAGCCCAGTTGATATTGAGCGGGCGGCCTTCGATCAGCACCAGTACAACAGGTTTGCCGGTAGCAACGACGCGCTCAAGTAAACGGGATTGTAAACCCATGAGGTCAAGACTTACCCTGTCATATCCTTCACCGCTTTCCATATCGCTTACTGCTACTTCTGCAGATTTAACCTCCGCAGCGCCGGTGCTCTGGTAAGAGGTTTCGAAGTCACGCGCACTGGAACCACCCAGTACTATTACAACTGCATCTGCCTGTTGTGCAGCAGCAACCGCTTCATTGATATTAGCATGAGCCGTATCGCGGATAGCACATCCTTTAACATAAGTCACCTTTGTATCTGCTGATACTTTTGCCTTAATACCTTCCAGCACGGTCACTATCTTTTCGTCCGTTTGAGGAGCGGTATAATCACCCAGTTGATTGTAGATATTATTGGCGTTAGGGCCGATCACGGCAAGGTTCTTAATTGTCTTATTCAACGGCAGCAATCCGTTTTCATTCTTCATCAGTACGATGGATTCTGCTGCTACACGTTTTGATAACTCTTTGTTAGCAGCATTGCCTACTGATCTTTCTGCTACATCTGCATCTACATAGGGATGTTCAAATAAGCCCATCGCAAATTTCAGTCTGAGTACATGGCTCACAGCTGTATCGACAGTAGCCATTGTTACCCGCTTATTATTTACGGCTTTGATCAAAGCGTCGCCATAAGCTTCACCGCCAAGATCTGCATCCAGCCCTGCATTTATGGACAGTGCCGCTGCTTCTTCGATAGTCGCTGCTACATGGTGATTGGAACGTACGCCCGGAATACCTCCCAGATCAGATACTGTAAAGCCTTTGAAGCCCCATTGTTTAACCAACAGATCTTTCAGCAGGAAGCTATTGGAACTGCAGGGCACACCGTCAATGGAATTGTAGGATGCCATGATAGACAATGCACCTGCTTTAATAGCAGCCTGGAAAGGCGGCAGGTAGGACGAATACAGGTCGCGCAGACCGGTAAGAGCAATACCGCCATTATGCCCGCCTTCAGGCGAGCCATAGGCTGTAAAGTGTTTCAATGTAGAGATCACATTAACGCCGGTATTGATGTTGCTGCCCTGAAAACCTTTGACCATAGAGATGCCCATCTGGCTGATGAGGTAAGGATCTTCTCCATAGGTTTCTTCAAGCCTGGACCAACGGGGCTCGCGCACCAGGTCGAGTACCGGGCCATAACCAATGTGGGCGCCCTGCACACGTGCCTCTTTTGCGATCGTAGCTGCCATTTCCTGTATCAGGGCCGGGTTCCAGGTGCTGGCCTGACCAATAGAAGTTGAGAAGACAGTAGTGCCGATAGCCATATGTCCGTGTGGACATTCTTCAGCCAGCAATAATGGAATACCCAGGCGTGTATTTTCCATCATATACTTCTGCAGGGCATTGGTCGCCTTTGCAGACAGCTTTGGTGTCAAACCGGTCTTCAGTGTTTTTTTCGTCCACGGATCGGCTCTTAAAGTAGCCCAGAAGCTACCTATGTACCGCTTTGCCATTACGGTCTTAAAAGCTTCGCTAACACCAACGGAATCACCGTTCTTTTCATACATATCCCATCCCAGCAAGGTGCATAATTGCCCTACTTTTTCTTCCAGCGTCATTCTCTTCAGCAGGTCTTTCACCCTGGCGTCAACCGGTGCTGAAGGGTTTTTGTAGACAATAGCGGTAGTACTTCCTTTTTTGACCTGCCCCAGGGCTTGTGAGCCTAACCCGAGTATTGCTATGAAAAGCATCAGATAGCTCCGGTTAATGGCGATTTTTTTCGTTCTCATTGGACCTGTTGATAAGATTCTATTATGTTAAGGTAATTGACAATCATTCATTTATTCACGTCTCTCAGTAAAAATAAGCAAGTAGCGGCAGGAATTTAAGAAGAATTTTGCCTGGTCCGGTATGCGGCGAATAGTTGGTTTATACTCCGCAGATTATGCGGTGAATAATAGCGCTATTCGCCGCATAATTTGCGGAGTATAATGTTCTTGTCATAACGAAAAATGGCTGTCCGCCACAGGCGGGACAGCCATTATATATGTAGAATGGATGAAAGGGTTATTGATTTTCTACTTTAGATGCGTCTTGTTTGTTGCCCAGCTGTTCCAGCAATTTTAATCCTAACAAACCTCCGATAGGGCCGTTGGTAGTGTCTCCTCCGCTAATAAGGATGTCAGGCATGATCTTGATATGCTGTTCACCGATGGCTTCCATCACTTTCAACTGAGTAAAGTTGTTACCACCCATCGCTTCCACCGCCAGTTTGTAAGATTCCGCGCTGGACTTACCAATTGCGAGGATCTTTTCAGCCTCCGCATTACCTGTCAGGGAGATCTTTTCGGCATCGGCTTTTGCGATCAGTTCCGTTCTTTCAGCTTCCGCTTTTGCCAGTACACGTACTTTTTCTGCTTCACCACTTGCCAGCAACTTCATTCTGTCAGCTTCTGCATTGGCCTGCAAACGCACGCTGTTAGCGTCACCGGTAGCTTTCTTAACCGAAGCATCCGCGATCCTTTCGGCGATAAGTACACCCTGGTCTGCCTTTACGATCTCTTTCTGGATCTCTGCGATCGCGGTTTCTTTCTCCAGCGCCTGTCTTGTTTCCTGTGCACGCATCTGCGTATCATAGGTCACCTTCTGTTCTTCTGCTATCTTACGGTCTGTCAGTGTTTTCATCAGACTTTCGGGTGGTACGATGTCACCGATCAGGGTGTCCACACCGAATACGTTGTACTGTTCCAGCACCCGGCCAATATGTAACTTGGCGGAATCCTGCCTTTCTTTACGGCTCTTCAGGAAGTCGATCACTTCGGCGTCCTGTGCGGAGTTACGGAAGTAGTTACCGATGGTAGGTTCCAATACCTGTGTAACGAGGTTGCCCATATTACCGAAACGGGCAATTACTTTAGGCGCTTCGGTAGACGGAATGTGAATGATCTGCGCTACGTCCAGGTTGAATGTAAAACCGTCCTTACTACGTACCGTAATTGTAGACAGGTTTTTATCCAGTTGGTGAGCTTCACTTCGTGCAGACGCCCAGTTCAGTACCAGGTTGGTAGTAGGTACATACTCCACTTTCATGATGTATGGGTTGATAGGATACTTACCCGGTCCCAGTGGTTCGGCCCATACACCCTTTTGGTGTTTGGATACGATATTACCGTGTTTGAATTCTGCACCGCTTATATCCACACCATCGCTACCTACATAGGAGATCACAACACCTACGTGGCTGATCGGGATTTCGGTCATCTGGCGCATTTCCACTTTTACGAACCATGGGTTCAGGAAGTATGAACCTGACAGGATCACCTGTTCCTGCAAACCTTTATAACCACCACTGTTAAGGAATGCATCTGCATCCTGGAAGTTGTTATGGTTTAGGATGATCTTACCTGCGATCTGGCCGGTTTCGATAGCCTGGCCTTCCAACGTGGTAACAATAGCTACTGCATTGTCAGGTACGCTGGTCATATCTGCCATCTCTACCTCAAAAAGAAAGGTATTGATACGATAAGATCCGGGTGTCATAATAGCTGTTTGCCGTCCTTTCTGGCCACCATTCCTAAGAAATGCTTCAGCGTTCTGAAAGGCATCACAGTCTACGCGACGGGCCATAATAGTACCCGGTTTCAGTTCAGTACCGTCTTTTGCAAGTACGAGACCGATCTTACCGGTGGGAATGATGGTAAAGGACTGAAAAGTCACTTCATACTGCCAGAACCATTTCCCGAAATAAACTCCGGGAGCCAGTGTCTGAGACTGGAAACCCGCCTCACCATCAGTAGCGATGATACGGCCTTCCGGCAGTTCCTGTTTACCAACCAGGACGAATTTCTTGGTAACGAGACCGATCTTGTCTTCCGGTACAATAACAAGACCGAAGAAGACACGAAGAATAAACTTGTAAAGTACAAGACATAGTACGGGTAGGCCGATAATGATCAGCCACCTGATTACTTCAGATGATTGCATAATTGTGCTGTGGTTTATAGTGATATATAAAATAGGATGCTAAGTGTGCGCAAATATGCGTATGCGCGAATAGATCGTACGAAACCGTACAAAAGTGCATAGCATTGCGTTTACAGTTGTAGCTGTAGTAAAAAGCATTTGCTGACAGGAAGCCTGTTAAAACTTTCCGTCGTTCGTATAACTAAATTCCGGGGGGAGAAGTGTTAAGAATGGTGAAGTGTAAAAAGTGCCAGTCAGCACATATAAAGGGATCAGTGTCCATTGTAAATTGATTACCACACAAAGGTTATAACAATTTTCTGAATTGCAAAAAAGTTTCATAAGAATAATGATAAATTTAAGTGCAAAAACCAGTTCTTATATGTTGGTAATCATTCTATTGGATAATGTGAATAAGTATTTGTAGAATTTATAGGAACGGTACCGTTAACGACTACCCAATGCCGCTACATCGGGACATTCAGTATGGCTATCAGCGTATATTCCCGTATCTGAAAATTTCTCTTTCAGTATTTTAAGATAGGGAAAACTATATGGTTTTATTTCAGTCCGGTAATCATCAATACCTCTTGACGAGCGCAATATGGGCTATCTTTTGTTTCATACTATAAATATATATCTTAGGTCCTTTATTCCAACGTTATGAACAAACGCCTGCTATCTGTGTCCCTGTTGATCATATCCTGTATCATCATCTTTTCCCAATGTATCAATCGAAAGGATGATGGGAAGGCGGATCTTCGTGGAGAGCAATTTGCCGGTTCGGCCGCCTGCGTCAGTTGTCATAAGAGTATCTACGATAATTATGTTGCTACGGGGCATTATAATACTTCCAGTCCTGCGTCGCGGTCAACGGTCAAGGGTAGTTTTGTAAACCCTGACAATACTTTCGCCTACAGTAATGGAACGAAAGTGGTAATGGAAGCGCGGGATAGCGGTCTTTACCAGGCGGCTTATGCTGACAGCGCCTTACAGGAGTTACATCGTTTTGATATTGCTATCGGGTCGGGAAGGAAAGCGCAGACCTTTCTTTCCTGGCGGGATGGGAAGTATTTTCAGCTGCCCCTGTCCTATTTCATATCTGCACATAGCTGGGCTAATAGTCCTGGTTTCCCCGCGTCCTATCCGAAATATGACAGGATGATACCCAGCACTTGTTTTGGTTGCCATAGCACTGCGGTAGGTATTAAGCGTGTAGGTATGGCAGGAACGAGACTATCTGAAGAGTTTGAAAAGAACCAGCTGGTATATGGTATTGATTGCGAACGGTGTCACGGGCCTGCGGCGGAGCATGTAACATTCCATCAGGACCATCCGCAGGAAAAGAATGCCATGCATATCAAGAAGATCGGCGGACTTAAGAACCAACAGAAACTGGATATGTGCGCGCTTTGCCATTCGGGATTGGGTACACCGCAAAGACCGGCTTTTGAATTTAAACCGGGGGATGTTTTATCTGATTATTTCTTCCCTGATTTTAGCCGGCCTGCAAAAGCAACGGAAATAGACGTACATGGAAAACAGTTCCAGCTATTTACTGCCAGTAAGTGTTTTGTAAAGAGCGCGAATGTGATGAACTGTTCTTCCTGTCATAGTCCGCATAACAATGAAAGGAACCAGCTGCTCGCTTTTTCCAAACGTTGCATGAGCTGTCATAAAACGGAAAGCCATAACTTTTGTAAAATGACATCGCTACCGGTAGCCACACTTTCAGAGAATTGTATTGATTGCCATATGCCGGCATTACCATCGAGGAACATTACTATGCTGACCAACGGGCAAACCAGCCCTACTCCGGATTCTATGCGTACACACCTGATCACTATTTACAAAGAGGAGACAAAGAAATACCTGGCAAAACTTACAAAGTAGTATTGCCGTCTTCTTTTAATAATCTGTTGAGACTTCTGACGGAAATGCCGAGATATTCTGAGAGGTCCTGTTTAGTAAACGTGATCTGTTGTGATTCAAGTGTAGCCAGTAGCTGGGGCAATATTTCTGATAATGTATATAATTGTTGCCTGGCTGCTTTCTCAGAGATCCGGGCCAGCCGGGTAGCCATCAGTTCCAGTACGGCGGAGCCGAATGCCGGTATTGTTCTGAAGAAGTGATGAAACTGTGTATTGCTGATAACATAGACGGTGAGTGGTGTAATTGCTTCTATGGTACATGTTGCTTTGGTATGCCTGATCGCTTCAACCTCTCCGACTAGCTCGCCTTCCCCCAGGAAATCAAGAATGTAATCTTTTTCATTATTTTCTGTAATGAGGCATTTGGTTACGCCGGACTTGATGATATAGACACTCTGTAGTGCCTGGTCCTGTGCTATTAGTCGCTGTTTGGGCTGAAGGTCCCGCAAGGTGATGGCACTTTTGATGCTGTCATTGCGGGTCAGTTCCTCCATTAAATTCCGCAGCTCCAGATTAGTTTTGATCATACCTGTAAATAGGACAAATGTCCCGAAATTTGAATTAACTCCCGTTAATTTTGGTGTCTGAACCTTAGATAATACACTAACATATGAAAGTTTTAGTTACCGGAAGCGCCGGACATCTTGGTGAAGGATTAGCCCGTACCTTACAGGCCCAGCGTTATGAAGTGATCGGTCTTGATATTCTTGCATCTGCATTTACAACACATGTGGGTTCTATCACCGACAGGGACTTTGTAAAAAGTTGTCTTGATGGTGTAAAGACCGTATTCCATACTGCCACCTTACACAAACCGCATGTTGCTACACATAACATGCAGGAGTTTGTTGACACTAACATCGCAGGTACTTTGAACCTGTTACAGGAATCTGTTGCAGCGGGTGTTGAGGCGTTTGTATTCACAAGCACCACCAGTGTTTTTGGAGATGCACTGGAACCAGCTGCAGGATCGCCTGCTGCATGGATCACGGAAGATGTGATACCAGTACCAAAGAATATTTATGGTGTTACAAAAGCCGCAGCGGAAGATCTGTGTCAGCTGTTTTACAGGAATCACGGATTAAGTTGTATCGTACTGCGGACTTCCCGTTTCTTTCCTGAAGAAGACGACAACCGTTCTGTAAGGAATGCTTATGCGGATGATAATCTGAAAGCAAATGAGTTCCTGTTCCGCCGGGTAGAACTGGAAGATGCGGTCAACGCACATATCCTGGCGGCAAAACGTGCGAAGGCAATTGGTTTCAGTAAATACATCATCAGCGCCACTACGCCTTTTGTTCGCGGGCATGCCACGTATCTGCGGACTAATGCAGTATGGGTAGTACAGGGATTGGTTCCCGGTTATGTGCAGGAGTATGAGCGTCGGGGCTGGAAGATGTTCGAAGGCATTGACAGGGTGTATGTGAATGAAAAGGCCAGGAAAGAACTGGGCTGGCAACCTGTATATGATTTCAGGCATGTTATTGAGCGCCTGAAAGCGGGAGAAGATGTACAGAGCCCACTGGCGAAGATGGTCGGCGCCAAAGGTTATCATGTAGAGAGCTTCGAAGACGGGCCTTATCCGGTATAAAATGGGGACAATGGCAATGAAAGCCTATTGTCCCCCAGGTTTAGAATGGCGTGAAAACTACTGCAAAGAAAGTACACTATACAAAGCTAAAATTGTAAAAAAGAGAACTAATTGGTCGTCGGCGGGTATAAAAACGGCCATCCTATTTTATTATATTGGGTAGATAAAATAGTTAGCCGATGACAAATGTCGCCTGGCCGGTGTTGCTGCTTGCGATACTGGCGTTTTGCTCCTGTAAGAACCCTGTTACCACTTCTGACAATGATTATAATGGCTGGGCGTCTTATGCCGGCACCAAAGATGGTAGCCGTTATTCTGCCAATACACAGATCAATCCTGGTAATGTATCCGGGCTTCAGGTCGCCTGGACATATACTACCAACGACAAGGACACTGCCGGCCGTTCACAGAACCAATGTAACCCGGTTATGGTGGATGGAGTGTTATATGGTCTTTCTCCCCGTTTGAAACTCTTCGCGCTGGACGCAGCTACCGGTCAGCAACATTGGTTGTTTGATCCGGCATCGGAAGATACGGCTGCTAAGAACGATCCTGCCGCCCTGATGAAGGTGAGCCGGGGCGTGGTATACTGGCAAAGTGAAGATGGAAAAGATAAACGTATTTTCTATAATGTAGGCAATCGTACCTATGCTGTCAATGCGGCCGACGGAAAACCTGTCAGGACCTTCGGAAAGGGGGGATATATCGATCTGGCAAAGGACCTTGACAGGGATACTGACAGCGACCCCTATGTATCTGGTAATACGCCCGGTATTATTTACAAAGACCTGCTGATCATTGGCATTAGGGTAGCTGAATCTGCGGATGCGGCCCCGGGGCATATCCGTGCTTTTGACGTACGTACGGGAGCGCGCCGCTGGATCTTTCATACAATACCTCATCCAGGGGAAATTGGCTATGACACCTGGCCTGATAAAGACGCCTGGAAGAAACTGGGAGGTGCAAACAGTTGGGCGGGTATGTCGCTGGATGAGGGAAGAGGTATCGTATACGTGCCTACGGGAAGCGTAGGCAGTGACTTTTACGGGGGCATCCGTAAAGGGTCGAACCTGTTCGCCAATTCACTGATCGCCCTGGATGCGGCCAGCGGAAAATATCTATGGCACTACCAGGTGGTGCATCATGATCTGTGGGACCGCGACCTGGCGGCCAACCCGAACCTGGTTACCCTGCATAAAGATGGAAAAACGATTGACGCTGTGGCACAGATCACCAAACATGGCTATGTATTCCTGTTCGACAGAACGAACGGGAAGCCTGTTTTCCCGATAGAAGAAAGACCTGTTCCGCAGGAGGCGTTGCCGGGAGAAGCCCCCTGGCCTACCCAACCCATTCCCACATTGCCGGAACCATTCGCCCGGCAGCAGTTCGGCGAAAATGACCTTACAGACGTGAGTCCGGAAGCCCACCAGGAAATGCTGGAAAAGTTCCGGAAAGTGAAACACGCGGCCATGTTTACACCTCCTTCCAAAGAAGGCAGCTGGATCTTTCCCGGCTTTGATGGCGGCGGGGAATGGGGTGGCGCTGCAGTAGACCCCGAAACGCAGGTCCTTTATGTAAACAGTACGGAACTGCCCTGGGCGCTGACCATGATAGATGTGCCCCGGGAAGATAAAGGGACGGCAGGACACAGTACCTACAATAAATACTGTATTAGTTGTCACGGGCCAGAGTTAAAGGGGAATGGTACTTCCTATCCCTCCCTGGTGAATATCGGTAAGAAATATAAGGCAGATCAGATCGGGAAAATAATAGCAAGCGGGAGGAATATGATGCCCTCCTTTAAACAGATCCCTGACCATGAGCGGGAGGAGCTGATAGATTTCCTGCTACATAAGGAGGCTTTTAGCAAAGAGCCGGGGGCCATTGTGCTTGCCAATACCTCTGACAAGAAAAGCATTCTGGACGAGGTCCCTTATACTATGACCGGATACATCCGTTTCCTGGATAAAGATGGTTACCCCGGTATAAAGCCACCCTGGGGCACCTTAAATGCGGTAGATCTGAACAGTGGTAAACTACTGTGGAAAGTGCCGTTAGGGGAATTTGAGGCCCTTAAAAAGCGAGGAATACCCCCAACTGGCACGCAGGTATATGGAGGCCCGGTCGTGACCAAAGGAGGGCTGATATTCGTGGCCTCTACGCAAGACGAAAAGATCAGGGCTTTTGACAAAAAGACCGGGCGGCAATTATGGGAGGCCTCCCTACCGGCTGCTGGGTATGCCACCCCGGCAGTTTATACTATAAAAGGCCGGCAGTATGTGGTTATTGCCTGCGGGGGCGGAAAAGTGGGCAGTAGATCAGGGGATGCTTATGTGGCCTTTGCCCTGCCTGGAGAATAGTTTACTGTTGATTATCAATTAGATACTGTTTTTAAGGCTGATGCTCATAAAAGAAAGTCCCACTCTGGTTATCACGTAACGGGCATTCGTCCTATATCCTACAGGCAGTCTAGGCCGTTGTTACAGGCATGTTTCTATATCGATCGATATAGAAATAGCGGCGTAACAACGGCGTAGATTGCCTGTAGGATATAGGACGAATGCTCGTTATATAGAGGATTAATATATCCGGATTGCCAGTTATTCACTTCGGTGGGCGATATTTTCAGTTCAGTGGGGATTTTTGTCAGTTCAGTCAGATTCGCCATAAAATATCTGGTATTTGGGACAAATTGCTGTCAAATAACGGAAACGATCATGACTAATACCCTTCATTACGCGTCACAGCTGTATAAAATAGGTAAATTGCTGAATATTATTAAAATCGTTTTATCTGTTTTATCATTAGGCGTACTATACTTAATATGGCAGTTGCTGACAAGACCAGTTCACCGCGTGTCATACAATTAAACATATTACAATAGGATAGTGTAGCCTGGTAAAGTCTCACATATCATGACTACATCCAACTATAAATTCTTGCGACTTTATGGCTATCCTATCTTTTGCTTACTTTCCAATCTCATCTTCTTCCTGATCAACCCCTACGAGCGTACCTTCAACGCCTGGAAGCAGTTCACCGTATTTGATTTCATCGTTAATACACTCTTGTCCTGGCTATTTCCCTTGCTGGTGATAGAAAGCGGTATATGGCTGACCTATTTTTTTCACCGCAGGTTACCCTGGGAACGGAGCATGAGAACACGCTTCATTGTACAGCTGATATCCCATATGGGGATCATCCTGTTAGTGCTTTACCTCTTTTTTCATATTCCTTTCCCTGAGAAGTTTGCTTTTAATCAGCTGCTTTACCGGCAATCTTCCATTACGGGGATGATCTATTGTCTGATCATCACTTCGATCTTTGCGGCAGAACATCTTATTAACAGATTGAACAATGCCCGCCTGGAGGCATTCAAATTGAATGAGCTGGCGGTACAGGCGCAATTAGATGCGTTGAAGCTGCAACTGGACCCGCATTTCCTTTTCAATAATCTGAGCGCACTGACGTCCCTGATAGAAGAGAATCCATCTTTATCCGTTAACTACGTTGTGAAGCTGGCGTCCATTTACCGGTATATGCTGGCTAACCGTAACCAGAACACGGTCTCCATAGCGGTGGAACTCGACTTTATCAGGAACATGCTCTTTCTGCATCAGATCAGGTATGGGCAGGCTATCCGGATCAATATCTCCACTGCTGTAGAGGAATTGCAAGGCGATATTGCGCCGCTGACCTTACAATTATTGATTGAAAATGCGACTAAACATAACCAGTTTACGATCGATTCGCCTTTGATTATCGATATTTACATTGCAGATAATAAATGGCTTGTTGTTAAGAACAATAAAAAACCCAAGCGGGTACAGGAGCCAGGCGCACAGTTGGGATTAAAGAACATCACCCAGCGCTATTTGCTGCTTAGTGGCAGTAAACCTGTCATTAACAATGGAGGCGATTATTTTGAAGTGAAGATACCATTGATGAAAAAAACTGAAAAGGAAAATGCTGAGCATACTGATAATTGAAGATGAATTGCCCAATGCTGCAAGGCTGAAGAAGATGTTGCTGGAGATCGACAGGCAAATACAGATAGTCGGCGAACTGCAAACAGTGGAGGCGAGTATTCAGTGGCTGAAAGAAAATGAACATCCTGATATCATCTGCATGGATATTAAACTGACAGATGGATTGAGCTTCGAAATATTTGATCATGTGACGGTGCGGTCGCATGTTATTTTCACTACCGCTTATGATGAATATGCGCTGAAAGCATTTGAGGTGAATGGTATTGATTACCTGTTGAAACCTTTGGAGGCTTCACAGCTGGAAAAAAGCATCACACGTATCAAGGGGTTGGTTAAGAAGTCTACCAGCCCTGACCTGCTGGAAGTGATCAGGAAGATGCAACACAAAGAGGATGTATACCGCTCACGTTTCCTGGTGTCTTACCGTGACATGCTGATCCCGGTAATGGTGCATAATATTGCCTATTTCTTTTCTGAACATAAACTGGTATATATCGTCACTAATCAGTCGGAACGGTATGTGATAGACCAGACATTGGAAGTGCTGGAGCAGGAATTGAACCCGAAGGATTTCTTCAGGGCTACAAGACAGTATATTGTATCCGCAGGGGCAATACAAAAGATCCACCAGTTATTTAATGGCAAGCTGCAACTGGAATTATTTCCACCGGCAGAAGAGGTGATTGTCAGCAGAGAAAAGTCGAATGCATTACGGAAGTGGCTCAGTTAGGCTACAATGTTGAGACAAAATAAAATAAAATGTCGGCGTAAGGGTAGATGATATATTGGGTTGTCATATTGATGACATGTCCTAATGCGAAATTTATCAATCTATGAACTACTATATACCAGATACTAACAAGCTACAGGCTCTTGCCGGTAAGCACCGCAATAAATATATAGAGGGGGATCCTTTTCCACATATCTATCTGGATAATGTTTTTCCGGAGGAAGCATTAAATAATGTACTGGAAGAATTTCCTGGTGTTGATGATGAACACTGGCAGAGATCCAGGAATGCACAGGAGCTAAAGCTGGCCTTAAAGGATGAAAGGAATTATGGAACATTCACCCGGCATTTTATCAATTCACTTAACTCCCGCCCTTTCCTTAATTTTCTCGAAGACCTTACGGGTATTGATGGTTTGATACCTGACCCGTACCTGGAAGGCGGAGGGTTGCATCAGATTGTAAGAGGTGGATTACTCAAGATACATGCTGATTTTAACAGGCATCCTACCACTAAATTAGACCGTCGTTTAAATGTCCTGCTATATCTGAATAAGGATTGGGAAGAAAGTTATGGTGGTCATTTCGAGCTATGGGATAAAAATATGGAAAAGGCTGAAGTGAAGATATTGCCTTTGTTTAACAGGATGGCTATTTTCACCACTACCTCCTATTCCTATCATGGACATCCGGACCCGTTGAATTGCCCGGAAGACCGTACCAGGAAATCAATCGCCTTATATTATTATACAAATGGCAGGCCCAAAGAAGAAATAGATCCTGCATTGGGAAACCATACTACATTGTTTAAAATAAGAAGGCACCGTGTGGAAGATTTCAAGAGAGGGATCAGATTAGGTTTGAAAGATTTCGTGCCTCCTGTTATGATGCACGCTTATAATAGATTGATGTCCTGATGAACCTATGCCAGTAATGCCGGGAGATGAATTGTATTCGATCTCTCCGGCATTTAAAGGACTGTTAGAATAGTTTATAGAAGAATGATATCTGGAGGCCGATCCATCGTCTGAAGTCGCCATTCTCTCCATAGGTTCCACTAAGCAGATAAGGCGAACTACCATATGCAAAGTGGCCATAGTCACCGGTCAGGTTCTGAATAACCGCCCTTGTGGAATCGGATACTTTCTTGAGTATGTTATATTGCAACTGCGCCTGAAATGTAATGTGTGGGTTTACCGTTTTGGACCATCCGGCGCCATAACGGGTTAAGGTTTCCTTCACGCCATAGGAAATGAGGTTGTCCGGATTGGTCTTCCTTTTCAAACTACCGGTGGAGAAAGTGAAATGCAGTTTTTGTTCATCATTTAAATTGATGGGAATACCTGCGCCCCAGCGTAGGCGGCCGCTGGGAAAGGCACTGCCATAGGAAATGATACCGTAGATGAATTTGATACCTGCAGTCAGTGAAGCATTAAGGTATAAGACTTCATCAGCACTGATGCCGGCATTCACAATTGGCTGATACCATTTAATATCGTCATTGCTACCCACAATGCCGGAAATTAGCTTATTGAGACGTTGTTTGTTATTTTTTTCTTTCTGTTTTTTCGTCTTAGCAATAGCGATATCTTTCATTAAAGACGAAACTGTTAGTTTGGGGGGGAGTTTTTTATTACCTGCACTATCTGTTCCTTCGAACAATGCAGGTGGAGGTATTTTTTCGGCGACATACTTTGTACGAACGGCGTACATAGGCAGCAGCAATGATGAACGTTGTCTGTCATTAGTGGCACGGCTACCTGTTATGTTTTTTCCCTCCTGTGATGTAAGCCGGGCATTTCTCTTTGCCGGAATAACGGTTCGTCCTGTAGTATCTGGTTGGGTGCTTTGTGATGCCAGCTTTGGTTTGTCGACTGTTCCCGAGGTAGGGATCGTGTCAGTTTTAGTCACGGTGTCCGTCGCTATAACCTGATCTTCGGCAACAGTAAGGAGAGCTAGTAGTTGAGCTTTAGATAAAGGAGCATTTACGGCTGCGCTGGCGTTATTATTATTTGCAGATGAAGGAACATTTACAGCTTTAATGTCCTTGTTATTATTTGCCTTTGGATTGGCGATAACTTTAGCTGGGGGAGTTGTCGGACGTGGCTTATTGGCTATTGTTGTTTTATTAACAGGGGCCAGATAGTCCATAAAAAGAATGTGGTCGCCGATGATCCGGTAGTTAAGACCGGCTTGTTGTTGTACCTGTTTTAAAATATCGGATAATTGCCAGCTGCCGATGCGTAATGTTATATGCTTCCTCAGGGAAGCATTTTGCATATTCAGCGAGTATTCCAGCCCTGTTTGTTTCGCGATTGTTTTTGCCAGGGTGGTAATATCAATGGGGCTTTGCGATATCTTAACAATAGCTTTGTTGTATTGTTGGGCGTACAATTTAGAGGTGAAAGCTGATAGTAGGACAAAAAAAATAGTTAGGTTAATTTGCTTTCTCAAAATAGATCTCATCGTTGGTGTGATTGGTCGTATAGTTTATATTAAGCGTCGTAGCAATAACTTCCAGTATGTATTCAAGCGGCTTGTTCTCAAAATTGCTTGATATTTTAAGCTTTGCGATCTCAGGGTCACGAATGATTATTTTTTTATGATAGGCTTTGGATAATGTGGCGCTTACTATCTCCAGGTCTTCATTATCGAAACGGAAGGAGCGTTGGATGACTGCCATGACCAGTCTTTTTTCTTTTTTCAGATATGTCCCCGTTTCGCCAGCGGCAACGATGGTTTGTTGACTTGCAGCTGACATGAGTATCTTACCGCTGACCACCTTAACTGCGATGGTAGAATCAGTATCAAACACATGAAAAGAGGTGCCCAGCACTTTGATCTTCACCGGGCCTGCAGTAACAATGAAAGGACGGTTTGCCAAAGTTTTTACATCAAAAAAGCTGCTGCCATACAGGGTTACATGTCTTTCGTTTCCTGTAGGGGACAGCGGATAGCTGATGCTGCTACCTGAAGAGATCAGCACCATGGAACCACACGCCAGGACCCGCTGTTCTGCTTTATCATGAGAAGCGGTAATTACCTGGTGTTTAGGCGAGCTGTTGTTGCCCTTAAATAGCAGCGCAGCGGGAATAGCTAAGCAAATGAGAATAGACGCGGCAACTGCCCATCTGAGTAATAAAGTGCGTTTGGACGATATTCTTTTGTGGAGTGGTAATAATTCCTGCCACGCCGCCTGTATATCGCCTATTTCATGCGTACGTAACGCTATTTGATTCCAGGCGATCCACAAGGTTGTGAACTCTTTTAGATTGGTTGCATTGCGTGACTTCCATTCATCAATGGCTATAGCTTCTTCCGGCGTCGCTTCGCCGGAAAAGTATTTTGAAAGCAAGTCATCGTTTATGATAATATTGTCAGCTTCCTGTGCCATAATTAATGAATCAGTTTATGTATTTCGGTCAATAGGGGATAGCTTATGATGAGCCAGAAGAGTGTTTTGCCGGATAGGATGGTCCGCAGGATACGTAGTGCTTTGCCCATTTGTGCTTCAACAGTTTTAACAGATATATTTAGTTCCGCAGCGATCTCGGCATAACTTTTCTCTTCAAATCTGCTCTTATGAAATATTTCGCGACATTTCTCCGGGAGCGTCTTCATGGCAGCCTGCACCTCTTTTTTCATATCTGACAGTGCCATGGATTCTTCCGGCGTAGTAGTGCTTTCATCTTCGCCGGAGGCAAATTGATCATAGTGCCGTTGCCGTGTCTTTCTGCTCTTGATATAATTGAGACAATGATTGTGCGTAGCTACGTACAGGTAGGAACGAACAGACTGTTTGATGGTCAGCTCTTCCCTTTTCTGCCATAACTGAATAAAGACAGACTGCACCACATCTTTTGCTGCATCGTTGTCTTTTAGTATAGTATAAGCATACGTATGCAATACTTCAAAATATTCAAAGAAGTACTGTTCCAGTAGGCCACTGTCTTTTTTTGACTCTTTTACCGCTTCCAATGCCTCGCGCTTATAATTTGGATCCGAAGGTAGACAATGCTCCTAAAGGTTTACCCTTACGTCAAATGAAAAAAATTAAAAAAAAGTATTTAAGTTTGCAGCATTATTAACGAAAGCTCCCATCAATGTGAGATATAATTTCTTTCAGAAAAGATAAGTAAGTACTTCCTCCTCCGGGGGCTGTATGATTATTGGCTTTAAAAGAAAGGAATTATGTTAATTCTTCAAAATCTCACGTATACCCATCCCAATAAGGATCTGTTATTCGACAACATATATCTGACTGTTAATCAACAGGATAAAATTGCTTTGATAGGTAATAATGGTGCAGGTAAATCTACCCTGCTTAAGATTATGGCCGGCATTCTCCAGCCTTCAGGCGGAGCTATACATACAAACGCGGTACCGTATTATATACCGCAGATCTTCGGGCAGTTTAACGATATCACAATTGCCCGGGCACTTCAGATTGAGGATAAACTAAAAGCGCTGCAGGAAATCCTTGATGGTAAAGTGACAGAAGAGAACCTGACATTACTGAATGATGATTGGGGCATTGAAGAGAGATGCGAAGATGCATTGAACTACTGGGGATTGGGGCATCTGAACCTGACACAGAAAATGTCCACTTTAAGCGGAGGGCAGAAAACAAAGGTTTTCCTGGCGGGCATTGCTATTCATCATCCGGAAATAGTACTCCTGGACGAGCCCAGCAACCACCTTGACAGAGCTGGAAGGGCGCTGTTGTACCAGTTTATAAAGGACACATCCTGCACTTTGATCGTAGTTAGTCACGACAGGAAATTACTTAATCTGCTGGACACAGTTTGTGAACTGAGTAAACGTGGTATCACTGTTTACGGGGGCAACTATGAGTTCTATGTGGCGCAAAAAGAGATTGAAGGCAATGCATTAGACCAGGATATCCGAAGTAAGGAAAAAGCATTACGCAAGGCAAGGGATACGGAACGGGAAACCGCCGAAAAGCAACAGAAGCTTGATGCCCGGGGAAAGAAAAAGCAGGAGAAAGCCGGGCTTCCCACCATATCGATGAACACGTTCAGAAATAGCGCGGAGAAGAGTACAGCGCGTATGAAGGGTGTTCATGCAGAGAAAGTTGATAGTATTTCGCAGGGATTAAATGAGCTGCGAAAGGAACTGCCCGATATGGACAAGATGAAACTTGGTTTTGATAACTCCACGCTTCACAGGGGCAAGATATTATTTACAGCAAAGGATATTAATTACAACTACGGCAAACGTCCGCTTTGGCAGGAAGCATTAAGTCTCCAGATCACCAGTGGAGAACGGATTGCATTGAAGGGACTGAATGGCGCCGGAAAGACTACACTGATCAATATTATACTGGGCAGGATGGAGCCTGGCTTGGGAACGGTTAGCAGGGCCGATAATAAAACGGTATATATTGATCAGGACTATTCATTGATCAATGATAATATCAATGTATATGAACAGGCGCAGCAATTTAATTTATCTGGCCTGCAGGAGCACGAGATAAAGATCAGGCTCACACGATTCCTGTTCACAAAAGATTACTGGGATAAGCCTTGTCATGCACTTAGTGGTGGGGAAAAGATGCGGTTAATGCTCTGTTGTCTGACCATCAGTGACCGGACGCCCGATATCATTGTGTTAGACGAGCCGACCAACAACCTGGACATTCAGAATATTGAGATCCTGACGGCGGCCGTGAACGAATATAAGGGAACGCTCATAGTAGTGTCACATGATGAATATTTTCTGGAGGAGATAAATGTGGAGCGGATAATCGAGTTACAGTGATGAGCATACCGGTAAGGATGGGCAAGGTCCAAATAAGACAACCATATTTGTTTAAAATATTATTTAATAATGCCCTGATATTAAAATTTCGAAAGAATTTTTAACGTGGAAACAGCCATAACACAAGAGTTGTAAAGCGCTTTGTGTTATGGCTGAGCCTGATTTTCCCGCCCCTACATTTCGTATCTTTGAAACCGATTGCCAACAACAGATATTCTTATACCTGGGAACAATGATCAATACTTATCGCTTTAGAGCCGAAAGCAAACAGGATGTCTTGAAGTTACAACGCATCCTGATGGGTGAATACGAAATATCACCCGTTAGAGGGGGAACTTCCGGAGTGGAAGTGCATTTAGAATCTCCATTCACTATTGAGGAAATTATCCGGTTTATTGAGTCATTACCTAACAGTAATGTGATGTATCAGACAATTGACCTTGAGGAGAAATACACCGGAGAAATGAATCACGCACGCTACCGGAATATTAACAATTGAGGCGACCGTTTTATGTGAACGAGACGGTTTCCGTTTTTGCCATCATAACATCTGATATGTTGGAGAGGGAGAATTGTCTATCATTTACCCGGTAATTTTAAGAGATACGATCAGTTCTTCTTCCAGCTTAAAATGATATTTTAACGCCAAAGGGCTCCCGCTGAATGTTCCTGAAACTTCGGTTTCCAGGATGCTTTCGTCTCCATCAGTATAAAATCCGACAGGTTTGAGCCTGGTCCTGTATTTTGTATTTGTGCTTTCGTTCCAGTCTTTTATTTCCTGCCTTCCTATATGTGTTTTCCCTTCATCGAAAACGACAGCGGTTTCTGAAAAACAGTCAGCATATGTTTTGCTATCGAAATTTGTCTGTGCAGAAAGCAGGCTGGATAATACTTCAGGTAAATTCATGGTTCGTTTTTTAAGTGAGGTTTACAGTCGTTAGCGTGATTAAATAGTTGGAATCGTACCACCATCGATGACGTATTCTGTTCCTGTGAGATAACCTGCCCTCGGTGAAACGAGAAACCCTACAAATTCAGCCACTTCTTCAGGTTTAGCAGGCCTGCCCATAGGTATGCCGCCCAGTGCATCCATTACGCTCTGGGTAGCCTGTTCTATGGTCGTATTTGAGCTTTGCGCTATACGCTCCATCATCCGGGAGGCGGATGTGGTCATGATCCAGCCTGGAGATACTGTCAGCACCCGGACGCCTTTAGGTGAAACTTCATTCGACAGGCTTTTACTGTAATTGATCAAACCAGCTTTAGCTGCGGCATAAGGTAGCGTAGAGTCATATAGCGGCAGTGTTCCCTGAATAGATGCGATGTGAATGATAACGCCGGCTCCCCTGTCGATCATACCAGGTAGAAATCCTTTGTCGAGCCTCACCGGCGCCAGCAAATTAGACTGAAGTGTACTGATCCAGTCTTCATCGGCCAATACATTAAAACCTCCGCCAGGCGTTTCAGAACCACCGAGATTATTTACAAGGATATCCAGTTTGTTGTACGTGGTCAATACTTCGCTGATCACTTTTTGCGTGCCTTCAGCAGTACTTAGATCGGCAGGAATGAAATGAAACTTATCATTTGCTTCTTCCGGCTGTTTCCTTGCAGTGATGATAACTGTTGCTCCCGCTTGCAAAAGGCGTTCAGCTATAGCCTTTCCTGCGCCTTTTGTACCACCTGTTACAAGAGCTGTTTTACCTGCCAGTTCATTGTTGAAATTAAATTGCTGTTCCATTTGCTAATGATTAGAACACAAAATTCGGACGTACGCTGTTCGCGGACAAGTACGGGGGATCGAATCGCATAGGGCTAAATTTTGCCCATATTGTCACTCTTGGAACATTGGGTTAAATTTGACCTTATGTACGAGAGAAAGATCCCTTTAACGCTGAATTGCGGGCTTGATCTGATTGCCGAGGTGCTGTACGGCAAGTGGAAGATCCGTTTGCTATGGTTTATTAACGAGGGCTATAAACGGCCGAGTGAATTACTGCGGAAAATTCCTGATGCATCAAGAAGAGTGCTCAATGTTCAGTTAAATGAATTGGAAGAGCATGGACTGATTGCAAAGATCATCTACCCACAGGCGCCTCCCAAAGTAGAATACAGCTTAACAGCATTTGGTCAGACACTGATGCCTGTGATCGGTGAGTTAGGCCGTTGGGGAGATGAACATGCAGACCATCTGCGGGCGGTTATTTTGAAACGAATGGAGCAAACCCCTGATGACAAATAGACCGTTCGTTTATTCGAAATAATGTCCTACCTCAATGAATAAGCTATCGAAATAAAAATAGAAGCCAAAGCTATCCCGTATTTTTTGTGGTTCGCGGTCCAGTTGTATACCTGCGGTTTTAAGGGTCAGATAGGTCCCGTTAACCTTTTCAATGCTATCGAGTATAAATCCGATGTGGAAGGCGTCAGGATAGGTATTATTATCATTCCGGTTCATCTTTGAAGACATAAGGACCAGTGTGAAATCGGCCGTGTTCTTTAAAACAGCGATCATATTATCTCCTTTTGTTTGCGTGCATTTAAAATCAAAATGCGATTCAAAGAAGGTTATTGCTTCAGCAACATTGGATACGGGTAAATTTAGATGGTTAATTGTCATTTGGTGTAAGTTTTGGATAGTTATAATAAATGAATGTTCGTTCTTTTATAAGAGAAATTTTTTAAGGGTGCAGGGACTTTACCACTAAACTGAAGGTTTGTTTTAACTTTTGCTCAGTCAGCGTAAAGGGTTTTCCCGCCATAGAGCTATGATCGAAATGAAACTTCACCAGGGTGTAAAAGGGGCCGTAAGCAATAGCCCAGTACTGTTCAGCGGGTATATTCACAAGTTCTCCTTTCTTAATAGCATTATCAACAAAGTCGTTCATCAGTTTTCTGAAAACGCTTGGTTTTATGTCCTTATGATTAATTAACGGAGAATTACGGAACTGCTCATAAAATTGATATTCCAGGGGATTCTGGCAGATGTTTTTGAAACGATTCTTCCATTGTAGCCATAGTCCTTCTGCAAATGGCATATCGGGAGTAAAGTTGGTTAAAGCATCCCGCTCAAATTTTTCCTGAACGCTTAAATAGAGCTGGTTCAGTAAGTCCTCACGGTTTTTGAAATAAATGTAAATAGTTGAAGCTGAGATATTTGCCTCTTTGGCGAGTTTCTGCATACTCAGGCCGTCAAACCCTTCTTTCACGATCAGTTCAATTGCTTTTTCCCGGATGGTCAGCTCCTTATTTTCATCCTTATTTCTCATGGTTGCAAATATAAACGAATATTCGTTCGTTTTAGAAAATATTTATTTGCAGTAAATTTATATAAACAATGTTATGGACAGAAAGCAATTTATTGCCTGGCCAGGCGTCCTGGTCTTACCGGTGACAAAGCTGTTCTCATATAATAAGGTTATGCAGTCATTACAATATTTCTTTAAGGGAGTATGGAGGACTTTGGACCTTTCGACAAAGTAAACTTAGACGTTTCAACAAAGCTGGTAAGTAATTTTATACCGACTTTTACATGGTAAAAACCGTTATATCGAATGGGGATTAATATAGTCATAACAGGTGTGACCGGAATGGTGGGCGAAGGTGTTCTGCTGGAATGCCTGCAAAATAAAAATGTAGATAAGATACTGTCAATAAGCCGCAAGCCGGTTGAATGGAAGCATCCAAAACTGCAGGAACTGATTGTGCCTGACTTTATGCAGCTGGATGTTTTCAGAGAGCACCTAAAAGGATTTGACACCTGCTTTTATTGTGCTGGTATTAGTTCTGTTGGCATGAACGAGGAGGAATACACAAAGATCACCTATGACATTACATTGCATATGGCGGGCGTATTGAAAGAAATGAACCCTGATCTTATTTTCAATTTTGTTTCAGGTGGACATACTGATAGTTCAGAACAGGGAAAAGTAATGTGGGCGAGAGTGAAAGGCAAAACAGAAAATGCATTGGCAAAACTATTCCCGGGCAGGGAATACAATTTTCGTCCGGGATTGATGAAGCCTGTGAAAGGACAAAAGCATGTGAAAGGCACTAATAAATACATAAAGGTCCTATTCCCGATATTGAATCTTTTTTTCCCGTCGTGTAATATTCAGGACATTGGAAAGGCTATGATAAATGCTACTATCAATGGATATCCTAAGAATATACTGGAAGTGAAAGATATCAGTAAACTGGCAGCTGAAGCCATCTGAGGGTGCTTAATATCCGGTCAACAGATCATAAATGCGAATACAGCAGAAATCACTATACGTTGATCGAATTGTACTTCTAAAATACTAACTTTAGTCATCCGAAGAAAAAAAACCTGATACCTATGAATACCTCACAAATGGAAAATAAGATCTCTAAAGATAGAAATGTGCTTGTCGTTTTACAGGAAGACAAAGAGATCAATTTAGAAACCCGCTATTTGATCGATAATTTTTGTGGAACGGTAGTGAACAGTTTTTCCGCAATTCATAATAATCCGGCGGACAAGAGAATTTATGTATGTGGCGATGTAAGCAGCATCAAAGAAGAGTTAGGCCCTTTATACATTATAAAAGAACTATCCGTTAATTACGAAAATTATAATAAGCCTAATGCCCACATTATAACACTCGGTGAAGTTCCTATTATCATCAGCAATGCTGGTGTATATTTCAGAAGATTATTTACTGGCAATGATTACTTTGATAAGATTAGAACTGAACACGAATTTCAGGAATTAACCGAATCAAATAAGCCGTCCAAAGCTTTCAGGAAGGGGATATACTTAACTAAAGTAGAGAAGGAAGAAAATGAAGATGGAAATGAAGTGCTGCATTATCGCCTGTTAAGATGTTCAAGTAATTTAACCGGGCCTACTGATAATTTTCGAACCACTGATCATCAGATCATTGATTCGTTGAATGATGCAGTCAAGTATGTGTTTGAATATAAAACTGACCTGAATCATGTATTGGCACAGATATATGAAAACAGGATGAAAGATGAGAGTACAGAGAAGGAAGTGAAATCAAGAATTAAAGCGCATTCTGACAAAACGAAGGATATGCCTAAAGAAGGGCTTATTGTCTTTTGCACGTTTTATGATAATGCGAATGCTGAGCAATTAAAGCCATCGCTGACGGATAGATATGACAGGTGTTATAAAGAAGTGAGTGGTTTCACCAGGCTGTATTTTAAACTAAAGAGTACAGTTAACGACGACTCATTAGAAAAGGAGTTCAGTGTTACTTTATATCCTAATTCTGTGTTTATGATCCCGCTTTCTACAAATAGATTATACACGCATGAGATCAGGCCATCTATGCTGAACGCGGATAGGATCCCAACGAGAATGGGGTATGTGGTTCGTTGTTCAAACCTGGAGGTCCAGCATATAAATGATCAAACTTACATTAAAGAGAATGGCAATTTCGTCAAACTGGAGAAGATGACGCTGGAGACACAGGAAGAGTTGAGGGACTTTTATTACGAAGAAAATAGAACAGAGAAGATCGTAGAGTATGGGAAAATTCATTTCAGTATGAATGCAGGCGACTATGAGAAACCAATATTTTAAGATAGACTTTTGATAAAGAGATGATGAATAGTTCCGGATTTTATAAGATCACACTAGACTTAGAGACAAACTTATTCAATGAATTATTGGGCGTAACGGACTTTGAACCTGTCGTGAAGGGCAGGATCGGTAATCACCTGGTAAACGTGGGCGATAATGGTATTCCGATAGTTAGAACGACTACAAAGTACAATATACCAGCTCACAATTTTTCAGCGATCCACCATATGCTTGTTGGGCGTATCAATGATACCATAAGAGAGAATGATCTGGCTGGCGTACCTGCGCAGGATTTTAATAATGCCTTAATAGAAGTCTATGATGCGAGTTATTATAAAATGAATTATCATTCAGATCAAAATCTGGATTTAGATAATGACTCGTACATAGGACTCTTCTCTTGCTATGAAAGGCCGGACGAGCTCACCGAACAACACATCAGAAAGCTGAAAATAAAGGATAAAGAGAGCGATGAGGAGTTCGAGTATTCATTAACGCATAATTCCGTAATGTTGTTTTCATTAGCGACTAATACAAAGTTCCTTCATAAAATTGTATTGGATGCTGCGCCGGATCCGAAACAATTGGTAGCAGACAATAAGTGGTTGGGCATTACATTCCGGAGATCAAAAACATATATTCAGTTTGAGAATAATTTGCCTCATTTCTCTAACGGCGAGCTATTAACGTTAGCTAATAAGGAGCAGGAGACTGAGTTTTACAAGCTGCGAGGGGAAGAGAACAGGAACTTGAATTTTGTTTATCCTGACCTTACATATACTGTAAATGCGGCGGATATAATGAGGCCTAAGAACAGTTAAAGAATTAAATAATCAATGACAAATAACGACCGTACTAAGATCGTTCACAGAAGGACGCCGGAGTCGGCGGCAATGGTGGCAATGGTGGCAAACGTTAAACGGGCAATGGCGATCACCGCTAAACTTAACCGTTTGACGTACGATGATACGGAGGAGATCTGTGCGTTGTTCAGTGAACTTATTGGTAAGCAGGTTGACCAGAGCTTTTCACTGATCCCGCCTTTCTATCAACGTTAAAATATTTATCTCTTATTTGGATTGCGGAGATGGAAAAAAAGATGTATTATTGTATATATAGTTACCCCATTGGACTTTTTAAAATAGTCATGCGAAAAAGTAATATTTATAATATTCCGTTTTAGCTGTTTAATCCCAAAAATAATATTGTTGCCCTGAAAACCACCACCAGATGTAATTTCCTTATTGCGTAAAATGTTTTCCGCTTTTGATTTCCGCACTCAACGCAGATGATGCAAATTTGTGACGCTTAGTTAATCCGATAAGCATTTTAACATTAGAAGACTTTCTTGCATGTTGTTTTAAGTAACAACGTATTGGAAAACCGTATTTATTAAATTTTCGGCCCTCAACATTGACGTAAAAATTTATTGAATGAGACCCTTAGACGTAACACCCACAATTAGCCCTGGAGTTCAGGAGCCATCGCGCTTAACGCATATTGCTGCTGAACCTCCTTTACAACCCCTGATAATAGATATCACGGAAGAAGAGAAGCTGGAAATAACTTATATCGGGAAAAAGCTCAAACGAAAGTATAAGAGCTATGACAATCCCGAGTTCATCTCGATGCTGCATTTAAATGCGTACACGCTACTACCAGAGCGTATTGCAAAGGTGCTTAGTAATTTCGGGACAGACTTTTCAGATCAGCAATATGGCGCTGTCGTATTGCGTGGCTTAGTAGAAATAGGCCAGGATGAATTAGGCCCTACGCCACGTTCCTGGCAGGAAACCGACTATGAAAAAATTATGGAGTATGGCTTCATTTCATCACTGTTACATGGAGCCGTGCCATCCAAACCTGTTGAGTATTTTGCGCAAAGGAAAGGCGGAGGATTAATGCATGCCATTATTCCTGACGAAAACATGAGCTATACGCAGACGGGATCAGGCTCCCGTATTGATCTCTTTGTACATACGGAAGATGCTTTCCTGCACAATGCTGCAGATTTCCTGAGTTTCCTTTTCCTGCGCAATGAAGAACGTGTGCCTTCTTCTTTGTATTCCATCCGCTCTCATGGCAGGCCGGATGCGATATTACAGGAGCTTTTCAAACCTATCTATAAGTGTCCGAAAGATGCCAATTATGCTTCTGACGAAGCTATAGGAGATGATACCCGCACGTCGGTTTTATATGGCAGCAGATCGACCCCTTTTATGCGTTTCGATGCTGCAGAACAGATATACAATGAAGACGCCAAACAGGAGCCGGAGGCATTACATAATCTGAAACGCTTCTGGGAAGAGGCCCGGAAACTGATATACAACGACTACATTCCGGAGTCGGGTGATCTGATCTTTGTGAATAACCACCTCTGTGCGCATGGGCGTAACGCATTCCTTGCCGGCTTTAAAGAAGAAAACGGTCAGCTGGTGAAATGTGAACGTCGCCTTATGTTGCGTATGATGAGCAAGACCAGTTTGATCAACATCCGTGAAGTGACCCATCCCGAAAACCCTTATCTCATCATGGAAGAGCATTACGGTAAGTTATATAGCTCTCACCTTGCAAACCTTTAATTAAACCCGGAAAAATAGCATCTACATATGAGTACTACCGCATTTGCAGGCTGGGAACAGCCGCTGCAGGACCTTGTATTGCCTGTAAAGGAAACCTATAAAGATATTTTTCATCAAAGCTCAGTTGCTGAATATGAGAAGGCAATGGACGGAGCGCGTGAATTGGTAACTAATTTCCTGCACAGGAATCGTCAACCTTTCAGCGGCGTCTCTTCTTCCGCACTGAAAGCAGCATTTGCAGCAGTGGATTTTGATACGCCACTACCAGATTATGAAAGTCTCCTGAATGAAGTGCAGGAGTTGTATGTAAAACATGCCACTGCGTTTCATCTGCCTGCCTATATCGCACATCTGAATTGTCCGGTGGTAATACCGGCAGTAGCTGCAGAAGTGCTGATCGCTGCTATCAATTCCTCTCAGGACACCTGGGACCAGAGTGCAGGTGGAACACTGATGGAGCAGCAGCTGATCAGCTGGACGGCACGTGAGATAGGTTTCGACACTGTGGCCGATGGTGTATTTACAGCCGGAGGCTCGCAGAGTAATCTTATGGGGTTATTGCTGGCAAGAGATCACTATGCTATTACACATGGTGGTCACAATATCAAAAAGCAAGGACTGCCCGTTGATGCATCGCGTTACCGCATTTTCATATCGGAGAAGGCGCATTTCAGTAATCATAAAGGCGCCGCACTATTAGGATTAGGTGAACAGGCATTGGTGGAAATAGAGACCGATGATCGGTTCCGTATGGATGCTGTACTGCTGGAGGAGGCTATTGCCAGAGAGATACAACAGGGCAATATTCCCATCGCTATTGTAGCTACCGCAGGTACGACCGACTTTGGTAACCTTGATCCGCTTGCAGCTATTGGCCGTATAGCGGCTAAGTATAAGCTGTGGTATCATATAGATGCTGCATATGGATGCGGACTGCTGCTCACTGAAAAATACCGCCATCTTTTAAATGGAATGGAAGCGGCACATTCCGTTACTATCGATTATCATAAGTCATTCTTCCAACCTATCAGCAGCAGTGCTTTTATTGTGAGGGATAAGCAATACCTGCGTTTGTTGCGCATGCATGTGGATTATCTCAATCCCAAAGATGAAGATTACGACGATCTGAATCAGATCAATAAGTCCATCATGCAGAGCACCCGCCGTTTTGATGCACTTAAGTTATGGTTCACATTACGTTTGATGGGCAAACGGAAGCTGGGCGCCTACACCGAAACTATTATCGAAACGGCTGAAAAAGCTGCACAGGTAATTGGTGTGGACCCGGAACTGGAGCTTCTGAGCTACTCGGATATGGGTGTAGTACTGTTCCGTTATGCGCCTGAACAATATAATGCTACTGATCTTGATGCGTTGAATCAATATATCAAAAAGACGATGTTCAACAGTGGGCTGGTACTAGTGGCGAGTACGCGTGTGAATGGTAATTTCTATCTGAAGTTCACCATGCTTAACCCTTTAACCACTATGGATGACGTGCATTTCATCCTCAACACCATCAAGGAAACCGGTGCTGCATGGCGCCAATAAAAAACGATTTTATGGATCAACAAATTAATAATATATCAGCAGTAGAAGCGGTAGCGCATCTGCAACCCACCACCTGGCTGAAGGTGAACCGACTGCATTTGCGTAAGATCATCGCGGAGTTTGCGCACGAACTACTTATCACGCCGGTATTAACAGGAACAAAAGACGGCTGGGGATATTATAGCTTATCTCCTGCGGAAGGGATCGATTATCGTTTCCGCGCTAAGTTGCTAAGTCTTGATCATTGGCACATAGACACAGCGTCTATTGAGAAACTGGTGAACGGAGCGCCTGCGCCGCTTGATTCAGTACATTTTATTACTGAGTTCAGTGAGCAGCTTGGATTTGACCCGGTGTTGTTACCAACATATCTGGAAGAGATCATCAGTACGCTCTATGGTAGTGCTTATATGCATACCTATAATACGATCACCGCTGCTGAATTGACGCAAGCTGATTACCAGGATATAGAACATGCTATGATGGCGGGTCATCCTTGTTTTGTAGCTAATAATGGCCGTATTGGTTATGATACGGTTGATTATCGGAAATATGCACCTGAAGCCGCAACCCCTTTCCCTGTTATATGGCTTGCAGGCCACAAAAGCAGGACCGTGTTTACAGGTATAGATGCGCTGAAATATGAAGCCGTATTACAGCAGGAGCTGGATGCCGCTACAATAGCTGATTTCCACGGTATTCTGAAAGACAAAGGACTACAGCCGGATGATTACTACCTGATGCCGATCCATCCATGGCAATGGTATAACAAACTGGCCAGCATCTTCTCTCCTGATATAGCTGCTGATCATCTTGTTTGTCTTGGATATGGACAAGATCAATACCTGCCGCAACAATCTGTGCGCACCTTGTACAATGTCACTACTCCTGAACGCTTCTATGTCAAGTCGGCATTGTCCATACTCAATATGGGCTTTATGCGTGGGCTTTCTCCATATTATATGTGTACGACCCCAGGCATTAATGAATGGGTGAGCGCAATCATAGAAGGCGATGCCTATCTGCAGCAAAAGGGATTTACTATGCTGAAAGAAGCGGCCACCATGGGATATACCAATCATTATTTCGAAACAGCTATCAAGGGTGAGAGTGCTTATAAGAAGATGCTGGCGACACTCTGGCGTGAAAGCCCGGTCAGTAAACTTCAACCGGGACAACGTTTAATGACAATGGCCGCCTTATTACATGTAGATGCACATGGTCAGGCTATGCTGCCTGCATTGATCGAGGCTTCCGGTCTGGATACAACTACCTGGTTGCAGCAGTATATGGATTGTTATCTGAGTCCGCTGTTACATTGTTTCTATTATTATGATCTGCGTTTTATGCCGCATGGCGAAAACGTAATACTCATACTGGAAAATAATGTACCGGTAAGGTCTATCATGAAAGATATTGCGGAAGAAGTGGCTGTAGTGAACAGCGAATTGGATCTTCCTGAAAATGTAAAACGTATTGTTATTCCGGTACCGGAGGAGTTGAAGATACTCTCCATCTTTACCCAAATATTTGACTGTTTCTTCCGGTTCGTATCGCACATATTGGTGGAGCATGCGGATTATCCTGAAGAGCAATTTTGGACGTTAGCCGCTGAGTGTATTCAGCGATACCAGCAATTGCATCCTGAACTGGAGGATAAGTTCAAACGCAGTGATCTGTTTGCAGATGAGATCATCAAGACCTGTCTGAACAGGCTGCAGATCCGTAATAATCAGCGGATGATAGAACCTAATAACCCTTTCAAGAGCCAGCAGTTTGCAGGTACGTTTAAGAATCCATTGGCGGCCTTTAAGCACAGACAGGTGCCGGTCATTTAAATATTTAAAGATACTTACATGTTTAATACAGTTACTCCCCGGGAAGCAGTCGCTCACCTGCAACCGGATATATGGGCGCAGGTAAATCGCTTGCACATCCGTAAGATGATTGCGGAATATGCCCATGAGCAGATCATACAGCCATCCTACCGGCATGTAAAACAGGGATGGGTATGTTACGTACTTACGGCAGATCAACCTAATATAGAATACCGGTTCCGCGCTAAAATATTACGCCTTAACCATTGGTATATCCTGACGAAATCAATTGAGAAGTTTGTAAACGGGCAACCTGCTGCGCTGGATGCGCTGGCATTTATCGTAGAGTTCAGTGAACAACTGAAGATGGATCCTGCCCTGCTGCCTGTATATATGGAAGAAGTAGCAGCTACTTTATACGGTAGTGCATATATGCATGTGCAGGGCGGTCCGTCTTCAACATATCTGGCAGGGGCAGGTTATCAGGAAATTGAACATGCCATGACGGGGCATCCCCGCTTTATAGCCAATAATGGCAGGGTTGGATTTGATGCTGGTGATTATCGTACGTATGCGCCTGAAGCGGCCAGCCCGATGACTTTGTTATGGCTGGCAGGACATCGGAGCTGTACAGAATTCACCAGTATTGCACCGCTTGAATACTTGCAGGTACGACAACAAGAGTTGGGTGAGCTTGCGGATGAATTTGACGCAACACTTAAAGGCAAAGGACTGCAACCGGCAGATTATATCTATATGCCGGTACATCCCTGGCAGTGGTATAATAAGCTGGCTAACATCTTCGCTCCTGATGTAGCTGCCAATAAACTGGTATTGCTGGGATATGGAAAAGACCAGTACCTGCCGCAGCAATCTATCCGTACGTTTTTCAATGTTGATCATCCTGAGAAGTACTATGTTAAGACGGCTCTTTCTATTTTGAATATGGGATATGTACGTGGGCTGTCTCCTTATTTCATGCGCACTACACCGGGTATCAATGAATGGGTAAATACACTGGTAACAGAGGATGCTTATCTGCAGGAAACAGGCTTCTGCACACTCCGTGAGATCGCCTCTACAGGTTATTCCAATCAGTATTATGAGCAGGCCACGAAGACGGATAATCCGTACAAGAAAATGTTGGCCGCATTATGGCGGGAAAGTCCATTAACCAAAATGAAAGATGGACAACGCATCATGACCATGGCAGCATTGCTGCATATTGATACGCAGGGAGAGGCCTTACTGCCCGCCCTGATCAACCTCTCAGGCCTGGAGCCAGACGAATGGCTGAAGCAATATATCCATATTTACATGAGCCCTTTGCTGCACTGCTTTTATCAGCACGATATGGTATTTATGCCACACGGCGAAAATATCATACTCGTATTGGAAGACCATGTACCGGTACGTACTATCATGAAAGATATTGGAGAGGAAGTGTCTGTGCTCAGTGAAGAAGCACGCTTGCCGGAAGTGGCCAGTCGCTTACGTGTGCTCGTTCCCGATGAGGTGAGGACCCTGCCATTGTTCACGCAGATATTTGATGGCATTTTCAGGTTTATAGCTGCCATTCTTGAGGAGCGCATGGATTATCCTGAGAAACGTTTCTGGGAACTGGTAGCGCAGGTAGTGCTGGCGTATAGGCAAAGGCATCCGCAGCTGGAACAGAAGTTTCAACAATTTGATCTGTTTGTGAAGGAGATCAGTCCGGATGCATTAAATCGCTTACAGATCGGCAACAACCGTCAATTGCGGAACAGGGCTAATCCGTTTGATGTGCCATCTATAGGCGTAGTGGAAAATCCTATAGCAGCTTTCAGGCCCGCCGCATTTTTTACTAAAATGGCAACCGCATGAAAAAGATAGCTGGCGTTAGTTGTCTCCTCTTTTTTGCGTGTATCCGTTTATGGGCGCAAACACCAGGACAGGTGCTTATAGAGGCGATGACCTCCCGGGAGCTGGCTACGCGTGTTGCCGCCGGAGCTAATACGGTGCTCATTTTCAGCGGAGGTACAGAGGCTTCTGGTCCTCATCTGGCATTGGGAAAACATAACTATCGTGTGTACCGGTATGCAACGCAGATCGCTGATAGTCTGGGTAACACGCTGGTTGCACCTGTGCTTCCTTTTGCGCCTAACAGTCCGGTGCTGGAGCAGTATCCTGGTACGATCTCACTGACCGATCAGACCTTTTCTGATGTGAATGAACAGCTGGTGCAAAGTATGGCAGCATCTGGATTCCGATATATTGTTTTGATGAGCGATCACTTTAACAGTCAGCGTCCTTTAAAAAAACTGGCTGCAAGATTGGATAGTGCGTTAAGCAAAAAGGGCGTACGTGTTTTCTTTTCAAGTGACGGATATGCGAAAGCCAGAGCAGAAATAGAGGCAGACATCTCCCGTAAGGGACATGTACCCGGTGGTCATGGGGGACTGTGGGATACGGCAGAGACGTGGGCTGTGTTGCCCGCTGCCGTGCGTAGAGCTTACCTGGCGGCTGGAGACACTACGCATCTAGGCAACGGCCCATTAGATGCGGCTGGTGTGTCTGGTGATCCCTGTCCCGCAACTCCTGAACAAGGAAAGCAGTTTGGCCAGCTGCGCGTAAAATTGGCTGTTCAGGAAATACGTCAATGGCTGTCACAGGTAAAACAATAACGAATGAATACACATATTCTGACTGCCATCATTAATAGCTATTGCAGAGGGTTCTCCAACTGGAGCTGTTATGAAGGCATTCCAAAGTACGATGAAGTTCTTGCGGAGTACTTCTCTGCTACGGGCCATCAGCTTCATTTACGGCTGGACTTCAGTGCGAATGGGACTGAGGTTTTTGTTCCGCTGTACTATTTCTCTGAAAGCGGCTATCACGCATTTGATTTTCCTGTTGCTGAGAGAACGCTTTCTGACGATAGGATAAGTACGGTCGATGCAGCGCGGTTGCTTACGATTATGGCCGATCATCTGCAGCAAGAGTATCCTGAAATACGTCTGCAACAGGCACTGGAGAATCTCTCTTCTTTTCCATGTTCATCGCAGATGGAAGGAGGTAGTATAGACGCATTTAACACCTTACTATCAGTGACGGATGTTACTGCTCAACCGGACCCGGAGCAATGGCTGGTGCGGCATTTGTTACCTATGGTGGCACATCTGGGCTACCGGCAGCAGGCAGATGAGACAGAACTGCTAAGTTCCATCTATAGAAAGTGTGAACAATCATTAGGCGACCATCCTTTATTAAACAGTAATAAACTTTCGGTCCATAATGAGTTGCTGTCCTTTTTGTTGGGGAAAGATAACGTGACACGCCCTTATCCTAATCCGCTGCATAAGGTTTTCTTTTCATCAATACTGATTCAGCCTGGTGGAAAGGAGCTGGTGTATAGCCGTTATTTCCCGAAGGAGGATATTACAGTAAGTATACGGCCATTTGGCATAGATCGTGATCTGGAAATGGTGCATGAGTGGTTTAACCGCGAGCATGCAAAGAAGATCTGGAAAATGGACTGGCCACTGCGTGAGCTGGAATTGTATTACCGCTGTATGCTGCCCGGGAATTGGTCGCATAGCTACATCGGGGAGATCAACGGTACGCCCAGTTATAATTTTGAAGTTTACTGGGTAGTGCGTGATATGTTAGCTGACTATTATGACGCGTTGCCTACGGACTATGGCACCCATCAGTTTATCGCTCCTGTAGATCCTAAACTGAAATTCTCATCGCCTTCTACCCAATGTATGCTGGACTGGGTATTCGCTCAATCCGAGGTGGGTAAAATGGTTGGCGAGGGATCTGTTGAATCGTTGGCTGCACTTATGAATAAGGCGCATGTCGGCTTCCGTGTAGAGAAGGTGATAGAACTGCCACATAAAAAGGCCAATCTCAATTTTTGTTACCGTGAATGGTATTGGGCGAAGTTTCCGGAAAGCCGGAACCTATCTGAACAAACAGCTATTCCAACAATTAAACAAACAAAACATGAAACATTCTCAGATATATAATATCATTGGTATCGGTATAGGCCCATTTAATCTGGGGCTTGCCGCACTGCTGCATCCGGTGGCAGATATAAGCGCTGTGTTTTTTGACCAGGCAGATGGTTTCGACTGGCATCCTGGTCTGATGCTGCATAGTGCAACGCTGCAAACACCTTTCATGGGCACTGATCTGGTAACAATGGCCGACCCGACCAGTAAGTTCAGCTTTCTCAACTTCCTGAAACAAACGGATCGTTTATATCCATTCTTTATCAGAGAGAGTTTTTACATGCTGCGTAAAGAGTATAATCTTTATTGTCAGTGGGTAATTGCCCAGTTAGCATCTTGCCGTTTCTCTCAGAAAGTGTCCCGTCTTGCATATAATGATGGTTTGTATGAAGTAACAGTGCAGCATACAAAAACAGGTGATGTGACCACCTGGTATGCGGAGAAATTAGTGCTGGGAACGGGTACACAACCTTATACGCCATCTTTCGTGAATAGAGAGCAGTTACCCGGAGTAATACATACCTCTGCATATCTGCCCAACAAAGCAGATATCCTGGAAAAGGGGACCCTTACTATCATCGGTTCCGGTCAGAGCGCTGCTGAAATATTTTATGATCTGTTGCCGGAAACAAAACATGGATTGCAGCTTAACTGGTTTACACGTGCGGATAGATTTTTTCCTATGGAATATTCTAAGCTGACATTGGAGCTGACCTCTCCGGAGTATGTTGACTATTTCTATGAGATGCCACCGGAGCGCCGCAGAAAGGTCCTTTCCGCCCAGAATACACTGTTCAAGGGGATCAATTATGATCTTATCAATGAGATCTTTGATACCATGTATGAAATGAGTGTAGGCGGTAAGAAGCTCAATGTTCAGTTAAATACCAATAGCGAGCTCACTGACATAACACTGGCGGGGGGCTTGCATGCATATACATTGCATTTTAACCATGTGCAGCAACAACGACGCTTCACATTAGATACTAATTCAGTAGTGCTGGCAACGGGTTATAAATATAATGAACCTGCTGTGATCAGTGGTATAGAGGAACGCATCCGTCGCACGTCCGACAACCTGATGGATGTACACCGTAATTATACAATAGATATTCACAACAACGAGGTCTTTGTACAGAATGCAGAACTGCATACGCATGGGTTTGTGACCCCTGATCTGGGGATGGGCGCATACCGCAATTCACACATCATTAATGCTGTAGCCGGAAGGGAAGTATATAAGATTGAAGAGCGGATTGCTTATCAGGACTTCGGTGTTGTAGATGTAAAAGAAACTGCTACTGATCTAGCTATCCTTTAACGTTAAACTATTATTACGAATGAATGCTGTGCTGTTGAGAGCCCGTTCTATACTAAGTCTGTTTAAAAGTGCTATTGCCGGTAAGGAGAAGGACTTTACCTCCGGTAGTGTCAATCGCGCTACCTTTTTATTGTCTGTACCTTCAATGCTGGAACTGGCAATGGAGTCTTTATTTGTGATGGTAGACCTTCTTTTTGTGAGCAGTCTGGGGGAAAGGGCTATCACAATTGTAGGTATCGTTAACTCTGTAATTATCATTTTTCACTCTGTGGCAATGGGGCTCAGTATTGCAGCTACTGCCATTATATCCAGGCGGGTTGGCGAGAAGAAGCCGCGTACTGCCGGACTTGCAGCCATGCAGGCGATCTACCTGGGAATAACGATCTCTGTATTATTCAGCATTTTGTCGGTCAGCTTTAACAGGAGTATCCTGCATCTGGCCGGTGCATCAGCTGAGCTGGTGCATGAAGGTGATCTGTTCTCGCGGATCATGTTCGGTTGTATTCTGCTGGTCGTTATGCGGGTATTGATGAATGGCATATTCCGGGGCGCTGGTAATGCAGCTATGGCAATGCGTACGTTGTTATTATCCAATGCGGTGAATGCGATACTGTGTGCTGTGTTGATCTTTGGTATAGGACCTATTCCTGCCTTCGGATTGTTAGGGGCGGCAATGGCCACCGGCATAGCGAACCTTATTGGTGTGGGATATCAGTGCTGGTATTTTGCAAAAGTGGAAAAGATGATCACGATCGGCAGGCAGCAATTGATGTTGGTACCGGATATTATTAAGCGTTTATGTAAGCTGGCCGCCTCCGGCACAGTACAATACCTGATCCCCTCTTCCAGCCGGTTCCTGATGATCATTATCGTGGCTAAACTGGGCGAGAGTGTGCTGGCAGGTTATATTGTAGCTAACCGTATTATTATGTTCACTGTATTGCCCGCATGGGGTATCGCTAATGCTGCCGGGGTACTGACAGGGCAGAACCTGGGCGCAGGACAGCCGGAAAGGGCAGAGCAATCGGTTTGGAAAACAGGCACTTTCAATATGTGTTTCCTGGGTAGTATTGCATTATTCCTGTTGGTTTCGGGAGAGAGCCTTGTACGTATTTTTACCCATGAACAGGTAGTTGCAGAGAATGCAGCCCTCTATCTTCGTTACATGTCCATTGCATACTTTTTCTTCGGATATACCATGGTGATTTCCCGTTCGCTCAATGCGGCGGGCTCCGTAAATGTGGTGACGTTAATGTATGTGCTGATGTTTTATGTTACACAACTACCCCTTGCCTGGTTCTTAGGAATACATTCCAACTGGGGATCACAGGGCATATTCATCGCTATTCTGGCATCTGAAATTGTATTGGCCATCGCTTGTCTTATTGTCTTTCGCAGTGGCAAATGGAAAAAAGTAAAAATCTGATTTAAAAATATTGTCTTATGAACACAACTCAAACACTACAAGATATTATCGCAGCAGCATTGTCTATACCTGCAAATGAGGTGACTGATGATCTCAGCTATCAGAGTATTCCGGAATGGGACTCGGTGTCACACATCTATCTCATAACAGAACTGGAGGCAGCTTTTAGTATTACTATTGATACAGATGAAGTACTGGAAATGAGCAGCGTGGAAAAGGTAAAGGAAACTCTTAGAAAGCATAATGTTAACATATGAGTTTATATGGATTAATTGCCAGGAATGAAAGTTTGCGGTACCTGGATGCGATTACCGGAGAAAGTTATGCGCTACGTGATTTAAATAATACCCTGGATATTACTGACAGACAGGCATTGGCGTTTTTGTACCTGGATAATTCCATAGCGTCCATAAGGGTGTTATTAAATTGTCTTAACAGCAAATTAACTCTGGGGCTGCTAAGTCCAAAGTTGAATAGTGAATATAAACAGCGGCTGGAGCATGCATATGGCCCTTATTATATTTATGATGCGACAAGAGAAGAAATTCCTGATTTTGATTTACAGGATAATACGCTCTTCCGCAACAAGAAAGGAATCGTGAATGAGGTACATCCGGATATAAAAGTATTGCTCAGCACTTCAGGTACTACAGGCTCTCCCAAGTTTGTGAAGTTGTCGGAGGATAATCTGGTACAGAATGCATTGTCCATCCTCGACTATCTGCCTGTCAGCAACCGTGATATTACTCCGTTGAATCTGCCGGTATTCTATTCGTATGGATTATCTGTTTTTACTACCAATAGCATAGCCGGAGAACAGGTTGTATGTGGCAACCGTGACGTGGTGCAGAAGGAATTCTGGGAGGATATGGAGCGATATGGTTATACTTCTGTCGCCGGAGTGCCATATGTTTATGAAATGCTTCATCGCATCGGGTTTTGCCGCAAAGAGTACCCGTCGCTGCGATACATGACACAGGCTGGTGGAAAGCTGAATGGATCACTCATAAAGTCTTTCGGAGAGTATATGGCCGACCGGAATAAGCAGTTCTTTGTGATGTACGGCCAGACAGAAGCTACTGCCCGTATGGCTTACATGCCTCCTCATGACCTGTTGAAGAAAAATGGTTCGATTGGTATGCCTGTTAAAGGAGGGCAATTTATAATAGCGCCTGATACAAATGAATTGTTGTATAGCGGACCTAATGTATTCGGAGGGTATGCTACATCGGCTGCTGATCTAACTACGTTTGAGCATTTGCCTGTATTACACACAGGGGATGTGGCTAGCCTTGATACTGATGGGTATTACTACATTACCGGTCGTTTGAAACGATTTGTTAAGTTGTTTGGTTCGCGTATTAACCTTGATGAAGTTGAAAATATTCTGAAGCAGGAGATACAGGGAGAAACTTTTGCCTGTATAGGAGTTGAAGACAGGCACCTGTTGGTATTCCACCGGCAGGCAGCACTCGATGATAGTACTATCAGATCGCTCCTTGCAAAAAAACTGGGACTACATCCCACGGCTTTTAAAGTGCAGCGGATAGATGAGTTTCCGTTAACGCCTAATGGAAAGTTAGACTATACAGCAATGCAGCAAAATAATATTCTACAGGTGCAGGAATGAAAAAGGCCGGACACATGTCCGGCCTTTCCCTGTTATCTTGAATATTGTGGTCAGAATTTGAAAGCGATGCTGGCCAGGAAGTTCAGTTGTTTTTGTGGTGAGCCAACCGGATTCCAATATTGCTCATTCAGCAGGTTATTGGCTTTCACAGATAACCTGAATTTAGGCTGATCGTAGAAGGCTGTTGCATTAACCAGTGTATAGCTAGGTAATACAAAGGTATTGGTCGCTTCAAACCATGAATCACTTATATAATTAGCGCCTGCGCCAAAACCAAGACCTTTCGCCTTACCGCGTGTAAGATGATAGCTTACCCATATGTTGGCTACATCTTTCGGGCTGGCTGTCACATACTTGCCTTGCAGGGCAGGGCTGGCGTTGGTATATTTGTTCTCGTTATGCGCGTAACCTGCAATGATATTTAAACCAGGTACAGGGCTGGCGGTAATATCTGCTTCATATCCCTTGCTATGTTGTGTACCGTCCTGACGGGTGAATGTCTTACCGTCTACTACTTCCGTACGTGTTGAGTTAGTTACGGCAATATCATAGTAGCTGGCGCTACCACTGAGTTTACCATTTATGATATCTACCTTCACACCACCTTCCCACTGGTTACCATATTGAGGTTTTAACTCAAGAATGGTATTGTCCGGTTGTGTTGCCGGAGCTAAGTTTACGAACCCGTTCATATAGTTGCCGAAGACCGATACCTTTTCTTTCACGACCTGATATACAAGTCCGAATTTAGGGGAGAGCGAGTTCTGGCTATATTTTCCTGTGTATTTACCAGTAGCAATGGCGTAGGTGCCATCTGTGGTATAACGGTCAGCACGTAGACTCAGCATCGCCATCAGAGAGGGTGTGATATTGAATACATCGGAAATATAAGCGCTGTAATTGTAGGCTTTGGAAGTAGTACCCACAAATCCTTTCTGATATGAAAGGGCATCTATTTTCTCAGCACTGATGTCAGGTAATGGATTATTGATATTTACTTTATCGTACGATACGGTTGCACGGTACAGTTGATTGTAGTTATAATTGTAGTCCAGCCCTATTACCACCCTGTTCCTGAAAGAACCAATATAGAAATCGCCTATAAAGTTCTGCTGCAGCTGGATGTTGCCGAAAGTCTCCGGTGTTTGATTTCTTACCGTACGGGCCATCATGGAGTCACTTACAAGGGACAGTGTTGTCCAGTACAGGTGTTTATAGAAGCCTTCGGAATACAGATAATTGGTTTGAGAAGTCCAGTTATCGGAGATCTTGTATTCTGCCTGCGCCTGGATGTTATTGATGCCGTTGGAAACGTCTACGCTGTTGTTAATATAGGAACGGTCGTAGATGATAGGCAGATCTTTAAAGCTGCGGGCCGTTACTTTGCTCAAAGAGTCTATTGCAAATGAGGTAGTGGTATAAGAAGCCCTGGTCAGCTCAACATCCAACGTGAGTTTCAGGCGGTCGGTAAGCTGATAGGTGATGGTGGGAGCGATGGTATAGTTTTTAGCATAACCCTGATCCTGGAAGGAACCCTCTGTTTGTGCACCGGCGTTCAGGCGGAACAGGAGGGTCTTTTCTTTATTGAGGGGAGCATTCACATCAGCGGTTACACGGCCAAACTGGAAGCTGCCTCCCGTAACGCTAACCTCACCACCGAATGCGTCATAAGGCCTTTTGGTTACATAATTAAATACCCCGCCAAATGTCACATTACGGTTACTGCCGAATAAAGTACCTGAAGGGCCTTTGATCACCTCTACTCTTTCCAGGATGATCGGATTCAGCGGAACGATAGCACTGGTCACCATACCGTTACGCATACCCATAGAGTTTGAAAAACCGCGAATGGTCATACCCTGAGAACCTCCTGCGGCAAAGTTTGGTACTGCACCGGGGATGTTGCGGTAGAGGTCCGTTCTTTCCGTAATAACCTGCTCTTCAATCAGCTCTTTGCCTGCTATCTGGTATACCTGAGGGTTTTCCAGATTTTTAATAGGAAGGCGGGCGATCTGCTCACTTTCCCTGCGGCTGAACTTATTCTGATTAGAGATGACAGATATCTCCTTCAGTTGTGTACTGGATACCTGCAATTGCAGGACTATCTCTGTGGCTTTACCTTTTTCAACCGTTACTTCCTGTTGCAATGGGGCATAACCCACCAGAGATACCTCCAGAAGATGGCTGCCAGCCGGAATATGTGAGATGGTAAATGTACCGTCTTCATTGGTAAGAGTAGTCTTTTTCGCATCTTTTATCACGATGGATACCGCAGATGCAGCGCGGTTATCGTTGGTAGTTACTTTGCCTTTAATGGTACCAAAATCATTCTCTTCACTTGTAAACGCAAAACAGCAAACAGGTAGCAATAGAAGGAGCATCTGTAGAAATTGCCTCATAGTCGATTGGGTATAATTTCCGCAAAAGTCAGTCAGTCGGAGGACTTCTTCTTTCAACAATCGGGAAAATCTTTTACGCAAAGCGGAAAAATTTTGACCTGGGGTAGGTAAAAGGGCGTTTTCCCCACTTTAATATTAATTGAAGGAGCAACAAAGAAGTAAAAAATTGAGGTAAGGAGTCGCATGTTTAAACATTATATGGAAAATAAGGATTAGGGCCTGGTTTGTTATCTTCGGACCTGACAGCATTGGCGTTAGTGGGTAAAATAAATTACATTTATTGAACCAAGTGATCCGAAACGTCTATCCGTTGAAATTATGTTGAAATTTAAAGCTGACATAGCAATTATTGGAATCAACCCTTTTGTTTTCGTTCCCGAGGAAATTTTGACGGAAATCTTTAAACAGGCAGGGAAAAGCAAAGGTGCAATTCCGGTTAGCGGAATGATCAACGACAAACCCTATAAGCAAACATTAGTAAGGTATAGCGATTTCTGGCGTTTATACATCAATACCACCATGCTTAAAAATTCTCCCGATAGGATCGGTGAGATCATTGATGTTACTATTTCGTTTGACCCGTCGGACAGAACGATCACTCCACATCCAAAATTGACGGAGGCACTTGAAAAGAATACGGAGGCAAAAGTTGTATTCGACGGTTTGAGTCCATCCTTGAGAAAGGAGATTGTGCGATATATATCCTTTCTAAAAACGGAGCAGAGTGTTGATAATAATGTGGGGAAAGCGATTGATTTCCTACTGGGGAAAGGAAAATTTATTGGCAGAGATCATCCGTAATTTCTATGATATTCCACAAACATATACCGTGCCTTCCACTTTCTGATTACATTCAACATATCGTGTATGTTAGTGGTTCGACATCGGACATCCCATATATTAAAGAACTTCCGGATAAGGGAGTGAATCTTGTGATTGAGCTGCAGGAGAAAACTATTAATACAGCATTTCTCGATACTGATCTCAAGGAGAGAGTGACTATGAAAAATGCATGGATATCAGGAACTCAAAGACAGGCTATCTTATATCAAAATCAAACGGCGTCGTCTATTCTCAGCATACGGTTTACAACCGGCGGTTTCTATGCACTAACAAAGATCCCCATAACAGCGATACATCCGGTTTGTGTGGAGGCTGAATTGCTTTTGGGCAATTCCTTTAAGCATTTGTATGAAAAGCTGATTAATGCTAATGGTGTTTTGCAACTATTCGGATTTATTGAAAGCTATTTCCTGCAATGCATCGCAGACCAACGTTTTGAAGATTCTCTGGCTAGATTTGTTGATAAAAATATTGAGAAACCGATCGACTGGCTAATAAAGAAATCCGGGTACTCGCAGAAACACGTTATACAGGTCGTTAAACAACATACCGGCTTTTCTCCCAAATATCTGCAAAGGCTGCATAGATTTCAAAATGTGATCAGGGACATCCAAACCCTTAAGAGAAAAACTGACTGGATGGCTATTGTTAATGACTATGATTACTTTGATCAGGCGCATTTTATTAAGGAATTCTCACAGTTTACCGGTATCAAACCAACAGAGTATCTACTGTCGCAAATCGAAGTGGAAGATAATCAACTGGTTGCAGATATGATCTTGCGGCCTCCTTCTGAGTAGGTAAATTTTTTACAATGCGGCCGGGATACAGGAAGGTACCTTTGTGTAAACAAAACAAAATGGCTGAAATGACACCCTTTAAAATAGCAATATCACAGGAAGTATTAAACGATCTGTCAACAAGATTACAGCAAACACGCTGGACGGATGAGCCAGAAAATGCCGGCTGGAGTTATGGAACGAACCCGGCTTATTTACGTGATCTGGTGGATCATTGGCAGAATAAATATGATTGGAGAGCGCAGGAAGCAGCTTTGAATGAGTTGCCCCAGTTCAAGACAACAATAGACGGTATTACAGTTCATTTCATACATGTTAAGGGAAAGTCTAAAAATGCCAAACCATTGATCTTAACACATGGTTGGCCAGATAGCTTCTACAGATTTCATAAAGTGATCCCGATGCTTACTGATCCAGCAAGTTATGGAGGTGACGCAGAGCAGGCTTTTGACCTTGTTATACCTTCAATACCCGGTTTTGGATTTTCTGATAAAGTTCCTCAAAGCAGTGATAAAACTGCAAGTTTATGGGCGAAGCTAATGACAGATGTTTTAGGTTACCAGTCATTCTTTGCTGCCGGAGGAGATATTGGCTCAACCATCAGCAAATCATTGGCAAATCAATACCCTTCACTGGTCACCGCTATTCATATAACGGATGTCGGCTATCCGAACGGAAGGGAAGATTGGGCTGCGATGTCAGCTCCGGAGCAGGAGTTTGGTAACTTCATTCAACAATGGTTTTTTGCTGAAGGTGCTTTTAACCTTATTCAGGCTACTAAGCCACAAACATTGGGTTATGGCTTAAATGATTCACCCGTGGGATTAGCCTCCTGGATAATTGAGAAGTTCCATGGCTGGTCCGGTAAACCTGAGAATCTTGACGATCACTATTCTAAAGATGAACTGATCACCAATATCATGATATACTGGGTGACACAAACTATTAATACCACTATCCGGACATATGCTGAAGAAGGTAGAACTGCGTGGACTACAGGGCTTAAATCAGAAGCGAAAGTTGAAGTTCCTACTGGTGTATCCTTGTTCCCGGGAGAAGCACCTTTCCCAATAGAGTGGGTCAATAGGAAAGTAAATGCGCAGCGGTTTAATATAATTAAAAAAGGCAGCCATTTTGCAGCACTGGACGTTCCTGATCTATTTGCAAAAGAGCTTAGAGATTTTTTTTATAGCAGGTCTTGAATAGTTGCTGTAAGGATAAAAGCCTTCAAGTCAAAAGATTTGAAGGCTTTTGTCTGTATGGAGTGAAGGACAAGAGCCGAATATTACCTGAGTTGCTCGCTTAACCCAACGATGATGCCTTCGGGACCACGTATGTAAGCGAGCCGATAGATGTCCTCGTATTGCACTACTTCGCCGACTAGTTCGGCGCCGTGAGTAAGCAGACGCGTGACCAACTCATCAATGTCATCAACGGCGAGCATGATGCGGCGGATCCCGAGTTCGTTCACCGGAACTTTCTCAGGCCCGGTTCTGATCGCATCCGGCGTATGGAACTTGTCCAGCTCTATCCGTCCGTGGCCGTCCGGAGTACGCATGAAAGCAAGGGTGGCACGGACGTTCTGAAGGCCAATGAGAAGATCTACAGAAGGGCCTTCAACAATCGTTTCGCCCTCCAATTCGAATCCGAGTTCGAGAAAGAAGGCTTTCGCGGCTTCGAGGTCGTTGACGACGATGAGGACGTTGTCCATTCTCAGTAAATTGCTTTTTGACATTTCTTTTACCTCCTTATCATTTTAAATCTATAGTCTCAATATAAAGTTTTTTTCATAGGGTATTGGTCAGAAGTAGCAAGTGATAATTTTCTGTCTGAAAACCATGCTGCCAAAAAGGCAAATTGTCGATTGGATGAGACTGTAGCTTTTGGTTCAAACGCCCTCTTTTTTGTCGCAGATCGCCCTTATGGCTTTGAATGTCAGTTCTTATTTTTGACTCATATCTTTAAAATCAAAATAAGATCAATAAATGAGAAGCGTAACATTTGGTGGATAGTGTAAGCCTGCTTCCTGAATTGATAGCAGCAAGCCTTATTGACGAATTTCATTTAGTCGTTCATCCGTTGATTGTGGGGTACTGTGCCAGATCGCTATTCGGTTAAGTTACCTGATTTTTAATTGGTCTTTACTCAATAGTAAATTTGTAACCCCTGCCGGGTACGTTAATAAATTTAATGGAGTCATCGTCGCTTAATTTCTTACGTAATTTGGACACCAATACATCAACATTTTTACTGATGACCACTATGCCTTTATCTTCCCAAATCTCTTTCATCAGTTTTTCCCTTTCTACGATCTGACTTATGTTTTCTGCAAATATTTTCAATGCTTTGTTTCTTTTTCCGAAAGCGTAATATTGTTATTCTCAATTTTAAGAACATTATTATCGGCGTAGAATCTAAAGCTTCCTAGTTGTATGTAATCCTTATTATCGAAAATTGCCTCTTTCTCTTCTTTTTTACCAAACTTATTTTTTACATAGAAACCAACTACACCCAAAGGGATAATCAATAATAACAGCAAGAAGAAATTAAACTTAGTTTTCTGCAAAAGATCAATTTCAATAACATAACAACCAATCTCCAGCTTACGACCTCTGCAAGGCGTTAAATTCTCTTTTTTGCTGTTTATTTCGAATGCAAGGACAGTTTCATTTTGTTTACAACTTCTTAAATTTACTATATAATCGTTTGCCAGAGCATTTTTTTGAAATGTTCGTTGAACTAAATTGATGAGTGTATCTGAAATAAAATTAAAGTTATTTTGAAAGGATATCCGGTACGTATTTTTATCTAACTTCTTAATCGGTAGCACCCGGGATGAAGAGTCTTTAGCTGTAAGCAGAAGTTGATGTCCTAAATCACGTAATACAACTTCTATATGTTTCTCAGGGATTTCATTCTTTTTATTGATAAATGCAACAGCAGAAATCAAAATAATAATTATCATGATGGAAGATCCAAACAGAATAAATGGCTTCATGTGTGCGAAATTATCCATTAACCATCAGTTACAGATGGTTTTACAAACTTTTACGCACCTTTTACATCTTTTTTACTAAAAAAAAGCATCAGAATAGTTGACGCCCAATACCTTTAAGCCATTGTTTCACCAAATCAATTACATTCATGAAAATCTATAATTTTGCTTTTTTGCTCCTTTTTCAATCCCTGTTTTCCTGCAATGAGGCGTCAGAAATTCCACAGTCATCCCATCTCACGGATAGGCTGCACGCTCAAAAAACAGATACCACTGCAACTGCAAATATCGTTTTTAGATCTGCGGATGGCGGACAAACATGGCAGGACATAAGCAACGGGTTGCCGGAACCTGTGAAGGATGACTATGGTGTTGGCAGAAATATTTTTTACGCAGATGATAATGGGCTCTATTTAACCGACGGAAATTGGATATATCACAGCAACACAAATTCCACCGCTCCTTTTTGGACCAAAGATATTTTCCCTGACAAACATAGCAACATTGCCCCTGGTAAGACCGGGATATTTGCATACAATTACTATAGCCCAATTTTACAAAAACTAAATGGGACAAATGTTTGGTCGCCGATATTCACAGATTTGCAGGAGAAAAGGGTACGCACTGTTTTAGAAACTGCCGGAGGCACCCTTTTCATCGGCACCGACGATGGCCTTTTTAGATCCACAAACAATGGAAAAACATGGAAACCTGTCTATGCCTGGGGTTTGTTAGGGAAATTGGCAGAGTCGGATGGTGTAATGGTGGCCACTTCCAATAGAGGGATAATTAGATCGACCGATGATGGTGAAAACTGGGAGTTGGTGATCAGTGAGGGTGGCGTGGGCATCGATGTAGAGAGAATCAAAGGTGGGTTCGCTGCTATCAATTACAGTATAGCGGCCAAGACCAGGAGAGTGCGAACATCCTACGACGGCGGAAAAACCTGGCAGCCCATTGATGCCGGCCTCCAGGCGCAAATTTTTACTGACTCACCCTTGCAGCCCATTCATGCGGGCAATCCGGCACAAGGCGCTGACTCAGTTTGGCATCCTAAAGAAGCTGCCCTTCCGGCGCAAGAGTACAAAACTTCAATTATTCAGGTGGGTGAAAACTTCTTTTGTGGTCATTCTGACGGCATTTACAGGACATCAGACAATGGAAAAACATGGAAACTGGTACTTCCTTCTGAAAAAGGGAAGATGTTCAAATTATCTGTTTCCGGCAACGTGATTTATGCCATACAGATGGATAATCATTGTTAAACCTGCCCGATAGTAGATGATAAATTCACTAACAGTAGATGGACAGCGCCCGAGCCGATGATCTTTACAAAATATAATATATAATAAGAACAAAAGAGAAGAGCCCTGCAATCACCTCACCATCCTATCATCTCATCAACTTCTGGTGGGTGGACATACTGTCCGAAAGGATACGCCACTTTTGGGCAATAGGAAATCATTTTTTATAACTCTTCGAACCCACCGATTACTTGATTGTCACAATTTAGTATGATGAGGGATTAATCTCGTGAAAATATTTCGAACAGAAAAACGCCTTCAAAATCATTGCTTTGAAGGCGTTTCAATTTCCTGCGGGCCACTGGGGACAAAGTTCGAACCAGTTTGCAGATGATTTGTATGAAATTCAATTGTTTATGCAAAAATTTATTTCAGAAATAAAAGGCTAACCGGATGAATCTACTATTCACTACGTAAGCTTTTTATGGGGTTTGTCAGCGCGGCTTTGATACGCTGAAAACTCACCGTCAGCAAAGCAATCCCAATCGCCAGTAATCCTGCCAGTGCAAAAAAACGCCAGTCAACCGTAAGCTTATCGGCAAATTCCTTCAGCCATTGATTCATCCCCCACCAGGCCGCTGGGGAAGCCAGCACTAGCGCTATCACAATAGGTTTGAGAAAATCCAGGGAAAGCAGAGCACAACACTACCGGCAGATGCCCCTAATACTTTCCGAACGCCAATCTCTTTTGTCCGCTGTTCGGCAGTGAAGGTCGCCAATCCGAATAACCCGAGGCAGGCAATAGAAATAGTCAGACCAGAAAAGAGAGTCAATACCTGTTCTATTTTTTGCTCGCCGATATAAACCTGCTTAAACCGGTCGTCTAAAAACGAATAGGAGAAAGGGGCTGCGGGTGAAAATGACTCCCATTGCTGTTTCAGTGATGCGAGAAACTGTGGCAGTTTACCAGGACGCGTTTTGACTAGAATGTTGCCTGAATTCCCCGCCCAATTCTTTCGACTTGAAGGCTTTTAAAGCTTGCGGGACCATAGGGACGGTAGATGGTATCCACAACATTTTTCTCCGCCGTGATTATTTTTTACTGAGTAAGTTCCTTTTTAAAGAACAAGAATTACTTACTATATATGTTTCTTAAAAAATCTGGTAAACTGGTTGTGGCCCTGCCCAGTAGTTGTTTCACATCACTTTTATTTGTATCGAATTCTCCTCTGGCTATCGCTCCAGCGAACCTTGCCAGATACTTTGCGTCATCTTTAGAAACGCCTAATTGTACAAGCTGCGCAACATATGACATTACCTCAGTTTGGTTATAAGCTATCGTTGTCCCTGTGATCTCTGATATTATGTCAGCAATCTCTGCGAAGGAGAAAGCGGCGTCTGCAGCAATGGTATATTCCTTATTTTCGTGGCCCGGAGTAGTCAGTACAACGGCTAAAACTTCAGCCATTTCTGTTATTGGTAAAAAAGGCACTTTGCCAACTCCTGCCGGGATGGAGATACCGTTCTTCAAAATATCTTTTCCACAAATTATCGGAATCATATCAGCGTAGAGTGTATTATTCATCAATGTATAAGGAACAGCCATTTGTTTTAAATAATCAGTTGTGTATGCATGGTATTGAACATCATCAACCATTGTGCTTTGCTGTAAATCTTTCATATCAAAGCCTGTGTAGACGATATGTCTGACACCAGCATACTTGGCTGCATCAATCACATTTTTGTGCTGGTTAAACCTGTGTACTATATCCGATGAAGAAGATACCAGCAACAGCTTCTCCACACCCTGGAATGCACTTCTCAAAGACTCAAAATCCTGATAGTTGCCAAGCTTTACCTGAATTCCATTCGATTTCAATTCTGTCCCCTTAGTTTCATTTCTTACCAATGCAGCTATGTCTTTTGCATCTGTACCATTGTTTAAGAGTGAATTAATAGTGGCTTTACCTAAATTACCTGTTGCACCAGTTACTAAAATCATCGTTTTTGCTTTAAGATCAATAATCATTTACTTTTGTTACGCAAAGAAAGTAATATTGATTTTGAAAAGTATCACTTGCTATTTGATAACAGAACAAAAAGTGGTAACCTTAAAGTAACTTATGGGGAATAACTTGTATCATGCTGACTGTCCTGCTATAGAGACGTTAGCCTTGATCGGAGGGCGGTGGAAAGTGATTATTCTGCATGTGCTTTCCAGGCATGCCAGGCGTTTTGGGGAAATCAATGTTCGGATACCCTCTATATCAAGAAAAGTATTAACTGAACAATTGAGAGAACTTGAAGCTGATGGCTTAATTAGCAGGAAACAGTATAAGGAGCATCCACAGAAGGTAGAATATGCACTCACAGATTTTGGGAAAAGTCTTTGCCCTCTGTTGGCCTATATATCAGCCTGGAAAAAAAATGTGGACGGTAATTCATCTCAAGACATTATACAACTCCCCGATTAAAACTATTTTTAAATTTCAAATCACTTAATCCTGATCCGGATAAATTGCCTGATTTACTCCAAAATTGTGACTTCTTACTTCATCGCCAGTGGGTATCCCCCCGATAATAACAATCCCAGTTCCCAGGCACACATCCTGACCTTGTTTCAGCTGCCTGCCGCAGCTCTATAGCCAATTCAAATAAAACGGCAAAGCTAAGTAATTGTGGACTGCCTGAAATCTGAATATTGGATGGTCATCGTCATCTATTTTGTCTCTTATTTTGTGAATAAACAAGATAGTCGCTGCACATTTATAGTTGAAGGCTGTTTTTATTTCATCAAGTTTTATTTAAATAATTTAATCATGAAAATCTTGGTAATCGGAGGAACTGGCCTTGTAGGTAAAGAAGTAAGTAAAAAAATGGAGAGTATGGGTAATGAGGTTATTATCGGAACTCCCTCATCCGGAATTAATATCTTGACGGGAGAAGGACTGACAAAAGCTTTGATAGGAACTGAAATTGTAATAGATCTTTCCAATTCTCAATCGCCAGATGATCAAATCGCTTTAGATTTTTTTCGCACGGCTGCTAAAAATCTAATTGGAGCTGAAAAGCTTGTACATATTAAGCATCATCTGGTACTTTCTATTGTCGGAACAGATCGGGCGCAACATATAGGATATTTGCAAGCAAAAAAGTGTCAGGAAGATACCGTAATCGAATCTGGTATACCCTATACTATCATCCGTTCGACTCAATTTCATGAGCATGTAAACACAATTATATCTGTTCAGGGTAAAGGCCGGAATGTCCATGTTTCAACAATTGATTATCAGCCGATAGCATTGCAGGATGTTGTGGATTATGTGGTAATGTTCGCTTTGGAACGACCCCAAAATAAGATAGTTGAAATAGCAGGACCTGATCGCGGATTGATGGACAATTTCGTGGAAAACTACTTGAGGGTGAAGGGGGAAGATAAGGTTGTAGTATCTAACCAGGATGACAAATACATGTTCCATAGTATCCCAAAATCGGGATTAGTTCCTTCTGGCGATTTCTATCCGGGTAAGATAAGGTTCGATGATTGGATAAGAAATTCGTAATAATCGTGTTGAGAATATTTACGCAAAAGCTATTGCATCTTTTATTGAAACATTGCTGTTTATTGTTGTAGGATTCAGATTAATGGGACGAGGCTCAATTTTGAACGTATTGCTAAATCTTCCGCTAGATTGTCTTTGTATAGTGGCAGGAATGTTTATCGGGATCCTTTTAGTGCATGTAAGAAAAATTGCATTTCATTTGAATTAAGCGAGGCAAAACCAAACCTAATTCCATTGACGTCATTTTTATATTTATAGATGCTGCCATCGTTCATGTATATACCCTTGGTGGCAAGCCTTTCTGAGAGTTGGGGTATGGAGTATTCAGGATCAAATAAAGTCCAAACTGCCATACCCCCATTAGGAACCCTGAAGTTGGCAATATCTCCCAACGAAGAGTTTAATAGTTCGCAAAACTCATCCCGCCTCTTTTTGTATAATTTTACAGATCTTCTTAAATGTCTTTGCATTTCACCGCTGCTGAAAAGATGGGCAACAGATTCTTCGAACAATACATCACCACGAATATCCAGCACTTGCTTCAGCTTGGATGCTTGCCATATAAAATCATCACCACCAATCAAATATCCCAACCGGATAGTTGGAGCCAATGTTTTAGAAATTGAGCCAATATAAAGAATATAGCCATCGTGTTCAGCACTGGCCAGAGGCAATATTGGAGCATTCCCATAGTGAAAATCATAGTCGTAGTCATCTTCGATTACAGGAAGACGATAACGGCGAATAATATCTAGAAGTTTGACTCGCCTTTCGCCACTGAGAGTGACAGTTGTCGGGTGGTGGTGGTGTGGAATGATGTAAAGGAGGCTTGGCGTTGATTGTTTGCAGATGTTCTCAATTGCATCGACGTCAATACCGTCATGATCAACCTTCACCTTTATAAGCTTAGCACCTAGCTGTTCAAAAAGCCTATCTGCCAATACATAGTTAAGGTCGCCGACAATAACTGTACTGCCAGGCTGGAGTATCATACTGGCCGCGACAAATATGGCCAATTGTGCACCGTGGGTGATCAGAACTTGCTCAGGAGCAATGTGGAGGGCCCTTGTCTTGGACAAAAAGAGAGCAAGTTCAGTTCTTAACGAAATACTTCCTTTCGGGCCATCAGCTAATAATTTATTGTGGACATTCGGTCTTCCTGATAAGAATTTGTACCGATCAGTTATCAAATCTAACCGTGCAATTCTGGCATCAGGATAGCCATCGTTAATCATCAGTTGATGAGGTTTTAGCTGCCTTTTTATTGGTTGCCGAACAGCAATCGGTCGATAAAAGGTCTTTTGATCCTGTGACAAGAATTTTTCCGGGGTACTCACTTCGAACAACCTGGGGCTCGTTACTGGTAACTGCTGCGAAACGAAGTTGCCTTTCCGTTTTATTACTTCAAGCCAACCCTCGGCCTGTAGTTCCCCATAGGCAGCAACTACCGTTGTACGGTTTAGATTTAGCATTGTTGCCATATCCCGACTTGCTGGCAATTGATAACCAGCTTTTATTTTCCCATTTTTTATCAGTTCTATCAAACTATTTGCGACCTGTCTGAAAATGGGGACTGGGGACTGTCTGTCAACAGCGATGAGCGTACTAAAAGGTAATGTTTGAACTGCCATATTTAAAAGGTATGTACTCGACCTACAAAATAATGGGCATAATTTACCGAAAATTTAATTGGGACTATTATTGGATATTTCGGCAAAAGTAATCACGGAATCCGCACAAGCCGACACAACATTCAGCACGAAATGACACACAATTCCGCTACATAGTGGTCAGCTTTTAGCTACTAAAAATTAAGCTGAAGATTATTAACTCTTAACAACGGACCCGAGAGATCAATTGGGAGGCTTTACACTCCTACATCATTTGAGTTGATGAACTCTCCGAAAAATTGGCGGTACTTATCCACTTCTCAACATCAAGGATTCGAATCCCGGATCTTTGACAGTCAAAATCATTCGAGAAAAACGACTATGCATCATTAACCAACAACAAAAAAGCCTTCAGATCTAATCTGAAGGCTTTTTAACTTCCTGCGGAGAAGAAGGGATTCGAACCCTTGAAACCCTTTCGAGTTTACACACTTTCCAGGCGTGCCAGTTCAACCACTCCTGCACTTCTCCGGTTGATTTTAATTCAGGGTTGCAAAGATATCGCTTTCCCCCGTATTACCAAAAATAAATTTATATCGTCTCCCAGTCGTGGGTATTCGTTGTCAATTCCCCTCTCAGTGAAGTTTCGATCATTTCCCTGGTGGCTTCGAGGTCCAGGTTTTGCCCCAGTACGAACATTAGTTTGGTGATGGCCGCTTCGAAGGTCATATCATGTCCGCTGATCACACCTATTTGCTGCAGGGGCTGACTGGTCTCATATTTTCCCAGTTCAACGGAGCCACCGTCGCACTGTGTGATGTCAACGATCACAACGCCCTTGTCAATAGCCTTTTTAAGGCTCTCAATGAACCAGGGCTGGGTGTTCGTATTACCACTACCGAATGTTTCCAAAATGACGCCCCGGAGGCCTGTTACGTTGAGTATCGCTTCCACCGCCTTGCGGGTGATACCCGGGAACATCTTCAGAACGGTCACATTATCGTCCAGGTGCTTATGTACTTTCAACGGTTTTTCCGGAGAAGGCAATACTACCTGCGTTTTGTACTTGATGTCAATCCCTGCTTCTGCCAGCGGAGGGTAGTTCATGGAGTAGAACGCTTCGAACTTCTCGGCGTTATACTTCTTGGAACGGTTACCACGGAAGAGGGCAAAGTCGAAATATATACATACCTCCGGTACGACTACCTGCCCGTTGTGGCGGGTAGCAGCTATTTCCATGGCGGTAATGATGTTCTCTTTAGCGTCAGTACGGATCTTGCCGATCGGCAACTGCGACCCGGTCAGGATAACTGGTTTAGAGAGGTTCTCCAGCATGAAACTTAATGCAGAAGCTGTGAAAGACATGGTATCAGAACCGTGTAGGATAACAAATCCGTCATAACGGTCATACCGGTCTTCTATGATGGAGGCTATTTCCACCCATATCTCCGGTTGCATGTCTGAAGAATCGATAGGAGGATTGAAGGCGTATACGTAAAAGTCAATCCCCATCCGGTATAATTCAGGAAGATTGTTACGTATTTCATTAAACCCGATAGGACGCAAGGCTTTGGTTTTCTCGTCGTAGATCATCCCAACTGTGCCTCCTGTATAAATAATCAGGATTTTACTCATTGATGCTGCTGTTCCAAATTGCCTGCAAATGTACCGCCTAAAAGGTTAGTGGGTTTTGAATAATTTAAGCGCGTTGTTTGTGGTAATTGCAGCTACATCCGCTATTTTTAGATTTTTTACATCTGCTATCTTTTCCCCGATCAGTGGAATGTAGGCGCTTTCATTCCTTTTTCCGCGGTAGGGTACGGGGGCCAGGTAAGGCGCATCGGTTTCCAGCACAATGTATTGCATGTCGATATTTTCCAGGATCTTATCCAGCCCCGATTTCTTGAATGTCACCACTCCGCCGATGCCCAGGTAAAAGCCCAGACCGATGATCTCTTTCGCTTCTTCGGCAGTACCTGAAAAGCAATGGAAAACGCCGGACAAACGGCCGTCCTGTAAAGCTTTTACTTCGTCGATGCATTCGCGGGTACTTTCCCTGCTGTGAATGGCGACCGGCAGACTGTATTCTCTGGCCATTTCCAGCTGACCACGAAATGCTTTATACTGTTGTTCCTTGTACGTGGTGTCCCAATAGAAATCAAGCCCGATCTCGCCAATGGCCTTAAATGGTCTCTTTGCCAGCCATTCCCGCACCACGGCCAGTTCCTGCTCCACATTCTCATTAATGTAACAGGGGTGTACACCCATCATAGCGAAGCAATTTTCAGGAAACTGGTCCTCTAAAGCCAGCATCCCCTCTATGGAAGTACTGTCAATATTCGGTAGGTATAACCTGGATACGCCCGCCGCCAAGGCCCGCTCCACCATTGCTGTCCTGTCTGCCGAAAACTCCTCCCCATACAGATGGGCATGTGTGTCAATCCAGTTCATTTATAAGATATTAAATATTTTTATAGGATTTGTAAAAATATTATATTTGTATAATAAATATTTTAGCTAAATCCGTACATACAAAAGTACGGCCGGAAAACCTCATTTAAAACTATACTATTCTATGAAAGGCTACTTTTGCTTTAACCGTATCTTCGCAGGTGTCATAGTCCTGCTATTGATGGTAACCTTATTCTTCGCCTGTACCAAATCGGCTACTGATACTGCCGACATCGATACCAACAAAGGCGATAATGCAACAATCACTGCTGCTGCTGACCAGGCGGTTGTAAGCGGGATATACGATGACCTCTTCGGTATTGCGCTGGAGATAGGTGCAGACGCTGGTTATAACGAAACTGGTCGTAAAGCCGCCCTCGATAAATTAAGCGCAAAGTTAGGGATAGGCTGTTTCAATTATGATATTGATGATGTGATGAACGACCAATGGCCTAAAACCATTCTGCTCCGTTTCGGCGCTGGTTGTGCCGATAACACAGGTCGTGTACGCGCAGGTAATATCCAGATGATCTTCAGTGGTTATTTCTTCTATCCTGGTTCCGTGATCACTATTAAACCATTGACCTACACTGTGAATGGTGTGAAGGTGACTGGTACCAAGACTATCACCAATGTCAGCACTGGCAGCTTATATAAATATACTTCTGTTGTGACAGATGGTACTGTAACACTGGATTCAATAATGGTAAGTTTCATCAGTAATACTACACTCACCCAGACTTCAGGCACCGCTACTCTGGGAGATGTAACTGATGATATCTTTAAGATCACCGGTACAGATTCCCTGGTATATCCGGGAGGTATTGGCGCTTCTATTGTTGTAAATGAAGCAGATGCTCTGGAAAGACAAGTAGAGTGCCCATGGATCGGTAAAGGTAAAGCGCTGGTTACCGTAAATGGTGTTAGTGCTACGATCAACTACGGTAACGGTATCTGTGATGATTCCGCTACTATCGACCTCGGAGACAAGATCAAAGCCATCAAATTGCCTAAATAAGCAATAATAATTCATAAAGGAAGCCCGGGTGATATGCCCGGGCTTTTCTATTTTAGGTACGTTTTAGTAAGGGATCGCTTCCATGTTCAGCTGTTGTTTCCTGAAATACTCGAGTACCCGTGGCAGGGCATATTCCAGCCGGTCCCATGCTTTCGTACTGTCATGAAAGACAATAATAGAGCCTGCCTTTGCCTTGAACACCACGTTCTGCACGCAGTCCTCTCCGCTTCTTTCCGTATCAAAATCAGCACTTAGTACATCCCACATAATAACCTGTGCATTAGGAACGACTTTTTTCAGGTGTTTGATCTGAAACGGCGTGATTCTCCCATAAGGAGGCCTGAACAGGGGGGAATTGACATATTTCCGGGCTTCGAGAATGTTCTCAATATATTTCTCTGTCCCTGTTTTCCAGCCGTTAAGGTGGTTATGTGTATGATTGCCGGTATGATGTCCTTCTTCCAGGATCTGCTGATAGATCTCAGGGTGATCAATAACGTTTTTCCCTATACAAAAGAAAGTTGCTTTCGCTTCATATTTACGGAGCTGTTCCAGTACGAAGGGGGTGGCTGTTGGATGGGGGCCGTCGTCGAATGTCAGATACACGGATGGCCTGGCCGGGGAAAAGTTCCAGGTGCAGCTTTTATACAGTGCTTTTAGCAATGCAGGTGTTTTCGTAAGATAAAACATGGATGTAGAGATTGAAAAATAAAGGTAGCTAAAATCTTTCTTTACCTTTGCGCCATGCAACAACAGAAAGTAAGGGTACGCTTTGCGCCCAGTCCAACAGGTGGCCTGCACCTCGGAGGTGTACGCACAGTTCTATTCAATTATTTATTTGCAAAGCAGCACAACGGTGAGTTTGTGTTGAGGATTGAAGATACAGACCAGACCCGCTACGTGCCTGGTGCGGAAGAATATATCATAGAGTGTCTTCGCTGGTGCGGATTGAACCCGGATGAGGGTCCGCATGTTGGTGGCCCCTATGCTCCCTATCGCCAGAGTGAACGTAAAGCCCAATACCGCCAGTATGCGGAACAGCTGGTGAAAGATGGTTATGCTTATTATGCTTTCGATACTCCCGAGGAACTGGAGGAAATGCGTGCTAAACTGAAAACTGCGGAGAACCCTAATCCGCAATATAACGCCGCCGCACGTCAGCAGATGCGTAATTCCATCAGCCTGTCTGCCGAAGAAACTACCAGCCTGATTGAGAAAGGTACACCGTATGTAGTTCGTATCAAGATGCCACTAAATGAAGAAGTTGGCTTTACTGATATGATCCGCGGACATGTACAGTTCAATACCAGTACTGTTGATGATAAAGTGTTGCTGAAAGCAGACGGTATGCCTACTTATCACCTCGCTGTGGTGGTAGACGATTACCTGATGAAGATCACCCATGCCTTCCGTGGGGAGGAATGGCTGCCTTCTGCCCCTGTGCATCTCCTGTTATGGAAATATCTGGGATGGGAAACACAGATGCCAAACTGGGCCCATCTGCCGCTGATCCTGAAACCGGATGGTAACGGTAAGCTGAGCAAACGTGATGGTGACAGACTGGGTTTCCCGGTGTATGCCATGAACTGGACCGATCCTAAGAGTAACGAAACGACCAAAGGTTTCCGAGAGCTCGGTTTCCTGCCTGAGGCATTTGTAAATATGCTGGCCATGATCGGCTGGAATGACGGCTCCGGTCAGGAGATCTTCACTATCGAAGAACTGATCGAACGCTTTTCTATCGACCGTGTACATAAAGCCGGCGCCAAGTTCGATTTCGAAAAGGCGAAATGGTTCAACCACCAATATCTCCTTCATGCAGATAATGACCGTTTAGCGCAGTTATTTGCGCCTGTATTGAAAGAGAAAGACGTGAACGCATCTGCGGAATATGTGGCGAAAATTGCGGGTCTTGTGAAGGAGCGTTGCAACTTCGTGAACGATATCTGGGAACATGCCTTCTTCTTCTTCCAGCAGCCTGAAAGCTTTGATGTTGCAGCTGTAAAGCCTAAGTGGAATGATGATAAGACACAGTTCTTCCGTGACTGGGCAGGTGTGGTAGAAGATCATGCAGAGTTCACAGCAGTATCTTTGGAAGAAAGCTTTAAAACGCTGGCGGCGTCTAAAAATATTAAACCAGGAGAATTGCAGTTGCCTTTCCGTATCATGTTATGCGGTGGTAAATTCGGCCCTCCGGTGTTCAATATTGCAGAGACGCTGGGTAAACATGAGACTATTGCGAGGATCATTAAAGGCCTGGATGCGATCAATGCATAAGATATAATACTAGTCATAAAAAGATAAGCCGTATCAATTGATACGGCTTATCTTTTTATGACTAGTATTTATTTATCGATCATCCTTTCTTCGCCTCTTTCGCCCAGGTATCCTTCAACGTTACGGTACGGTTAAATACTACTTTTTCAACAGTACTGTCCACATCTACACTGAAGTAACCTTTACGCAGGAACTGGAAGCGGTCGCCCGGCTTCGCTTTCAACAAGCTAGGCTCGATGTATGCATTCTTGATAACCTGTAAAGAGTCAGGGTTGATATATGATTTGAAATCACCTTCTTCATTGCCCGGATCTTCTACTTTGAACAGACGATCGTACAATCTTACCTCTGCAGTAGCCGCATGTGCCGCACTTACCCAATGGATGGTGCCTTTCACATTCAGTCCGGTAGTATCTCCACCGCTTTTACTTTCAGGGAAGTAAGTCGCGTAGATAGTAGTGATATTGCCATCAGCATCTTTCTCAAAGCTTTCGCCTTTGATGATGTAGGCGTTTTTCAAACGTACTACCAGACCTGGCCCCAGACGGAAGAACTTCTTAGGAGGCTCTTCCATGAAGTCTTCACGCTCAATGTACAGCGTATTGCTGAAAGGTAATGTACGTGTACCGCTATTCGGATCTTCCGGATTATTCTCGGCGGTCATTTCTTCTACCTGATCTGTTGGATAGTTGGTGATAACCAGTTTTACAGGGTCCAGTACTGCCATCACACGATTGGCCGTTTTATTCAGCTCTTCGCGGATACAGAACTCCAGCAGGCTAACATCGATCATGTTATCACGTTTCTGTACACCGATGCGTTCGCAGAATGCACGGATGCTGGCAGCTGTATAACCACGGCGGCGCAGACCGCTGATAGTCGGCATACGTGGATCGTCCCAGCCGGTAACGTATTTCTCATTCACCAGCTGTAACAGCTTACGTTTGCTCATTACCGTATAGGTAAGATTTAAACGTGCAAACTCGTACTGGTGGGATGGGAATATCGCCAGTTGCTCGATGAACCAGTTGTACAACGGACGATGGGGAATGAACTCCAGTGTACAAACGGAATGCGTAACGTTTTCGATGCTATCGCTCTGTCCGTGAGCAAAGTCGTACATCGGGTATATACACCAGCTATCACCGGTACGATGGTGATGAGCATGTTTAATACGATAGATGATCGGGTCGCGCATATGCATGTTAGGAGACGCCAGGTCTACCTTTGCACGCAATACTTTCTCTCCGTCTTTGAATTCTCCCTTACGCATACGTGCAAACAGGTCGAGGTTCTCCTCGATACTGCGGTTACGGTAAGGGGTGCCTTTACCGGGTTCAGTAGGTGTTCCTTTGGAAATTGCGATCTCCTCCGGAGTAGAATCATCTACATAAGCCAGTCCGTTCTTTATCAGTTGTACAGCGAAGTTGTATATCTGTTCGAAATAATCGGAAGCATACAGTTCCTGGGCCCACTCAAAACCCAACCATTGAATGTCGGCTTTAATGGAATCCACATATTCAGTATCCTCCGTAACGGGATTTGTATCGTCAAAACGGAGGTTGGTTTTACCATTGTACTTCTGTGCAAGGCCAAAGTTGAGGCAGATGGATTTGGCATGCCCGATGTGCAGGTAGCCATTTGGTTCGGGTGGGAAGCGTGTAAGCACCGTGCCGCCATTAACTCCGTTGGTAACGTCCTCTTCTACGATCTGTTCCAGAAAATTGAGGTTCCTTTCTTCGCTCATAAAGTTTAATATATTTCGGACGGCAAAGGTAGTGAAAAGTCCACAGACCGGATCAGGAAGTAGGGTTAGGATTGGTAGCCAGCGGCGGTAGACTGATCAAAAAACTTATATTTACAAACTTAACAACCCGTAGATTATGGTCAACCCCCTACAACGTCCTGTACGTGTGCTGGTGGCAAAAGTCGGACTGGACGGTCATGACAGAGGCGCCAAAGTGATTGCAGCAGCCCTGAGGGATGCCGGTATGGAAGTGATCTATACCGGACTGCGTCAGACCCCTGAAATGGTGGTCAGTGCAGCGCTCCAGGAAGATGTGGACGCTATTGGCGTTAGCATCCTGTCAGGCGCACACATGACGGTTTTTCCACGTATTATGAACCTTATGAAAGAAAAAGGGATGGATGACGTATTGCTTACCGGCGGCGGCATCATTCCGGAAACAGATATGTCGGAACTGAATGAGATCGGCGTCGGAAAACTCTTTCCTCCCGGTACCCGTACAGAAGATATTGCCACGTATATCACAGACTGGGTCGCAGCCAACAGGAATTTCTAAAGATCAGCCACGTTTTGAAACTTTTTTCCTGCCCGGTCGTCTTTAGGATCATACATTAGACCACCCGATTAAAACTGAACCAGATATATGAAACGGAAACTCTACCTGATCCCATTGCTGCTTTGTTTGTTGCAGTTGAACGCATTCTCTCAGGATAAGAACACAGATACCACTAAATCTGTATGGAAGAAGATGATATTAGGGCGGTATCCGCCTCATAGTCATAGTAAACGCCCTTACATTACCTGGGGAGGAGATGGCCCCCTGTTATCTTTCAGTGACGAGATCCGGGATGCAGGTAGCCGGGTACATAACATTCCCCGGTTTACTTTCTTTTTTAACGTCGGTCATAACTTTAACTATGATTTCGGGAGAAACTTCGGCATTTTTACCGGGCTGAATCTCAAGAACATAGGACTTATCACAAAAGACGACAAGGACTCCGTAAAACTGAAACGCCGTGTATACACATTGGGAATACCACTGGGTTTCAAGATCGGTGATCTGAGAAGAGGGTCGTTCTTCTTTTTTGCAGGAGGCTCTTATGACCTGGCTTTCAATTACAAGGAGAAGAAATTCATCAATGGGGATAAAAAGGAGAAGTTCAACGAATGGTTCAGCGACCGCACCCCGCTGCTGATGCCTTCCTTGTTTGCCGGCTTAAGGATGAGTCCCGGTTTCGGACTGAAGGTGCAGTACTATCCTAATAACTTTTTCAATAAAGAGTATAAGGAGTCATTGGCAGGAGGTACTATTACTCCTTATAAAGATCTGGATGCCAAACTATTATTTGTAACCCTCAGTTATGATTTTGGCCGGTGGCCTAACCATAAGCACTGGAAAGAAATGCATAAACGTCATCACAAGCATGATGGAAAATAATAGGGGAAGACAAGATGAGTTTAATTATATTAGAATGCTATAATGCCTGATAAGGCCTAAATTAGGGATGACGAATAATGTTAATGGATGTTTAACCGGTATTCGTCATCCCTGATTTTTTATCGTTTTTCCTGTGCTCTTGTATTATTTTAACATCCCGTAATAATCCTTTTCTTCAGCTTTTTCTCATTTTACTTGGCCGTCGCGTCCTCGACGCTTCTTCTATGCTTTGTTCGACGCTTCTTCTCTCCTCTTCTCTCAGGTCTTGTTTTCTTCTGGAATCCTTTCTGCTGGCTAATCTTCTAGTCGGGGTGTTGTAGCAGGATGCTTCCGCGAGAGATGATATATTTATTTTCTTTTATGTTAAAATAATATCACCCGTTATTGTCAGAAAATAAAATAAATTAGTCCTCCAACAAAAACCGGATCTCATGTACAATACTATCAAAACTGAACTCACCGATAATATCCTCTTCATTTATATCAATCGCCCTGATAAAATGAACGCCCTGAACCAGGAAGTCATGAAGGAACTGGCGCTGGCGATAGATGAGGTGTATACGAATAAGGAGATCAGAAGTGCAGTAATTACAGGCAAAGGTGAGAAAGCTTTTGTGGCAGGAGCCGATATTTCAGAATTCCTCGCATTGTCTGACGAGCAAGGTATGGAGCTGGCTAAGAAAGGGCAGGTAGTTTTCAAACATATTGAAGATTGTCCCAAACCCATTATTGCAGCCGTAAATGGGTTTGCGCTTGGTGGCGGGTGTGAGCTGGCGATGGCCTGCCACTTCAGAATAGCAGCTACCAATGCGAGATTTGGGCAACCGGAAGTTAACCTGGGATTAATACCCGGATATGGCGGTACGCAACGGTTAACAGCTCTTGTCGGCAAAGGAAAGGCGCTAGAAATGATGATGACAGGCGATATGATCAATGCTGAAGATGCACTGTCGTGGGGCCTTGTCAATTATGTGGTGGCGCCGGGCGACCTGCTGCTGAAATCGACAGAGCTTTTGCAGAAAATACATGCTAAAGCACCACTGGCTATTGCCCGCGTGATCAAGTGTGCAAATGCTGCTTTAGACAATAGCACAGATGGTTTTGAACTGGAGCTGAATGAGTTTGGGGCCTGCTTTGCTACAAAAGATCTGCAGGAAGGGGCTGAAGCATTTATCCAGAAAAGAACGCCAAGATTTGTGGGAGAATAACAGATATTCCACTGTACGGTTTGTTTAATGTTGCCGGATCAAACGTATGGTTCCGGTAGGAAGTGTATATTTTATTTGTGTATAAACGACATTGAATTCCCGATTCGTAATTGATTTTTCGTAATTCATATGTACGTTTGTACCGCAAAAAATCAAGCATATGGAATATAGAATAGAGAAAGACACGATGGGCGAAGTGAAAGTACCTGTAGATGCTTACTATGGTGCTCAAACTCAACGTTCTATCGACAATTTCAAGATTGCACAGGATATTAACAGAATGCCGAAGGAAATTATCAAGGCGTTTGCTTACCTGAAGAAAGCAGCCGCATTGACCAATCTTGACGCAGGTGTACTGTCCCAGGAAAAAGCAACGCTGATAGGTCAGGCTTGTGATGAAATACTGGCTGGTAAACTGGATAACGAATTCCCGCTGGTAGTTTGGCAGACAGGCTCCGGTACCCAGTCAAACATGAACGTGAATGAAGTAATAGCCTACCGTGCGCACGTAATCAACGGCGGTAAGCTGTCTGATAAAGATAAAGTGATACACCCGAATGACGATGTGAATAAATCACAGTCATCCAACGATACTTTCCCTACTGCTATGCACATTGCTGCATACAAAATGCTGATCGAGACCACTATACCTGGTATCGAAAAGTTAAGGGATACACTCGCTGCCAAAGCAACAGCTTTCAAAAATGTAGTAAAGATCGGCCGTACCCACTTCATGGATGCCACGCCGCTCACACTCGGACAGGAGATCAGCGGATATGTTTCCCAGCTGAACCACGGTCTGAAAGCAATCAAAAATACGCTTGAGCACCTGAGTGAACTGGCCCTGGGCGGTACAGCAGTGGGTACCGGCATCAACACGCCAAAAGGTTATTCTGAGAACGTAGCAAAACACATCGCTACACTGACAGGCCTGCCTTTCATTACCGCAGAAAATAAATTCGAAGCGCTGGCTGCACATGACGCTATCGTAGAAGCTCATGGTGCATTGAAGACTGTAGCCGTAAGCCTGATGAAGATCGCGAATGATATCCGTATGCTGAGCTCTGGCCCACGCTCCGGTATCGGTGAACTCCATATCCCGGATAATGAGCCAGGTTCTTCTATCATGCCAGGCAAGGTAAATCCTACCCAGTGTGAAGCACTGACCATGATCGCTGCACAGGTACTGGGTAATGACGTGGCTATCAACATCGGTGGTGCTACCGGTCATTTTGAACTGAACGTGTTCAAGCCGGTAATGATCTTCAACTTCCTGCACTCTGCCCGTCTGATCGGTGATGGTTGCGTAAGCTTCAACGATAAATGTGCTGTAGGTATTGAACCAATAGAAGCGAACATTAAAAAGCACGTGGATAATTCCCTGATGCTGGTAACTGCGCTGAATACGAAGATCGGTTACTACAAGGCTGCAGAGATCGCGCAAACCGCTCATAAAGAAGGTACTACCCTGAAAGAAATGGCAGTGAAACTGGGATATGTGAAACCAGAAGAATTTGATGCCTGGGTAAACCCGATCGATATGGTGGGTGACATCAAATAAGTATGTGATCAAAGAATCAAAATAATAAACGGGTATCTATTCAAATAGATACCCGTTTATGTTTAACCGGAAACCGGTTTATATCAATGTGTGAGCGTAATGATAATGGTGCGGAGGCTTAACAGTATGATGAGTGAACCTACAAGGATCATCAACGGTTTACGTTTGATCTTTCTTACAAGAATGGCTGCAAACGGAGAAGCGATCACACCACCTATGATCAATCCGATAATAACCGGCCAGCCGGCAATTGCACCGAAAAGGAGAAAGGTACCTGCACTGGAAAGAGAGATAAAGAATTCTGCAGCATTCACAGAACCAATAGTATAATGTGCAGTACGGCCTTTGCTCAATAAGGTAGATGTTACAATAGGGCCCCAACCACCACCACCAAAAGAATCCATAAAGCCACCAAAGAATGCAAGGGAACCCAAACGTTTTGTTTTGCTTTTGGCCTTTTTAGGCAAGAAGGCTTTCCGCAGTACGATAGCGCCCAATACAAGCAGGTAAGCACTGATGAAAGGTTTTATATTTTCTTCCTTGAAGTAAGATAACCAGGGAACTGCATTTGAGAGCGCGTTCATTTTAGAAAGCAGTAATGAACCACTAACAGCGCCGATCATACCGGGTACCAGGAGGTAGAGGAACAGTTTTTTGTTCACATTGCCGAAACGAAAGTGGGAAATGCCTGATGCACCGGTAGTAAACACTTCGGCCACATGCACACTGGCACTGGCGATAGAAGGTGGAATACCCATCCCCAATAGTAATGATGATGAAGTAGCCCCATACGCCATACCCAATGCTCCATCTACAGTCTGTGCCGCCAGACCTACCAGTATATAGAACAGAAGTTCCTTTGTAAAGAGAGCCTGAGTAAACTCAAAAACCCGTGTATGCGTAGCCGCAGACGTATTGTAATACGACAGAATTCCTATCCCGGCGACTGCTACAACGGCAATAATACCGATCAGCAACCACAAAGCAGGTTTACGTTGGTTCTCCTCATTGACCAGGTCAATCAGTATCTCCTGACGTTCAACCGTAGCGTACTTTTTTTCAAGTTGGTCTATCTCCTCGTTGTGCGACATGTATTACTTCAGTTATATAGTCTATAGATGTTATAGACTAAGGTAGGTCGAAATCATCGGATATCCAAATGCGGAAGATTAAAATATGGGGAATAATCTTATAAATAGTTAGAAAGGTCTGTAACGAGGATAGAAAATCCACCGGGATAAAAAGGAAAACCCGCCGGTAGCAACCAATTTGCCCGGCGGGTCCTTTTAATATTTTGATCACTTATTTCTTGAAAGGCAGATCATATGTTATAGCAACATAATACAATCCTTTGATGGTTGGTCCACCTACATACTGGAAATAGGATGTATTGAAGATATTAGAGCCACCAACTTTCACGGAGGTATGTAGTTTAGGTAAACCGTAGGTTACCTGTGCATCTACAGTGCTGTATGCAGGTACATCTCCATTGCCGAACAGGTTCTGCCAGTAGAACTTCTCCTGCCAATGCCATACCACATTGAAGCCCAGGTTCTTTGCTACTCTTCTGTTTCCCAAACTCACATTAGTGAACCATTTGGGTGTATTGAAACCAGGGATCAGGGCGTCGTCTTTGGTCTTGTCCTGCGCCAGTGCATTGTAGTTAGCATTACCACTGATGGTGAATGTTTTCAGGAAGTTGTAAGTAACACCCAACGCAAAACCGTAGTTCTGTACAGTAGATTTACTGTTTGTCCATACACGGTAGCGGTTCTGGAACTGTTTGTCATACATCTGCCTTAATACTTCCTGGGTAGGATTGTTCACATTACCTGTTTGAGGTACAGCTACTTCCACCTGACCGATGAAGTTCTTGTAAGTATTGTAATACCCATCGATGTCTACAAACACTTTATTATCGAACAATACACTTTTGTAGCCTACTTCGAATGACTGGATCTGTTCAGGTTTGATCGCTTCGAGGTTAGCCACTTTCAGCACATTGGCATTCCGTTGCTCGGCCTCGTCCCTGGTCAGGGTAGGATCAGCATTGGTCGCTTTGTTCACTGCTGTAGTAAATGCAGTAGCACTGGAAGTGAGGTATGAATTCTTGAAATATCCCAGTCCTTCTTCTATAAAACCGAGCCCGCCTACACGTCTTACACCGCCGTTGTTTACGAAGGAATAAGCCTCAAACAGGGAAGGGAAACGGAAACCGTTCTGCCAGGAAGCCCTGAAGTTATGACGCTGGTTAGGAGTAGTATATACTGCCGCTACACGTGGATTGAACTTTCCTTCAAACTGCTGGCTTTTGTCGAAACGGAGGGACGCAGTCAATTTCAACTGATCGTGAAACAATACCTTGCTGCCCTGTACAAAACCACCGGTCTTACCGTACCAAATGTTCTTACCACCTGGTGTATTGCGTTTATCCAATGGTTTGGTCAGGTCCACAAAGTTGTTGCCATCAGGAATGATCTCGTAAGTACGGTAATCTGCTCCTACCAGTACATCCATGAAGTGAATATATTTACGCAGGTTCCAGGTGCCTTCTGCATGATAGAAACGGCTCATCTGCAAGAGAGCGGCGCCACCACTTTTGTTAGTGCTGTCTTTTGAGACAGGGTAGATATCCCAGTCATTGATGCTCTTGATCTTGGCCAGCTGTGCGTCAAAGGCCGCGGTGCCTGGTGTCCAGCGACCAGCATCAGCGGCCGCACGTGCAGCTCTGTGAGCTTCTGCTATATTGCTGCCGCTTGCATCCAGTGCATTGTTCAGGGCTGTGGTATAATCGGCCTGCCATTTTTTATCTGTTTTGAAAGACTTCTCAAGGTTGTCGGCCAGTGGGTTCATATTGTAGGAATCGCCGGTATTTTCCAGGGAAACGTAGGAACGTAGTGTGAAATCCTGCCCAACTAGTTCCAGCTTATGATTTTGCACCACAACGTTTTTCAGCCCGATACGGTTACCACGCTGGAAGAATCCGTCCATTTTACCTACACGGTAAGTATAAGATGCTTCAAGTTTAGGAGTGATCTTATAATGCAGGGCACCGTCAAATTTCAGGTTCTTCACTTTATAATCGCCCACCAGGTCTTTTTCCCAATAGCCGGTGCGGGATACGTTATAAGATTTGCCAAATTTGTCGGTAATAGGGAATGAGCTCTGGTCTGCATATTTGTTCCAGGCGTCATTCGCTGTATTGTCAGCACCGGTCAGTTGCGGGAAATCAGGATTCGCTTTGCTGCCGGGATTGAAATCGTTATGGCTGTCGGCATACCAGTCAGTACCCTCCATATAGGAGAAGTTTACTTTAAATGCCAGTTTTTTGCTGAGTGCCTGTGCATAACGTACAGATGTTTCCGAGATCGGTTTCGGGGAGTTGCCTTTACCATCAAAGTGATTGAAGGCAACCTTCTGGTAGACACTAACACCCTGGTATTGGAAAGGATTTTTGGTAATAAGATTGGACATCCCGTTCAGGGCGTTCATGCCATATAGTGCAGAAGAAGCACCGGGTGTCACCTCAATACTCAGAATATCCAGTTCAGTGGGGCCGATAGCATTTCCCAGGGGTACGCCTAGTGTGGCTGCCTGGTTATCAACACCATCTATCAGCTGCATGAAACGGAAGTTATTGGGCACGTTGAAACCACGTGTATTGAAGACTTTGAAGGTCAGACCAGCAGTGGTCATCTGTACACCTTTCAGATTACCGATGGCGTCGTAGAAAGAGGCCGCCGGTGTTTCTTTCAGTGCTTTAACGTCCAGTTTTTCAATGGCTACCGGAGACCGCATCAGCTTTTCCTGCTGACGGGAGGCTGATACTACTACCTCATTTACAAGCAATGACTGTGTTATGAGCTGGAACTGTAACCGGCTGTTGCTGTTCTTTACCTCAAATTCCTGGGTCTGATATCCCAACAGGTGTACCTGCAGTTTCAGGGGGAATTTAGTATTGGCAGTGATGTCAAAGCGCCCGGTGGTGTCTGTTTGTCCACCGAATGAGGTTCCCTTGATCTGAACAGTGGCGCCTATCAGCGGTTCACCTCTGTCTCCGGTGATCTTACCGCCGATGATATAAGAACCGTTCAGCTGTGCCTGGGCCAGTACAGGCAACAATAGCGTCAACAGCCATAGGTATGATGTACGAATAGTGCGTCTTTTTGCGGACATAACTATAGATTATTAATATTTGAAATTGGTCTTGTAATTGAAATTGATCAGGCAAACGCCATTACAGGTTTAATGGGGGAAAAGCTGTTTTCTGTGTTCAGCAACATCGTAAAGAAGTGGTCATTGCATATTTTATTGGCGGTGAATACTATCCAATCCTTATTAGAACTATTAGTCTATCGGATTTGTGGACAAATGTAATGCGGCAAATCAATTTTTCAAAGGAAAGGATAAAAAAAAAGCGGTCCCGTCCTTGACGAAACCGCTCTTAGAAGTATCTTTTAAGCTTATTTTGTTACTGCAACAGGTTCTTTTTCAGTTGGTTGTTTCTCGTTGTGTTTGTGAAAAAAACGTTTCTGAAACACCAGGATCGTAATTACTCCCACAGAGATGGCTGCATCGGCAATATTAAAGATCGGGTTGAAGAAGACGAAATAATCGCCTCCCTTAAATGGGATCCAGGTAGGCAGATACCCACGATAAACCGGGAAATACAGCATATCCACCACTTTCCCGTGAAGGAAACCTGCATAACCACCGCCTTTCGGCATGAAGGTAGCTACGTCGTAGAAGGAGGTCTCTGAAAATATCAGTCCATAGAACATACTGTCAATCAGGTTGCCAGCTGCGCCAGCAAGTATGAGGGCGCCGCAGATCAGCAATCCGGTATGATGGCGCTGTTTCACCAGTGTACTCATATACTTAAAACCTACTACTACAGCTACAAGGCGGAAAAGCGTCAGTAATACCTTGCCCCACTCTCCCCCTAGCTCCAGGCCATAGGCCATACCGGGATTTTCAGTAAAGTGAATGCGGAACCAGTTAGGAAAGATGATAAATTCCTGGTTAAAGTTCATGTGTGTCTTTATCCAGAATTTCAGGGCCTGGTCCACCACCAGCACTAAGACAACGATCCAAATTACGTGACGATATTTCAAAGGGTAAAAATTTTATCAAAAATAATAATAATATGCAAAATCGGAATTTCCGGTCATTCCTCGAAATATACCCGTTTCACACGTTGCGAAATTCCTGTTAATATTTCGTAAGGAATGGTTTCGGCCCATGCTGACACCTGCTGTACGGGCAATTCGGCCCCGAATACGATAACTTCATCGCCTTCTGTCACATCGGGGATGTGGGTTACATCAAGCATCAGCATATCCATGGCCACAATGCCAGCCACTGGCGCCAACTGTCCGTGTATGAGCATTTTACCTTTCCCGTTGCTCAGGCGGCGGGGGTAGCCGTCCGCATAGCCTATTCGTATTGTAGCTGTTACGGAGGGGCCTTTCGCCACCCATTTTGCCCCATAACCTACGGTTTCTCCGGTTGCAAGGTGTTTTACCTGCGCCACCGTCGTTTTCAGGGTACTGGCTGGTTTCAGTAGTTCCTGCATAGAGGCGGTACTATCAACTCCATACATCCCGATGCCCAGTCTCACCATATCCAGTTGCAGGTCCGGGTGCCTTTCTATGGCCGCACTGTTGGAGATATGCCTGATCACAGCATACCCGAGTGCTTTTTGAAGCTCATGGCTCATTTCAAAGAATAACCGGCCCTGTTGTTTTGTGAATTCGTCCATTGCGGGATCTTCACTTGCTGCCAGGTGACTGAATACCGAGCTTACTTTAAGGTATAAATTGTCATTGAGCAATCTTCCCAGTTCAGGGATGTCTTTCCGCTCAAAGCCCAGCCTGTGCATGCCTGTGTCCAGTTTGATATGTACAGGGAAGCCGTTTTTACCGGCTAACTGCACTTCTTCTTCAAACTGCTTTAACAGGTGGATGGAATATATTTCGGGTTCCAGGTTCCATTGAAGGATGGCGTCGAAGGAAGCTGGTTCAGGGTTCATCACCATAATCGGCATAGTAATGCCGGTCCTTCTTAATTCTACTCCTTCATCAGCATAAGCAACGGCGAGGTAATCTACGCCATGAAACTGCAATAGATTTGCAATCTCAAAACTTCCACTGCCATAAGAAAAGGCTTTTACCATCGCCATCAGTTTGGTGGTAGGTTTCAGCCGGGATTGATATTGTTTCACATTATGTGCTACAGCACTCAGATTAATTTCAAGGATGGTCTGATGCACTTTTTGCTCCAGCAGTTTGCCGATCCTTTCAAATTCAAACACACGGGCGCCTTTCAGCAGTATGGTTTCATGCTGGAAGTCCTGCTGGTTGAACTGCTGGATAAATTCTTCCGTTGTAAGAAAGAAACTGCTTTTCAGACCCTGTACCTGCTGCAAGCTTTTTTTCTCTCTGAAGATGTTCTTGCCGATCCCGATCAATTTATTAATACCCTTCTGTTGCAGTAAACTGGCTACTTCCTCATAAAGGGAAGCGTCGCTTTTACCACTTTGCAGTATATCACTAAGGATGACCGTACGGATAGGATGTTGTTGCTGTTGTTGCAGGAATTCCAGCGCAATGGTCAATGAACCGAGGTCGGAATTATAACTGTCATTGATAACAGAGCAGTTATTGATGCCCTGCTTGAGTTCCAGGCGCATGGCAATATTGCCCAACTGGTCCATCCGCTGCTGAATGACCTCCTGGTTCATTCCCAGGTGGATCATCAATGCCCAGCAATGGATCGCATTCTCCACAGAGCCCTCATCCACAAAAGGAATACTGATGTGTAGCTGCTCATTCCGGTACAGCGCTTCTATATGAGATCTGTTATCGCTTTTATTGACGCTGGTGATACGCAGGTCAGCCTCCGTTTTTCGCGACCAGGCGAATAGCTGTAACCCGCCTTCGTGGTTATCTTTCTTACCCACCAGACTGTGAAAATTAAGCACACATTCATTGAGGGCAAGATAATCTTTACTATAGATCAGTAAATCGCTTTTGGAGAATAAAACCAGCTTTTCGTTGATCTTCTGCCTGATATTCAGGAAGCCTTCATTGTGGGCTTCCCCGATATTGGTGAAGATACCGATGGTTGGGCGGATGATCTTTTCCAGGTGCTCCATTTCTCCCGGTTGAGAGATGCCGGCTTCGAAAATAGCCAGCTGGTGCTCGGGTTTCATTGGCCATACAGACAAAGGAACACCGATCTGGGAGTTGTAGCTTTTAGGGCTACGAATAATATTATAATCTTTTTCCAGCAGCTGATATAACCATTCTTTTACGATGGTTTTACCGTTACTGCCGGTAATACCGATAACAGGAATATGGAACTGCTGCCGGCGGTAGGCCACCAGCGTATGCAGCGCGTGCATGGTATCTTTTACAAGAATGATGTTGGCTTTGGGATATTTTCCCTCAGGCACAGGTTCACTCACAATGAAATTGGAAACTCCTTTCTCATACAGTTCCGGTATGTACTGGTGTGCATTGCGCCTGCTGCTGACCAATGGTATAAAAAGAGATGTTTCAGGAAAGCTCAGTTTCCGGCTGTCCAGCAAAATGTGTTCGATATCCGGGTTACCCGTCTGCTGCAATAGTTCACCTTTCAGCACTTTGCTGATACTTTCTGCGTTGTACACGTGTGGTTAAATTTTGATGTGAAAAGCGACCTGCTTTTCACTGCTTCCCTTAATGATTCCCGGGCGGCCGGGTATTAATTTTAAAAGTTGACTCTTTTTATTTCAGGGGTTTAAGTAGCCGCTTTTAAATTTATTGCTGGGCAAATATATGTGGAATAGTCCATAGTCATAGACTTGAATCCATAGTTGCGTTCGTTTAAAGCAGGTCTGTTGACTATGCCTGATAGTCTAAAGCTGTGATCGTTATAGGATACTGTCATCTTTCTTCAACGCCGGAAATCGATAGTCTATTGTTTGTAAATCAATTATTTACAAACAATTATTGACTGACCGGCAGTTTAAGCAATATTAAATCCGACAACAAAGCAACAGCTGTTCCTTACCTGCTATACTTCAAATTTTCTTTGTCTGATAAACTGGAAAATGGCAGCGAACAATAAAACCAGCCCGATGGGGACGATGAAACAAATAGCCTGCCATTTGCTTTTCTCCTGTTTAACTTTTTCAGGATTCAGCAAGCGTAGTGTCAACTCCTTGTTACGTGCATCCATGATGCTGGCATTATGGGTAAGATATCCCAGGGAGTTAAGCAGGAATTCGCGGTTGGCATATACCATGGATTGATCGTAGAGGTTCACGCCCATTTGTAGCGGACCACTTTTCTGAGAGAAGGCATTTGTGATGACATCAGCATCACTTACTACGATCATTTTATTGATTGTATCGCTATTATTCTTGAATGGCTGACCTGAAGCCCGTTGAATGGCCTGGTGTGTATTTTCATCCAGCCTGTTACGGAACAGGGATGTGAACTGGCCTTCCAATAGTACGGCCACAGGCAGGAATTGCCTGTTAAACTCGCGGCGGTTAGGTTTTACACGCAGGTTGTTCCAGCTAACTTCTACTGGTGAACTTACGCTACGGCTGTTGGCCGATGTTGTGAGCAGTAATGTCTTGGTTATGCCGCCACCTTTAACAGTATCTATTGAGCTTGCAAAATGGCTCAGTACAAGGTCCAGGTTCTTCACAATAGGATGAGCACCGGTAGGTGTCAGCAACGGAAAATAAGGGAATCCCAGTGGCTGCATCTGGCCTGTGCGGTCTACTACCTGTGGAACAAAATCACTCTGCATATCCTGTACAAGGTCCTGGTTGATACGCACACCGTAGCGAAATAGTATATCTTCCAGGTTTAGCCCCTTATCAAACGCCACAAAGCTTTCCTGGTGCTGGAGGCTATCTATGGAAGCATTCAATTCATCAATGAACCAAAGTACTTTACCTCCATTCATTACATACTGATCGATTTTCAGCTTGTCTTCATCAGTAAACCTTGTTTGGGGTTTGGCAAAAACAACTGCGTCAAAGTCTTTCGGGATATAAGACACAGACTGGAGTGTAATGGTATCCAGCAGATAGTTGGTCTGCATAGTCGTGAGCAGATCATATACATCAGCGCCCAGTAGTTCTCCATTACCCAGCATATATCCCACCAGCGGTGGTTGTTTCTGCTGCAGTTGGTAAATGGCATTGGCGAACTGATATTCCAGCAGGGACTCAGAGCTGTTCATTGTCGCCTCCGGATTAAGGCCCCCCTGATTCTTGAGCAGGTTGATACCCACGGTTTTTGAGCCATAGTGCAATAAGGCGCCGGGAAAGATCAGTTTTTCAGAATATCCCTGGTTAGCGTCTTCCTGTACCTGCATATTGAAGGGAACGATGCCTTTTTCTACAAGTGTTTGTTGAAAGGCAAGACGGGCGGAATCTGGTCCCTGACCCGGGCTCTGGAACGAGAACTGGACACGCTGGCCGGCGTATTCCCGGAATTCTTCCAGTAGTTCCTGGCTGGACTGGGCCAGCTGGCGGAAACTGGCGGGATAATCGCCTTTCAGGAAGATCTCTATAGTAACGGTACTATCCAACCCGCGAAGCAGATTCTTTGTACCAGGTGTAAGTGTATATCTTTTTTCCGCGGTAAGGTCCCAGCGGGTATGAAAATAAGCTGCCAGTATATTAACCCCCACAAGTACACCCACTACTACAATAGCCCGCTGCAAGTATTTTTTCCTTCTGTTGATAGCCACGAAACGAGTGTTTTAAATTAATCCCAGATCCTGCGTTGTAATGATAATCTTGTCAGATAAAGCATCAAGCCGATCACACTCAGGAAGTATATAATATCCCTGCTGTCTATCACGCCACGGCTGATAGAGGTATAGTGAAACTTGATACCAGCCATTTGCAGATAATAATCGGCGCCACCAGTGAAGGCAGGCACTTTGCTTAATGCATCAAAGCCATTATAAAATATGAAACAGGTGAAAATAGCGATGAGGAAAGCCACTACCGAATTGGTAGTCAGGGAGGACGACCATACGCCAATAGCGGTGAACACAGCTCCCAGCAGGAACAGGCCTATATACGAGCCGGTCATGCCGCCGTTATCAAGATTGGCGGGATTGGCGCTCAACTGCCTGATAGCGATATAATAAACAATTGTTGGAATGAGCGAAATGAGTACGACCAGGAGCCCGGCAGAGAATTTTCCGACTACGATCTGCCACCAGCTTAAAGGTTTGGTGCTTAGCAGCTCCATAGTACCGGTTTTGAATTCGTCAGCAAAGCTGCGCATGGTAATAGCCGGTATGAGCAGCAGATATATCAGGGGCGCCAGTTCGAAAAGCGGATCAAGGTTGGCATATCCGTAGTCCAGCAGGCTGGTATCGGGAAAAACGAACAGCAACAAGCCATTGGCCAGTAAGAACAGGATGATGGCCACATATCCCGTAATGCTGCTGAAAAACTGGTGTATTTCCTTTTTAAAGATTGCTAGCATAGTGATACTGAAAGCACAAATATATATAATTAAAAATGATCAATTAGGAATTACGAATTGAATACCGTGCGGTCAGTCAATCCTTAACGCTTAATTGATCAGTTAATTATGTTTAATTGTGTTCTTCTTCCAGCTCGTAGTCACGTTCAGACTCTTCTTCGGCTTCAGCTTTCAGCGGTTCCATGCCATTTTTATGGCGGTAATCGTTAATAGCTGCCTTCACCGCATCTTCTACCAGGATGGTGATATGTATTTTGGCCGGAGGAAGGTTCAGTGCTTCCACAATTTCCATATGATCAAGTTCGGCGGCTTCTTCGATAGTTTTGCCTTTGAGCCACTCTGTAGTGATAGAGGTAGCTGCAATAGCGGCACCACACCCGAAGGTTTTAAAGCGGGCATCCATAATAACATGTCTGGCCGGACTCACTTCAATTTGTATTCTTACTACTTCCAAATACTCCGGCACGTGTATCAACCCTGTTCCCACTCTTGAACTGGACTTGTCCAGTGTTCCTACGTTCCTGGGGTTGTCATAATAATCAAGAACTCTTTCAGCGTAAGCCATAAGCATAAGTATAAAGCTGTCAGTAATTGTCCCCCATGTTCATTGTCCTCAAAGTCGGGACCACTCGATGGTGTTCATGTCCGCACCTTCTTTAAACATTTCCCACAGCGGACTTATTTCTCTTAATTTATTAACCGTTTCCGTAACGGCTTGAATGGCATAATCGATCTCTTCTTCAGTGGTGAAGCGTCCCAGTCCAAATCGAATGGAGGAATGGGCCAGGTCGTCTCCAAGGCCAAGCCCTTTCAGTACATAACTGGGTTCCGGTGAAGCGGAGGTACAGGCAGAACCGGATGATAGCGCAAGATTTTTATTGAAACCCATCATCAGGGCTTCGCCTTCCACATAGCGGAAGGAAATGTTGCTGGCATGCGGTAAACGGTTGGTTTTTGATCCGTTAACAAAGGTTTGTTCCAGCTGCAGCAGCGCATTTTCAAGTTTGTCGCGCAATACTGCCAGCCTTTTGCCTTCTGTTTCCATTTCCTGCTGGCAGAGTTCACAGGCTTTCCCGAAGGCTACGATACCCGGTACGTTCAATGTACCGGAACGCATACCTCTTTCGTGTCCGCCGCCGTCCATTTGGGCAGTCACCTTTACCCGGGGTGACTTACGGCGTACGTACAGGGCGCCCACTCCTTTCGGTCCGTATAATTTATGAGCGCTGAATGCCGCCAGGTCGATACCATCGCGGTTCACATCCACAGGCACCTTACCGGCCGCCTGGGAAATATCGCTCATCATCAGTACACCATGCCTTTTCGCAATAGCGCTGATCTCTTTGATAGGACTGATCACTCCTATCTCGTTGTTGGCATACATGATGGACACCAGGATAGTTTTGGCCGTAATGGCCGCTTCCAGCTCCTTCAGGTCAGGAAGACCCTCATTGTTCACCTTCAGATAGGTGATCTCTGCACCCTGTTTTTCCAGGTGTTTGCAGGTGTCCAATATTGCTTTATGTTCTATTTCGGTAGTAATAATGTGGTTCCCTTTGTCGGCATACATCTCAAATACTCCTTTCAGGGCAAGGTTGTCGGCCTCGGTAGCGCCGGAGGTGAAGATGATCTCCTTCGGATCTGCGCCTATCAGGGCTGCTACCTGTTCGCGGGCAAGATCGACGGCTGCTTCTGCTGCCCACCCGAAAGAGTGGTTACGACTGGCTGCATTACCAAATGTTTCCGAAAAATAGGGAAGCATTGCTTCTACAACCCGTGGGTCGCAGGGCGTGGTAGCATTATTATCCAGGTAAATTGGCAACTTAAGCATATCTGGCGGTCTTTAATTGTAAGTGTTGATTCCTCTATACTACAAATTTAATGCTTAATTGCTTTGCTTACCTCCCACGATCATTGTAAGAACTGATATGGACATAGAGAACAACTATTTGTACATTAAAATGCTAAATTGCTTTATGCTGAAAGTAGAACACATAGGAATAGCCGTCAAATCATTGGAGACATCAATACCTTTATTTGAAAAGCTTCTTAACACTGATTGCTATAAAAAAGAAAAGGTGGAAAGTGAGGCTGTGCAAACAGCTTTTTTCCGTCAGGGGGAAACCAAAATAGAATTGCTGGAAGCCATCAGTCCCGGCAGTACCATTGCTAAGTTTGTGGACAAAAAGGGGGAGGGAATACATCATATCGCTTTTGATGTAGCAGATATTCATGCAGAAATGGAACGCCTTGCGGCAGAAGGATTTACTTTATTGCAAACTGAGCCGAAACAAGGGGCGGATAATAAGCTGGTTTGTTTCCTGCATCCGAAAGATACAAATGGTGTGCTGATAGAGCTTTGCCAGGAAATCTGAGATTTTTTTCAAATAGCGAAATCCAGGAAATTAAAACGAACGTAAATATATCCAGACACATGTAGCAGACACGTTAGAAAAACACTCAATCAGAAAAACTTAAGGATTTAAACAATCAGACGCACAAATTGTTGTTATAGGAGCGAGGAAGTCTTCGTAGGAATAATAGCAGCGAGTATGATATTATCTTAAAACCAAGCACTTTGACCCTGAACTAATGCCCATAACCTCATAGAAGTTATGCCTCATAAAACAAATTGCAGCCAATGGTCTCATATGCCTTGTAAAAACTAATTCACTACATTAATTCCAGCAAAACATATTTACATATATAACGTAATTACTAAACTCTTTATATAATACTCTAAAGTTGGCATAGGTTATGAACACCTGCGGGCTTTCCAGCTTGCAGGTCTCTTTTTTATAGTATTATCTTCACTATTTTATTGGATCACTTTTTCCATACCGATACTTCTGGAACCTTTGATCAGCAGATAAGCATCTGTAAATTGCTGTTGTTGCAGCCAGGAAGTTGCTGCTGCAGCATTTTCAAGGAATATATACGGATGATTGGTTTTAATAAAATCACCTCCTACCAGTACCACCGCATGCCAATGTGTACGCTGTAATAAATTGACCAGTGCCTGGTGTTCTTTTACACTGTCCGGGCCTAGTTCCATCATCGCTCCTAACAATAAAACTTTCTTGTCGGCTGTAATACCCGCAAAGTTCTCGATAGCTGCTTTCATGCTTGATGGGTTTGCATTGTAAGCATCCATAATGATGGTATTACTGCCTTGTTTGATCACCTGTGAGCGGTTGTTGGAAGGAGCATAAGCTGCAATGGAAGTTTTGATCTTATCAGCTGGAACCCCGAAGTGCAGTCCAACTGCCACAGCAGCCATCACATTCGGGAAATTGTACGCACCCACCAGCTGACTATCAATCTGGCCAATGTCTTCGTGACTGGTAACCTTCACACTTAACAATGCACTGTCGGCCAGCGGCTGGCCTGTATAATCGGCGGATGTTTGTCCGTAGGTTATCACAGTAGGAATACCTTTACTCATTTCGAGCAGGTAAGAGTACTCATTACAAACAAACACAGTCCCATTATTCTTACGCAGGAAATCGTACAGTTCTCCTTTCGCTCTGCGTACCCCTTCTTCACTGCCGAATCCTTCCAGGTGGGCCTTTCCGATATTGGTAATGATGCCATGAGTTGGCCTCGCGATCTTACAATAACTTTCGATCTCGTGCTCATGATTAGCACCCATTTCAATAACGGCCATAGCCGCATCAGCAGGAATGCGCAATATGGTTAATGGTACGCCTATATGATTGTTCAGATTGCCTGCAGTAGCAGTAGTCTTAAATGCTGATGACAGTACCGTGCTGACCAACTCTTTCGTAGTTGTCTTGCCGTTAGTACCGGTAATAGCGAGGAATGGAATATTCAGGCTTTGTCTGTGCTTTAACGCCAGTTGCTGTAGTGCTTCCAGCACATCTGTCGCCAGCATCATTTTATCCGGTTGCGTATAATATGCTTCCTCATCTATTACTGCAAATGCAGCTCCTTTTTCAAGTGCAGCAGCAGCATAGGTATTCCCGTTAAAGTTGAGTCCTTTCAGTGCAAAGAATATATCACCTGCTTTGAGCTGTCTGGTATCTGTTTGTATAGATGGGTATTGCCGGTAAATGTCGTAAAGCTGATCAATGTTCATAAAAACAAATGTATTAAAAATCAGTTGATAGTCCATCAGCAGCAGCGTATGCCCAGAGGAATCCTTCAAAAAATTACTAAAATGAGCGGGCTATATGGACTATCAATTATATAATATATTTTTGTTTTAGACGTTGTAATTACCAATAACCATTCAAAGACCGGGTGACACCCGCCAAACCAAAGTGAAATGAAAAAACCTATGAAAACGGCACTGTTTCCCTTAGTGCTTATGTTCTTCGTGTACAGTTGCACAGCCGAACAGGCGCCTAAACCAGACCCGGGAATTGCACCTAATGCATGCGATACCGCAGTGATCACATCCGATTACATTATGACGACCATTTCCAGTAAATGTACCAATGGCGCTTGCCATAAGGGAACGGGAAATTTTGTTGTATCGGATTTTTCTACGCTGGCAAAGCTGAAGACCTATCTCAACGCGAATGAAGCATTATTCCGGGAACGGGTAACAGGACCAAATGCGGACATGCCTCCCCGTGGTGAAAAGTTCAGCCAGGGAACGCGCGATTCTATTAACTGCTGGCTTTCCCATGGTATGCCGGAATAATGGATCTTTAAAAAACAGTTTACAATGAAACAAATGATTACCCTGCTTGCAGGATTATTCCTTACACATGCCGCCCTTGCGCAGGATGTGTATACCTGCCGGAATACTGCACTATCCTTTTTTTCTGCCACACCCGTTGAAGATATTGACGCTACTTCGGATAAAGGCGTGTCTGCTATCAACCTGAAAACGGGAGAGGTATATTTTAAAGTGGCAGTGAACACATTTAAGTTTAAGAAACAGCTCATGGAAGAGCATTTCAATGAGAACTATCTTGAGAGTGATAAATATCCGAATGCTATCTTCAAAGGCAAAATTGTATCGCCTCCCGATCTGCATAAAGATGGCACCTATGAAGTAGTAGTAGACGGAACTTTGTCTCTTCACGGAGTGGACAAACCCTATCATGAAAAGGCCACTATCACTGTTAAAGACGGGAAACCGGCCGCCAATACCAAATTCAATGTAAAGCTGGCTGATCATCACATAAAAATACCTACACTGGTAATTAAAAACATCGCGGAAGTAGTTGAAGTAACTGTGAAAGCAGCTTATACTACTGCAACCTGATAAAATCCATTTAATCTGTCAGAACCTATGAAACATATATCTCTGTTGCTCCTGGGCTGTTGCCTCGGACTGAATACTTTTGCCCAGGAAAGCCTGGAGGCAATGATCGACAAAGACGATGTGAAAACGCATGAACCGGTAATTGCTACTTATAAATCAACCCGTATCATACAGGGACATTCACCCGAAACCCTTAAAAAGCGTGAGCTCGATTTCAGGGTAGCACATCATTTCGGTGATCTTGGAGGTGAGTTCGGTGGGGCTAAGACCTTCTTCGGAATGGACAACTCTGCCGATGTCCGCATCGCCTTTGAGTATGGTATTACCGACCGTTTGATGGCGGGAATTGGCCGTACAAAAGGTTCCGGCAATCTTACTGAACTTTATGAAGGACTGGCTAAATATAAACTGCTGCAACAAACCACAGACGATCATATGCCTGTGACCATCACCTTGTTTGGTAATTCGGTCGTTAGTGCAATGACCTCGAGCAAGACGGTTTCTGACGCCAGTTATTTCGGTAAATTCTCTGACCGCCTTTCTTATACCGGTCAGGTGATCATAGCCCGTAAGTTCAACCGTAATTTATCTCTGACCTTGTTGCCAACGCTGGTACACCGCAACCGGGTAGGGTACCTGGATGAAAATGACATTTTCGCGCTGGGAGCCGGTGGAAGACTTAAATTCTCTAAGCGGATCGGTTTGCTGGTAGAGTATTTTTATCCGTTCAGGAACCAGGAAAGTAAGGACTATTTTAAAGAGCAGGGCAGGAAACTGTATAATCCACTGGCAGTAGGACTGGAAATCGAAACAGGTGGACACGTATTTCATGTCAACTTTACCAACTCGACAGCTATCCTGGAGAATCAGTTCATACCTGAAACGACCACGTCGTGGTTACAGGGACAATTCCGCTGGGGATTCAATATTTCCAGAAGATTCTCGCTGTAATAATTAGGAATTAGCATTGAGAATCAGGAATTAAGTCATGTAACTTCTTAATTCCTGATTCTTAATACTAATTCCTAATTTGTATTTTTACATACCTTATGGAGCCGGTAACCTGTTACATAAAAGAAAGATCGCTTCTTGCCCGTATGGCGGCGCGCTATATGGGAGGGAATCAGATCGCTATGGTCATAGGAAGAACGATCCACCTGCATGGAACCAGCCGGGAAAATTTCCTGCGGCATAAGTGGTGGGTACGGCATGAAATATGTCATGTAATGCAATACAAAGAGTTAGGCCTGGTACCCTTTCTCTGGAAATATTTCTGGGAGTGTATAAGGGTAGGCTATTACGCCAACAGGTTTGAAGTAGCAGCCAGGGCTGCGGAGCATGATGCGGCAATTATGAACAGTGTTAGGATAATTTAAAGGGTTTTAAATCAATTGTTTAGATTTGCTCAGACGTCCATCAGTACTACTTCTAAACGAAAAGTTAAAGTCTTCTTTGATATATAATTTTTAGTACTACTGGATATATTTTGCTTATTTTTACGTTAAACGGAGGTGTTTTATGGTAAAAAAAGTAACAGACGGAATTACCATCAGTGTGGAGACATTTTATCAACCGGATTATTCAAATCCGATTGGTAGTGAGTTTATGTTCGCCTACCGTATCACCATCGAGAACAATAATACTTTCCCTATCAAGCTTCTTCGCCGCCACTGGTATATTATCGATTCTAACGGTACCCACCGTGAGGTAGAAGGAGAAGGCGTAGTTGGTGTGCAACCTTTGCTAGCCCCATCTGAAAGCTATCAATATGTCTCAGGTTCTAATCTGCGTACGGAGATCGGTAAAATGTACGGTACCTACCAGATGGAAAATCAGCTCAACAAAAAGCTGTTTGAGGTCAAGATCCCCGAATTTCAGATGATTGTGCCTTTTAAGCTAAATTGATTTACGTTTTACACTGTTTCTATTTCTGATACTGCACCTTTCCGGGTACTGGAATGCTGTTTTAGAAAATGATTAACTTGAATTATCTGACCGGAAACAGATAACCGGCATACCCTCGTTTCCGCAATTCTGATAACCTGCAAATGCATACAAATGGACACCAAACAAGCTTATAATCTCTGGGCCTCCCAGTACGATACGAACGATAATAAAACACGTGACCTCGAAGCACATGCACTCAGGGAATCCCTGGCAGATATTCAATTTAAGACCTGCCTCGAAGTGGGCTGCGGTACAGGAAAGAATACGCTTTGGTTCCAGGAGAGGGCCGATTATATCACCGCTATCGATCTTTCAGAAGAAATGATGGCGAAAGCCAGGCAAAAGATCTCTTCTTCCCGTGTTTTGTTCAAACAGGCAGATATTACCAAAGAATGGACATTCCAGGACGGGCTGTACGATCTTGTCAGCTTTAGCCTGGTACTGGAACACATCGATGACCTTGACCATATTTTCGACCAGGTGGCAAAGTCAATGCATCCCAATGGACATGTATATATCGGAGAATTACATCCGTTTAAGCAATATGTAGGTTCTAAAGCACGATTTGATACAGAGAATGGCACAGAAGTGCTGGAATGTTTCAATCATCATATTTCCGACTTCATTCAGTCAGCAAAGAAATACGGACTTGTAGTAGCCGATATAAATGAATATTTTGACGACGACAACAGGAATGGGATCCCGAGGATCCTCACTATTATTTTGAAGAAAGTTTAATGAAACTAACGATCACAGGGTATTCTACCGCTTTATTTTCTACCTGGTATTTTGTTGAAGAGCTGGGAATTCTATTCGATGCAGGCGATGGTATGATGTCGGCTTTATTGCAGAAAAGCAGAAAGATCAATCATGCTTTTATTTCACATGCAGACAGAGATCATCTTACCGGATTGCTGCAATTCAATCAGCTCAATGCCAGAGAAGGATATCCTGTTATTCATTATCCGAAAGATTCGCGTTCTTTCCCCTATATGCAAGCCTTCTTTCAGCAGTTCGACCCTTATGCGGTAGGTACTGTATGGGAGCCTGCATCACCAGGCGATGAGATCCGTGTAAAGGACGACATTTTAGTAATACCTGTCCGCAATGGACATGTGCCCGTACCTCCGGAAGTTATCAGAAGCCTGAGTTTTAAAGTAATGCAGACGAAACGGAAACTCAGGCCGGAACTGGCTGGTTTGCCGGGAGAAGAGATACGTAGAATTGGATTGGAACATGGGAAGGAGAGTACGACTATGGAGGTCCGTACAAACATATTGAGTTATTCTGGAGATACACCTGTAGAAGATCTCACGCAATGGAATGATTCGAAGGTCCTTATTCATGAAGCCACATTCCTGGAAAGAGAAGAAGAGATCAAAGTATATGCTTACAAGAATAAGCACAGCCGATTGGATGAAGTGATTGAAATGGTAAGCGGCAGTAATATTGAAACGTTGATATTAGGACACTTTTCATCACGGTATAGCGCTGAGCAAATTGATGATGCGATCCGGCAATTGTGTGACAGGTATGCAGTGAATATACCGGTGTTCCGGGTATTGCCGGGAGAGACGGTAGTGAATGTACTGGGCGGAAGGCCGGTGAATGGGTAGTGTAGTATTTATTGCTTAATTTTAGATAATAATGGGTGTTTAATATGTCTGATGAAATGCTATTTAAAGAGAACGACGAAAACACAGCCGATTACTGGTCAGCAGGCGATCCGCAAGGGTTTTCAGATCTGAGCGCCATAGAAGATGGTGTGGATATGAGCATGCTGGAAAAAATCGGAGCAAGAGCAGCCAATAATGCAATTAATGAGAACAGAGCTTTGCAGTTGTCTCTCACATATGAGAAAGACGGATGGGTTGTCAAGGAATACGCCGACGGGCATATAGAGAAAATAGAACAACTCATAACTCCAGAGATCCCTTCAGATCTTAAGAAAGGCACTGTTTTACATGTCAAATTTCACTAAGCGAATGCGCATTTTTGCCGGTCCGAATGGTTCTGGTAAAAGCACGATCATTTACGATATCAAAAAGAACTATTATTCTGGATTTTATCTGAACGCAGATGAAATCCAGAAAGCATGTAGTGAGAAGGGGTTTATAAATCTGGGAGATTATCAATTGAAGATTTCGACAGCGGTTTTCGAACAGTATCTTTCCGAATCTTCCTTAAGAGAAAAATCGGAGAAAGATGGATATCATGTTGATCTCAAACTGCAGAACAACGTTATAACTACAGGAAAGAATACGCATGCATATGAAGCGGCACTAATCGCCGAATTTTTAAGACAGCAATTGATTTCTGTGGGGCATTCCTTCTCCTTTGAAACCGTAATGTCACATGCATCTAAATTAGAGATTCTCAAGCAGGCTTTGGACGCCGGGTATAGGAATTATTTATATTTTATTTCCACAGATTCTGTTCAGATCAATATCGCCAGGGTAAAAGAAAGAGTAAGAAAAGGCGGACATAATGTCGACGAGGAAAAAATAGTAGAGAGATATACCCGCTCGCTTGACTTACTTTCAAAGGTTATTCCTTATACGTATCGTACATTCCTGATAGATAATTCCCGGTTAAGTTATCGTTTGATCGCAGAATTTGAGAAAGATAACTTTGTAATACACGATCAGGATATTCCGAATTGGTTTCGTCTATATGTGCTGGAAAAAATGCAGTTGCTGAAATAGTTTACTTCGGCCTGTACTTCGACTGTGAAAAGATCTTCATCGCATCTTTCGTCTCCATCAGCTGTTGCAACGTTACCTCAGGATGTTGTTTCATGTATTCCTTTACGATCCTCCATCCTACAAACGCCCCGATCCTACCTGGTGCTTCTTCAGGCATCCCTTGCGTAGTCGGTCCGTCATTCATGAAATGCATATTGCTCTGCCAGTCTGATTTATACAAGAGGTTCTGTTGCACGAAATATTGCCAGATCATCAGTTCATTTTCATCACACCATTTCATCTGTGCTTTCGTATATCCCAAGCGGGTGCTATCTTCGGTTTCCGGTAATACCTGTTCGAGGAAGTACTGCTGTTTGCCGGCGCTTACCAGCTGATTTACCAGTTGTTCGCCCGCTTCCGCACCTGGGTATTCCTGTTGCACAAGGGCCTGAACAGCATTGGTCGTAATATACTCCGGAGAGAATTTGCGGACCATGTACATTGGGTAATCAGGTAACATCGGATATATCGGGAAATCTTTACCCAGATACATATCCAGACCAATACCCAGCACCGAATCGACGGTAACAGCACCGTAATTACTGATCACGGAACTGAAAGCCACAACTTTCTGTGGAAGAGGGAACGAAGGAATATAGTATTTGATATAGCGGAAGCTCTGCGCCAGGTCCTTTTCTAATGCATCCAGTTTAGGGAAATGTGCATTGATAGAATCTTGTAACACGCGGAAGTCGCCATTGCCGACAAGCATACGTGTTTGTAATAGTATTAAATTGCTGGTATCTGAGTAGGGACCGAAATTCATCACATGCTCAATGTAGGCAGGCAGGAATGTAGGATACACCTTTGCCAGTTGTTGCAATCCCGACTGAATATTGTTGGTATCCAGTTTATACAATGCCTGATCAAAGCGGTCAATTTGTACGGTTACCGCAATATGGCTCACATCTGGCACGTTTTTGTGCTTACAGGCAGAGACACAGCAAATAAGGATGAGGGCGGACAATAGCCACTGAGTGTTACCAGCTAATTTATTAATGTAATTTCGCATACTTGTTATCTAACTACGAATAGGTAAAAATATTATATAGCTTGTATTAAAAAAAAGATAAAATTATATGAGGAAGGTAATATTGATAATATTTTTGTTATTAAATATAGCCGCAGTAAAGGCTCAGCGCAATATTATGCAGGAAAACAGGGTGCGGCTGGGTTTTAAACTGGACCCCACCGTTTTTTGGCTGCAGCCCCAGGAATCGGGAGTGGACCGTAATGGCTCCCGTGCCGGTGTCAGCTTTGGGATTATGGCAGACTTTCTGCTGGACGAATCCGGACGTTACGCTATTGCTTCCGGTCTGCAGGTCTCTACAACAGGTAGTACATTGAAATATGAAGCGAATAAGGGGCTGGAAGATTATAAACAGATCCCGGCAGAATATAAGCTTAAGCTCACTTATGTCGAGATCCCGTTTGCGCTGAAGCTTAAGACTGACGCAGACAATGGATTAGGCCTCTGGGGGCAGTTCGGTACTTATCTTGGCTTTCCCGTGCGTGGCCGGGCAGATGTTGTTAGCCTACAGGCCAACGATGACAAAGTAAACGTATTACGTGATATTACTCCTATCAATGTCGGTATGCTGATCGGCGCCGGTATTGAATACCCATTAGGCGACAGATTATCGGGCATGGTTGGTCTCAGCTATCGTAACGGGTTCATAGATGTGACCCGCAATGGAAAATGGGATGATGGCAAGGTAAATATGAATAGCTTTGCATTAAATCTGGGATTATTCTTTTAAAAGACGTTTAGATGAAAATTATACTTGCTCAACAGAACTATCATATCGGCAATTTCGAGTTTAATATACAGAAGATCCTGGACGGAATTAAAGCGGCCGAAGCGCAGGGAGCTGACCTGGTAGTATTCTCTGAGCTGTGTGTATGTGGTTACCCCCCAAGGGATTTCCTTGAATTTGAAGATTTTATCCAGCAATCATATGCTGCTATTGACAAAATAAAAGCGCATACTGCTAATATCGCTGTGCTGGTAGGTGGCCCGGGCCGGAACACACAACCAGAAGGAAAAGACCTGTTCAATGCCGCCTGGTTCCTGCATGAAGGAGAAGTGAAACAGGTCATCCATAAAACGTTACTGCCTACTTATGATGTGTTTGATGAGTACCGTTACTTTGAGCCGGCCTATGCATGGAATGTAGTGCCATTCAAAGGAAAGAAGCTGGCAGTGACCATCTGTGAAGATATCTGGAACCTGGGAGATAATCCGCTTTACAGGGTTTGTCCGATGGACCAGTTGATAGAACAGCAACCAGATGTGATGATCAACCTCTCTGCCTCTCCGTTTGACTATGATCATGCGCAAAACAGGAAGGAGATCATCCGTGCGAACGTGCGCAAGTATGGTATTCCCATGTACTACTGTAATACAGTAGGCTCCCAGACGGAGATCGTCTTTGATGGCGGCTCTCTTATATTCGACCCTCAGGGTAACATCGTAAAGGAACTACCTTATTTCGAAGAGGCGATGGATGGTTATGACCTGGATGTATTGTTACAGTCCAAACAACCCGCACCGGATGTATCATATACGCCGGTATTGGAACTATTGCCTGAATATAACATTGATCGTATTCATCAGGCCATTGTAGTGGGGATAAAGGACTATTTCCAGAAAATGGGCTTTAAAAAGGCTATCCTGGGTTCTTCCGGCGGTATTGACAGCGCAGTAACGCTGGCTTTGGCTGTGGAAGCGCTCGGAAAAGAGAATGTACGGGCCATCCTGATGCCATCTCCCTACTCTACTGAACATTCTGTCGATGATGCTGTGGCGTTATCAAAAAGTCTTGATAACCCGTATGATATCGTGCGCATCAATGATATTTACGACAGCTTCCTGCAAACCCTGCAGCCTTACTTTGAAGGTTTGCCGTTTAATGTAGCGGAGGAAAATACCCAGTCCCGTATCCGGGGCAACCTGCTAATGGGGTTAGCTAATAAGTTCGGATATATTCTGCTGAACACTTCGAATAAGAGTGAATTATCTACCGGTTACGGTACGCTCTATGGAGATATGGCCGGTGGACTGGCCGTATTGGGAGATGTGTATAAAATGCAGGTCTATGCATTGGCCAGGTACATCAACCGTAATGGGGAGATCATTCCGCAGAATATTATAGACAAGGCGCCATCGGCGGAGTTACGTCCTAATCAGAAAGATAGCGACAGTCTGCCTGACTATGCCGTCCTTGACAAGATCCTGTACCAGTACATTGAGCGCCGCCAGGGCCCTAAAGAGATCATAGCACAGGGATTCGATCCGGCGCTGGTAGCCCGTACACTCAAAATGGTCAATACCAATGAGTATAAGCGTAACCAGTTCTGTCCCATCATTCGCGTCTCATCCAAAGCCTTTGGCGTAGGAAGAAGGGTGCCGATCGTAGGGAAATACCTTTCATAAAAGAATTACCAAATTAATAATGGGGATTAAGGACCAGGGATGATAACAGTGTCATTCCCTAATTCTTAATCCCCAATTCCTAATTGACTGTTATATTTGCTGAAATTTAATAAATCCTAAAATGTTACAAGTTCCGTTCATTCGTCAAAACAAAGACCTGGTGCTGGAACGGCTCACTTTGAAAAATTTCAAGGAGCTGGGACTGGTAGATCAGGTAATAGAGCTTGACGACAAGCGCAAGAAATTAACCCTTGAGTATGATGAAACTAAGGCTAAAGCTAATTCGCTGTCAAAAGAGATAGGTAAGCTGATGGCCCAGGGGAAGAAAGAAGAAGCGGAATCCCGTAAATCGGAAGTAACATCTCTGAACGAAAAACTGCATCCCATCAACGAAGAACTGGCCGCTGCAGAAAAGCTTTTGCATGATACGCTGGTAAAACTGCCTAACCTGCCTTCTGCGCTGGTCCCTCCGGGTAAAACGCCTGAAGATAACGTAGAGGTGCGCAAAGGCGGAGATATTCCTGCATTGCACGAAGGGGCGGTTCCTCACTGGGACCTGGCGAAGAAATACGACTTGATCGATTTCGAGCTGGGGAATAAGATCTCCGGCGCTGGTTTTCCAGTATATAAAAATCGTGGTGCACGTTTACAGCGCGCCATGATCCAGTATTTTCTGAACTACAATACCAGCAAAGGGTACACGGAATTCCAGGTGCCTCACCTGGTCAATGAGGCTTCCGGTTATGGTACAGGACAGCTGCCTGATAAGGAAGGACAGATGTACTTTGTAGGTGAAGATGAGTTATACCTTATCCCAACTGCTGAAGTACCGCTGACCAACTTATTCCGCGATGAGATCCTGAAAGACAGTGACCTGCCGGTAAAACTGACTGGTTACACACCTTGCTTCCGTCGTGAAGCCGGATCTTACGGTAAGGACGTACGTGGTCTTAACCGCCTGCACCAGTTCGACAAGGTGGAAGTAGTACAGATAGTACACCCTGATAAGTCTTATGAGATACTTGACGAAATGGTAGCACATGTGGAAGAACTGGTGAAAGCACTGGAACTGCCATACCGTATTCTACGCCTATGTGGTGGCGATATGGGCTTCGGTTCTGCGCTTACCTACGATTTTGAAGTGTACAGTACTGCTCAGCAAAGATGGCTGGAAGTGAGCTCTGTTTCCAATTTCGAAGCTTTCCAGGCAAACCGTGCCAAGATCCGTTTTAAAGATGGTGGAGGCAAACCACAGCTGGTACATACGTTGAATGGCAGCTCCCTGGCATTGCCCCGTATCCTGGCCTGTATCCTGGAGAATAACCAGACGGCGGACGGTATTAATATTCCGAAGGTGCTGCAACCTTATTTTGGTGCAGATAAGATCGTGCTATAAATAAAGAAATATTAAAATAATAGAAAAGCGTTGCATATGTTGCAGCGCTTTTTTTTGTCGTTACATTTGTAGTATGCAGCACTTCCTACCCAATGGCCAGGTATTATTGGTGCGTCCGGCCCTTTTGGATGACGCTCCGGCATTGCTGGCGTTATTCCGGCAACTAACTACGGAAACAGATTTTCTGCTCATGACCCGGCAGGAAGCTGCGGAGCTGACTGTCGTTGACGAACGGGCCTTCATCAATGCTCTCTGTAATGAATCCAGGCATCTTCACCTGTTAGCGGTCGTTGAGGACCGGCTTACAGGTTCCATTACTATCAAACAATCAGATCTGAAGAAAGAAGCCCACCTGGGACAATTAGGCATCGCCATCCTGCATGAGTATTGGAATATGGGTATCGGCCGCCGGTTAATGACCACCGCCATGCGTTGGGCGGAACAGCATAAAGAACTGGAAGTTATTCATCTCAACGTATTTGCAAATAATGAAAGAGCTATCCAGTTGTATCGTAACTTTGGTTTCCTGGAATATGGACGTTTGCTTCAGGGATTTAAGCAAACGGATGGTACATACGGTGATTCAATATTAATGTCTAAAAGGATAAAGAACGGATGATGCAACGATATGACAGACACCTGAAACTGGAAGGCTTCGGTCCCGCAAAACAACAACTGCTCAATAATGCAGCAGTACTCGTAATAGGTGCAGGAGGATTAGGAGTGCCCGTATTGCAATATCTTACGGCAATGGGAATTGGAAAGATCGGTGTCGTGGAACACGATGATATTTCTCTCACGAACCTGCAAAGACAGGTCCTTTATAACACAGACGAAGTAGGCAGCCCGAAATTGAAGACAGCTATACAGCGATTACATCAGCTAAACCCGGAAGTACAGTTCTCTATGTACGACACCTGGATCACACCTGATAATGCGCTGGATATTATCAGTCCTTATGATGTAGTGGTGGACTGCACAGATAACTTTGGCACCCGCTACCTGGTAAATGACGCCTGTGTAATACTGAATAAGCCCTTTGTATACGGGGCTATCCACAAATATGAAGGCCAGGTCAGTGTGTTCAACTACAAGGGTAGCGCTACTTACCGTTGCCTGTTTCCTGAACAGCCGGAGCCCGGTACTATGCTGAACTGTAGTGATATTGGCGTATTAGGTATACTACCAGGCATCGTTGGCTCTTACCAGGCAAATGAAACAGTAAAGATCATTGCCGGCATCGGTGAGCCACTGAGTAACCAGTTATTAACGATTGATACGCTATATAACATTCATCACACTTTTCAGATCAAACCTGTTCCTGGTAATCATAATATTACTGAACTGCAGGAAAGTTATGATCAACCCTGCGACGTCGGCGGTGTGAAAAGTCTCTCCGTACATCAGTTACAGGATTGGCTGGAAACAGAAAAGCCGCTGCAGCTGATAGATGTTAGAGAAGCGGACGAATGGGAAATATGCCATATACCACAGGCCATGCATGTGCCAATGCGCATGGTAGGAAGTATTATTCCAAAACTGAGAAGGGACCAGCCGATCGCATTATTGTGCCATCACGGCATGCGTAGTCTGGCAGTAGCACAACAGCTCGATGCAGCAGGCTTCCCGGCAGTATACAATATCGAAGGAGGCATCCACGCATGGGCTGCCGAGATTGATGTGGAAATGAACACTTATTAATTTGGCTTATGTCTGTTGAGCTTTGCATACTGTTCTTTACAATAGCCCTCTTATATGCTTCCGCCGGTTTTGGCGGAGGTTCCAGTTACCTTGCTTTGATGGCATTATGGAGTGTAGACTTCCAACTCATGAAGTCCACGGCATTGCTTTGTAACGTAGTGGTGGTAACCGGAGGTGTCTATCATTTTTATCGTGTAGGCCAATTGCCGCTAAAGAGAGCCTTACAATTGAGTTTGATCAGTGTGCCATTTGCTTTTGCGGGTAGTTACCTGCCATTGAAACAGCATACCTTCTTCCTGCTGTTAGGAATAGCATTGACGACCGCAGCACTGTTGATGTGTTATAAATTGTTCCTGGAAAAGGAATATGCACCAGATCCTCAGGCGCAAAAAACTTATAAATACAGTGTTGTAGGTGCTGCTATCGGATTATTATCGGGTATGACGGGAATTGGCGGAGGTATCTATCTGTCCCCGGTATTACGTTTAGGGCGTTATGATACAGCAAAGAAAATAGCAGGGATCTGTAGTGTATTTATACTTGTAAATTCTATCGGAGGCTTATTGGGTCAGGCCAGCAAAAGAGAGATTTTATTTGATCTTCACTTTGCAGGCCCGCTTTTATTGTCAGTTATTGTTGGCGGACAAATAGGCGCCCGTTTGAGTGCCGCAGTCTTGAAACCACGCATTGTGGAAGGCGCTACGGCATTACTGATATTGTACGCTGGCGTCAGAATGCTTATCCAGGGGTAATACTTTTGCTTTTACAACGTTTACTTTAGCTGCTGTTTTTTTCTTCTTCTTTCTGCCCATCCATATCAGGAACCCGGATATAGGCAAACTGAAGGCGACCAGGGCGGCGATCAGCGATATTATTTTAGTAGGTATGCCATATATACTTCCTCTATGTAACGCATACATCCATTTCCGGGCGATGTTCGCTTTGCTGTCATTGTCATACAGACGTACCTGCACTAGTTTTGCCGTTCCGGCCTGGAAATAAAGGAAATCATTCACATTAGCATGTCTTGTTCTGTTCTCTTTTGAAGTAGCGAGAGACAGGCTGTCATTGTCAGCAAAACGGATCGTAATGGTTCCTTCATATGGCAGCTGCTCGTTGGTCGTAGCTACGATCTTGTCCAGGTAGGCAATGCCACTATTCTTTACAGGCAGACTTTCAGGCGGTGGTACTTTATATTGTTTGGTATTTCCGTCGAGAGCAAGATAGATCAGGTTGTTCACCCATTTGAAGCTCCATGCTACGCCCGTCAGACCAATAACCAGCAGTACGATATGTATATAGAAGCCGGATACGGCATGTAGGTCCCAGTTAAGCCTTTTAAATGATGCATCCCATTTTATACGTAAACGCTGTTTGCGGTTTTTCCTTTTCGGCCACCATAATATCAGACCAGTCAGGATCATGATGACGAAAATAGAACAGGAAATGCCGGTAATGAGTTTACCCGTTTCGCCCATACAGAGAAAACGATGTAGGTCCAATACGACCGTAAAGAACCGTTTGTTGCCCGGAATAGATTCTATGATCTGACCAGTATAAGGATTGACAGCAACGTACAGCTGATTTTTGGAGGTTTTAGCTTTTCCTTTTCGTAAAAGATAAACAACACTACGGTCGGCCTCGGGTTCTACGGTGATGTTGCCGAGTTTATATTTAGGATTTTCCCTTTGAACGTAGGCGGTCAGATTATCCAGCGGCTGCCTGGCAGTATTGGCCGGCACCTCTACGTAAAAAAAAGACGACATGAACGCATGTTCCAGTTCGTCTTCAAATACGAGCAAGCTGCCAGTTCCTGCCACTATCAGGACCACGATACCGGAAGCTATTCCAAGCCAGAGATGTAACCAGCCAAATATTTTTTTCATGATCAGATTCTAAATTGACATTTTTGTCTGTCATCTCCCTGGAAATAGATATAGGAAAATGTTCATTTGAAGCTTTTGGTAAAGCTGCCGAACACCGATTGACAGATTTTCCACAAAGAACGATCAGGAATGACCACCTCAATGATCAAATCGGGAAAAAGATTTACGCAAAGCGGAAAACCAGGTAAATAATGCTTCAATGTCAGCGACGGGTCATATTTTATAGCCTATTAAAAAAGATAGTGCCAGCCAGAGCATTTTTAATGCCTTTATGAACTGAAGGCATTGTATACTGGTCTGTAAAATTTAAATGCGTGATTAGCAGTTTGTTGCGGGATTTTCGAACGCATTACTATCATCCTCACTGCGTTCAGTCAGGCATTTAAAGTCCTTCTCAACAAGGATACTTAATACGGAACCATCTGCATTGGGAATTTCGGCAGAGAAGCCTACCTGATCTGAATTGGTCCACTGTTCAACCTGTTCTTTCGGGAAGGAAAGATGTATTGCAGAAGCTTCCAGTTTAATAAAGGGTGCATTGCTGCCGTTTTTTGCCTTTATACAGAAATGAAGGTTGCCAGCGCCGATGGTAGTGCTTTCTTCAACTTTCCCATCAGCTTTTAATGCTTCAATATCTTTTTTGTCCAAACGGTAGCGTATGCTGTTACCCCTGATCCTGATTTTCATCTTATGTTTTTTTGATATGTCACCTGTTTAAAATTACTACATTATCGTAGCTTTATTCAAATTTCATGAAAGGGATATGCGCATTTTACTATTCGGCATAGCGAAAGACATAGCAGGTGCACCTGTTATTACGGTAGATGGGATTACTTCTGTAGCAGCACTCAGGACCTGGTTGTATACAAAATATCCATCGTTGGAGCAGTTACGTTCATTGATGATTGCAGTCAATAAAGTATACGCCAATGATGAAGATGTATTACAACCAGGAGATGAAATTGCGGTGATACCGCCGGTGAGTGGAGGATGATATTAGTCGTTTCTCATCTTGCCTAATCTGTCAATCATATCTTCTAAGCGTTTTATTTTAACAGACATGCGAGCTTCCTCCAGTTTCTTTACACTTGCTCGAGGAGCAGAAGGCTCCTTTTTTAAAAGCTTTAGTTTTTTAGAAATGATTCGTTCATTTTGTATGTTCGAGAGCATTTCAAAAAGAGATTTACATTGACTTAATACATTCCGTTTCCCGCACCAATAGCATCTGCGTAAGAAGAGCGTTTGTCCTTTCGTAATTTGTTGGTTGGACTGGTTAACCTGGCAAATGGACATGAATTTTAGGTTAGCAAAAGATAAAGCGCACGATTGTCCTTTGGGTAAGCAGTTGTTAGTCCTTTGGCTCGTAGCTGTAGTTTTCAGGATCAGCTTTAAACTTCTTAATTTCTTCCTGCATATCAGCGAATATTTCTTTATTTACTCTTCTGAGTTCTGCAATGTATCTTATCATTGGAATGATAGGATGCAGGATGCTTGCAATACAAACAGCTAAAATAATGTTGTGTGCAATAGGATTCATGACAAACAGTTTTTAAGATTAGAACATTAATATATTTCAATTAGAAATTTTTCTCCTTCCAGTTTTTATAATGTTTGGGATTAGTAAGGAAGTCTTTGATCTTTTGATCAATCCGGGCATCCCACTCATCATCGGCTTTTTTTTGATTTGCGTCATATCTAAATAACGGAAGAAACAGAGAAAGAATACTTGAAACAGAGATAATCAGTATAACTTTCTCGACTATAGGATTCATGACAAACAATTTTAAGGTTCTAATATTACCTCATTTCCACTGATCTATAAAAATTTTTTTCGTGCAAAGTATTTAAATTCGCTTATTGATATTACGATGAACAAACTAATAAAAATAGATAGTAATGTAACCGTGCAGCAAGCACTCGACTTCGTTGAAGGGCCTGACTGTGGAGGTGTTGTAGTGTTCTCAGGAAATGTACGGAACATCACCAAAGAGAAAAAAGTAACCAAACTTTTTTTCGAGTGTTATGAACCTATGGCATTATTGGAGATGGAAAAAATAGCAGATCACACCATTGAAAAAATGGGTGCGAAAAGAATTGCTATACTACACATTGTTGGTGAAAAACAACCAGGAGATGTAGTGGTTGTTATTGCTGTAGCATCTCCACATCGTGCAGCTGCATTTGATGCGTGCGAATATGCGATTGATACATTAAAAGAAACTGTACCTATCTGGAAGAAGGAATATTTTGAAGATGGTGAAGTATGGGTAGCGGCTCACCCGTGAGAGATCTGTCCCTCTGCTTCTTTCATCTCTTCAGGAGTATTTGCATTAAATTGTTCAGCTGAAAATGGATTCTCTATCTGCAGAATATCTGATTGTAACAACGTCTTACGCGGACAATTCTTTCCTTCATCAAAGTACTGTCGTAGCTTTTTCAATCCTGATGGTTCCCATATTGCAATCAATGGTTCAGGCAAATGATTGACAGGGCTGATAAATGATGTGGCATCTTTTAATGCCTGTCTTTGCGATACGAGATAATTCAGGCTCTGTTCACTGATCAGTGGAAGATCGACCGCAAGCACCAGCCATGCCGTATCAGGAAATGCTTTATGTGCGCTGAGTAGTCCTACTGAAGGTCCACCACCTTCAACGCAGTCGAGTATAAGTGGTACATCGTCACTTAGTGCAGGTTTCTGTTCTTCCCGGCAGGAAAGATATACTTCAGGTATAATTTTGTGTACTAGCTGATATAGATATTGCCACTGCGGCATGCCATGATAATCGATCAGGCTTTTGTCCTGTTGCATGCGTGTACTGCGGCCGCCGCAGAGTATGAGTCCTTTTAATGGCGCTGTCATCTTACTGTTTTTTAGAAGTCCCTTTTACCACCTGTTTTACTAAGCAGGCGTGTTTGCCTGATCACCATCTCATGTGTAAATGCTTTGCACATATCATAGATGGTCAGGGCTGCCACACTTGCACCTGTCAGCGCTTCCATTTCCACGCCTGTTTTTCCGGTAGTTTTGATGGTGCAACGCACTATAGCTTCTTCGCCTTCAAGGTTTATTTCAACCTGGCATCCGTCTAGTAGTATTGTATGACAAAGAGGTATAAGGTCCGGCGTTTTTTTGGCAGCCATGATGCCGGCTAATATTGCAGTCTGGAATACTGCGCCTTTTTTAGTCTGAATGTCTTTACCGCTGAATTGTTGCCTTACTATCTCCGGTAGAAATACCCTGCTTTCCGCTACCGCCACACGTGTAGTTTCCGTCTTTCCGCTCACATCTACCATTACCGGTTGATCAGCCGCATTCAGGTGTGAAAATCCCTCTTTAGTTGAATCATTGCTCATAATGGAATAAATTTACAACTAAAGCTACCAAACAACCAAAAGAATGCTGATAGATGTAACCGCCGCATATGCTGCAATAATGGGTACTGCTCGTGATTTCGGGATGGAACAATTGCCCTTTACAGCAGTTACCGGCCGCATCCTGCGGGAGCCGGTATTGTCCGATAGAGATTTTCCTCCATATGACAGAGTAATGATGGATGGTATTGCAATTGATTACGAGAGCTATGAAAAAGGACAGACTGTTTTTGGCGTGGAGGATATGCAGGCTGCGGGCATGCCCCGTAAGCAGTTATCGAATACCGCTAATTGCATGGAAGTAATGACGGGCGCTATTATGCCCGAACTTACAGATACCGTGATACAATATGAGCACCTCATTGCCACAGAACATGAGGGGTTCAAACGTTTTACCATTAATGCAGGTGTCAAAAAGGGACAACACATCCACCGGCAGGGATCGGACGCTGCTGCCGGTCAGCTGGTAATTCCCGCTGGTACGCTGTTAACTGCTGCTGAAGTTAGTGTACTGGCATCCGTTGGCAAAACATTGGTCAGCGTGAGCCGCCTGCCCAAAGTCGCCGTTATTGCCACAGGCGATGAGTTGGTGCCGGTTACCGAAACGCCAGACATACATCAGGTCAGAATATCTAATTCTTATAGCCTGGCAGCAGCATTGAAGGAACTGGGCATTGATGCTGAATGTTATCACGTACATGATGATGAGGCTGCGATCAGGAAGTTATTTGAATCTTTAAATACTGCAGATGTCTGGATCTGTACAGGCGCTGTGTCGGCCGGAAAATATGATTACCTGCCACTTGTACTGGAACAATTAGGCATGCAACAGATATTTCATAAGGTACAGCAAAGGCCGGGTAAGCCTTTCTTATTTGGCCAGTTTGAAGATGGTCCGGTAGTGTTTGCTTTGCCGGGTAATCCGGTATCGGGCTTCATGTGTTGCTACCGTTATGTATTGCCCTGGTTACGCGCGTGCCTGCAATATACAGCTCCGCCTGTTCCACATGCTGTATTAGGCGATGATATTCAATTCGCTGCACCATTAACCTATTTTCTGCCTGTGCGGCTGCATCCTGTAGCCGGTGGTCAGTTGATCGCATTGCCACCGCCCTACCATGGCTCTGGCGATCTGGCAGCGTTGTTACAAGCTGATGGTTTCCTGGAACTACCTCCGGAAAAAAGTGTGTTCGAAAAAGGCAGCAGTTATCCCGTGTGGAAATTCAGATAATAAAGATATTCACTGCACTCAGCCCGCCTTTGGCGGGTTGTTTTTTTGTAAGGGGGGTACGCCTGGAAATAATCCCTCTAAGCTTGTTAACAATTTCGTTATATTAAATCTGGCATCCGTCATTAAACTTCCGGCACTCACCGCCGTCAAACCCGAAATCAATTCCTATATGGCAGCTGTTCCCGAAAAACTACAATTGCAACACCTTGCGTGGAGGGCTGGTTTCGGCGCTTCGCTTCCCGTTATCGAAGTGTGGACCCACAAAAAACGCAGGCAGGTGATCAGTAAGATCCTGACTGGTCCTGATAAAGATCTGCAGGCTCCTCTGAAAGTAATGGATGAATCTGATCTTCCTGAACGAACAAAACAGATGTCGCCAGAGGAAAAGAAAGAACTGGCTAAAATGAACCGGAAAGGTATTAAAGATCTTAATCTCTCATGGATATACGAAATGGTACAGAGCCAGCATCCGCTGCGCGAAAAGATGGCCCTGTTCTGGCATGGACATTTTGCCTGCCGTACACAGAATGTATTATTTAGTCAGCAGTTACTCCAGGTGATACGTGAAAATGCGTTAGGTAATTTTGGTGAACTGCTAACGGCAGTATCCAGAACCCCTGCGATGTTACAATTTCTGAATAATCAACAGAATTATAAAGCACATCCGAATGAGAACTTCGCACGTGAATTAATGGAATTGTTTACCATAGGTCGCAGACATTATACTGAAACAGATATCAAAGAAGCTGCCAGAGCATTCACCGGTTGGGGATATGATAATGAAGGGAACTTTGTATTCAGAGAGAAACGGCATGATAACGGAGAAAAAACAATACTCGGTAAGAAAGGCAATTTTACAGGCGATGATATACTGAAAATACTATTGGAGCAGAAAGAAACCGCGAAGTTCATTACGGCAAAAGTATACCGTTATTTCGTGGATGAGGCGCCTGATGAAGCAAGAATAAACACACTGGCAGAAAAGTTCTATATATCAGGTTATGATATCGGAGCGCTGATGCAACAGATTTTTAATGCAGACTGGTTCTATGATCAACGTCTTATAGGCAGACGGATCAAATCACCTGTGGAGCTATTGGTCGGATTGCGTAGGACCGTTCCTGTTAACTTTGAACGCGAGGAAGTGATGTTGTCATTTCAGCAGGTGTTGGGACAGGTATTGTTTTATCCGCCTAATGTTGCCGGCTGGCCTGGTGGCCGTAGCTGGATAGACAGTTCCAGCCTGATGTACCGTATGCAGTTACCGAAGATGATATTGTACGAGAAGGAGTTCAACATCATACCAAAAGAGATCACGCCTGAAATGGGCATGGGGAGCTACAAAGCCACTATGCAGTTAAATGAATCTGTGAAAAGACAATATGCGAGAAAGATAAGAGGAGTTATTAACTGGGATGTTTTCCTGAAAGATTATGAGAAAGTACCACGGGAGAAACTGGCAGATGCAATTGCCGGTTCTTTGTTGCTGACCAATAAGAACGTGAATAAGCAGTTGCTCGAGAATTATGCAGATACATCCTCCCGCGAAAATTACATAAAGACAGTTGCAATAGCAGTAATGAGCACACCGGAATATCAGTTGTGCTAATGTATCCAATTAAAAAATAAAGTTTATGATGATCTTAAACAGACGACGTTTCTTACAGGTTGGATCATTGGCTTCAGCTTCCATGATGATGCCGAAATTCCTGAAGGCATTGGAAAAAGATAACCTGGTGCCGGCAGGCAACAAAGTATTGGTAGTAGTGCAGCTCTCCGGTGGTAACGACGGATTAAATACGGTGATCCCTTACCGGAATGATATTTATTACCGTATGCGTCCCACATTAGGCATTCAACGCACAAATGCATTATCGCTTACAGATGAAATGGGATTACATCCTGCGCTGCAGGGTTTAAAAGGCCTGTATGATGAAGGATCGCTTGCTATATTGAACAGCGTAGGTTATCCTAACCCTGACAGGTCACATTTCCGGTCTATGGATATCTGGCAGTCTGCAAGTGCATCATCCGAAAACTGGGGCGATGGATGGATCGGTAGGTTCCTGGACGCGCAATGTAAAGGTTGTGATAAACCGGTACAGGCCCTGGAGATTGATGATACCTTGAGCCTGGCAATGAAAGGTGATCTGCAGAAAGGATTGGCCGTAAAAGATCCTGATAAATTGCAGGCGGCAGCTAATGACAGGTTATTCAAAGAGTTGTTGCAAAAGGAAGGAAAGATTACTGCCGATGATCATGAGCCGGTTGACTATCTATACAAAACAATGGGCGCAACAGTTTCATCTGCGGCTTATATCAAAGAACAATTCAAAACTTATAAGACAAAAGAGATCTTTCCGTCAACGGAATTGGGAAAGAATATGCAGACTATTGCAAGACTGATCATGTCTGATATCAGTACGAAAGTATACTATGTTTCTCATGGTGCTTTTGATACGCATGTGAATCAGTTGTCAGCCCAGCAAACGCAATTGCATCGCCTGGATGAAGCTATTACTGCACTGGTGAAGGAATTAAAAAATAACAACCGTTTCAAGGATGTGGTCATTGTAACATTCTCTGAATTCGGGCGTCGTGTGGAACAGAATGCCGGTGGCGGTACAGATCATGGTACTGCTAACAACATGTTTATGATCGGCGGCGGCTTAAAGCAACAGGGATTACTGAATGAGAGTCCTGATCTGGAGCATCTGAATGAGGGAGACCTGCAACATAAAGTTGATTTCAAGAGCGTATACGCGACATTATTGAAGAAGTGGTTAGAAGCAGATGATGCTGCCATTTTAAAAAGACAATATGATCATCTGTCCTTTGTCTAATTGCTTTTAACAATAGCCCTGAGGTACCCGAAAGCGGCCTCTCTCGCAGGTATTGCGCCGGTTGTGTCAATTAGTCTGCCGGTAAAAGACGCTTCAATGAGGCTGTCTTTTACATTGGTGATGGTTAGTGTGAACGTCCCGTAGTTTTGGTTGGCTATCTGAGATAGCGCGACTTTAGGGTAATATACGGCGAGTGAGTTGCCGTCCTGTGAATAGAACGAACCCTTTGCCAGCCCTTCAGCGCTTCCCAGCAGGATGATGGTAACCTCTTCACTTTCGGCTCCCTTGGCCGTTATAGTTAGTTTATCAATATCATTATTAGGGTCCGTATCAGTAAGATTTGCAACTGAGACAATTGCATTAGGATTTTCTGCGACCACAATCATGCTATCCATATCAAAAGAAAGGAATTTACGCGCTACTTCAGGTTCTGAATCCTTTTTGCACGCAGAGAAGACTAAGATGACACAAAGAATGGTCAGGGGTACACGCATAACAATTGGGGGTTTTTGTTATAACGCAATAATAAGCAGTTAATTGCAAATAGAAAGGAGAAAAAAAGAGGACCAGGAATTAACGCGACATTCTCCCGTTAATTCCTGGTCCTTATTAAATTTCGTAATACTTTAATTCTTGTTTGCTATTCTGTAAAGCACCCAGCCCATGAAGGCGAACAGGGCCGTACCCAGGATGTAATATCCGCCCTGGCCAAATGCGCCAGCCAGCGAATGTTCCATATTTACCGCCGCCAGGGCATTGGACGTACTGTCAAAACCTGCCAGTATCGCAATGATCACACCCGCAACAGCTCCACCTGCTACCAGTCCTGTCGCGAACAGGTTACCCTTGCCAAGCTCTTCTTCCTCTGCAGACAGATGTACATTTTGCTTCTTACGCTTATTATCAACTACACCGCGGATTGCGCCACCGATAAAGATAGGCAGGGTGGTAGACAATGGCAGATAAGCGCCCACTGCGAATGACAGGGATTTGATACCGCAAAGCTCCATGGTAATAGCCAGGAACACGCCTGCGAGTACAAACTGCCAGTCAAGATTGTACGACAGGATACCTTTTGCCAGCGTCGCCATCAGGGTTCCCTGTGGCGCAGGATAATAGATACTGCCGATCGCATGGTCAGTCACGCCGTTAGCTATCATGGCAGCAGTAGGTTTATCGAGGAACTTTACGGTCAAACCGATCACAATAGAGGAAACGATCGCACCGATAAAGAGGGACAGCTGCTGATACATAGGAGTAGCACCTACGATGTAACCTGATTTCAGGTCCTGGGAGGTACCTCCTGCATTTGCTGCGGCAATACAGATCATACCACCCACTACGAGGGCCATCGGTTCGTATACTTTACCACTCCATCCTACTGCGATAAATACCAGGCAGGTACCCATCAGGGTGGCAATGGTCATACCGGAAATAGGGTTGTTGGAAGATCCGATGAGGCCTACTATACGGCTGGACACTGTAACGAAGAAGGCTCCGAAGATCACTACCAGCAAACCAACCAGCAGCTTTTTACCGATAGAATCACCCGGTAACTGTGGCAGGAATGCCATCAGGGCAATCAAGGCAATACTACCAAACAACACGATCTTGATATTCAGGTCTCTTTCCGTACGTGGTACCTTACCGTTAGCTGCCGCACCATCAATGTCGTTTTTCTTCAGGGAGCCGATACTGCCTTTAAACGAAGAAATGATAGTAGGGATAGTTTTGATCAGGGTGATAAAACCACCTGCTGCTACCGCTCCTGCACCTATCTGGCGAACATAAGCCACGTATACGGCCGCAGAGAAATCGCCGAATGTATGTGTAGCCGGATTCCAGTCGCCTTTGCCTCCCGGTGTGGCGACATTCGCCAGGTAGCCCAGTTTCACCAACTGAGCGGCAATCATGTCCGGAGGGACCAGGAAAGACAGTAATGGGATTAATACCAGCCAGGATAATACACCACCGGCTACCAGTACACCCGCAATACGAGGCCCAATGATATAGCCCACACCCATGTACTCGGGAGTGATGTCAGCGCTGATGCGAGCGGATGAGAAGTATTTATTGTATTGCGCTGTCATATAGGATGGCGTTTCTGCAATGACGTGTAATACTTTTTGCAGGAACGCATACGCTACAGCGAAACCCAGTCCATAGAAAGCCGTTTTGGCAAAATCCCCCCCTTTTTCGCCCGCTATCAGTACATCGCCACAGGCGGTACCTTCAGGATAAGGCAGTGTTTCATGTTCCTTTACGATGAGTGACCGGCGCAAGGGGATCATCATCAGCGTTCCCAGGATGCCCCCGAAAATAGCCAGGGTGAGAATGGTCAGATAATTGAAGAACTGCTCGCCCCCACCGTCTGTAAGGAACAGAAAGCCAGGGAGAGTGAATACTACTCCGGCAGCAATGGATTCACCAGCTGAACCGGTAGTTTGAATGATGTTGTTTTCGAGAATAGTGGTTTTAAAGAATTTCCTGCCCAGGGTGATCGCAATTACCGCGATAGGTATAGAGGCGGAAACGGTCAGTCCTGCTCTTAATGCCAGGTAAACAGTGGCGGCGCCAAAAATAATCCCGAAAATGCAGCCCAATATGATGGACTTCACTGTAAACTCCTTCATGTGCACCTCGGGCGCAACAAAAGGCTTGAATTTATCTGCCATAAGTAGGTTTGATAGTATAGATTTTTGTTGATTAAGAGGCAATATAAGTGAAAAATCCCTTTTAAAAGTAAGGTTGCCGGTATTTACACCGTTAGAAGCTCGTTTTTCGTTCGTAAGAAAACTGCCCTCGAATATGCCTCTTATTAATTGGTAATCAGAAAAATATATCAAACTAATATCTTGATATGGGTCAGAGCAGGGCCTTTTCTCGCTTCGTCCATATCACTATACCGTCATTTCCATATCATTTCACCGTCATCTCTATATCGAAAGGATATACATATGAGCCTAAAGTGACGGTGAAATGACGGTATCAGGATATGGAGATATAGAAACCTAATCAAACCCAGACCGGGATTGAGTTGTACCAGCATGGTTTTTTGAGGCAATAAAAAAGGGTGCAACCTTCAGGCTGCACCCTTTTAAACTAATATCAGAAATGCTTAATAAGACCCGGTTTTGTCCTTTACCACTTTGGCAATCCACTTACTGATCATCAGCATGGCGACGCCTGCTATAGCGGCAGATATTACCAGGATCAGGAAGTAAGTGCTCTTGTTAGTGAAGCTATCCCAGAAGGTGGCCATCAGGCCTGCTACCTTACCGGCAATGGCGTTCACCAGGTACCAGCCACCCATCATAAGGGCTGTTACACGGGGAGGAGAGAGCTTGGACACCATGGATAAGCCGATAGGGCTTACGAGGATCTCTCCGACTGTAAATACTGCATAAGTACCAAACAGCCAGGCCATGGAGGTTTTATCTATATATACGTTTGTCATGGAGGCCGCAAACACCATCAGCAGGGAAGAAGTACCTGCCAGGAAGATACCGAGGGCGATCTTCACCGGGGTATTAGGTTCTTTTCCGCGCTTGGCAAGCCAGCCAAACAATCCTACGACAATAAGACTAAAGGCAACAATGAAGAATGGGTTGATAGACTGGAAGATCTCTGTGGAGATGAGCTTTAGCTTACCATCCTGTGGCCATTTATCCTTTGGTAGGTTCTGGAAATAAGGGTCAGCACCCTGTACTTCGATCGTTTGGCCGTTGGCATCTTTGACGGCACGGAAATGCTCGTCTATCTGGGTCACAGTATGTGGCTCGGTAGTTACGGTTTGTAACATACCTAGCGGCTGTGAAGCCTTTTCCATAGCAGGAGATATCTGGCGGTGGGTATACTGGTCAGCCCATATGGTAAGACCTGTACTGTTCTGGTTATAGATCACCCAGAATACGATCGCTACTGCGAAAAAGGCCAGTAGAGCGCCCAGACCGCGTTTATCTTCCTGTTGCTTTGAAGTGGTGAAGAGGCGGATATAGAAGATAATGATAGGAATGCAGGCAAACAGGAATGCGTCATTAGATTTGGTGCCGAACAGCGTATGACCGAGTAAGTTCGGAGAGCTGATAAAGTAACCGATAACGGCCGCAATAACAGCCGGCAACAGTGCACTACCCAGGATCTTTGCGGTAGACATTTCGTCCGGAGACGGCGCTTTCCGTATATCCCCTGCGGCGATAACTTTCTGATTGGTGGCGAAAATGACCAGGCCTATCAGCATACCTACACCGGCAGCAGCGAAGGCGTGCCCCCATCCGTAGTGGTTACGGAGGTAAGCGGCCACGAAGTTGCAGATAAAGGCGCCGATGTTCACGCCCATGTAAAAGATATTGTAGGCCACGTCTTTTTTGGCCCTGAGGTCTTCCCTGTTGTAAATGTTACCGAGAATGGTACCGATGTTGGGTTTGAAGAAACCGTTACCGATAATGATCAGACCAAGTCCACCGTACATGGCCATGTCACCGGGGAAGGCCAGAGAGAAGTAACCGGCTGCGAGAAGGATGCCCCCCAGTATGACCGCCCTGCGGTAACCGAGGTAACGGTCGGCCAGCAGGCCGCCAATAAAAGGAGATAAATAAACTAATGCGATGTAAGAACCGACAAGGTCCGCTGCTTTGGTGGTGTCAAACCCTTTACCGCCATTGGAAGATGGGTCAATGAGGTAAAGGAAAAAAATGCCGATCATCAGGTAATAGCCGAAACGTTCCCACATTTCTGTAAAAAAGAGAACGTACAATCCCTTGTGGTGCCCTTTTCCCTTAGGGGAGGGCGAGATTACAGGCTGCTCAACAGCAGTTTGAGTCATGGTAGATCTGTTTAGTTTGTTGTTTGTTTATGGTGTTAGTCAGTCGTTCGAATCCGGCAAGATAAATAAATTCAGCTTTTTATCGGGTAAAATGGTGTTTTTGGTTAAATTTTGGCCTTTCTTTGCAAAAAATTTGGAAGAACGGGCTGATTGAAAGGTGAATGTAAATTATCAGGAGCACACAGTAGCGAATTTATTTTTTCATATGAAGATATTACTATTAGGAAGTGGTGGCAGGGAACATGCCCTGGCATGGAAAATGGCGCAGAGCACATATTGTGAACAGTTATTTATTGCTCCGGGAAACGCGGGGACTGCCCAATATGGCCAAAACCTGGACATCGCTGTTTCTGATTTTGAAAAAATAAAGACCTTTTGTCTTGAGAATGCTATCACCCTGGTGGTGCCTGGCTCTGAAGAACCATTGGTAAATGGTATTTACGATTATTTTCAACAGGATGCCGCTTTACAACATATTCCGGTGATGGGCCCTTCTGCCCTGGGCGCTCAACTGGAAGGAAGTAAAGCGTTTGCCAAGCAGTTCATGTTACGCCATGATATTCCTACTGCCGCTTACCGCGAGTTCAGCGAGGAAAATTATGAAGAAGGCGTAGCTTACCTGCGTGCGCATTCCCTGCCGATCGTCCTCAAAGCAGACGGTCTGGCAGCGGGTAAAGGTGTGGTGATCCTGAACGATCATGAAGAAGCAGTGGTGGAGTTTTCACAGATGATCAAAGACGCGAAGTTTGGCGAAGCAAGTAAGAAAGTAGTGATAGAGCAGTTCCTGACGGGGATCGAATTGTCAGTATTTGTGCTGACAGACGGTCGTTCGTACAAGATACTGCCTACCGCAAAGGATTATAAACGGATCGGCGAAGGAGACACCGGCCTGAATACGGGCGGTATGGGAGCCGTTTCCCCTGTTCCATTTGCCAACAAGGCGTTTATGGATGTGGTGGAAGAACGTATCATCCGTCCTACAGTAGCAGGACTGGAAAAAGAGCAGATCGCCTACAACGGTTTTATCTTCTTCGGATTGATCAATGTAGACGGGGAACCGTTTGTGATTGAGTACAACTGCCGTATGGGAGATCCCGAAACAGAGGTGGTGATGCCAAGACTGCAGAACGATCTGCTGGAGCTTTTTAAAGCGGTGCAGGAAGGACAGCTGTCCGCACAAACGATCTTTGAAGACGCCCGTGTGGCGACGACCGTTATGCTGGTAGCAAAAGGTTACCCTGAGGCATACGAAAAAGGAAAGGTAATCAGCAACATACCGGCGCCTACGCAGGATCAGTTGGTGTTTCAGGCAGGAACGAAAGCCGCTGGCGGGGATATCCTCACCAATGGAGGCCGTGTACTGACTATAACTTCCCTGGCAGCTGATCTGGGCATTGCGTTGACCCACAGCCGGCAGACTGCTGAAATTATTGATTTTGAAGGCAAATATTACAGGAGGGATATTGGTTTCGAGTTCGTGTAGCAGATGTTCATTTACGCCTTTCACGCCTTGCCGGCGCGAAAAGTGTAGTCTGATCCAGTGTCCCGTTTAAGCATCGGGAAGGGTCGCGGGGACGACCAGGGAGAGCATAACTCATTCATACAGAGCACACAATTTAGACAAACCATTTTTCGTTTAAGCGTTTTCGAGAGTCATTACTATGCCGGCTGTTACCTTGTCAATAAGTGTTGCAACTTACTAACCGGCTCATCAGATACAACAAATAACTTTTTTTAATATTTAGTTGTATTATTGAGAAAACAAACAATTTTTAGATTGTATATTCGTTGGAATTATTCATTTTTGCACACAATAATATTTTGACCATATTAAGCAATGGGGTTCTTTAATTTTTTAACACAGGAAATAGCGATTGACTTAGGTACAGCTAACACGCTGATCATACACAACGACCAGGTGGTGGTGGATGAACCTTCCATTGTAGCTATAGAGCGCGCAAGCGGTAAAATCGTGGCGGTAGGAAAGAAGGCAATGATGATGCACGAGAAGACGCATGAGTACCTGCGTACGATCCGTCCGTTGAAAGATGGTGTGATAGCCGACTTCAACGCGGCAGAAGGTATGCTTCGCGAGATGATCAAACTGGTGTATCCCAAAAAGCCCTTATTCTCCCCCAGCTGGCGTATGGTTATCTGCATACCCTCCAGCATTACAGAAGTAGAAAAACGCGCCGTACGCGACTCTGCCGAACAGGCAGGCGCGAAGGAAGTGTTCCTCATACATGAACCTATGGCCGCTGCATTAGGTATCGGCATTGACGTTGAAGAACCCGTAGGTAACATGATCATTGACATAGGGGGCGGTACCACTGGTATCTCCGTGATCGCCCTGGCAGGTATCGTTTGTGACCAGAGTATCCGTATCGCAGGTGATGAATTCACCGCTGATATCATGGAAGCCCTGCGTCGCTATCATAGCTTGTTGATCGGTGAAAGGACCGCTGAACAGATCAAGATCCAGATCGGCTCCGCGTTGAAAGAACTGGACAACCCACCAGATGACGTAGCCGTAAACGGCCGTGACCTGGTAACGGGTATTCCTAAACAAATTATGGTGTCTTATCAGGAAGTAGCTGAAGCATTGGATAAATCCATCTTCAAGATCGAAGAAGCTATCCTGAAAGCACTGGAAACCACGCCGCCGGAACTGGCCGCAGATATCTACCGCAGAGGGTTGTACCTGACCGGTGGTGGTGCACTGCTCCGCGGACTGGATAAACGTCTCACACAGAAGATTAAGCTGCCAGTGCACGTTGCGGACGATCCGTTACGCGCCGTGGTAAGAGGTACCGGAATAGCACTGAAACACGTAGGTAAATATCCGTTCCTAATGCAATAATATCAGGAAATGTACAAGGCAGTTCCAAAGACTGCCTTGTATACTTCTACCAAGAAAATATATCCTGTGCGTAATCTCATCATTTTCTTTAGGCGCTATTTTAATTTTTTTCTGTTTCTGCTGCTGGAAGTGATTTGCATTGTGCTGGTATTCCGGAACAACGATCTTCAGAAATCAGCCTACCTCAACTCCGCCAATAGTCTCAGTGCCAGGTTATACGAACGTTACAACAATGTGGAGTATTACTTTCACCTGAAAGCTACCAATGATAGCCTGGTGAAAGAAAATGCCCGCCTCCATAATATGTTGCGCACCAGCTTTGACAGCGTTTCCGTTGATAATATTGTCAAATTAGACACCATCCGCCATTATAGCACCGATACTACCCGTAAAGTGATCGGTACAGAAGTACGCCGCTACCTCTACAAAGAAGCGAAAGTGGTGAACAACAGCATTAACAGTCCCATTAACTATATTACTATCCGGCGTGGCCGGGCTGATGGCCTCAAACCCAATATGGGTGTAGTAGGACCAAGTGGTGTAGTAGGCGTAGTACGTAGTGTGAATGAGAATTACGCCGTGGTGTTATCCCTCCTGTCAAAAGGAAAGAACTTTGGTTTCAGCGCCCGTTTGAGTTATAGCAAGGAAATGGGTACCGTACGCTGGTACGGTGGTGAAGCAGGATATGCAGTGATGGAAGATGTGCCGAAAAGTGTAAAACTGATCAGAGGAGATACGGTAGTAACAAGCGGTTATTCCGCACTATTTCCGGAAAATATCCCTATCGGATACGTAGAGTCTTATACCGTGGCAGATAAATCCAGTACTTCCTATACTATCAGGATCAAACTGGCGACTAACTTTTATAATCTTCAGTATGTCTATGTCATAGACAATCTGTTGAAAGACGAACAACAATCTTTGGAAGATTCAACCTACAGGCTGATTAAATGAGTATACTGTTAAGAAATATTATCCGCTTCGTGCTCTTACTGCTGTTGCAGGTATTTGTACTGAAAGAGATCCGGTTACACCAGCTGGTAGGACTTAACCTGTATATGTTGTTCATACTGCTGCTGCCTTTCAATATGCCCCGCCCAGCGCTGATGCTGGTAGCGTTATTAATGGGCCTTAGTCTGGACATGTTTATGGACACAATGGGTATGCACGCTGCAGCCTGTGTATTTATCGCTTATCTCCGTCCGTTCATCATCAATATACTGTCTCCGCAGGGTGGTTTTGAAACGACCCAAAAAACACCTTCCATGACCAGCATGGGAGTTTCCCAATTCCTGACCTATATCGCAATCCTGGTATTCTTACACAATCTGGTGTATTTCCCACTGGAAGTGTTTAGCCTTGGGAGCTTCTTCTACCTGCTTTTGAAGATCCTGTTGTCAACAGCTGCCAGTATCGTACTGATCGTGTTGTACGAATTACTGTTCTTTTCCAAGAAGTAGGCGTGGAGTATAGTCCAGAGACCATATTTAGTAGATGATTATGTTTTGTTAAAATCAGGAATAGTAACAGATAGCACAGAACGTAATATCTAACTTTAGAAGAAATTGAAAGTCATATTATAAAGCAACAGGTCGCTTGCTTCATCTTTCTGCCAAACGGTGGGGGAGGCCGTAAAGTGGCCACATTATTTCAGCGTAAATGTCTGTCTATAATCAGCCCAGGAAAAGAGTAATACAGTTTATCATCCTCGGAATGGTAATATTGATGATTACCAGATTGTTCTTTTTGCAGGTAGTGGAAAAGAAATATTCCAAGCTGGCGGATGCCAACGCGGTACTCCGCAAAGTGGTGTACCCCAGCCGTGGTATTATCTTTGACCGCAAAGGCAGAAGCATCCTTAGCAATGATGCTATGTATGACCTCGTGGTAACGCCGATCAGTGTCAAGAATATTGATACGGCTTACATGTGTGAGATCCTCCAGATAGATAAAGAAGAATTCAGAAAACGTATCACGACCGCTATTATCAAGAATGGTAGCCGTCGTGTATCAGTGTTTGCAGCCCTGCTGCCACCCGAAATGTTCGGCCGCCTGCAAGAAAGCATGTATATGTTCCAGCCAGGTTTTGAGCTGGTACAACGCCAGATCCGCTCCTACCCTTTCAATGCTGCCGCCAATATACTTGGTTATATCGGAGAAGTATCTCCCCAGATGTTGCAGAAACCAGCGTACAGCGCCTATAACCAGGGCGACTACCTGGGTATGACCGGCCTTGAAAGAACATATGAAAGCGTGTTGATGGGGACCCGTGGTATACAGTACCTCGTAAAAGATAACCTTAACCGCCCGCAGGGGCCTTATGAAAAAGGAGAATTCGATACGGCCGCTATCGCAGGTAAAAATCTCCGCCTGGCACTGGACGTAGATCTCCAGGTATTAGGTGAACACCTGATGCGTAACAAGATCGGCAGCATCGTGGCTATCGACCCGCGCACAGGAGGTATCCTGACCATGGTAAGTGCTCCTACTTTCGATCCGAACCTGCTGACCGGCTCTTACAGAGCGCGCAACTTCAGCAGATTGTTCTCAGATACCACAAAACCACTGTTTAACCGTGCTATCCAGGCAGGATATCCACCGGGATCCTCCATGAAACCGCTGACGGCCCTGATTGCACTGGATGAAGGTGTGATCACGCCCAGTTTTGGTTTCCCCTGCTTTGGCTCTTATAATTATTGCGGCCGACCGATCGCCTGTACGCACCATAATGCCGGACACGCAGCCAACCTGCGACTGGCTATTGCAAACTCCTGTAACGCCTACTTCGTACACCTTTACAGGATGGAAGTGGACGCTAACAAATGGGGTGGCGTAAAGAAAGGACATCAGAAGTGGCACGACTATATTTCCTCTTTCGGTCTGGGACACAGACTTGGAGTAGACATTCCGGGTGAATCGCCTGGTAAAGCTATTGATACTACCGGTATGAATAAACTGTACCGTGGTCAATGGAACTCTTGTTCTGAACTATACGTTGGTATGGGCCAGGGACAGGTAGTGGCTACGCCGATGCAGATGGCGAACGCTATGTGTCTAATCGCCAATAAGGGTTATTATTATTTGCCTCATTTTGTGGACAAAATTGATAATGACGAAGGCGACCTGCTGAAAAAATATAGAGAGAAACATACCGTGGCACACGTATCCGACTCTTCCTATATGCCGGTTATCTATGGTATGGAGGATGTAGTGGAAAGAGGTACAGGTGTTTCTGCAAAAATTGAAGGTGAGATCGTGTGTGGTAAAACAGGTACCGCAGAGAACAACGCTATTGTGAACGGTAAACTGGCTAAACTGAAGAACCACTCCGTTTTCGTAGCCTTTGCTCCCAGGGATAATCCGAAGATCGCTATCGCAGTGATCGTAGAGAACGCCGGTTTCGGTAGTACTTACGCGGCGCCAATCGCAAGTCTGATCATGGAGAAATACCTGCATGATACGATCTCTGTGAAGCGCAAGCCACAAATGAAGACGTTGCTGGAATACAATACACTGGACCCGGTTGTACGGGAAAAATCCAAGCTTGACTCATTGAACGGAGCCAGCGCAAAAATGACATCAGATCAGATACTTAAACTTTATTTCCGGGATTAATCAGTTATGAACCGTCGGCAGCAAATAAAATTAACAGAAGGTATTGACTGGCCTATTATGGGCCTCTACCTGGGGATCGTCTTTGTAGGGTTGTTATCGATCTTCGCAGCTGAGTACAGGGAGGGAGATAACATCTGGAATGATATCATCCACCTGAATAAAAACTATTCCCGTCAGCTGATGTGGCTGGGTGTATCGGCTGTATTGGCCACTATCATCTGGCTTACAGACAGTAAGTTCTTTACTGCTACGGCCAACCTGCTCTATGCCGGTGGTATACTGTTGCTGCTATTGGTATTGGGTATCGGTAAAGACGTAAAAGGATCGCATTCCTGGCTGGTGATCGGTGGTTTTCAGTTCCAGCCGGCGGAGCTGACTAAACTCTGTACTAACCTGGCAATAGCCAAGTATTTGTCCTCTATTGAAACTGATTTTACGAAACTGCGTTCAAGATTGATCGCTGTGGCGCTGGCATTGACCCCTTGTGTCATTATCATCCTCCAGTCAGAAACTGGTCTGGCGCTGGTGTACTTCTCCTTCTTCCTGGTAATGTACAGGGAAGGTTTACCGGGTGTACTGCTGGTGATCGCCTTCTCAGGTATCGTACTGGTATTGTCCGCCCTCCTTGTCGATAAAAATATCCTCTTTATTATATTCTCGGTTATCACAGTATTGGTGATCTATTTCAGTCGCCGGGAAATAAAGCGTAACCGTTCCAGACTGGCCCTGATATTGGGTATCTGGGCATTCTGCTCCGTGTTTGTGATGTTCGTAGTGCCTTTTGCTTTCACCAAAGTGCTGAAAGATTACCAGGTACGCCGTATTGAGGTAATGCTCGGTAAAGAGAATGATCCTAAAGCTACCTACAATACCCGCCAGAGTATGATCGCCATTGGTTCCGGTGGTGTCATTGGAAAAGGTTATCTGAAAGGTACCCAGACCCGTTACGACTTTGTACCGGAGCAGAGTACAGACTTCATCTTCTGTACCATCGGCGAAGACTTTGGTTTCCTGGGTTCCATAATATTCATTGGTTTGTATGTGGCCCTGCTCTTACGGATCATTTTTGTGGCGGAGCGACAGCGATCGACATTCAGCCGGGTATATGCTTATGGAGTGGCCAGTATCGTTTTCTTCCACATGGCTATCAATATTTCCATGACCATTGGTCTGGCGCCGGTGATAGGGATTCCTCTCCCGCTAGTCAGCTATGGAGGTTCCTCTCTTATGACATTTACCATGTTGATCTTTATCATGCTTCGATTGGATGCCGACAGGCAAATGGTATTACGATAGTTGCATATCTTTGCAAAATGGCACGTATTATACCATTATCAGAAGGGGCTTTTACAGTAGACGGGACAAAGAAATTCATTCCTTATAATCCCGAGACGGATTCAATGCAGCAGCGCTCCGGCGGCTCGCTGTTGGTGGAGATCCAACCATTTTTAGTGATCACAGACCAGGATTATATCCTGCTGGACACCGGTCTGGGATATCGCAATGCGGATGGGGTTTTACAGATACATCAACACCTGATCGACAACGGTGTCAATCCGATGGACATCACCAAAGTGCTGATGAGCCATTTACATAAAGATCATTCCGGCGGTATTTCCATCGTGGACCCGATAACGGGACAGCGTAGTTTGAGTTTTCCGCAGGCGACCTATTATGTGAACAGGCATGAAATGGATTATGCCATAGAGCGTGACGGGAAATCATATCATGCAGAAGATGTCCGCATTCTCCAGGAACGGGATAACGTCATCTTCACTGAAGGAAATGGCACGATCGAGGACTACATTTCCTATGAGGTGAGCGGCGGGCACTGTCCTTATCACCAGACATTCCTGATAGACACCGGTGACGATAAATTCTTTTTTGGAGGGGATGAAGCCCCCCAGGTCTCCTATATGAAACGCCGTTTTGCTGCTAAGTACGATTATGATGGAAAGCGGAGTATGGAGTTGCGTGAGCAGTATAAATTACGTGGCGTTCAGGAAGGATGGACCTTTATGTATTATCATGATACAAAGCTTCCCTTTGGGAAACTTAGCTGATACACCCGAATTGAATAACTATGATTTTTCTGATGAAGTCCGTGTATACTACTCCGGCGTCCTGATGATGATCATAAAATAATCAGGATAGGGCTCGTGTTATTCAATTTTGTGTAATACTTATGTGATGAGAAGGATTATTGCCTGAATCTTCTTGCACCTGGTCCGCCTACGTTCCTGCTTTGCCTGTCTTTCATGGTCCTGATCAGTTGATTCCGGAATTCTCTTTCAGATCGGAATACATTACCTGCTTTAGCAGGAGGCAGGACTTTCTGGAATTCCTGGCTATAATGGGTTTTGATGTCCAGCATGCGGCGTTCATAGCCTAATTCATTGGCATCTGTAGGCTGGCGGTCCTGCTGCGGAGTTTTATTCCGTTTACGGCGTTCAGCAATAAGAATTTCGACTTCTTTTGTGTATTGGTTATATAAAGGCCAGAATTTCTGAGCCTCATCGGGGGTGAGATCCAGCTTTTGTGCCAGGTACGCAATTTCCGCTGCACGGATGCGGTCCTTTATTTCAGTATCGCCGCCCTTCTGAGCCTGACTGGCGGGAGGGTGGAAAAACAATGAAAGGGCAATAAGTATAAATAATGCGTAAATTTTTTTCATCTCAATTGTCTGTTAGGCTTTCATTTAACAAACCGGTGTTATCCAAATAATGTTGTATAGCCTCTGCTGGCAATTCATCTACCTCGTCCGGAATCCCGTTACTTTCTTCTACTAAAGGTCCATAGCTGGCCAGTTCTTCTCTATCAAAGGCGTCCGTATGGGCCTGCAGATATTCCATTATTTCCTGGTCGCTGACGTTAGCAAGGTTTTTTTCCATTGCACTGGCGGCGTGGTAGTTCTCTCTTGTAAACAGCAGAGTACTGACACTCACCAGAGTTATAAGGGAGGCGGCTACCGCCCATTTGAAATACCTGCGTGCATCCATCCTGCGGATAACAGGCTTAACGGCAGGTGCCGAAACAGCAGGCATGTCAGCCATAACAGTCGCGCTCAGCTGATCAAAATAATCCGTAGGCACTGAGAACGGCATCGTCCTGGGTATTTGTGCCAGGAATGGAGACAATGCAACCAGTTCTTCCCCGGCTTCTGTTGTTGGTAAAGCTGTGCTGTCCGTATCAGTTATGCGTGCCATGACAGCAGCGCTCAACTGGTCGAAATAGCCGGCAGGAGCAGACATTGGGAATGCTTTGGGCATATTGGCCAGGATGGAAGGAGTTTCTTCCATAGCTGGTTTTGCCTGCTCAGCAGGGCCTGTTATAGTTAGCAGGATCTGTTGTGATAATTGCCCGAAGTAATCCGGAGGAATGGATAAAGGAAGTGACTTAGGTACACTGGCCAGTAGCGGGGAGAGCATTTCGAGCTCTTCCTGCACATCGGCAGCACGTACCTTCTGTAGGATCTGATCCGGCAGTTGCTCAAAATAACCGGCTGGAATTGCTGCCAGGGCAGGTTTCAGCGTAGTCCATTGAGCTTCAGGGATGATCTCCCGCAGTTCGTTCGCAATATCGTTGTCTCTGGATATCATACAGTTTTTAGACGGTAGAAGATAGCAATAGTTTAAACAGCTTGTAGTTTCGTCTCTAAAAAAATGCGATTCACCTCATAAAAGTACGAAGATGTCGCATTTTCAGCTATTACGGATGAACTCCTCAATCTTTTTTACGGCGTGGTGATAAGAGGCTTTGAGTGCGCCTTCAGAGGTGTCGAGTACACGGCTCATTTCTTCGTAGGGCATTTCATCATAGTACCTCAGATTAAATACAATTCTTTGTTTTTCAGGTAGTCCCAGTATCGCTCTTTGCAATTTCCACTCAAGTTTATTGGGATCGAATTGAGCATCTGCTTTCAGGGTATTACTAAGACCTGTTTCTACATCTGACAGAGATACCGAATTGTTTTTCTTTTGTTTTTCCAGGAACGTGAGACATTCATTAGTGGCTATCTTGTATAACCAGGTGTATAACTGGGCGTCTTCGCGGAATCCTTCCAGGTTTTTCCAGACTTTCACAAACACATTCTGCAATACATCATTAGCGTCGTCATGGTCCAGCACCAGCCTTCTGATATGCCAGTAAAGCCGTTCCTGGTATTTCTGGATGATATACGTAAAGCCCTTCTCCCTTGTGGCGGGATCCCTGTATATCGCCAATAGTGTCTTATCATCCTGTTGTATGCTCATCCTAGGTTAAATGGTTTTACATAAAAAAAACCATCTCTATGATGGTTTTTTTTATGTAAAGTTTAATCTGGTACAGATTATTTCTTCTTCTTTCTTGCTATTGCTTTTTCAGCAGCAGCAACGATATGATCTGCATCCAGGCCATATTTTTTCAGCAGGTCCAGTGGTTTACCACTTTCACCGAAAGTATCATTAGTACCTACGTATTCGATCGGAATTGGGTTGTGGCGTGCAGCTACCTGTGCGATGCTGTCACCCAGACCTCCCAGTACGTTATGCTCTTCAGCAGTTACCGCACAACCGGTTTTGGTGATGGAGCGTATTACTGCTTCTTCGTCCAGTGGCTTAATAGTGTGGATATTGATGATCTCAACGCTATAACCTCTTTCTTCCAGGATCTTACCTGCTTCAACAGATAACCATACCATGTGGCCACAGGCGAACAGGGTGATATCAGTTCCTTCGTGCAGTATCTGGGCTTTACCTACTTCGAATTTCTGATCTTCCGGAGTGAAGTTAGGCCATTTCGGACGGCCGAAACGCAGATATACTGGTCCCTGATAATCAGCTACAGCAATAGTAGCAGCTTTAGTCTGGTTGAAATCGCATGGAACGATCACGGTCATGCCCGGGAGCATTTTCATCATACCGATATCTTCCAGGATCTGGTGGGTAGCGCCATCTTCACCAAGCGTTAAACCGGCGTGAGAAGCACAGATCTTCACGTTCTTGCCGGAATAGGCAACGGACTGGCGGATCTGGTCGTATACACGGCCTGTAGAAAAGTTAGCAAAGGTAGTTGTATAAGGAATTTTACCACCGATGGTCATACCGGCAGCTATACCTATCATATTTGCTTCTGCGATACCTACCTGTACAAAGCGGTCAGGAAACTCCTTAATAAAGGCATTCAGTTTCATCGAACCCAACAGGTCAGCGGTCAGTGCTACTACATTCGGATTTTTACGCCCAGCTTCCAATATACCTTCTCCAAAGCCTGCGCGTGTCTCCTTCTCATTTAACGGTTTAATATCTTTTACCATAGCCTTATATTAAGAATTGTGTCGTAAATGTAAGAAATAAACTTTTTAATTGCTAAGAACCCTGTCTCTTAAGGCTACTTCCCACTGCCAGGCGGTACGCATCATATCTTCTATACCAATGTTCGGGTTCCAGCCAAGTAGTTGTTTGGCTTTGGTGTTATTGGCATAGATAGCGATTACATCGCCCGGGCGGCGGGGTCCCAGTTCATAGTTCAGTTTTACACCGGAGATCTTTTCAAAGGCCTTGATAGCTTCCAGAACGGTCACACCGTTACCGGTACCGAGGTTGAATATCTCGCAGTTGTCTGTATTCTTTTGGTCCAGCAGGTACTGCAGGGCCTTTGTGTGTGCATTGGCTATATCCATTACGTGGATATAATCGCGGACGCAGGAACCATCGCGGGTATCGTAGTCATGACCAAATACAGTCAGCTTAGGGATCTTGCCAATAGCTGTCTGGGTAATAACCGGTACCAGGTTGTCGGGACGGCCTAATGGCAGTTCTCCGATCAATGCAGACGGATGGGCGCCTACCGGGTTAAAGTAGCGCAGCAGGATAGACTGGGTGTCATTCACCTTGCTGTAGTCCTGGATCATCTGTTCGCCCATTTGTTTGGTACGGGCGTATGGGGATTGTGCTTCTTGCAGCGGAGTGGCCTCTACTACCGGCAGTTCTGTGGTGTTACCATATACGGAGCAGGAAGAAGAGAATACCAGGTTAGGGACATTAAACTCTTTTACGCACTTCAGTACATTTACCAAAGAAGAGAGGTTATTATGGAAGTAAAATAACGGATCAGCTACGGATTCAGGAACTGTTTTGAGCGCTGCAAAGTGGATCACGCCTACGATATCACGGTTTTCATGAAATACGGCATGTGTATCTTCCAGGTTGCAGAGGTCTACCTTGTAGTTACGGATTTTTTTGCCTGTGATCTTTTCTACTCCGTCCAGCAGTTGTGTACTGCTACGGATGTTGCTGTCTACGGAAACTACGTCAAAGCCATTGTTAATCAGATCTACGATAGTGTGAGAGCCGATATAACCACAACCACCGGTAACTAGAACCTTCATATGTCTTTTATTTTTTAAGAATGTTTTAGGATTAATTACAATCAGATGCTCAGCGAAATCAGGAATTATAGACTTGGAATCTAACCCCGTACCCGATTATCGAATTACGAATGTACGTTTCCTAATCCTTAATTCTGATTTTTTTAATTGTTCAGATTTTCTGTTCAATGATCTTTTCGAGGTACTGTCCATAGCCACTTTTCAGTAGCGGCTTGGTAAGCGCCTGTAATTGTTCCAGGGAAATAAAACCTTGCCTGTAGGCAATTTCCTCTATACAGGCGATCTTGATACCCTGGCGTTGTTCGATGACCTGTACGAACTGTGACGCCTGCATCAGGGAATCGAAGGTGCCGGTATCCAGCCATGCTGTACCGCGTGGCAGGATGGATACTTTCAGTTTGCCACGGCGCAGGTATTCTTTATTCACATCGGTGATCTCATATTCTCCACGCGGGCTTGGCTGCAGCTCTGCAGCTATTTTAATCACATCGTTGTCGTAAAAATATAATCCGGGGACCGCATAACTGCTCTTGGGCTTTTCAGGTTTTTCCTCTATGGACACGACCTGCATTTTCTCATCAAACTCCACTACACCATAGCGTTCCGGGTCGGATACCTGATAGGCGTACACGATGCCTCCATCCGGATTGACATTGTTAGCCAGCTGGGTACCGAGGCCGGCACCGTAGAAGATATTATCTCCCAGTACAAGCGCTACATTATCATCACCAATAAAATCACGGCCTATAACAAACGCTTGAGCAAGACCGTTTGGAAGCGGTTGTTCAGCATAGTTTAGCTGCAGGCCTAATTGTTCACCGTTACCAAATAATCTTTTGAAGGCGGGAAGGTCATGTGGTGTTGAAATGATCAGGATCTCTTTTATACCGGCCAGCATTAGTGTGGAAAGGGGATAATAGATCATCGGTTTGTCATACACCGGCATGATTTGTTTGCTGATGGCATAGGTAATCGGGTGTAAACGTGTTCCGGACCCGCCGGCCAGTATGATACCTTTCATAGCATTTATTATAAGAATGAATAATAGAAAAAGGTTCTTCAAAAAGCCCTACAAAAATAGGGGGCTCTGTGATAAAAAAAAGGAAAAACTGAAAAAGCAGTGGTATCAAAAGAGAAAGCCCTCCGGTCATTCCATCAGGGGATGGCGAGGCCGGAGGGCTTATTATAATAGTAATTACACCTTTTATCAGAAGAACAGATTGGCTACAAAGTAAACAAAAGCAGCCAGTAATGCACTGATAGGGATTGTTAGTATCCAGGCCCAGAGGAGGCTCACGGTTACTCCCCAGCGTACGGCGGAGAGACGTTTCGTAGCTCCTACACCGATAATAGAACCGGTAATAGTGTGGGTGGTACTTACAGGAATACCCAGTGTTTCTGTGAGATAAAGTGTTACCGCACCCGCAGTTTCCGCAGCCACACCTTCCAGTGGAGTTACCTTGGTGATACGGGTTCCCATGGTTTTAACAATTTTCCAGCCGCCGCTCATAGTACCGAGTGCTATGGCAACGAAACAGGATAATGGCACCCAGTTAGGTACCTGGGTAACATCGTCTATAGTACCATGAGCAACCAGGGCTGCAGCGATGATACCCATTACTTTCTGTGCATCGTTACCACCGTGTGCAAGGCTTAGCGCGCCGGACGACACCAGCTGTAAACGCTTAAACCAGCTTTCCGCTCTGTATGGATTGGCTTTCCGGCAAACGTTCATTATAATGATCGTTATAATGAAGGCGACCAACATACCAATAAAGGGCGCCAGGGCGATGAAATAGATAATGGGCATTACCTTGGAATAGTTGATCACATCGAAAGAACCATGGGCAGCTGCAACGGCAGCACCGATGAAACCACCTATAAGGGTATGTGAAGAGCTGGAGGGTATTCCATACCACCAGGTGGCAAGGTTCCAGGTAATAGCTGCTATCAGACCACAGAGGATCACTTTCAGGGTAATGAACTGTTCAAATACGGATTTGGCGATAGTATTACCTACCTTAAATTCCCCATAAACATATTTGGAAATAAAGAAAGCTGCAAAGTTGAACACAGCAGCCCACAGTACTGCCTGGAAAGGAGTCAGCACTTTTGTGGATACGATGGTTGCTATAGAGTTAGCCGCATCATGAAAGCCGTTAATATAGTCAAAGATAAACGCCAGTATGATGATCGTGACAAGTAAGGTCATTAGAAAGGTATTTGCATTAAACAGGCATGCCGGAGATGTATAATCTGTTGATTATGCATATTTTATGATGATGGACTCTATCACGTTGGCACAATCTTCACATTTGTCTGTAGCAATTTCGAGGGCCTGATACAGTTCACGCATTTTCAGCAATTCACCTGCATTGTTGGCTTCTTTCTCGAACAGATCTGCGATGGCCATGTCATAGATATCATCTGCATGGTTCTCCAGGCTATTGATCCTTACACAGGCATCCGTGATGTTGCGCATGTTAGACATGGTACGCAGTTCAGGGATCGCTTTATGCAGTTCCAGGGTACCCTGGTAGATCAGGTCAGCCAGTTTGCGAACACTTTCATTGATTTCGGTTACTTTGTAAAGATCCAGTCTTTTTGCGGAACCGTGAATATAATCGGCCACATCATCCAGCGTAGCCGCCAGGTGGTGAATGTCTTCACGGTCAAATGGAGTAATGAAGTTCTGACCCAGTTCCACAAAGATACGATGGGTAAAATCGTCGTTTTTGTGCTCGAGCCGCTCAATCAGATGGGTTTTGTCTTTACGCACTGCCATGTCTGTAGCGGAAACCAGTTCAACCAGCACTTTACCCATTTCTACCAGATTGGCAGCTACATCCTCGAATAACGAATAAAAAACCCTGTCTTTTGGTACAAATAACTTTACAAAAGAATTGAAGCCTCCCATACTCTTTGTTTGAAATTTGGCGCAAAAATAGCTTTCCGCAGGCAATACCTCCAAGAAAATATTATCCTTAATAATTCCTTAACACTGGATTAATATAAAAGTAATATAGCAATTTTTTCTTTGTATTGTGAAAAAGGCTGTGTGTTTCAAGGATTTCCCTACACCTGCAGCCGTTTTCAGCGGACTAAACTATTTTTAACCAAACCTAACAACTGCCCGGTTTTTTCGGTTCAATCCTCATTAAAATGTCTGAAAAGCGCCCTCTTGATATTGTTGTGATATCTGATGTACATCTCGGAATTTATGGTTGTCACGCCAAGGAACTGGTCCAGTACCTGGATAGCATTGATCCTAAAATATTGGTTTTGAACGGAGATATCATCGATATCTGGCAGTTCAGCAAGCGTTACTTCCCAAAAGCACATACCAAAGTGATCCGCCGGATACTGAAAATGACCGGAAAAGGGACAGAAGTATATTATCTGACCGGTAATCATGACGAAGCCCTGCGCAAATTTGCCGGCTTCGGACTGGGTAACCTGGTCATCGATAATAAGCTGATCCTTGAGGTAGACGGCAAAAGACATTGGTTCTTCCATGGAGACGTATACGATGTAACAATGAAGAACTCCAAATGGCTGGCAAAGCTGGGAGGGAAAGGGTATGACCTGTTAATTATTATTAATAGGTTGGTAAATAATATTTTAGAGCGCATGGGGAAAGAGAAGATGAGCTTTTCCAAGAAGGTAAAAAATGGCGTGAAGCAGGCGGTAAAGTTTATTTCTGATTTCGAACAGGTGGTTGCCGAAATAGCGATCGATAAAGAATTTGATGTAGTATGCTGTGGACACATCCATCAGCCTATCATAAAAGAAATAGCGCATAATGGTAAATCTGTTACTTATCTGAACTCCGGAGACTGGGTGGAAAGCCTGACCTCACTGGAGTACACCAACGGTCAATGGTCGCTTTACCAATACCCCGTATCCAAAACACGTGTTGTATTACCGGAAGAGGAAGAAGAAGGGTCAATGATGCCCTGGGGAGATATTTCCAAGGTGATCAGCTTCCCTCAACAATAGCTCATATATAAACCGTTGTTATTTAACAATTATTTATGATATAATAACAACTGCTTAATATTCACTTAATACTGAGCTATTAATATTGTGATATTATATCCAGTGATCCGACTGGTAATGCTAACATAAATAGTAAGATGAAAGTATTGAAGTTACATCCTCTGATGACGGTCTCCCTGTTACAAATGCAGTTTCAGCGACTACTCTCCTGCAATATTGCAGTTTACATGCGTAATTCACCTGCTAATGCATTTGATACATTAGGTGAAGCTGGTTTTCCTGAAGAAATGCTGATTGAATTTCCAATAGATGAAACTTTAAGCCTCCGGGAGTTTGAAGAAGAACTGGAAGACAAATTCAATTTTACACTGGAGCTTTGTAATAAGGACCATAAGCCCTTTACAAACAAAAGTATGCACCTGTTCCAATTAATCGCTTCTTTATCAGATGGTATGAAGCATAATAATGAATATAACGCGCAACTGGATATCACACTTGAAAGGTTGTTGAATAATAACCGTCAGGGACCGCAGCAGATTGCCTGCTGATACGGATGTTTTTAGCATTACCGCCCCTAACTTATTTATTATTACTATCCTGTGAAACCTGACTATCCTGAACGTGTTAACTATTTTTTAATCATTCCTTAACAATTAACATTCTGGTAACCTTCCTGTAACACTGCGGTAACACACCCACGATAGTTTTGCGCCTGTAATTCAATCAAGTCACTGAATCAGCTATATCGTGAAACATTCTTTCGTGTCTGCACTGTTATGTGTTTGCCTTCTTTTGAGTTCCTTCCTTTCCGCGTTTGCTGTAGATAATGGGAAAGTAACCGGTAAAGTAACCGACCAGAAAAGCGGAGAAGCCCTTATAGGCGTTACCGTTATTGTTCAAGGTACTTCTACAGGTGCAGTTACCGACGTTGAAGGTCGTTATACATTAAATCTTGCTCCCGGTACGTATACACTGGAATTCAAGTACATGGGTTATCAAACCAAAGCTGTAAGCGAGGTAGTGGTAAAACAAGGTACACCTACACAGTTGCCTGTGATCATGGATGAACCTAAATCGAAAGACCTGAAGGAAGTAGTGATCAGGGGTTCATTCAAGCAGGAAACGATCAATGCCTTATATACTGCGCAGAAGAATAACATAGCTGTATCCAGCGGTATCTCTGCAGAGCAGATCAAAGCATCTCCCGATAAAAATACCGGTGAGGTATTAAAACGTGTGAGTGGTGCAAGTATCCAGGATAATAAATTCGTAGTAGTACGTGGTTTAACTGACCGTTATAACAACGCTACCATGAACAACGTACTGTTGCCAAGCACTGAGCCTGACAGAAAATCTTTCTCTTTCGATATCATTCCTTCCGGTTTGATCGATAACATGGTGATCAACAAAACCGCTACTCCTGATAAGCCAGGTGACTTTGCAGGTGGTTTGATCCAGGTGAGTACTAAAGATTTTCCTGAAGAGAAATTTGTAACAGCGTCTGTAGGTATGTCCGTAAATACACTGTCTACATTTAAAGATGCAAAGACAGGTGTGAGAGGTGGTACTGATTACTGGACGTTTGATGACGGTTCGAGGAAATTACCTTCGAGTGTTCCCGCTAATTCCAATGACTTCAATGATTTGTCTGGAAAAGCAAAAGATGATCTGAACAGATCATTTAAGAACAATTGGAAGGTGTCAAAAACCACAGTTGCTCCTGGTAGTAATTTGCAATTGACTGCGGGTAATACCAAATATTATGGCGAACACAAGCTGGGTTATGTGTTTTCCCTTACACATAACCATAGTGAACGTAATGAATTTGCTGAGCGTAATGACTATGATATAGACAATAATGTATATAAACGTCATAATATTGATACTACCAATAAATATTCAAGTTCTTTAGGTGCCGTAGCCAACTTTGCTTACAGTTATAAAAACAGTAAGATCTCGTTCAAGAATATTTACAATCGTATATTGGATAATACTACTATCCTACGCCAGTTTGCAACTGATCCTAATCCTCCATTCCACTATGTGAGCCAATCCTCTATGCTTGCTTTGGTAGAACGCTATGTGTTATCTTCTACTTTACAGGGAGAGCATGGTATTGGAAAGAATAAAAAGTTTGAATGGTTGGTGAACTATTCCAATACGAACAGGCAGGACCCTGATATTCGCATCTCCAACTATACAGATGGTCATGCTATTATCAACCAGCCAGTAAATGGTGGTTCTTCACGTGGTTTCTTCAAAGTTAAGGACGATATATTAAATGGAGGTGCTTCCTATCAGTTTCCAATAGTGAAGGAGAACAAGAACCATACTCTTAAAGTAGGTGTGTTTGAACAGTATAGAAAACGTTATTCTAGCTATCGTCCATTATCATACCAGTCAGCTCCGGGATTCCCATATGAGAAACTGGCAGCTTCGCCGTATGAATTATTTACCAACGAGAACCTGGGAAGTAATAGTATTTACCTGAGAGACGATGCATCACTTGCTGGTACTTACGATGCAAAGACAAACCTGTCTGCCGGGTATTTCATGTTTGATAACTTTATTTCGAAGAAATTAAGGGTAATATGGGGACTGCGCTTCGAGTCTTATAAACAACAGTTGAAGCCTATATATAATGCTGCAACATTTACTACAGATACAGTATATAATAGCTTTCTGCCTTCAGCCAACTTTGTCTATTCATTGACAGATAAAACAAACCTCCGTTTATCATACTCTAATACTGTTGCAAGACCAGAGTTAAGAGAAATTGCTTCTTTCAGTTTCTATGACTTCCTGAATACAGCAGCTGTTTTTGGAAATCCAAGTTTAAAGCAAACACGTATTAGCAACATAGACTTGCGATATGAATTGTATCCAGGTGCTGGAGAAACTTTTGCAGTAGCAGCTTTTTATAAGAAATTCAAAAACCCTATTTCAGAAGCATGGTATAGTCTCGATAATAACGATCGTACTTATATTAATCTGGATAATGCCAATACATTTGGTGCGGAAATAGAAGCTCGTAAGAATCTTCAGTTTGTAATGGGTAATTGGGGGAAGAATTCATACGTTTTCATAAACGGAGCTTACATTCATTCTTCTATTAAGAACCCGAACCAAACCGTGCGTAATATTAATGGTGAAAAAAGGGCGATGCCGGGTCAGTCTCCTTACCTGATCAATGCTGGTTTGCAGATTAATAATCCGAATAATGATATGGGTATGACTATCCTGTACAACAGGATTGGTTCAAGGATTAATATTGTGGGTGATGATAGCAGTAATAAACTTGACATTTTTGAGAATTCAAGAAATCTGCTTGATCTGCAATTGAGCAAACGCTTGTTCAAAAAGAATGCGGAACTGAAGCTTAATATATCTGACATTTTAAACAATCCTTACTTGCTGTATCAAAACAAGGATAACAAGAAGAGTTATTCTAAAGGGACAGACTATATATTCTATACTTACAAATACGGAACAAACTTCTCATTAAGTTTCTCTTATACCTTCCATTAATAAGTTGATCATTTCATAACACACAGCTAATATTCGTATAACATTTAAATCATTTTTTTGACAAAATTTAATTTCTAATTCTATGAGAAAAAAGAGTACATCGGTTTTGCTTATGGCCGCTGCTTTAGCTACAACTTTTGTAGCTTGTAAAGATGATGAAAAAGTGACACCAACACCTGATAAGCCAAAATCAACTGTTGAATTAAAAGGAAAAATCACTGCAGACAGAACCCTGTCAAAAGATACTATCTACCTGATGAAGGAATATGTTTACGTTGTAAACAATGCAACGCTGACTATTCAGGCTGGTACGACAATTCTTGGTGGTTCAATCAGCTCTACCACTGGTGGTACGCTGATCATCACTGCCGGTGCAAAGCTGATGGCGAAAGGTACAGCTGATGCTCCAATCGTATTCACATCTGCTAAAGCTCCAGGTGCACGTGCTAAAGGAGACTGGGGTGGTATCATCCTGTTAGGTAAAGGAAGCACCAACAGACCTTTAGATAAGAGAAAAGTAGAAGGTTTACAGTTTGCTGATGCTACTGTTAACTTTACCTACGGTAACCCTTCTGGCGACGCTCAGGGTAATGACAATGATAACTCAGGTACATTACAATATGTAAGGGTTGAATTCGGTGGTATTCCACTGGCAGAAACTCCAGACAACGAAGTAAATGGTGTAACTTTCTACGCGGTTGGTGCTGGTACTACTGTTGACCACGTACAGGTTAGTTACTCTGGTGACGATGCTTTCGAATGGTTCGGCGGTAACGTAAATTGTAAATACCTGGTGGCTTACGGTACACTGGATGATAACTTTGACATGGATAGCGGTTTCAGAGGTAAACTGCAGTTCTGCGTTGCGTTGCTGGATCCAGCAATTTCAGACGTGGTAAGTCTGTCAAACGGTCTGGAAGTAGATAACCTGAATGGTGCAAATACATCAGTTCCTTTCACTCACCCTATTATTTCAAACTTAACTATCGTAGGTCCTGGTTCTGCTACCGGTGCTGGTGACTATTTCTACTCTGGCGCAAGATGGAGAAGAGGTTCTACTTTCACTGTAGCTAACTCTATCTTCTCTGGCTATCCAGTAGCAACTGATGTAGAAGGTAAAACTGCACAGGATTCATTATCTGCTGGCAACTCTAAAGTTACAAATTCAATATTCCAGGCTTCTGGTATCAGCCCTATATCTAGCTCCCGTGGTAATGGCGGTACTGCTATCGGTCCAGTATTATTTGATGCCGATAACAAAGATGCTAACTATCTGACTGGTAATGATATCAAGAATTTGATTATCACAGTAGCAAGCAAAAACGATACGCTGAAAACACTTGCTGACGTATTCGCTAAAGTTCCTGCTGCTGCGGCTTATAAAGCTACTAACACTGAGTTCGCTCTGAAGACAGCAAAAGCTGCTGTATTCTCTGCTGAATTCGATGCTTTCTTCGATAAAGTTAACTATGTTGGTGCAGTAGATCCTGCTAATCCTTGGACTAAACAATCCTGGATTAACTGGGCTCCTAACGAAACTGTTTACGTAACAGAATAATTTTTGTATATAACTGCTTGTCAGGAGGGATGGACCTTTATGGTTCGTCCCTCTTTTTTTGTTAATAATTTAGTAATACTGCGATCCTCATGCAGTATAAAAAAGTGGGTATCTTATACCCGATAAATTTTTATAATAAAACCCTATTTCATGAAACCCACATTGAGATTTGTTACCTTGCTCTTATTGAGCACTTCATTTATTTATTCCTGTAAAAAAGAAGAAAAACCAATTGTTGACAACACCACAACGGCGGAAATTAAGCCCGACCCGGCGTTATATACCAAACTTCTTGGTATGGGATTTAAGAAAGAAAACATTAAAGAAACGAAAGGTTACTACCAGGTAGAGGGCGATCTGTTATTTGAAAAGTTTACAACAGATACCACTTACCTGGACACTTTTTTTCATTTAATACCAACACCAACATCTGCTGGAGGCCGGCAGATTGCAGGTACGCCAAATGACGGCGCACATTATCAGTGGCCGTCAATTGTCTCTACGTCAAATGTAGAGAACATAAGAGTATTTGTGGATCCTTCTTTATGGCCCTTATTTTGGACAGACAAATTGCATGCAGCGATCGGTAAATGGGCGGCTGTCCAAAATTGTAAGATCAATTTCACCCATGTACCAAATTCAATGAAGGTGGCAACTGGAAATGACGTTGTGGTGATGCCTGACGGTGGAGAATTGGATAACTATACTTTGGCTGTTTCTCAGGTTCCGGGGAACGGAAAAACCGGTAGCTATATCAAGATAAACACGGACTTTTATAATAATTATGTTTTGTCAGAATCTCAGATGATCAACACCATGGTACATGAGCTTGGACATAGCGTAGGATTGATGCATACGAATATGACCGCTCAGGAACATGCAGAAAGTCCTCAGGCCGTTTTGATTCCAGGTACACCACTCACTGATCCTGGTTCAGTCATGAATGGCGGAACTGCTCTGAATTCTTTTAACGGGTTATCTACCTATGATCAAGTTGCAATAAGATACCTTTATCCTTATCAACCATACGATAAATGGATAACCTTCCCCGAGGGTAAGTATGGCAGTGATCCAATGTATCCTCTTTCAGGGTATTCGCTTAATTATAGCTCAATTAATATTCAATGGAATAAAAACCTGGTTGCAGCATCATCTGTAAAACTGGAATTATACCAGAATGGAATATTGAAACGTACGATAGCAACGGCAGCACCCAATACCGGAAGCTTCCCTACAGATATTGGCCCTTACGTGGAGTATTTGGATATAGAGTATGCATTTTTTATTCAGATAAAGATCACCTCCAATGATAATCCCGCTATCAGTGACATGACTTCGATGTTCTACATCTATATACCTTGATGCATTGTTATAAATTAAACAAAAAGGGCAGTCTTACACGGCTGCCCTTTCCGTTTATACGCTCTTAACGATTTCTTAATATTCACTTTAATACAGATACCCTAATTTAATACCATTGACAAACCCTAATATTTGTTAACTTTTAATCAAACCCTCAAATGAAAATTACTTCCTCGCTATTAACCCTAGCGCTTGCACTCTCATTTTGCTTTTTTGCCTGTAAGAAAAACGACGTTTCTCAACCCGCAACACCTAAAGACAAACAGGAACGTATTGACGGAAAGTATCTCGCTAAGATTGCGAAGCTTGGCCTTGATACTTCTGATGTTAAGCTGTATGATTCGATTTTCGTCGTGGAAGGCGATATCGCACTGGCAAAGAAATTCTTAGACACTTTCTCTGCTCCTGTTGTAAGCCCCAACGACCGTCATGCCTACACTGACCAGTTATTATCCTTTAATAACATCAGGATATATCTGACGGAATCATGGTGGGCGAATTCTACCTATTATTCTGCTCTGGGCAGAGCTTTGAATGAATGGAACCAGGCCGGTTCTAACCTGAACTTCCATATTCTGTTTCAAACCGATCAGGGATATGACTGGGACCTGATCTTTACCACGCTGCCTTCAGGCGTACTGGCAATGGCTGATTTTCCCGGGTTGCCGAATATGAACGGTGTAGCAGGTTACAATATTCTTGTAAACCAGAACTATATTAATTCATTGCATCTCTCTACTTATCAGATCAGCTGGATATTGACACATGAAATAGGACATATGGTGGGATTACGTCACAGCGACTGGGATATCTATGGTGAACCCAATAGCGAGAATGGTTATTATTTCGGGGCAAACTACTTTTCCAACATTACAGTAGAAGATCCGAATTCCGTGATGAGAAAATTCTTCTCACTCAGCAATGACGGTAGTGCGTTGTTCAGTTCTTATGACAGGTTAGCGATAAATACCCTCTATCCGCTTTTCTCCTGTAATCTGCAGCCTTATATCAATCGTGCGTCTGTTGTTTCTTCAGGTTCGGCTTCCGGCACATTGTATCCGTCTTACAGAGGGCCTGTTAACTTTGTAGAATGGCAGATCGTAAATAACTCAACCGGATATAATTATAGCTGGAGTGATTCAGACATAGAGTTCCAGGTACCTAGCCTGACACCTGGTACTTACATTTTCAGGAACAGGATCACTACCCCCACCTGTGTAAGCAATTGGGCACAAAAGACGATCACTATTAACTAAATACGTAGGAAATAGCGCAGTAACAGCGGACGCCAATCGTGGGGCCCGCTGTTCTGCTATATAGACTATATGTAAGGGACCTGTTCTTTTTCTTTTATTTCCTCTGCTTCATGAATGGCTTTCACTGTTTTGGTCAGCGCATCGGGCGTAACTGAAATACTGTCGATGCCCTGTTCCACCAGGAACTTCGTGAAATCCGGGAAGTCAGATGGCCCCTGACCACAGATACCCACTTTGACATGTTGTTTTTTTGCTGCTGTGATCAGCATGCTGATCATCCTTAATACGGCCGGATTACGTTCATTGTACAATCCCGCGATCAGTGAAGAATCACGGTCCAGGCCCAGTGTTAATTGCGTAAGGTCATTGGAACCGATGGAGAAGCCATCTATGTGTGCGGCAAATTCTTCCGCCATCATGATGTTAGACGGTATTTCTGCCATGAGATATACTTCCAGCCCATTGCGGCCCCTCTCAATACCAAACTGTTTCATCGTGTCCAGTACCAACAGCAGTTCATCAACTGTTCTGCAGAAGGGGATCATTACTACCACATTCTTAAGGCCCATCTCTTCACGTACTTTTTTAATAGCCTTACACTCAAGCGCAAAAGCGGCCTTGTATTTCTCCGAGTAGTAGCGTGATGCGCCACGCCAGCCGATCATCGGGTTCTCTTCAGCAGGCTCGAAATATTTCCCACCTAAGAGATTATAATATTCATTGCTTTTGAAATCAGAGAATCTTACGATGACTTTACCCGGATGGAAAGCTGCTGCGATCTTTGCAATGCCATAAGAGAGCTTTTGTACGAAGTAGGATTCTTCATCGTCGTACCCCCTTATCAGTTGCATGATGTCGGCCGTCAATGCTGCATCGTTCAATGAACGGTGGTGCAGTAATGCAAGCGGATGAACCTTTATGTAGTTATTGATGATGAATTCTTCCCTGGCCAGTCCCACACCTTTATTAGGCAGGTGTGAGAACTGGAAAGCCATCGCTGGCGATGCCACGTTAAGCATCAGTGCAGTTTTGATCTCTGGCAGTTCCCGCAGGTCGAGAGAGGTTTCTTTGAAAGGTATTAATCCTTCGTAAATAATGCCTTCATCACCTTCGGCACAACTGACGGTAATATCCTGCCCGGTTGATAACAGTTCTGTTGCATTGCCACAACCCACAATGGCCGGGATCCCCATTTCTCTTGCTACGATGGCCGCATGACAGGTCCTGCCGCCCTTATTGGTAACGATAGCCGCAGCCATTTTCATGATAGGTTCCCAGTCGGGATCTGTCATATCAGTTACCAGTACGTCGCCGGCTTTGAATTCGGTTCCTTCTGTGACACGTTTATCGAGCGAGAACAATATATTCACTTTCCCTGACGCGATCTTGTCTCCCACTGCAATTCCTTTCAGCAGCGGACTGCCGGTGCTTTCTATCGCATAGGAAGTGATAGTATGATGCTCTTTCCGGGAATGAATAGTTTCAGGACGGGCCTGCACGATGAACAGTTCATTGTTCAGCCCATCCAGCGCCCACTCAATGTCCATCGGGCACCATTTATTTTTTAACTGTGAATAGTAATCTTCTATCCTGCATACCCATTCAGCCAGTTGCAGGATCTGTTTGTCTTTCAGACAGAACCGTTGCTGGTTGCTTCTTTCAACAGGGATCACTTTAGTACGCTGGTCATTACTTTCCCCATAGATCATCATTTTATCTTTGAGGCCTAAACGCTTTTCAATGATCGGCGCGTGCTTACCGTCCAGCGCAGGTTTGAATACGATGAACTCATCCGGTGATACAGCTCCCTGCACCACCATTTCTCCCAGACCGAAGGATCCGTTGATCACTACGACATCCTTGAAGCCCGATTCAGTATCCAGGGAAAAGGCTACCCCTGCAGCGCCCAGGTCAGAACGCACCATCTTCTGCACACAAACGGAAAGCCCGATAGTGAAATGATCATATCCAAAGTTCTCACGATAACTGATGGCTCTGTCTGTAAACAGAGATGCAAAACAATTACGTACTGCATCTATAAGCGCGGCCGGACCTCTTACGTTAAGATAAGTTTCCTGCTGGCCGGCAAATGAGGCGTCTGGTAAGTCTTCAGCAGTGGCGGAAGATCGTACGGCCACGTCAGTGATGTCCTGACCATACTCCCTTGACAGGTCCATGTAGGCGCTGATGATCTTTGCGCTCAGCTCATGCGGGAATTTGGTATTGCTGATAGCCTGCCTGATCCGCTGGCCCGCCCGGCGTAATGTAACCAGTGAATTGAAATCGATTCCTTCGATCTGTTCACGGATATAATCTTCCAGGCCACTCTGACGTAAGAACTGATAATAAGCAGTTGTAGTAATTGCAAAACCGGAGGGAATATTAATGCCTGCTTTGGAGAGGTTGGCGATCATTTCTCCCAGCGAGGCACACTTCCCGCCAACGATAGGGATATCCTCCAGGCCTAACGCCTGAAGAGGAATTACAATTCTTGTTTCCATTAATGAGATGAATTTTGGTGTATGATAGTTGGCGCGTCAGGATAAAGGTCATGATTATTGTAAACAGAAATACAGTTGCTGGCTAAAGCCGAAAACAAAACTATAAAAGCCTGTAAATCATGATTTTTTTTCTAAGGGAGTATCTTTATTCTACGTAATTTTAGTAAAATATTCCCCAATGCATTTCACGTTAGACGAAACCGACCTGCACATACTGGACCTGTTACAGGAAGACGCACGTCTCACCAATAAAGAAATAGCTGCCAGACTGGGAAAATCAGTAACCTCCATTTTCGAAAGAATAAAGCGCCTCGAGTGCGAAGGATATATAAAGGGATATGTAGCTATCCTGGACAGGAAAAGGATGGGCAAACATGTAACCGCCTTCGCTAATATTACACTAAAGGAACACGGCCATGATATCTTTCTGCTTTTCGAAGCGAAAGTGAAAGCTTTCCCGGAAGTAATGGAATGTTATAAGATCAACGGGCCTTACGATTATCTGCTGAAAGTACTGGTGGCCGACCTGGAAGAATACGAAATGTTCATCACCAACAAACTGTCCAGACTGGATGCCGTTAACAGGATCAATAGCCTGTTTGTAATAGCAGAGCCCAAACACGAAACTGCCCTGTCGCTGAGTACAGGGCAGATCATCAAAACAACTAAGCCAGGTAAAAAAGATGAAGGGCTTACTTAGTTGGTTTTATTATAAATGTGGCTGATGTAATCTGTACCGTACCAGTAATTCCACTGGTCCATGCGGAAAACACCATCATCCTGTACGTCCAGTCTCAATTCTATGTTCACATCGCCTAGTGTATAAAGCGTCAGTTTTACACCCAGGAACACATCCTCACTCATCAGTGCTTGCAGGGTATAAGTACCGCTTACCTCAAGGGGAGATCTCTTCATTGTGTATTTGCCATCTTTAGTAAAAGTATAGGTCGTGGCATCATTATCAGGGACCGGTATCCATTCAGAATCTGGTGATAGCAGGCGTTTACTCATCTTCCAGGTGCCACTGAGATCGAATTGTTTTCCGGAAAACAATTTGACATATGAATCATTGTCTGCACTGATCTCTTCTTTGTTATCGTCTTTGGAACATGCTACAGTCAATGATATAACGCAGAACAGTAGCAGGGATTTAAAAATGGGTTTCATGTATATAAGGGATTTATGGTGTAACAGTAAAATCGGATGAAAGTTACCCCCTAAAAAAAACTTAACATACTTAATTGCTAAAGTTAATATTAGGGTAACACTCCCTTAACACACGATTTTTATTTTTGAAACAATGCAGTCAGATTAGAACCTATAACTATATGACCTTATTTGCAACTGCATCCTGATAAGCTTGTATGAATAATTGAGTACAACTTTTTCTATCATGCTCTCCTGTATCTATGCCTGGGAATGAGAAGAAAATAGACAAGCCCAACAGAAAAAATTGCTCACATAGTTCAATGGCTTAATTCATAAGTCATTGAATACGATACGTGCGCCCCTGTGTTAACATTAATTTAATATTGTGTTAACATAGACGTAACGTAGCAGGGATACGTTTGCGTCAAAATTGAAAAGACGTGAATAAGCAATTCTATTCATTATTGTTATTAGTAGGGATCCTTGTACTGTCTGTAGCCGGCTTAAGAGCACAGATCACTACTTCCCAGATCTCCGGGAAGGTAGTCAGCAGTAAAGGCGAGGCGTTGCCAGGTGTAACAGTACTGGCCGTGAATACATCAACCGGTACGCGTTACGGTGCACAAACAAACGCAGATGGCCGTTACCTGATCAACAACGTAAATCCAGGTGGCCCTTATGTTATTACAGTTTCCTTCATTGGTTATAAAAAAGAAGAAAGGCCTGACATCAACCTGTCTTTGGGTAGCAGTACTTTCAACTTCCAACTGACTGACGCTTCTACCGCCCTGAGCGAAGTGGTGGTAAAAGGTAATTCTACCGGCAAACCTGGTGGCTTCAAAATAGGTCAGAGCCAGCTTAAAACCCTTCCTTCTATCAACCGTAGCTTCCAGGATTTTACCCGTGCTACTCCGCAGAGTAACAACAACTCTTTCCTGGGTACTAACTACCGTTATAATAACGTAACACTGGATGGTGCCATCAACAATGATGCGATCGGCTTCAGCCCTTCTCTCGGCGGACAAAGCAACAGTTCCGGCCAGCCTGGTAGCAGCACCCGCTCTAACCCGGTATCACTGGATGCGATCCAGGATATCCAGGTGTACCTGGCTCCTTACGATGTGAAGATCGGTAACTTCCTGGGTGGTAGTATCAACGCGGTAACCCGTAGCGGTACTAACGAGTTCCATGGTTCCGTATACGGTTTTGGCCGTAATGCAAGCCTGATCGGTAAGAACAATGCCGGTGACGGTTCCAAACTGCCTTCCGATTTCCATGACTACCAGACAGGTGTAAGATTAGGTTTCCCTATCATTAAGGATAAATTATTCTTCTTCACAAACGAAGAAATAGCACGTCGCCGTGATCCGGTTATCCTGGGTGCAGGTTCTGCAGATATGCCGCTGATCACCAGAGACGAAGCAGAACAGATCCGTCAGCATATGCTGGACCTGGATGTAACCAAATCTGGTAAATACGATCCGGGAACTTATGATAATACTTCCATCTACTCTAAATCCAATAAGTTCTTCAATCGTGTGGACTGGAACATCAATGATAAACACCAGTTGTCCGTACGTAACAATACGATCACGTCAGAGGCAACTAACCTGGAGCGTGATCAGCAGAACTTCCGTTTCGGTGGTATCGACTACAAACAGGTAAACAACCAGTCTTCTACGGTTGCGGAACTGAAAAGCCGTTTCAATAATACTGTTTCCAACAGTTTGATCATCGGTTACTCCAATATCCACGATTATCGTGAACCAACTTCTGATCCTTCCCTGGCACAGATCCAGATCCAGTCAAGAGGTGGTACTATCTTCCTGGGTACAGACCGTGAGGCTTCTATCTTTGATATGAAACAGAAGACCTTTGAATTCACTGACAACGTGAACATCTTCAAAGGCAAACACAATATCACTATCGGTACGCACAATGAGCTGTACAACATCACTTATGGTTTTGTGAACTCCTGGAATGGCCGTGTAGACTATAACAGTATTGCCGATTTTCTGGCAGATGCTCCTAGCCGTGTACGTGCTAACTTTAACTATACCGACAATTCCCGTGATTACATCATGGCGAATCCTCCGGCGAAGTTTAAGATCGGTATGTACAGCGTGTACGCGCAGGATGAGATCCACCTGACTGACCGTTTCACATTAACTCCGGGTATCCGTTTCGATTATACCAGCCTGCCTGACAGACAGGACCTGAGTGATAAGACGACAAACGCTCCGGTAGATCCTAACTTCGGTACCACTTATAGTTACACACTGCCAAAAGACATCAACAATAAATATCTGAACAACATCCAGATCTCCCCACGTCTGGGCTTTAACTACGACATCAAAGGCGATCAGAGCCTGGTACTGCGTGGAGGAACTGGTCTGTTCACCGGCCGTATTCCATTCGCATGGTTAGGTTATGCTTATTATAACAATGGTACGAGCTATGGTGCATACGACAAACGTTTCCCTGCAGGTACAGCACCAGCTCCGGGAACTAATCCAATTGCAGTATCCAACCAGGGCGCTGCCCAGTTTGTAGCTGGACAGGGTGTTGATGTGCATGATAAAACCGGTGCTACACAGGTTGACCTGATCGACAATGATTTCAAAATGCCACAGATGTGGAGAAGCAGCCTGGCGCTGGACTACTCTACAGATAACAGGTGGAGGTTCACAGTAGAAGGTATCTATACCAAGACTATCTATGATCTGAAATTCCAGCAGATCAACCTGGTGGATAATCCTACTTACAATATCTACGATACAAAGAAAGAGCAGCCTATCTACAGCGGAACAAAGATCAACTCTAAATTCACCAACGCTTACCTGCTGTCTAACACACACAAAGGTTACCGTTATGCTGTAACCGGTCAGTTGAGCAAAGCATTTGATTTCGGTCTGAACTTCAGTGCAGCGTATACCTATGGTCAGTCTAAAGACATTACCAACGGTATCCGTAACTCAATGGAGTCTAACTGGCAGCTGAACCAGGCGCTGAATCCTAACGATCCGCAGCTGGGTTACTCAAACTTCGACATCCGTCACCGTATCGTAACTACTGCTAACTATAGACTGGATTGGGGACACAAAGGACGTCTGATTTCTAACTTCTCCCTCTTCTTCAATACATCTTCTGGTTTACCTTTCTCTTATGGTTTCGTAAATGCTACCATTCAGGGTACACCACAGCAGGTTAGCTTAGCATATATCCCGAAAGATCAGGCGGAAGCACGTCAGTTCTTCACTGCTGAAAACCAGGCGATGGCTGACGCGTTCTTCTCTTATGTAGAAGGTGATAAATACCTGAGCAGCCGTAAAGGTCAGTTCACAGAACGTAACGGTGGCCGTACTCCATGGAATACACAGGCTGATTTCCGTTTCACACAGGATTTCAATTTCAAGGCAGGTAAGAGTATTCATACCCTGACCCTGACTTATGATATCATCAACCTGACCAACTTGTTGAATAAAGATTGGGGTATACAGTACTTCTCTCCAAATACATTCAACTCTACCGCCAGCGTAGGTCTGAAGAGTGCAACCGCAGGTTCTCCTACTGCATATCCGACATATACCTGGTCTAATCCTGGTACTCCTTACTCCAGAGATTTCTTTGGTAGCAGACACCAGATGCAGTTGGGCTTGAGATATAGCTTCTAAGTATAAATAACCGATCAATTATAGGTGAAAGCCCCCTGGTCTGACCAGGGGGCTTTTTTATGATTAATTTATGTTATATAGATTCTTTATCGGTGGGTTTAGATAAAGGGGGAAAAGGCTTTCGGGTAATGTTCCATCCCCGATTAAAGTTGATCCTCTAATTGTTAATACGGTGATAATGTACCCGTAACACTGAAGTAACACCGGGTGGGTAACTTTATAATATAATTTGAACGTAAGCGTAGATTTTCATAAGCTGTTTTAATCGACGGTCCCGGGAATTATCCCGGGACTTTTTTTATTCTATGCTTATGAATAACTTATTTGTTGATGAGGATGAATTTGCGGCTGATCTGCTCTTTATTGACACCGATTAGCCAATCGTCTATGCGGATGCTGCTATCGCTGAGTCTTTCTACCTGGAGATACTGGGATGTGGAATCCTTTCCTGTAACGATAAGTTTTACTTTATCGCCCGAGGCTATGACTTTGTATGTACCGCTAAGATGGTAACTCTTGGCATCAAAAACGAACTGGCCATTGGCCCCGAAAACGTAATACGCGGAATCTGCGGAAGTGATGCCGTGCCATACCGTGTCCGGCATTGATAACTGCTGGGACAACTGCCAGGAACCGGTAACATCTACCGCTGGCGTAGGCTCTATATCATTTTTCTCGCAGCTGCAGATTAACATGAGTAGCAGCAAGCTGGTTATTAGTGATCTCATGCATAGGAGTTTGTAATTAGAACGCAAAAAACTGAACTAAGTTACATTGGGTAAGAGATAAAAAAGGGTTGGTGGTCGATTACAGCCCCAGTTTACCTGCGTATTTCTCTGGATTCTTATCAAATACACGCTTGCAGGTAGGAGAACAGAAATGAACCGTATCGTTCTGATAAACGCTCCACTCTTTATACATGGTATCATAAGGCATACCACATACCGGATCTGGCAATTTACCTGCAATAGCAGGATCTTTAGCTGGTTCCTGTTCCGCAGGTTGGGTAGTGACTGCGTCACTGTCGCCCGCAGGCTTTGTACCGGAATTACCACAGGCAGTCATTAACGCTGCCAGTAAGAGTGTATAGGAAATATTCAGAAGGTGCTTCATCGTCATATTGGTTGCGGTTAAAGGAATCAGGCAACGGCCTCGTTGTCTTTGCTAATACGCATTACTAATATGCGGAAGTATATTTTTAATGTAAAGGCCAGTACAAGGCTACCCGCCATGCCCAGGGTAATAATAGACCCTGAAGTGGTGGTTAACAGGAATGTAGCCAGTTTGGGTAAATATGGCAGGACAAGCACCAATAAGGTGATGATCAATATATTGCGGATCTCTGTGCGATACTGTTTCAAAATGCCGGTCATTGTAACTAGTTTAATCCGGTGAATAATACCACGAAATTAAGACATAATGAATAGAAAGTATTGTATAAATCCCGGAGATTGATGACCGGTTTGCGGTAATTCCCTGAAAGGCCGTGGTATTGCTCAAAATAATAAAGGGGACCCGGTTTTACGCGAGTCCCCTTTTTATTATCTTAAGTAAAAGGTTTACCAGATCACAACACGTTTATCATCAGGCAGAGACATTTTGCTGTCAGGAGCACAACCCCAGGCATTAGCAAAACTCTTCAGATGAGGCAGTGGTCCGTTAATACGGTCTCTTGCAGGAGAATGGGGGTCTGTCTGGATCTGGTTACGCAGGGCTGCATCAGTAGTATTGGCATGCCATACCTGCGCCCATCCCAGGAAGAAGCGCTGTTTCCAGTTAAATCCGTCTATCAGGGCTGGCTCTGGTTTGCCTTGCAGTGATTTTTCCAGTGCGCTGTAGGCCAGGGTCAGACCACCCAGGTCAGCGATGTTCTCACCAATGGTCAGGCCACCATTGATAAAGAAGCCTTTCTGGACCTCGATGCCGCTAAAATAATCGATATAACGTTTGGCCAGTGCCATGAAGTTCTTACGGTCAGCATCTGTCCACCAGTTTTGCAGGTTACCGTCTGCATCATACTGAGAACCCTGGTCGTCGAAGCCGTGGGTGAATTCGTGACCGATCACAGCGATGATACCGCCATAGTTGATGGCGTCATCAGCATTTGCGTTGAAGAATGGTGGCTGGAGGATACCGGCAGGAAATACAACTTCGTTGTTCAACGGATTGTAGTAGGCATTCACTGTTTGCGGTGTCATACCCCATTCGCTTTTATCCACCGGTTTACCGATCTTGTCAAGCGCCTCTTTGTGGCCGTAATGAGCAGCAGAAACGATGTTCTCAACAAGGGTACCTGGTTTGATGTCGATGGTAGAATAATCTTTCCATTTATCAGGATAACCGATCTTGTACGTGAAGGACGCCAGTTTCTTGTGAGCCATCTTTTTGGTTGCATCGCTCATCCATGTCAGGCTGTCGATACGCTGACCATATACGGAACGTACATTCTCGATCATTTCAGATACTTTCTGTTTGGAGCTTTCAGGGAAGTATTGTTTAGCAAATACTTTACCCAGCGGCATTCCCATAACACCATCCGTAGCACGGATAGCACGTTCCAGGCGTGGACGCTGTTGCTTTGCACCGCGCATTACAGTGGCAAAGAAATGGAAGTTCTCATCGTCTATCGGTTTAGGCAGGAAACCTGCGAAGTGTGATAAAGTCTGCCAACGCAGCCAGGTCTTGAGCGTTTCAGGTGAAGTGCTCTTTAACAGGGCTGATACGTTTGTGATATATGCTTTGTTCTGGAGGATCAGTGTATCAGTTTTGATACCCTGTACGTTTGTGAATGCATCCCAATCGTAATCCGGAGCCAGTTTCTTTAATTCGCTGTAGTGTGCTTTATTGTAGGTAGCAACAGGGTCACGCAATTCTACATTGGTGAGCTGGAGCTTGGCTACTTTAGTTTCGAAATCCAGGATGGTCTTGCCGGGAGTAGCATCTTTAAAACCTGCCTGTGTGAATTGTTTGTCAATATGGCTGACAAACTCATTGCGCACTTCCTGTGTGCTGGCGTCAGGTCTTTCATAATAACTTTTCTCTCCAAGACTTAAACCGTCCTGCACCTGGTATACGGCATTCATCTTACTGTTGCGGCCATCTGCGTCAACGCCAAAGTTGATGAGGCCCGGAATACCGAGCATTTCCAGTTCGCCGGATACCTTTGCAAAATCTGCCAGGTTCTGGATACTATTGATCTTATCAAGATAAGGCTGGAGGGGACTGATACCCAGTTTTTCAATAGTCGTGGTGTCGAGGAAAGAGCGGTAAAAGTCAGAGATCTGTTGTTCTTCTGTGCCTTTCTTAAGGTCTTTTTGCTCAGCCAGGCCAAGAATGATACCTTTCAGCCGTACTTCTTTATTGTCCTTATCGAGTACGTTGAAAGCGCCCCAACGGCTTTCTGTTGAAGGGATAGGATTGTTTTTCTTCCAGCCGCCATTTACGAACTGGTCGAAATCATCGCAAGGTTTTGCGCTTGAATCAATTGAACTTACTTCGAACGCGGGGACTTTGGTTGTGTCTGCTGTTGCCTGTGTTTGTTTTGTGGTGTTGGTGTTACAGGCAGCCATAAGGGATACAGCTGCCACCAGTGGTAGATGTAAAGCGTATGTGCTCTTCATATGTAAACAGGTTTAGTAGCTCAATATAACTAAAACATCCCATGCGGCGGCATCGCTTTTTTATAGACGGCAGCTGGTCACGTAGTATAGTGGGTGGTTTGCCGGTTGTTTAGTAGGTTTGTAGTCTGTAAAAACGGAATACATGAGTTTTAGATTTAAATTGTTTAAAGGACTGACAGGCACTACTTTGTTCATTACCGGATTCTTTCTGTTGATGAATTTCACGTCAATGCTGATGGGTGCATTCGGCCAGGGGCTTATTTCCATCTTTATGTTTGGCGGAGTTTTCATTCATTCCATTCTGTCCGCATACCTGCAAAGAAGCTTGCAGGAACCCGGTTTTACGCTGAAGGAAAACACACCCGGCGGTATCCGTATCATGGGTGGTTACTCAATATTGATAGGCACTTTTCTAATTATCGGTGCTGTAGCTATTTCTGTGTACAAGGACCTCTACGTGAAAGAATTGAGCGCGCAGATGAGTGATGAACAAATCAGGCAGCTGGAAAGTATGAAGGGACTAATGGATAAGGTTATTACCGGTATGCAGATCTTTCTTTTCCTGTATGGAGCCGCTATTATCACCAACGCATTGTTATCCCTGTCTTTCCTGAAACAATGGAAGAAGAGAGAGGAAGATAAAAATATTGACATTGATCTTGACCTGGATGCCTGATAAATGCATCCGAAACATTTAATACGATACTATGGAACCATTAGCAGAGCGAATCAGGCCGGAGACACTGGATGAGCTGGTGGGACAGGAACACCTGACCGGCAAAGACAGCATATTACGCACTGCCATTCAGCAGGGAAAGATCCCTTCAATGATCCTGTGGGGCCCTCCAGGCGTGGGTAAGACCACCATTGCCAATATTATTGCACATACATTAGAAGTACCTTTTTATACCCTTAGTGCTATCTCTGCCGGGGTGAAGGAAGTACGCGAAGTGATCGAGATAGCCCGTAAACAGGGGTATGCCGTACTATTCATTGATGAGATCCACCGGTTCAATAAATCACAACAGGATGCACTGTTAGGTGCTGTGGAAAAAGGCATCATTACGCTGATAGGAGCTACAACAGAAAACCCTTCCTTTGAAGTAAATTCGGCGTTGTTATCCCGTAGCCAGGTGTATGTACTGAAACCTCTCAGTGAACCGCAGTTATTACAACTGTTACACCAGGCCATGGAACAGGATGAATGGCTGGGCAGTAAGCAGATCGAACTGAAGGAAACCACTGCCTTGTTTAATATTTCCGGTGGAGATGCCCGTAAGCTGCTTAACCTCTTCGAACTGGTTGTAAACACACTGCAAAATGAAACGCCTATTGTGATCACCGATCAGAAGGTCATGGACATCGCACAACAACGTGTGGCCATCTATGATAAGACAGGCGAGCAGCATTATGATATCATCTCTGCTTTCATCAAATCTATCCGCGGGAGCGATCCTAATGCCGCTGTTTATTATCTGGCAAGAATGATCGAAGGCGGAGAGGATGTAAAGTTCATCGCCCGCCGGCTGCTCATCTCAGCATCTGAAGATATTGGCAATGCGAATCCCAATGCATTGCTGCTGGCTACCAGTTGTTTTCAGGCTGTCACTATGATAGGTTATCCGGAAGCAAGGATCATTCTTTCTCAATGTACTACCTACCTGGCTTCTTCCGCGAAGAGTAATGCGGCATATATGGCCATCAATAATGCATTGTCTGTCGTGTCACACACAGGCGATCTGCCAGTGCCAATGAATATACGTAATGCGCCTACGAAGATGATGAAGGACATGGGATACCATAAGGGATATGAATACTCCCATGACTATGAGAACAGCTTCTCCCCGCAGGAATATCTGCCTGAACAGATCAAAGGCATGAAACTCTATGACCCGGGTAAGAATGCCCGCGAAGATGAAATGAGAAAACACCTGCGCAGCTTATGGAAGGAGAAGTACGGTTACTGATCTTCTCCCTTCTTCTCCAATATCTCAAACGATACATGCACCTGCGCTCCCTGCTCATCAACCAGTGTGATGGTGTGTTTACCCGCAGCAGGATGCAGTGCTAACTGGTGGAACTCCTGCGTGGTGCCAATGTAATTGTTATCCAGGTGCCAGAAGATCTTCTCTGCCGTATTCCGATGCGTGGCAGTAAATACAGCCTCTCCCGGCGTTCCGTCTATTTCTATAGGTACGTAAATACGTGCATTGGCCCTGGGGTAGATCAGCTCCATAGGCGCCTTGTCGGCATTGAGCGTAGCCAGGCATTCCGGCTTGTATGGCGGAAGTGGCAAATAATTATGTTTGGTGCGATAATAAAATTCCATAGCAGGCGGTAATACAAACCACGGCAGGTGTTGCATTTGAGACGGTGGTTCACAGTCGGCCGTTACACGCCACTTGCCTGTATGATCAAGATGTACCAGTTGATGATAAGGACAAAGACCTGAACGCAATCCGTTGGCTGGTACCGCTATAGAGTCTTTCTCCGGACAGAGATCACTGGCCCTGTAACCGCTCTGCCGGCACACTTCTATCTTCCGCAATTTATTGTAAGGCGTATTGAACCAACTGCCGGTATGTAATAACCTGAATGCATCAAAAAGCACAGGAGCAGCAGTGGACACACCTACCAGGCCGGGTCTGCCCTCACCGTCCGCATTGCCCACCCATACGCCCACTACGTATTGCGGTGTAACACCTATAGCCCAGCCATCTCTGAACCCAAAGCTGGTGCCTGTTTTCCAGGCAATACGCTGTGACGAAGCGAACTGCTGCCAGAGCAATTCTTCTCCGGGACGCATCACTTCTTCCATCGCCTGAAAGGTATACCAGATAGCGCCTGCATCCAGTATGCCATTATTTGCCGGCGAATGTTTTGATATCAGTTTAGCTCCCTGTATATAGTTCGGTGGATGAATATCGTCAGCATCATATTTGCCGTTGTATTGATCCATGTGTAATAGCGTACGGGCCATGCTGGCATACATACCTGAAAGCTCCCATAAAGTGGATTCACCGCCTCCGAGAATGAGCGATAGCCCATAGTGGTCAGCTGGTTTATTGAGGGTGGTCATACCCATTTGTTTCAGCAATGCATGCAGTCTTTCATACCGGTATTGCTGTAACATTCTGACCGCCGGAATATTGAGGGAACGCGCCAATGCTTTACTGGCAGGCACTGCGCCATCATATCCCAGGTCAAAGTTTTGCGGGGTGTAACCTGCTATTTGTGTAGGAACATCTGCTACAAGTGTATGTGGCAATATCATTCCGTCGTTCAGCATAGCTGCATACAGGAATGGTTTCAGTGTGCTGCCGGGACTGCGTGGCGCCTGTATAATATCCACATGGCTTTCCGTTTCAGGATCTTCCGGATGGTACACATTGCCTACATAAGCCAGTGTATTGCCTGTCTCCACATCCAGCACAATAGCTGCGGCGTTGTTAATACCATTTGCTTTGTAAATACTATGATAACGTTCTATGATGTTGCTGACATTCCTTTGCAGAGATGCTTCCAGCGTTGTTTTGATCCGTGTAACAGCTTTATCGTCCTTTTGCGCCTGATAGTCTTTTCTGAACCTGTCCAGCAAGTGCGGCGCATCCTGTGGTAATGCCTTCGGCTGATCGGGTAAGGGCTCCAGTTTAGCCAGCTGACAGGTAATGCTATCAATGGTATTGTTATGTTGTAACCTGTCCAGCAACTGGTTCCGTTTGCGTAATAGTATCTGTCTGTTACGTCCGGGGTGAACGAGTGCAGGGCTGTTAGGTAATACTGCCAGTGCTGCTGTTTCTCCCCACGATAGTTGTGTGGCGGTGCGTCCGTAATACCGCCAGGAAGCGGCTTCCAGTCCGACTACATTTCCACCGAAAGGCGCATTGCCTGCATATAATGATAAGATACTTTTCTTGGAATAAGAGAACTCCATACGGGTAGCCATTACGGCCTCTATCAGCTTTTGTATGACAGTCCTCGGTTGATTGCGTGACAACCGGATCACCTGCATCGTAAGGGTACTACCTCCGCTCACTACTTTCTTACTGCTGATGTTCTGTTTGATAGCACGGCTTAAAGCCAGTACATCCACGCCCCAGTGATGATAGAAACGCTTGTCTTCATAGGCTACAATACACGCGGCAAATTTATCAGGCACCTGTTTGTCGGCAGGAAAACGCCATTGTCCGTCGGTGGCGATGGTTGCGCTCAAAAGGTCTCCGTTACTGTCTTCGATCACGAATGAGGTAGGCGTGGTGAAAAGACGGGAAGGAATTGAAAAGATGTAAAGGATAAGGAGGAGCGCTATGGCGATTAACCACCATTTTCGTTTTCGGAACCACATGCAGTAAAATTAGGAAATAGGATCAGGAATAGGGAATAAAATGTGCATCTAAAAAGACAGCCGTTTAGCTAAGCTAAACGGCTGTCTGTGTTTAATTACGTTGTTATTTCGTCACTTCCACCCACTTACCCGGGAGGAACGCATGTATGGTGTTATCATACATCGCCTCGCAGGATACCGCCGGCAGATAATAACGGCCGAGATAGGCCGCATTCAGCAGGACGTTATAAGTGCGCGTCTTGTTCTCTTCAATATTGAAATAAGTGTATACCCTGTCGTCACGGATATCCTTGTAAGTATATGGTGATGAACGGAAGGTACTGTCATTGTCCATCAAACGGGTATTGATGATCTCCCATCCGCTGGGGAATATCTGGGTCAGTGCCATCTGTTCATAGTAACCACGTTTACCAGGATTATGAACAGTAACAGTAGCCAGGAAGTCCGCTCCCTGACGCAGTGTAGCAGGATCAATTACCTTTCCATCGCGGGTGCTGTATTTCACCTGGATATCCAGCACATCAGGATTGTTCGGCACATTAGGTTCCTGACCAGCATCAGGACGGCCCTGCAGAATGAGACGGGTGTACAATACATTCTGTCCCTTGTTCTGGATGCTGACATTACCTTCTGCACTGGTAATGGTAACGGGTACCTGTGCTACATAAGAGCTGCCATTCACCGTATTGCTTGCGCCATTCATTGTATAGCTGAAGCTCATCTTGTTACCGCTACTATTCACACCACAATACTTAGCTACTGCTATCAGCGCATAAGCGGTGGTCTGTGTGCTGTACCAGCTTTCCTGCGCCAGGCTGAATGCGATCTGTTTCAACAGCTCGTTCGCACGGGCACGCTGTCCGAGGATGGTGAGTGTTTCCAGGATCATGGCTTTATCACGCAGGTCGGAACCGAAGGTACCGCCCAGCTGATTGTAAGGTTTCACATCCGTAGGTAATGTCTTCACCAGGCTGTTAGCCAGTTCCGGCTGACCAGACAACTTGTAGGCCGCAGCCAGTCTCCACTTCGCTTCGTTGGACAGATACTTGAATTCTTTCAGACGGTTCATCGCTCCCAGTTCAGGTACTTTGGCCAGTGCCAGCAGGTAGAGACGGTAAGCCTGGGTCAGATCGGCACCATAGAAATTGGTTGTAGAAGGCGCCCATGAACCGGCCTTGTTACGCTGATACTTCTTCCACTGGTCCAGCATGCTGGCGGGCAGTTCATAACCTTTTGCCTGTGCTTCCAGCAGGAAGTGACCGGCATAGTTAGTACCCCATTCGTCCGACTGTGCTTCTCCCGGCCAGTAGCTCATACCTCCATCGGAGGTCTGGAAGCCTTTCAGTCGATTGATGCCAGCTTTGATATTACGATCGATGTTTGCCAGTTCACCTTGTTTCAGGTCCATCAGCTGGTTCAATGCCAGTTGAGGGAATACGCTGGAGGTAGTTTGTTCTACGCATCCATGCGGATACTGAACCAGGTAGTTCAGGCGTTTCGCCAGGTTCAATGCAGGGATGGTGGATACTTCCAGAACACCGGTATTGGTGCCTGCCATACCCGCAGGTTTATAAGTAGCGCTCCAGCTTTGGCCCGCCTGCAGAGTAGCTTCCTGTACAGTGGTAATAACCGGGTTCGGATTACGTATTTCCAGCTCTGTTTCTTCCTCTGCTTTCGCAGCACCGCTGGTGGCAGTCACTTTCACTTTTGCAACGCCTACCTGTGGTCTTACTCGCACATCAAAATAAACGATCTGCTCACCGGGTTGCGGGAATGTCACGGTCTTGGTACGCTCGCCAACTACTTCCAGCAGCGGGCTGGTAGCCAGCGTTACTTTTGCAGAACGGATATTGTTTTCCAGTCCGAATACGGTTACCGGCAATTGTATAGTTTCTGATGGGCCGAGTACACGTGGCAATGTGGTCAACAGCATCAGTGGTTTCTTCACAGCTACTACTTTTTCAGCAGAACCGTAAGCGCCATCCTGGCCTGCTACTACCATTGCTTTTACAGAACCAACATAAGGCGGCAGTTTGAAGTTATGGGTTTGCTTTCCACCTTTCAGTGTGAAAGGTCCCATATAGATCACAACAGGTTTGAAGCGGTTTGCTTTTGCATTGCCTGCATTTTTGTTCAGTCCTTCGTCACCACCAATGCTCAGAATGCGTTCCATATCGCCACCCCATGCACCGATCACATAATCAAACAGATCCCAGGTTTTTACGCCGAGTGCTTCACGTGCATAGAAAACACTGTGCGGATCAGGCGTCTTGAAACGGGTGAGGTCCAGCAAGCCTTCGTCCACCAAAGCAATGGTGTAAGTCATGTCTTTTCCTTTTGCTTCAGATACGGTGATGCTGGCATTCTGTTCAGGTTCCAGTTTGTCAGGCATGGTGATCACTGGCTGTAATACTGTATTCGCATCATTGATGGAGATGGGTATTACGCCATACATACGGATCGGCAGGTCGTTGGCCGTATTCGCATGTTTTTGCAGGAGGCTGACGTTCACATAAATGTTCGGCGCCATTTCCTTCTCTACCTTGAACTTGTGAACGGTTTGTCCTTTCTGTGTTTCGATCCAGAAAGTCTTCAATACCTTACTGCCGGATTCTATGCTGATCAATCCACGGCCGCCTTCACCACTAGGTATAGTGAGGGTGATATCGTCTCCGACGTTGTATTGCGTTTTATCTGATGTAAATACCAGCATGGATGCTTCGGATGGATTTTCTTTCTGTACCCTTTCCGCCCATCCAGGCCAGTCTATGTATACGGTTCCTCCACTGGTATGGCCGCTCTTCAGGTCTTTCACACGTACGAGGTAACGTCCCCAGTCAGGATAAGCGATCTGAAGGTTCCAGCTACCCTTACCACCGCGTAGTGTCATGGTTTCTTTCTTCAGCAGCTGATTGTAACTGTCTTGTGTGAAGTTGCTGAATTCATCCTCACTGTTTTCATCCCACCACCAACGCCAGCGGATCTTATACAGTTCAACCTGCACTTCCTGATTACCACTCAGCAGATTACCGTTTTCATCTACATTGACGATGTTAACAGTATGTGGTTTATCGGTCAGCAGCATACCCGTCATACGGTCGCCTTCCGGCATTTTGATACCGGTATAGGACGCAAACGGATTATACGGCATAGAGAAGTGGTCAATACTGAAATCGCCACCTGGCTCAAATACTTTTATTTCAAAACTTGCTTTCAGCTGACCGGGAGCCAGCTTACCCAGCGGCAGGTCCACCTTTACAGGGGCGGTGCCATTCTCATTCAGGCTGCTTTCAAAGATGGTCTTGCTTTCAGCTTCGAAGTGTGTGATAGGATCGTCGAATTGATAATCCTTGAAGTTCTTGAAGCTGGTGGTTTGCTGTGTTAAGGATACATCCACTTTTGCCTTCAGGTTCTGTGCTGTAGCACCGAACAGCCAACGGGCATTCAGTGTACCTTCAGTAGGAGAAGTCTTTGATAAAGTGGTGTTCTTGCCGAAGTTGAGATCTATTTTAAGTCTGTTCGGTTTAACTGTTTCTATGCGGAGGGTCCTCGTGAATACTGCACCGCCTACCTTTACTTTGGCAGTCCAGCTACCCGTCAGATCATCCGGAGAAGTAGCCGTTGTAAAACGATAGAAGCCATTCACTGACTGTAAGCCGTTCAGCTGACGGTATAACTGGCCTTTAGGATTGTAAAGCTCTAGTGTAACCGGGTGATTGGCAGGCAGTTTCTGTTGTTTATCTTCCAGGATGAACGTCAGGAACAGGGTATCGCCGGGACGCCATACACCACGTTCGCCATACAGGAACCCTTTGATACCGCTCTGCACTTCTTCACCTTTCACATCAAAACGGCCCAGTGGCAGGGAGTTACCATCATCCAGTTTCAGGTAGCCTCTCTCATCGTCTTTTTTAGCAACCAGGAGGTAAGGCTTACGTTTCAGATCGAAGGTAGCGAGACCTTCACCGTCACTCTTGGTTTTAAAGATCACCTGGTTCTGATAGTCGAGCAGTTCCAGTTCCACACCGATCATCGGTTTGGTATCTCGGATATCTGTTACGGCGATCAGCATGCTATTGTCATTTCCTCTCTTGGCGGTAAGACCGATATTGGAGGAGAAGACGTTGCGGGAAGCCCATCTGTCTTTATTGTAATAAGAATTGGAACATGGATTGTCGCGCTGTTCCCAGGAATAACCATATGGGTAGTAGCTGTCATAACGGCGCCAGAAATCATCATCTTCATCGACTTTTTCATTGCCATAATAGCCACCATAGTATTCTTCTTCGCTTTCTTCTCCTTCGTTGGCTGTGGTGCTTTCTCCTTCGCCGGAAGCGCATCCCAGGAGTGAATAAGATTTGCGGAAGCCAATCGTTACGCGGTAGATAGCGCCTGGCTCTGTACGCAGCAGTTTCTCCATATCGAGGAAGAAGCGGTTGCGTTTATGCAGGTTGAGTGATTTGTCGGCATCCAGGCGGATGGTCTTTTCAACTACCGGACGTCCTACGCGGCGCAGTTCGGCAGTACCGTCCAGGCCATTCTGCTGTAAGTATTGCGGTACATTGTTTTCATAGATCTTGATGATGGTTACGTCAACAGCACTGAGGTTCACTGCTTCGAACGGCATTACCAGCTTATTGCTTTCCGGCAGGATCACTCCTTTACCAGGAATGGTTACGGAAGGCTGAGTATTTTCGAAGACGATATTCGCAGAGAAGCTTTTTTCCAGCTTATCATCGGCAACGTTCAGAATACCTTCATTAACAACAACCGTATAATTTCCTTCCATTCTCTTAGGAGCGAATACTTTTACCTCGCTGCCTTCGATAGAGAAACGAAGATCGCTCACACCGCTTACACCGATCAGGCCGTCCAGGGTTTGGGCGACGCTGACAGGGTCAGAGAACTGTACGAGTACGTATTGCTCTGTTTCGGCAACAGCACGTACGTCCAGCACTTTGAAGTCGTTCATGGCGGGCACCTCTATGGTTTTCTTACCAGAGATGTCTTCCACTTTCAGTGGTTTACCATCCCAGGTCAGTTCAAGTTTACGGGAGCCATTTCCTTTGCCGGCACGTACCAGGTTAGTGATTGTGAAAGTAGACACTTTATCGGCCGCATTATGCTGCCAGGTAATAGCAGCTTTTTTGCCCTCATAGGTCGCATTGATCACTTTCTCGATCTGCTGCGGGTCTTCCGTATCGGCAGTGCTGATAGCGCCGGAGAAGGTCATCTTGTCCAGGATGTTGTTACCGGCAGCCTTCAGACCATACTCTTCTATGGCATAAGAAGGCTTGATAACGAGGAATTCGAAACTGAATTCCTTGAGGTCTTTTTCCACCTTCATGACCTTGCCCAGTTTGAAGGTAGCCTTGTAGTTCTTGCCTGGTTCGAGATTGGCATCGGGCCTGAACTCGACAGTAGTGGCATCGACCCAGTAGGCCTTTCCTTTGATATTAGGACTGAAGTCAAAGAGTTCCTCTTCCACAGGCTCATTCTGTGTATGAGTTACATTCACATTGCTGGTTAATTGTACCCGGATAGTACTTTGTCTCGAAATGACCCCGGCGGTATAGGCTTCAATATATTTGGCCAGGGCAGGGTTCATGACTGTTTTCGTGTTTTTACAGGCTGTGATGCACGTAATGAGCAGGCACACAGCGAAGGCGGCGACGACCGCCAAACGTTTTTTGGGACCCATGAGGTTTAAATGCTGTTTAAGATATAAAGGTAAACTAAATGTATTATAATATTATTATATAGGTTTTCCCCTCTCCAATTTCAATACTTTAGTAACTGCTGCCGGGATCTCTTCCTGGTAGTGTGTAACGAAGATAAGCGTTAGGTCCATTACACTACATAGGGTATCGATCACGTGTTTGAAATGCTCTTTCTGTTGCAGGTCAAGTCCCTGGCAGGGTTCATCAAAAATGAGCAATGGGGGTTCTTTTACCAGGGCGCGGGCCAGGAGGGTCAGTCGCTGTACACTTTCGGGAACTCCTTTAAAAGCCTGGTTTGCATAAGCTGCAATGTCCAGTATATCCATCCACGCAGCGGCGTGTTCCTGTTGTTCGGCAGTGCCCTGGCGGTTGCTGCCGATAATATCAAAAAAGCCTGATACGACCACCTGCAGGCAATTGCTGCCTGCCTGGAAGTATTGGTGTAATTCGGGTGATACAAAGCCGATCTTCTTCTTAATATCCCAGATGCTTTCTCCGCTTCCTCTCTTCCGGTCGAACAGGTATAGTTCCTGTGCGTAAGCCTGTGGATTATCGCCATTTATCAGGCTTAACAAGGTAGATTTCCCTGCGCCGTTATGACCGAGCAAGGCCCATTTTTCATTGGGCTTTACTAACCAGTTAACATCGTCAAGGATCAAATGTTCGCCATATTGCACTTTTATGTGTTCCATCCGGATGATGGTTTCATAGGGTGACGGTGTGTTCTTTACTATCGCCCGTATCTTCTCTTCGTCTACCTGCCAGCTTTGTGCTGTATCAGGTTGCGGTATTTTCAGATATTCCTCCCGTGTGTACTTACCTGTTATACGGCCTTCATCCAGTGTCAGTACGTGGGTGATATTCTCCGGTACTTCTGTTGGAGATGTGACCAGCAGTACGGTGGTGCCACCTGCAATGATCCTGTTCACCATATCACTGAAATGCTTCCTGGTCTGGACGTCTAATCCGCTGAAAGGATTGTCCAGCATCAGCAGCACCGGCTGCTTCAATAATGATCTTGCGATCATTACCCGGCGGGTTTCCCCATTAGAGAGCTTGATCAGCTCTTTGTCCATTAAGGCCGGGATCTTCAGTGGTTCCAGGATAGGTGTTTGCTCCGGTGTGCCACCCGATTCTCCGTAGAGGTATTCCCGTACGGTAGGGGCATCTGAGGAATCCATGCTGTTGAACCGTTGCTGGTAATAGAAATCTGTCGTTGTATTAGAGCGGTTCCTGAATGCATGGTGATGTCCTACCAGCGCCAGCAGGTCCCTGTAACTGAAATAGGGATCAGTGATAGTATGTTGCTTACGGTATGTGTCGCTGAAATGATGATGTATGCTGCCATTGATCACATTGAATTTGCCGGCGATAGTATTGAGCAGGGCGGATTTCCCTGAACCACTGGGGCCTGTGATCGCCCATTGTTCTCCTTCATTGATATGCCAGTTCAGGCCTGTAAAAAGGGTTTTATCCAGGTAACGAACGTTGATGTGCTCCAATGATAGGAATGGCATGGCATGGGTACTCATAATCTTGCTATTTCTCGAGAAATTCGCAGCTAATTTATTATTAATTGTGGGATTCGGGGAGTTTGTTTTATGAGTGTTGGGGCTGCAACCTAATGCACGTTGTCAGCACGAGACAATATGAATAGAAGATCGGGGTGTTGTGATTCCCAGGTATGGCGAAACCAGTGGTATATGATCCGATGAAATGAATGTGATGGTTACGAACCGGTTGTAATGCATTCGGATGGTTTGTGATGTAACACAATCCGACGGTTCATTATCCGATGAAATAAAATGCGATGGTTATGAACCGGGTTGTTATGTATTCGGATGGTTTGTGATTAATTCCCAATCCCCGAACCCCAATTCAATATGGCGTCCCCGGGGTTGAAAACCCCGGGCTACAAACATCGGGACCCCTGACGGGGTCCTATTGTGTTTTGTTAATTACATTTGTTGTAGGAAGCAATTATATAAAAAACGACTTATGATACATTGGATAACTAAAACATTTGAGGAGCTGACCACGAAAGAGCTCTATGCCATATTACGTTTGAGGAGCGAGGTGTTTGTGGTGGAACAGAATTGTGTTTTTCAGGACATGGATAATGCAGATCAACTGGCTACGCATATCATGGGGTTTGATGATGAGCAGGAGAATGAGCTGGTTGCTTATACCCGCGTATTCGGCCCGGGAATTAAGTTTGACATGTGTTCTATTGGTCGGGTAGTGACCTCGCCACGTGCCAGGAGGACCGGTATGGGCCGGAAATTGATGGAGCACTCCATAGCCGTAGTAGAAGAACGTTTCGGAAAAGTTCCTATTAAGATAGGGGCACAGCTCTATCTGGAGAAGTTTTACTCTTCTTTAGGCTTTAACCAAAGCAGTGAGATGTACCTGGAAGACGACATCCCGCATATAGAAATGATCAGGGAAATTTAGTCTTTTTTCTTTTTGGGTTCCCTGGATTCGCGGATCTTTAGTTTATATAAAGGGAGGTAATAAGACACCGTGTATGTCAGATCGAATTGCGAACTTTTAGAACCACTTCCAAAACCCGGAATAACAATAGGATCAAATCCATCCAACGCATTGTTGCTGATCATGATCTTTTCGCGTACTGCCCAGCCCAGGAAGAAATTAGGAAGTGCTTCTACTCTCATGCCTACTGTCAGCTCGATCCAGTGAGCGGTCATGTTTGTTTTAGGAATTGATCCGGGTGTTTCGGAATCCCAGTATTCATTATGGATATTGAAGGCAGGTGCTTCGTAGCTATTACGGGCGAAGCCATAATGGATACCGCCGTATACCATATTCTTATCCTTAGGGTCTTTCTTTTTAAGGAAGTCATAATCCACACCAACAGTAGCATAGACGCCATTGCCTTTGTAGGTATAATTGGTGTCACTATGAGAAGTACGATTATAACCTACTTCAAAAGCGCCATAGAGTTTTTTATTCAGGCGTACATCTGCCTGAACGGCTACATCTGTTCTGTAAGGCTGGAAGAAATGTATGGCAAAACGACTAATGTCCAGGCCCAGGCGGAGACCACCGGGAACGTAATAAACAGAGTCCGGTATCTTAGCGACCACCGGTTTTATCGGAGGTTGCTGCACCTTCTTATGGGAAGTATCCTGGGCCGTTCTGGCAGGAGCCGTGACTGCAGGACGGCGTTGTATGGGTTTGCTAACGGAAGTATCGATAGCCGGTTTTCTGATACCGGTATCTCCCGCAGGTTTTACCTGTGCCTGGGCAGCTTGTGCAAGCAGGCCGGCCAGACTAATAGATAAACAATAAAGAAACGTGCGTAACATTCGAGCTGTTTACTTCCTTAAAATTAATTACCAGATCGTCAATTGTATTGTGGGTGGTGATGACCGTATCGAGGGTGAAGAAGGTCGCAAATCCGCAGCCTGGCGACTGAAAATTCTGTTTCCTTTGATAACGGAAGGTCAGCGTGTCGGGGATCGCAGTGGAATCCAGCTGCAGGTAAAACCTGCTGCTATCAGCCAGTGGATCTAATGACATAAATACGCTGGACCTGGGTTGTCTCCTCACGATGGTGTCTCTACCCAAAGCATATAATGTGACCTTTGGCCAGATGGTGTCTTTGACTAAAAAGCCGTTCAATGTGTCTTTCCTAAAGTTCATACCCAAATCACTTATCAGTGTCTGGTCGCAACTTTTGGTTTCATCTTCACAGGCCGCAAATACTGATAACAGTAGTATTGCAATTATCCCAGAAATGTATTTCATGCCTGCAAATTACGAGTTCCCTTTACAAGTTCCGCTTTCCGCAGGTGAAATTAATCACCCAGGGAAAGCGGCTTTATCTTTTGCCCCGGAGGGCTGTAATGTTAATAATTTGGTATCCTGCTGCTAGTTTTTCAGTTCCAGCTTGAGGAAACGGGCTGTATGACTGTCTTTGCAGTTGACCACTTCTTCCGGTGTACCGCTGCAAAGGATAGTACCTCCACCGGCGCCTCCTTCTGGTCCCAGGTCGACAATGTGATCGGCCATTTTGATCACGTCCAGGTTGTGTTCAATTACCAGTACGGTATTGCCACGGTCAACCAGTTTATTGAGAACATTCAGCAGCAGCTGGATGTCCTGGAAGTGAAGTCCTGTAGTCGGTTCGTCCAGAATGTAGATGGTCTTGCCGGTATCTTTCTTGGAAAGCTCCGTAGCCAGTTTCACACGCTGGGCTTCCCCTCCGGAAAGCGTTACGGCCGACTGTCCCAGGGTAATATAACCTAAACCGACATCCTGGAGGGTTTTGACCTTACGGTAAATGTAGTTGATAGGCTGGAAGAATTCCACGGCTTCATCTACGGTCATATCCAGTACATCGGAGATAGATTTTCCTTTCCACCGGATCTCGAGTGTTTCCCTGTTGTAGCGGCGTCCATTACATTTCTCACAGTGTACATATACATCCGGGAGGAAGTTCATTTCTATCACGCGCATGCCGCCGCCTTCACAAACATCACAGCGGCCGCTTTTCACATTGAAGGAGAACCGGCCTGCATTGTAACCTCTGATCTTGGCTTCCGGCACCTGGGAGAACAGCTGGCGGATGTCTGTAAAGAATCCGCAGTAGGTGGCTGGGTTGCTCCTGGGTGTACGCCCGATCGGAGATTGGTCTATTTCTATTACCTTATCTATGTTCTCCAGGCCTTTGATGCTTTTGTAGGGCATCGGCTCCATCTTGGAGTCGTAGGCATGTTTACTGAGGATAGGGTACAGCGTTTCGTTGATCAGGGTTGACTTTCCGCTACCGGATACGCCTGTAACGCAAATGAATACCCCGAGAGGGAGTTTCAGGCTGACGTTTTTCAGGTTATTACCTGTAGCGCCTTTCAGTTCGAGGAACTTGCCGTTGCCTTTACGGCGTTCGGCGGGTACCGGCACTACACGTTTACCGTTCAGGTAACCTGCTGTGGGGGTATCCAGTTTGAGGATCTGGTCAGGTGCGCCCTGGGCGATGATCTGTCCGCCGTGTATACCAGCTCCCGGCCCAATGTCCACGAGATAATCAGCGTGCAGCATGATGTCTTTGTCATGCTCTACGACGATCACGGTGTTACCCATCTCTTTCAGATTGCGGAGGGCATCGATCAACTGCATGTTATCGCGTTGATGCAGCCCTATGCTTGGTTCATCCAGGATGTAGGTGATACCCATCAGCTGGGAGCCTATCTGTGTGGCCAGTCGTATACGCTGACTTTCACCACCGCTTAGTGTACGGGTGGAACGGTACAAGGTTAGGTAGTTCAAGCCTACGTTAAGCAGGAAGCCAAGTCGCTCACGGATCTCCTTGAGGATATCTTTGGCGATGGTGTTCTGCTTTTTGTCCAGACGTTTCTCAAGGTCCTTAAACCAGTCCTGTAGCTTATCGAGGTCCATTCCGCCCAGTTCTGCGATATTCTTCTCGTCCACTTTGAAGAAAAGGCTTTCCTTTTTGAGGCGGGTGCCGTTACATTCGGGACAGGTGTGCAGTTTCATGAAGCTTTCCGCCCAGTTACGTACTGCATCGGAAGAAGTATCGTTGAAATAACGGCGTACGGTATTGATCACCCCTTCGAATTCGTTGGCGTAGTCTGTTTCGCTGCCATCGCCGAATTCCATGTCCATTTCCAGTTTACCATTCTCGTCGCCGAACAGCAGGAGGTTCAATGTCTTCTGCGGTAGGTCGGAGATAGGTGCTGTAAGGGAGAATTTATGTTTACGGGCCAGTTGCTGTACCTGTTTGAAGGTAAAGGTATCGCGGGCTTCGCCCAGGGGCGCGAGTCCACCGTCATTGATAGAAACGGAATAGTCTGGAATGACAGCGTTCATATCTATCTGGTAGATGGTGCCCAGTCCTTTACAGCGGGGACAGGCTCCGTAAGGGGAGTTAAAAGAGAAGGTGTTAGGAGATGGCTCTTCGTAGGAAAGGCCGGTATCCTCACACATCAGCTGTTTACTGTACTGGCTGATCTTTCCGCTGTCGTTGTCCATGATGAAGAGCAGGCCTTTACCCATGTGGAGCGCTTTCTGTACGCTCTGGCTGATACGGGTACGGGCGTCGTCGAGTACCTGGATACGGTCTACGACCAGTTCAATATCATGGATCTTATAGCGGTCTACCTGCATACGTTCTTTCAGGTCGAGGATCTCGCCGTTGACGCGCACTTTCAGGTAGCCCTGTTTACGGAGTTGTTCGAACAGCTCGCGATAGTGTCCTTTACGGCCACGGATCAGGGGAGCTAATATTACCAGTTTCTTCTTTGGATAATTTTTGAACACATGGTCCAGGATCTCTTCTTCAGAGAAGCGGGTCATGCGTTTGCCTGTATTATAGGAATAGGCAATGCCCACACGTGCGTACAGCAGACGGAGGAAGTCATATATCTCCGTGATGGTGCCTACGGTAGAACGGGGGTTTTTGTTTGTTGTTTTCTGTTCGATGGAGATAACCGGGGAAAGGCCGGTGATCTTATCTACGTCCGGGCGTTCCATGTCACCGATGAACTGGCGGGCATAAGCGGAGAAGCTTTCCATGTATCTTCTCTGCCCTTCGGCATAGATGGTATCGAACGCAAGGGAAGATTTTCCGCTTCCGCTGATGCCTGTAATGACTACCAGTTTGTTCTTGGGTAACTGCAGGTCCAGGTTTTTCAGGTTGTGTGCCCTGGCGCCAAACACTGCTATATGGTCATCTGCCGTGACCGGTGCCGGGTCAGGCTTTATTACATTCTCTTTCTTCTTTGCCATATCTGATTAAAAAGCCGTGGTCGTTCGGAATATACCACGGACTATTTTAGACTACTAAACTACGGCATAATTACGAGTTTACTAAAAATTTTAGTGTAGCTTTTTAGTAACATATTGATAGTCAATAGTTGTCGGTTGAGGTGTGTAGTGTAGTCCTTTCTGCTTCGACATGATATATAATGTACAGGCCATATTGGCCAGTATTTGGCCGGTATTTGTATAGTGTTCACTATAGAAAAAGGCCTGTAATACTATAGTAGATGGCCTATACATTATACAACGGACCGGCAAAGAGAGACTGATCAAGGGAATAAGAGGTGTTGACTGCTAATGAGCGGACGGTGTGCAGGTAGTTTTATGAGGGGGATAGTACCAGATCTTATCCGAAGGAGAAAAACTACGCTTCGGGTAAAAGTACGCTTTATACATGCCTTATATACGACGCATACATGACGTATACATGACGCATAGTTGGACTTGAGCAATTAGAAAGTGCGCTTTTATGGCTGGTCGAAGAGGGGTCGAACAAGCGTCGAAGAAGCGTCGAAGAAGGAAATATGAAAAAAGCGAATTACGGACGTAATTCGCTTTTTTCATTATTGTAGTATGGTCGGGCAGATTATGCCTTATATTTTTTGAATATAACGATCGCATTATGGCCACCGAAACCGAAGGTGTTGCTCATGGCAACATTTACGGTACGTTCCTGGGCCTTACCGAGGGTCAGGTTCAGGTTGGTCGGGATACCTTCGCCCAGCGCGCTGGTATTGATGGTTGGAGGCACCAGGTCGAACTGAGTCGCCTTGATACAGGCGATAGCTTCGATCGCGCCGGCAGCACCCAGGAGGTGACCGGTCATAGATTTGGTAGCGCTGATATTTATATTGGTGAGATTATCGCCAAATACGCCGGTGATACCTTTCAGCTCGCTTACATCGCCCAGTGGGGTAGAAGTAGCGTGTGCGTTGATATAGTCTACATCTTCTGGCTTCAGATCTGCATCTTCCAGGGCTCTCTGCATGCCCAGGCGGGCGCCGAGGCCTTCCGGATGGGTAGCGGTGAGGTGATAAGCGTCAGCGGTCATAGCGCCACCTACCATTTCTGCGTAGATGGTAGCGCCCCTTTTCACTGCGTGCTCATATTCTTCCAGGATGATAGCGCCAGCGCCCTCTCCCATTACGAAACCATCACGGTCAGCGTCGAAAGGACGGGAAGCGGTAGCATGATCGTCATTGCGGGTAGACAGTGCCTTGAGGGCATTGAAACCTGCGATACCAGCGCGGGTAACAGGCGCTTCGGAGCCACCGGCAACGATAGCGTTAGCTTTACCCAGGCGGATGTAGTTGAAAGCATCTACCAATGCACTGCTGGAAGAGGCGCAGGCAGATACGGTACAGTAGTTCACACCCATGAAACCATATTTCATGGAGATTTGACCTGCTGCGATATCGGAGATCAGTTTAGGAATGAAGAAAGGATTGAATTTAGGAATGAAACCTCCCTGAGCAAATTCAACGATCTGGTCTTCGAAGGTCTGCATACCGCCGTTACCGGAGGCCCAGATAACACCGATTTGGGTCTTGTCCACACCATCCAGGTGAAGGCCGGCGTGTTCAACAGCCTCCTGTGCAGCCACCATGGCATATTGCGTGAACATGTCCATTTTACGGGCTTCCTTCTTTTCCATGAATTTTTCTATATCAAAACCTTTCAGTTCGCAGGCGAACTTGGTTTTAAACTCCGTAGTGTCGAAACGGGTAATAGGACCAGCACCACCGGTACCAGATTTCAAACTATTCCAGAATGTGTTTACATCGTTTCCGATAGGCGTTAAGGCCCCCAGCCCGGTAACCACAACCCTTTTTAACGTAACAGTGCGCATAATGCTTTGACTTTAAAATCGAAAGTTAGAGCGCAAATTTAGGCACTTATTCTTATGATTACGCATATTCATAAGATTTATGTGTCATATAAATAAAAAAGGGGTGTGTTTATCAGGCTATAGCGCTGGCAGCGGGTATGGCAGCCAGATCTATTTTCCGGGTACGGGCCTTCAGGAAGGCAATAATTTCTTCATCTGAACTGAACCTGTTGCCAATATTGACAAAATGCCGGGCCAGGAGGTCATATCTTTTCCCCATCAGGTAAAGCCACACATGGAGGAAGTGAATCCCGTCAAATACGATGGCGTCATTGGCAATATACTCTGCAAGCGTTTGCCGGAAGAAATGAGGATGTTCAGTCCAGTGCATGGAAGGTTTCACATGATGACTGATGTGGTAGCCGTCATTCCAGCACTTATGGTTATATTTTGTATTGATACAAGTAATACTATTTTTATATGAGTTTTCGGGCTCACTGGCATCGATAAAGGCATGCTGCGCCCAGTTGCCTACCATCATGATGATCCGGGAGATCGCAAAAGGGATGATAAATACCACCAGTGTAGCGGGGAAGCTAATAAATGACAAGCCTATGCATGCCAGGATGAAGATAAGCTCTCCCCGGGCAGCTTTGACCATGAGTTTTTGCCGGTGCTTGCGGATAAAATATTGACAGAGGGTGATGACACCTGTAAATACAAAGCTGGTCAGATACCTGCCGAAGCTTCTGAATGAATCCCGTTGGTAAGCCATTGTACTGCTTTCATCTTCCGGCATGTTGTTTTCCGGATGGTGCATACCGATGTGATGGCTGTAGTAAGTCTCCGGGGTCTGACCAAACAGCGGTCCTATTACCCAGGGCAGATAGTGATTGAGGAATCCGTATTTTTTATTGAAGAAGACCCTGTGGCTGGTACAGTGTAACATCAGTCCGAAGGAGCCTTTATATCTGAAGTTATTCAATACCTGGTAGATAATGGCGGCCGTCCACCATAACCATCCGGGTAGGGGGAGGTATAAAATAATTGCCAGTGGCAATAATATGAAAGTCAGTTCCAGTGTCAGGTAAACAAATGGGAGGTCGCGTTCATCACGGATCATGGACTTGCAAAAACGCTGGAAGACGTTGTCCGGGCTAACGGGTTTAACGTAAACGGGATCAGTGATTACACCAGTGAATGTTTTCATTAACAGTTGTTTAGGTCGTTGATCGCATTGGTCCTATTAAGATAACTCAATAGTCCGACAAATCTTATTCCAAAAAACTTTTGGATAAGATAAAATAATTCCTATTTTTGCAACCCCTAACGGGGGAAATGATTCGGTGAGATGCCTGAGTGGCCGAAAGGAACGGTTTGCTAAACCGTCGTACGGGTCAAACTGTACCGAGGGTTCGAATCCCTCTCTCACCGCTAAACCCGACTTCTTGAGAGTAATCTCAGAAAGTCGGGTTTCTTCTTTTTGTGAAACGCCCGTCAGGTCTGCAACGAAGGCGAACATTGTATTCATTTTTTTGGTTCGAGGTTGATGCGTTTTCTTGTTGTTCCTTTTACATTTAAGTCAAATACTTTATCAAAGTCGTTTTCAGTGTATTCGGTAAATGGCTTATCAACCATTTCAATCCCTGCATTAGCAACAACGATATCAATTCGGTCAAACTTAGCCAGCGCCTGGTGGAAGAGGTCAGCAATAGCTTCAGGTTTTGACACGTCAGCCTTGATTAACTGATAATTTATATTATAGCTATCCATTAAGAGGATAGTGTCCTGGGCTGCAGTTTCGTCTGAGCTATAATTCAAAATTAATTGCAGTCCTTCAGAAGCCAGCTTTTCAGCAATACCTCTGCCAATACCCTTAGATGCACCGGTAATCAGTGCTACTTTTCCTTTCAGTTCCGGATACATTATTTTTAAGTTTTGTATGATTACTCAGCTTTAACCGGCCAGGAACCTGTTTGTAACAGCATACTAAGCCAATCTTCCAGGTGCCATGTTTTAGTGAGCCTGCCATCTTTTAAATGATGGAATTCATGTATAGCAATTGTTAACTTTTGATGTGTGGGCGCAATTCCCATAAATTCATTGCCATGTGTAAAGGACATCTCCGCCCTTACTCCTGCACGTTCATGAGTACCAAATATCTCGTGCACTTTAATTGTTACATCTGGAAATGACTGAGTAAAATTGCGTACCAGTTCTTTATATCCTTCGGGGCCATCCTGTTGCCCCGGTGCAAGCGGAATGTCCTGCCAGTCAGCTTCCAGTATACGGTCAACCACGCTGTAATCCCGGTTAGTGAATACACCATAAAAGGAGATCAGTGTATTGATTTCTTCCTGTGTGAGGGCTTTAGCCACCCCATCTGCTATATAGTTTGCCATGTAGTTACTATGTTGAATAGATTAATATTTAGTTTACCGATACGGCCACCTTGCCAATTGCCCTGCCTGATTCTACAGCAGCTTGTGCCGCTGGTAATTGATCAAAGCTGAATGTCTGGGTAACTTTTGGAAGAATATGACCTTCGCGGATAAGCTTACTGATTTCGGTCAGCACTTCAACTGAAGAGTTGACAAACACACCGTATCCGCTAACTTCCGCTGCCTGTAGTTGCGCTTCAATAGCACTTTGAAAATATGGCTGCAAGTAAACCAAACGGCCCCCCTTTTTAAGGACACTTATCGACCGCTGCACATGTTCCACAGAGTTGATCGTGTCAATAACTACATCCACATCCTGAAGCTGTTTCTCAAAAGGTTGTACGGTATAGTCGATAAATTCATCTACACCGAGCGCACGTACAAAACGCTCATTTTTTGCGGATGCGGTACCAATAACGTAAGCGCCTATATGCTTTGCGATTTGCAGAGCAAAGTGTCCAACACCACCTGATGCAGCATGTATCAGTACCTTTTCACCTTTCTTTACCTTCCCTAAAGTCACTACGGCTTGCCATGCTGTCATTGAGGCCATCGGTGTAGCTCCCGCAGCTATAAAATCCAGTTCTGCTGGTTTACGTATAAGCTGATTGGCAGAAGCTGCTACATAAGTAGCATAGGTATTGCCCAATCCTGGCATATTTAAAAGCCCATAGACTTCATCTCCTGGTTTAAGGTTATCTACACCTTCACCTGCCTGTTCCACAACACCGGCTACATCCCAACCTAAAATTACCTGTTGCGGAATATTACCTTGTGTGATCATACCCAGAAAGTCTTTGGAGTTTCGCACCTGAACGTCAATAGGATTAATGCCAATGGCCTTGGTTTTAATCAGTACCTCATTTGCCTTAATGTGTGGGCTGGCTATAGTGGTTTTCTTTAAATTTTCTACACCACCGTTCTGTTCTAAAATGTAAGCTTCCATTTTTTTTGCTTTTGTTAGAACAAAGTTAGTAGCTCAAAGAATGATGAGGAAGGCTGATTCAAACCGAAAATGGTGCTAAACAAACAAGTTGAATTTAGTTCGGCGGTGAATATTTACACCCGGAATTTCTGTGGGGTTGTAGCGCTTTTTTTCTTGAAAAATTTTACAAAATTGGACGTGTCCTCGAAACCCAGGCACCAGGCAATTTCAGAAATATTCCAGTTTGTATGCTTGAGCAATGCTCTGGCTTCTGAAGCTACCCGCTCCGAAATCAATTGTGTAGTTGTTTTACCCATAGCTTTCTTAAGTACCCGGTTCAGGTGATTAATATGTACATTCAACTGATCTGCGAATTCTGCAGCCGTCTTCAGACGGATTTGCTGAACCGGCGATTCAATAGGGAATTGCCGTTCCAGGAGTTCCTGAAAAAGAGAGGCAATCCTGTCTCCCGCATTAGATCCTGACGTATCAATCACAGTAAGTGCCGGACGAAGCTTAAGCGCAGTATGCACCATCTCAAACACCGTGTTACGAAGTACATCATATTTGTATGTATACTCCGAAGCAATCTCTTTGAACATTTTATCGAACAGGCTCATCACCTGCTCTACCTCGTTATCTGTAATGTCAAGTATAGGTGTGCCCCCAGGCTGATAAAGAGGATATTCTTTTATATTGCCAAAGCCCTTAAGATATTCTTCTGTAAAAACACAAAAAGCACCTGTAGGCCTGGTGGCAGCAGGGGTCCAGTTGTATGGGATCTGTGGGTTAGCAAACATCAGCATATTTTGTTTTACCTCATAGGTATGGTCTGCATACTCTACCTTATGCGCTCCTCTGATCAATGCGATTTTGTAATAATCCTTTCGACTGTAAGGCATGGGATACGCAGGCCTCTCACCTGCATAATCTTCCATCGTGAATACGTTGAAATGACCCGTTTTACGAAATATCTCACTTGGAAGAACCCCCATTTTCTCCCGATAAAAGGCTTCCAGTGACTCTGTTCTTTCCATATTGCATTTAATATTTACCTTCTACAATATTAAGCCATTGCACCATTTGCACCAATGATTTGACCTGATATCCACCTGGCTGCCTCACTGGAAAGGAAACGATTACCCTTGCGATGTCCTCAGGCTTCCCCAAACGCCCATAAGCATTACTTGCAATAAGCCTTTCAATATCCTGTTGCGACTTACCCTCCAAAAACAAAGCGGTTTCTGTTGGACCAGGTGATACCGCGTTAACATTAATTCCGCGGCTACCTACCTCTTTTGCAAAAATGCGGGTAAGCTGTTCAACCGCTCCTTGGATTTCGTCAAGCTGCCGGACTCTCATTTACTTATCAACTTAATGTACACCACCGCTTTAAGTAGAGCTTCTTTTCTGTGGCGTGAAATAGGAAGTTGTTTACCATCAATAAAAACCCGCCCCCCCGAAATAGCATCAATTTTATGAGTGTTGATCAAGTAGGATTGATGGATCCTGAAAAAAGAGTCTTTAGGCAGCATTTCCTCTAAGGAGATCATAGTTTGATGGATAATGAAGGCCTTTTCTTTAAAATGCAGTTTCAGGTAATTCTGCATTCCTTCCACAAATAGAATATCCTCACAGATAATTCGCTGAAAGGTGTCTCCCTGCCTGATATACATATCGGAATCTGCCCCTTCCTTACTGTTTTGTAATATGAGACGGGATTGGAATATACTCAGTGCCTTATTTGCTGCCTGGAAAAAACGCTGAAACTCTAAAGGCTTCATCAGATAATCTACTACATTCAACCGAAAACCTTCCAATGCGTGCTCGGAGTATGCGGTGGTTAAGATGGTAAGTGGAGATTTATCTAAAGACTGCAAAAATTCAAGTCCGGAAAGCATCGGCATATTGATATCCAGAAACATCAGGTCAATATCCTTCGCTTTCAGAATCTCCGTTGCTTTCATGGCAGAAGTGCAGGTATCTGCAACCTCCAGAAAATCTAACTGGTTAATAAAGTTAACTACCCCTTTTATGGCAATTGGCTCATCATCCACGATGAGGCACCTTAAAAGCGGGCTGCTTGTTTGTTTCGCTACTATTTCTCCCATAACACTTATAAATTGATAACCAGTTTAGTATAATAAGTCGTTTCAGAATCCTTAATAGTTAAATCGTAATTCTCCCCGTAAAGAATTTCTAAGCGTTGTTTCACGTTTTCCAGTCCTAATCCCGAAACACGATCTTTTTCCTGTTGAATGTTTGATTTAGAGTTTTCAACCTCTAAACAAATCGAATTAGCTATTTGCTCAAAACCTATGTTTACATAAACCATTTCTGATATCCCCCGGGACACATGTTTGAAGGCATTTTCAATAAAGGTGATTAATAATAAAGCAGGAAATGCCTGATGGTTATCCTCGATCTTCCACGAACAGTTGATGGTCAGCTCATTTCCCCATCTCACTTTTTCTATCTCAATAAAGTCTTTTAAAAATTGGACCTCCTGCGCTATGCTTACCTTGCTGTTTTTGTCGCTATCCAGTTGATAACGGAGAATCTTAGAATACCTTATCAGCAATGAAGATGCTAAATCTATATCCTCCTGCATCAATATATTAATGTGGTTCAATACATTGAACATGAAATGGGGACTGATCTGTTGCTGAAGTATCTGTAATTGGGATTCGACTAAAGCTTCGTGCAATTTCATACTCTGTTCATGGAACCTTAATCCGCAAAATCCGAAATTCACAAATAAAGCCACCAGAAGTGCATTGATATACATAATGCTGAGGAGGCTCCTTCCTAACAACAGTTCCGACGTTGGAAAAAAACCGCTTTGTTCCAGATAAAGAAAACCATGTAGAATAGCCGGTATAAATAGCGCTGATATCGCTGATACCAGAAAAAACTGTCCGGCAAACAAAAGCATCCGCTTTTGTTTCATTGCCTTTTGTAACAGGCTTTTGCTCAAATAGGTTGTGAATGGGTATAAACAAGACATGATACAGAATGCCAGCAAACCGCCTTCCAACATAGACGAGTCCGGTATATAACGAAACCAAAAAACAATGGTCAGAAAAATCCAGATCAAAATTACAAACCTCCCATAATTTTTTAAAAGAGTCATACCGCAAAGTTAAAGGTAATAGTCTATAGCCCGATTACCAGGCGTCAAAGCAAAACGCCTATCGGTCAAAACAATTTCTATTGCGCAACCACCTGCTTCATCTTTGTTCCAATGGACGCCAAAAACGTCTGATTTAGAGAAAACTGTTTATTTGAAAACTATGAGATCATTATTGATATGTGTGTTTATTATAGGTATTGCTTCTACAAAAAGCAATGCCCAGGCCTTCTTCAAGACCGAGTATTTCGGAACATCAGGCTATCAGATGACGCAAGGCGATTCCAGTCAGCGAATAGGAAATAGCAAAGGCTCGGCCATGGTCTACCAGGCAGGTATCAACATTCCCCTATCCAAAAAACTGAACGAATTGAATCGTCCAACCATGTGGTCTATCAGTGTTGGAGGAGCCTACGTTGATCTTAACAATAAGAATTTTAGCGAACCGTTGGTTATCGACAAGGTCTTAAACGTAGGCTTGAGTTTGAACTACCAACGGCCATTAAATGACCGGTGGTCGCTCAGGACGGGTATCGGCGGCGGAATATTTATGCCCACTACTGATCTGTCGCAAATGAGGTTCGAAAATGTATTGGGCAGCGTTAGTGCCGTATTTATCCGTCATTTGAGGCCAAACCTTGAACTGGGTGGTGGCCTTGCTTTAAACAACTCTTTCGGATTCCCCATGCTATTTCCCGCTTTTTACCTTAACTGGAGGACAGCAGGGCGTTATTCGGTACAGGCTTCGCTAAAGGATGGTCTTGATGTGTCAGCAGGCTACAATTTTAATAAAGACTTCAAGCTAAACCTGGTGATGGAGGTTAACGGACAGATGGCCTTACTGGAACAGGAAGGAAAGGATAAAATATTCACCCATCAATATGTTGTCTTCGGATTGCGCCCGGAAATAAAGTTAGGGAA
>CABHOY010000025.1 GCA_902168105.1 uncultured Flavihumibacter sp.
TGTGACCGCGGATAGGAAAATCTTGAACTGTAATGGTGGGAAAGAATCCTTTGGACAGTAGCTTTTCTTCTTTTAGCTCTTCTGGTGGCGCATTTACTTCTTCAAGGTCTAAATGAAAAATCTCCTCTTCTTTACGAACAGCCTTCAATTCAAAGTGTTCTAATATAAACTCTGGCAACAATAATTCTACTAATGCGAAATAGCCGTCCTGTATGGTTCCTTTCATCCTACCACAAAACTAGAAAATTTGTTCTGCTCCACAAGTTTTGGTCTTGATCCTAACTTCAAGGGGTATAATGATCACGACAAGGTGGAGGATAAATAGCAACGAAAAAGCCTCCAAATCTTACGACTTGAAGGCTTTAAAGCTTGCGGACCAGACGGGACTCGAACCCGCGACCTCCGCCGTGACAGGGCGGCATTCTAACCAACTGAACTACTGATCCTTTTTGTTCGCCGGGGTGCAAATATTAGATAAATATTCGAAACAGACAAATAAATTGTTTACAACCACTCCTTTATATGATAGAGAATTAAGCCGTACCAATCCTAATCATTTATTAATAAGCACTTTTGAAGGAATTTGCAAATTAATCATACGGTGCTTACCTGCTCCGCCGATGGTAAACTGGCTTGCTTGAGTTATTAAGACCGGACATTTGTCCCGCCTGCTCCGTTATTTTTGCTGACCTTTGCAGTTATGAAGAGTATAGCTATTTTTTGCGGATCTAATTTCGGAAATGATCCCATTTATACCAGCCTGACCAAAGAATTGGGTAATGCTATTGCAAAGAACAAATTGAGATTGGTATACGGTGGCGCTGCCGTTGGACTGATGGGCGTAGTGGCCGATCAGGTATTGGCGCAGGGAGGCGAGGTGATCGGTGTGTTGCCGGAAAAGATCTCCGGTACTGAAATCGCGCACAAAGGTCTGACCGAACTGCATGTGGTATCCACCATGCATGAACGGAAAGCAATGATGGCCAATCTGGCGGATTGTTTTATCGCAATACCCGGAGGGATAGGTACCCTGGAAGAGATCATTGAAGTGTTCACATGGGCCCAGCTGGGATTTCACAGTAAGCCCTGCGGCATCCTCAATGTAAACGGCTATTATGATAAGTTACAGGAATTACTGATGACCATGTGTAAGGAAGGGTTCCTGTCAGAGTACCATATGAAGTCGCTTATTTTCGATAATGATCCAGAGCGGTTGCTGAATTCCCTGATGGAACAGAAGATCGTTTATCAGCCTAAATGGGTTAAATAAAGGAGGTGTTCAGCCTCCTTTATTGTTACTCTGATATTGTAGCGGGTTGAGACAAAACGGCTTTCTCACCCTTATAAATTGTTAGTGTCGCCGGTGGATAATTCTTTTTTCTGAGCACATTGACATCACAGCTATAAACATATCCATCATTCTTAAATTCATATCTGTGGTTGCCACCGGTACCTTCATGTATGAATGTTCCGTTCTCTATCACGAGGTCGGGTTTGTCGCTCTGTTTACTTTGTAAAGGCCAGGAGGCATAACGGTAATTACCATTGCCCATATCATCTATTCTGATCTTGAACTTTTTTGTTTTCATGAAGCAGACTGGTCGCTCAAACCCCTGAAGCGATGGATGGATGTAGTTCTTTTGTTTATCTATGCGCGCTACTCTCTTTTTGCTTTCGGCGGCTGACTGATAGTTAACCGCTATTAACCTGCCACTCTCATCCAGCCACAGTACGCCGTTGCGTAGCATCAGCCCACGCCATCCCATTTTAGTCCAGTCTTTGTCAGGTTTGGATGTTACGATAATATTGACCAGCGAGTCGTCAAATATTTCATCGTATCTGTTTATAAACTCCTGCTTGTTTTTTATTGGAGGAAGGGGATAGGCCCTTTTGAAAGGATAAACGATCTTACCGGATAGTCCGGCCTTATTTTGTTGCCTGATAACGGTAATAAAATCAGCAATGACTTTCTGATTCTCCGCGTTTTGTACCTGGCTGAATGCGGAAAGGAAAGGTAGTATTAACAGCAGTATGGCAATGAATGGTTTCTTCATAAATCTTACATTGGTTCTAATTAAACATGTAACCGTTCGCGGCAAATATACCAAAACGCTGACGCCTTCAGGTTGAAGAAAGCTTTTTTAAGAATATTTTATTAACTGCTTATGTCAAGTATTCCATTTCAACACATTCTTCATCACCTTCAATGCTTTTTTCGTGTCTTGGGATAGTCCGGCAATGATCTCCTGCAATCCATGTTGTAGATTCTCCAGGTTATTCTTTTCACTCTTCCAGTCAATAAACCGCACGCCCTGTGCACTTTTGGCGAATCCCAGCAAGAACTCATACCTGGGGTGATGGAACAGTGCTTTGATCTGTTCCTGTAGATCTTTTACCTGTTCTTTCAAGGTAATGTTATATAAATTCAGTTTAACATTGGTAAGCTGATCCGGATGCCGGTCTTCCTCCTGTATCCAGGTTAATTCCAGTTGCAGCATGGTCAGCAGATCTCCTTGCTCCCTTGCAATGGTAAGTTGTTTCATGAGTTCTTCTTTCTGCCGGATGCGTGTCGGGTCTTGTTCAAGATCGGGATGGAAGACCTTTGCCAGCTGCCTGTAAAGGTGATGCACATTCTTTTTGCGGACCTCTTCCAGCAAACGTTCCCTTTCTTCCTTCTGCAATTGTTTCTTCGTCTTTCGTTGATTGGTAGCTGTACTTTCGAGGTCTGTTCTTTTCATCGGAAGTGAAGATCCGGGATCATCTTCTTCATTGTGTGCGGCCGCCTCCTTCCTCAGTTTGGCAAGATATTGCTCTGTCAGGTCCTGGTAGGTGATATCTGATAATGCGTTGAATATATCCAATAGTTCTCCATCAGGATCTTCCTGCTGATAACGGAATATATCATGTAACTGATGGATGATCAGCAACCTTAACGCCTCTTTTTCATGATCGGAAAATCCTTTGGAGAGTGTCATGAATCCGTTCATAAGCACAACTGCCTTTGCCCGCAAACCTGTAACCTGCTGCATGAGCGGGTACATGTGTTTTATGTAATACTGTACCTGCTTGTCGAGCAGTATGGTTGTTTCTTTCAGCTCTTCCCTGAGCTGTGCTATCTGCTGTGTAAGTTTGTTGAACGTTTGCTGCTCTTTGCTAAGACCAGCTTTATCAGACTTACCTATGATCAGTTCTTTCGATCTTTTATGCGGCTCCTGCTCCATGTTGTGTACTTTATATTGACGGCTAAAAATCCAAAATTACGAAAGAAAGAGAAGTCGCCAGTGGGTGATCGATGTTTTGTATCTTGTGTGCATAAACCTATTCCTATGAAACGTTATCTTCTTCTGTTGTTGCTATTTTTAGCCAATAGCGCACATGCGTCAAGTATATGGTATTACCCCTTTAGCAAAATGCTGATTGATTGTAAGGCTTATCATATATGCCGTTATCTGAGAATAGAAGGTGACAGCCTGGTAGTGGCCGACAGGCATTCCGGTAAAGAGTTTGTCGTTCGCAGAGTGGAAAGGGATAATACCGGCGGAGACAGTTACCTGGTTGTAGAAAATGAAGAGAATACATATGTAGCCAGACAATATCCCTACAGCGAGAAAAACGACCAGATCATAGCACAGCTTTCGTCGCGGATAAGGGACATAAATAAGATGCCCGATTCTGAAGAAAAATTCCGCACTTGTAAAAAGTGGATCTTTTCAATGATGGATGTCCCATTTCTTCGCTGGTATGGATTTTATGAATGGAGGAATAATCAGATCATCCGCGATTATAAAATAGCGAAGGATGCTTTAGCCGAAGCAGGTAAATCCTCACCTTTTAAAATGATGACCCCGAAGGAAAATAAGGCACTTTATAAAGCATTTTTAACTTATAACTGGCCTGATTTTTACACGTGGAATGTAGTATCGTTGCTAGACGACCGTTATAATGATGGGCTGGTAAAATATGTATGCCAGTTTCTGGAATGGACACTAACCGAAGATTCAGAGCATAGAGCAAATGATGGTTCAAGTCACTCAGCTTGTGATTTTTGCGGTGTACATGTACTGTCGGCCGCTCGTCTTGGGGGCGAAGAGTTTCTCGCAATAGAGAAAGAGTACAGCCTTGACGAGAAACGATATACAAACGATGGGAGTAAAGTATATATCAGACGGATGGTAGAGGCTTTGAAAAAACAATTTTCCAGATAGTTTTTTTTCTACATTTTTGAAAACATAAGTCATTCCAAACGTTTTAATCGTGTCTAAAACCTAACGACGTATGAAAAAGACTAATGAGACTAAAAAGAAGTTATCGCCGGAGGCGCAGCAGGAACTTCTCACTATATTGAAAACCCGTTTCGAGAAGAACAAGAGCCGTCATAAAGGTCTTGAATGGGCTAAAGTACAGGCGAAGCTGGAAGCCGATCCCGGGAAACTGTGGTCGCTTGATAAGATGGAGGAAACTGGGGGCGAGCCTGATGTGGTAGGTTATGATAAGAAAACGGATGAGTATATTTTTTATGATTGTTCAGCCGAAAGTCCTAAAGGCCGTAGAAGCGTTTGTTACGATCATGAAGCACTCGAGTCAAGGAAAGAACATAAACCGGAAGATAGCGCCTTTGAAATGGCAGCAAACATGGGTATTGAGCTGCTAACGGAAGAAGAATACCGGGAGCTGCAGCAACTGGGGAATTTTGATCTGAAGACCTCGAGCTGGATACTGACACCGGCTGCTATCAGAAAGCTGGACGGGGCGCTTTTCTGTGATCGTCGCTACGATCATGTTTTCACGTATCACAATGGCGCATCTTCTTACTATGCAGCCAGGGGATTCCGTGGTTCGTTAAGGGTGTGAGCCTTGCTTGTGGCAAACGCTGCTCTGCTATTTAATGCTGCTTTAGTTACTGAGCAATAGTCAGCCAGATCTTTATGGACAATGCCCTTTACCAATTGATACTATTAAATTAAATTTCAATAAGTATTCCCAAATTATTGTCTAATTTGATGGCATATTCCTATGCATCTATGCCTCATGAACATAATACAGCTCAAACTATCCAAACAGCCACTCGTTCAGTAGCAGATAATCAACTTTCTTCCGGGATATCAAAACCTGCTGTTCAACCGCTTCAAAAGGTTTCAGCCATGCCATTCACTCCTCCTGCCGGCGACAATAATGGTCAGACTGGAACGGTGGAGATGAAACCATTTCAATTAAGAGCGAACAACACGGGGCTCCCGGATAATTTGAAATCCGGCATTGAAAATTTGAGTGGGTATTCCATGGATGATGTTAAAGTAAATTACAACTCTGCCAGGCCAGCGCAATTACAGGCGCATGCTTATGCGCAAGGCACAGATATTCACGTTGCTCCGGGACAGGAAAGGCACCTGGCACATGAAGCATGGCATGTGGTGCAACAGAAGCAGGGCAGGGTATCGCCAACGGTCCAGTTGAAAAGCGATATCCCCGTGAATGATGACGCCGCACTGGAACAAGAGGCGGACGTCATGGGTGAAAAAGCATTGCAATTTGTCACAGCAGGCCCGGCGCCCTTAAAACATAAGAGCATAAGTAATACGGTTTTGCAGGGTGCTTTCCTTGATATAGCCGCCGCTAGCTTTACAGACTACATTACTGAACAGGAAACAAAGCAGAAGGAAATAGGGGCGCATAAAGAATCATTTACCACAGTCGGTTTTGAGCATGAATTCACCCAAACGGAAGGAGACGGAAACTCATTAGCAGGTATATCGCATCTGGAGCTTGCCAAAGCGCGTCCACTGGCTTTTACCAAATTGCCGTTCATACTCGAAACTGATGCCGCCAATGCGCTGGAACTGGTAAGCCCTCCTTTCCTGGTCAAAACACTTACAAATACAATGATCCCTGATCCTGCGGATATACAAAAAGTGGACAGCCTGATACGGGTTAAGCTGCTGGAACTGTCCACGAAGGGAACCATTGATGGCATGCTTAAAGGATTCAAGACCGCAGGGCTTGATTTTTCTGCGGCTGAAAACCTTAAGATAGAGCAGAAGAACGTATCTCATAAGAGCGGTGTAAAAGATTATGCGAGTGCTCCTGACCTGGAGTTTGCAGAGTTGAAAAAGATAAAGATCAAGCCTTCTGAAAAAGGTGGGGGCATCACTAGTCAGGTGAATTTCGCTACCACAGCACAGACGTTTGACGATCTGCAGAATATCAATAAAGAAGATGCGCTGGATATTACCGGAGGCAGAAAGCCCGGGTTTAACCCGAAAGCAATACTTGCCACGCTCGAGAAGGGTATTAAAGTGGCTATCGCTCAAACCGGTATTGCAGAAACACCAGGCCGTACTATCTTCATCAACCAGCTTGCACGTACGTTGAGCGGACAGTTTGCCGTTCCGGCGATAGAACACGTGAAGAATGAGCAGGAGAGGATATACGATAATACGTCTGATCTTGACCGTAATAAAGGTGCAACCTCAAAGTTCAGGTTCAATGCTTATTTATCCAGTGCGGTAAAAGATGTTGACGGAGCCTGGATTAAGGACAGTCTGATGAACATAGGCCTGGGTGTATTGAAGGATGACGACTGGAGAGCAATTAGTGGAATGGTAACCAATGCCAGATTGGCCGATGGTATCAGAGCGCTGGAACTACCGGAGTTTACGAACATCAACGGATTTGAAAAAGAAACAGAGCAGGAGGCGGGGAATGCGTTGATTGCAGAAACGCTGGGAGTGGCAAAGGAAAAGATGGTAGCAGCGCTTTCAACTATCGCGGCACAGATAGAGATGGTTTACACCCACGATCTCATGACCAAAGAAGGATATAAGAGTAAAGAGCTTGGGATCTTCCCTAATAAGGTGGTCGGCTTTATGGGGCATAATGATGAGATGATAGGAGCAAGGCAGGACACTTACATTGATACAAGAAAGGCACAGCTGCCCCAGGTGACCAATGAACGCCTGCATGTAGCAGAAACGCGCAAAGACGGCATAGACAGCCTATATATGCTGGCTTTTAAAACAGATAACCTGGATATTAAAGGATTAGAAGCTATGGCCCAGTTTCAGGCCGCTAAGATCAACGCGATAGATCTGGAGATCGTGGACTTAGAGAAAGCTAAGGCCGTAGCTGAAAAGGACATCAAAGACACTGAAGATGCCATACTGTTACTGAGGCCGAGAGTAATAACGCTTTATCAGGATTATGATGTCCAGCTGGAGCAATTTAAAAAGACATTTGCGGAGACAAGTAAAGGTAATGTTCCACCCAGACCAAAACAAATAACGCAGTTCGATAAAAAATTTGATCCGGAAGGCCTGAAAGAAAAGCTGATTAAGCTAGAGAGGGGATTGGAGGGAAAACTCAGGCAACAAACACCCGTTATTCAAAAAAGAAAGAAAGAAATTAAGGAAAAACAGCAAGAACAGGAGCCATTCAAGCTTTTGATTAAAGCCATAGCATCACGGATACAAGAAAAAAGAGTAAAACAACAGGTTAAACAGCAAATATTGGATCAGCATATGAAAGAGCAGCAGCTGCTTTAAATAATTAAATGTTTGGGTGTGAACCCAGTCGACTATTGAGCAATTGGAGGCCCCCTGGATTGACCAGGGGGCTTTTTTTTTCTGAAAGTAATCAGAAAAATGCCTTTTCCACAATATAAAATCCATCGGTAAAAGAAGAATTTTTTCTACGTGCTCAAAGGCAACAACCGTTGGTTCCTGATGGATTTGATCAGTT
>CABHOY010000026.1 GCA_902168105.1 uncultured Flavihumibacter sp.
AATATTATTATAGGGAGGCTTATCACAAGGCAGCAGCAGGGGAGCTTGCTGGCCTTAGTTGTTTGAAGTACGCTGACGCGACCAACCAGGGGTTTAATAAAGATCTAAAGCTAAATACGCCATCCAAAGCTAAATAGTAAGGGAACTTCAAAGAACTACAGCCAGTAAGTCCACCTGCTGACTGCCTGTAAGCCCTGGCTATAATCAAGGATTTCCCAAGAACGCAGATCACCTGTTAACTTATAGTAAACCCTTGCTACAATCAAGGAATTCTTTACGAATGCGTAACCCAATCTGCGGGCTAAACAAGTATTTCAATACGAACGCGGGATTCCCAGTAATGAGGAAGTTCTAAAATTGAGAAAGATGCCAATCAGCTGGTAGTCTGGATCTCACGAAGCTGTAAGGACGCCGCATTGTTCCCCAGCCTGGCGGCACGCTCAAAATAGTATTTCGCCCAGCGCTGCGACTTGTTGACCCCGTCGCCATGTTTATAACACAGTCCGAGGTTGTAAAGCGCTTTCGGATCATCTTTGGCCGCTGCTTTTTTATACCAGCAAACAGCCTTCTTTTCATCTTTTTTAATGCCGAAACCGTAGAAGTAACAATACCCCAGATCACGTTCCGCCTCAGTATCGCCTTGAGCAGCAGCAAGTTTGTACCAGTACACGGCCTTTTTATCGTTCTGTTTCACGACTTCGCCTTCGCGGTAAAAGAAACCGATATTGTATTGGGACTCCATATGCCCCTTGAGGGCAGCTTTCAGATACCATTTGTAGGCAATGGCCGTGTTTTTTTCAACACCCCTGCCATCATCATAGCAGGTGGCGAGATAGAACTGCGCTCTTACATGGCCGGCTGAAGCCGCGGTAAACCAAAGTAGCACAATTTGTCTCCAGTTCATTCGTCTTTTTGTTTCAAAAGCAAGGTGATATCCTAACAGGAATCGTCTGTTCTGCTCTAATTTACTGAGGAGTGGCGTATCACTTTTCATATCGTAAATTTGGGATAAAACACATCTAAAGGCAGAGATTGATAATGGCATAGTTAGCGCCGGGAGATAAATATAAAGATTATTTTCACCCAAACCATCATTTACAGGCCTAACTAACACGAACATGTTAACTGATCTCCGGGCAGTGTTATTAAATTTGTGTAATTATTACAATTTTACCCTATGCCCGTTTTTAGTCGTGTGAGCTTCATCGCTGTATCGAGCCTGTTATTACCCCTGTTAGCCAAAGCCCAGGATACTTTAACGAACAGAACAGACAGCAGTCAGCATTTAAAGGAGATCGTCGTTATCTATCAGGCCGGTCGTACTACCCCTGTAACATACCAGGACGTAAATATGGATCTGCTGGATGAAAAGAATACCGGCCAGGAGCCTTCATTCCTTTTATCTGAAACGCCTTCCATTACCGTATATTCCGATGCAGGTAATATGCAGGGTTACTCATATTATCGCCTGAGAGGGATGGACCAGACCAGGATCAATACTACACTGGACGGTATGCCATTGAATGAGCCGGAGGACCAGGGGGCTTATTTCTCCAATTATCCGGATATCCTGAATTCGATCAGCCGGCTGCAGGTGCAGCGGGGTGTCGGTACTTCCAAGAATGGAGCAGCCAGTTATGCCGGAAGTGTGCAGCTGTTTTCTCCGCAAGCGGGGAATAAGGCCAGTACGAACCTGGGCGTGGGATATGGTTCCTATAACAGCTTCAGGATATTTGGTGAGCACCAGAGCGCTATAAAGAACAGGAAGTCATTGTATGTACGTGCCTCGCAGGTGTATACGGACGGCTATAAATATCATGCGTCAAATAACTCTCAGTCTGTTTTTGTCAGCGGCGGACTATATCATGATAAAAGCACCTGGAAACTGAATGTAGTGGCCGGTAACCAAAGGAATGGCATGGCCTGGCTGGGTGTGGCGGATTCGCTGATCGCAAAGGACAGAAAAGCTAATGCTAATACAAAGGACGAGAAGGACCACTTTTTCCAGGGACTGGTGCAGCTACAGCATATCTGGCAACCTACCAGTCATGTAACAGTGAGCTCAAGCCTTTATTATACTTATCTGAAAGGGAACTATGATTTTGATGTGAATAATTATCTGGGGTTGCCTGTTGATGGGAATCTGTTCAATTATGGCTTCCGCTCGCATTTCGGAGGCTTCTTCAGTAATTACACTTTGACGTATGATCGCTTTAAATGGACGACAGGTGTGCATGGGAATCTGTATACCAGGCAACATACGGGTACCGATAACTGGCTGGGTGAGTTATATCAGAATAAGGGGTATAAAAATGAGGTCAGTGCTTTCAGTAAGATAGAATACTCTTTACATCGTTTCACGTTATTTGGAGATCTGCAATACCGCTACACTACGTTTGATTATAAAGGCAGTGTGCCTTTTGAAAAGATGGACTGGCATTTTCTGAATCCTAAGGCAGGTGTCAGCTTTGCTGTAAATGATCATGCTAATATCTACTATAGTGCCGGAAGAACAGGCAGGGAACCAACACGTAATGACATTTTCGGGGGTAATGATGATCTGCTGGCAGACAGTACCGGTAAGGCGATGATCTATAACCAGGATGCTGAATCAGTGGTGGATCATGAGCTGGGTGTACGTTTTCGACAGGGTGATCTCGTGCTGGACCTGAATGGTTATTATATGAACTTCAATAATGAAATTGTGCTGAACGGACAGGTGGGTCCAAATGGATTATTGCTGACTAATAAAGTGAAAAGCAGTTACAGAACAGGTATCGAGTTTTACGGTGCATATCAGCTGAACGCCTTTACATTTACCAATAACTCATCTTTCAATCACAGTCGTATTAAGGAGCAGAAAGCTACATTCAGTCCGATATTGACGCCTGCGGTGATCATTAATCAGGAAGTGGCTTATCAGCAACGTCGTTTGGCTGTGGCTTTGTCCGGCAGGTATCAGCATCATGCATATATTGATTTTGCGAACGAAGCGTCTGTGAAGGAGTATGTATTGTTGAATGCGAGAGCGCAATATACACTTGCGGGTTGCACGGTATCGCTTTTTGTAAATAATATTAACGGCGCAAAATATTACAATGACGGATATGTAGAACCGGATGGTACGAGGAAGTATTTTGTGCAAGCGCCACGGAATGTTTATGTTGCATTTAAATATAGCTTCTGATGAGTTTTTTCGACGTTAGTCATATTGCATTCAGTGTGCTGGGATATCCCATCAGTTATATTGAACTGATAGGGACCGTGTCCGGATTGATCTCTGTGTACTATGCTTCGAGAGCGAATGTACTGACATGGCCTACAGGTATTATCAATGAGATCGCTTTGTTTGTATTGTTCTTCCAGATACAGTTGTACGCGGATATGTTATTGCAGGTCTTCTTCCTGGTAGTGACTGTTTTTGGCTGGTACAACTGGCAGCATACAACAGAAGAAGTACCCGTTAGCCGTATGTCGTCGCGGATGGTGGGTGTGTATGGTGCGGTATTACTGGGAGGCACTATACTTACAGGCATCGTTATTCAACAGTTCCATCGCTGGATGCCGGCATATTTTCCTTTGCCTGCTACTTATCCTTTTGCGGATTCTTTTGTGATGGTTGCCAGTATGCTGGCCACATTCCTGCTGGCGAAGAAACGGATCGAGACATGGATACTGTGGATTGTGGTGGATGTAGTGAGCGTGGTGTTGTATCTCATAAAAGGGACCTATTTTTTATCGCTGGAATATGTGGTGTTTTTGGGGCTTGCTGCTTTCGGGTTGCTACAGTGGCGTAAAAAAATGGTGTATGCGTAAAGGATTTGTTTTCGGAAAGTTCATGCCTTTTCATAAGGGACATGAGGCTATGATCAGATTTGCCCTGTCGGATTGTGATACTTTATCGGTACTCATTTGCTGCAGTGATAAGGAGACATTACCGGCGGCAGTGCGTCAATCCTGGGTAGCGGATACTTTCCGGGATGAGCCACGGGTACAGGTATTGGTATACCAGTATGACGAGCGCTCTTTGCCAAATACATCCGAGACTTCTGCATCCGTATCAGCGATATGGGCCGAACAGTTTAAAGTACTATTTCCTGATCATACCATACTGGTTACGTCAGAGCCTTACGGGGCTTTGGTAGCAGATCATATGGGGATCACACATATCCCTTTCGATATGCAGAAAGGTCAATACCCGGTGTCGGCCACGAAAATAAGAGCGAACCTGCCTGATACCTGGAAGTATCTGCCAGATAGTGTAAAAACTTCCCTGGTCACAAAAGTAGTGGTACTGGGTACTGAGTCCACCGGTAAAACAACCCTGACCGGCAAGCTGGCCGATCATTTTAACTGTAACGCCGTAATGGAAGCAGGCAGGGACATTATTGCTGATTCCAATGATTTCGGGATCAAAGACCTGTACCTGATAGCTACAGAACATGCGTCACGTATCGATAAGATGAGCGTAGGTGAGAGCCCTTTGATGATCATTGATACTGATATTCATATCACCTTGTCTTACGGAGAATATGCCTTCGGAACAGTGTTGGACATTGCCCCGGCTATCTATGACAGCAATAAGGCTGACCTGTACCTTTACCTGAACAATGACGCCCCCTATGTGCAGGACGGGACCAGGCTGGGAGAGGAGGAACGCAATCAGCTTGATCTGTCGCACCGCCGTATACTGGAGAAGTATGGCATTACTCACGAAGAGATCAGGGGGAACTGGGAAGAACGTTTTGAGCAGGCTGTAGTACTAATAGAACAGCTGATGCAGCGCAAGATGGAAAACTGGCGTTCTTTTACAGGAAGACAGCAGCAGGTGTGACGCTTTTTCAATAATTTACAGGTATATGAAAAGAGCATTCCTATCTCTGACATTCGTTTTGTTAACGGTCATCGCCGGCGCTATTATACATAAAAGGATCACAGACGATGATATTGTAAGTTATACCGTAGACCCTGAAACACAAGACCTCAGCTTTTACTGGAAAGATGATAAGGGACAAGTACTGGGCAGTATTCAACACCTGAAGGAATTCCTTGCGAAGAAACGTCGCAAGCTGGTATTTGCAACGAATGGAGGGATGTTTAAGCCTGATCAATCGCCTGTAGGACTTTTTATTGAGCAAGAGGTGATAGTGACGCCATTGGACACAACGTCGGGTGATGGTAACTTTTATTTGAAGCCGAATGGCGTGCTGTATATCACCAAATATGGGAAGGCAGTTATACGTACTGCGCCGGAATTTGTTTATAGTAACCGGATCAGATATGCGACTCAATCGGGGCCAATGTTGCTCATTAACGGAGAGATCCATCCTGCCTTTAAAAAAGGCTCTGCCAATGTAAATGTCCGGAACGGCGTAGGGATCCTGCCTGACGGGAAGTTGGTATTTGCCATGTCAAGAACAGGCGTCAATTTCTATGATTTTGCGGAGTATTTTAAACGTCTCGGTTGTAAGGAAGCATTGTATCTTGACGGCTTCGTATCAAGAACATATCTTCCGGCGAAAAAATGGAAACAAACCGACGGTAATTTCGGAGTGATAATAGGAGTGAGCGAACCTGAATAAAGATCGGGTATTAACAGATTCTTATCATATTGTTACTTATCTCATATTATTAATTTAAAAGCTTCCTCCTGCTAATTCATCCCTTTCGTCAATATGTATACTTATTCCCCACTTTTGTATAAATTAAGCCAGTGCGCCCGGAATAGCTTTGTACCATTAAATAACATAAACAATGGCAAAGACAATTTTCATTACCGGTGCATCACGGGGCTTTGGTAAATTATGGGCGGCAGCCCTTCTGAAAAGAGGAGATAAAGTAGTAGCTACGGCAAGAAATACAGATACATTAAACGATCTTGTAAAACAATATGGCGATGCTATCCTGCCCCTGGAGCTGGATGTAACCGACAGAGCTGCTTGTTTTACAGCTGTCGAAAAAGCGAAAGCACATTTTGGCAGGATTGACGTATTGATCAATAACGCTGGTTTCGGCTTGTTCGGGGCAGTAGAAGAAACAAGCGAACAGGAAGCAAGGGCGCAGATGGAAACGAACTTCTTTGGTCTGCTTTGGCTCAGCCAGGCAATCCTGCCGGTGATGAGAGCGCAGAAGAGCGGTCATATCATCCAGGTGTCAAGTTTCCTGGGATTGGTAACACTGCCTGTGTTAGGTTTGTATAATGCATCTAAATTTGCAGTAGAAGGATTGAGCGAGACACTGGCTACTGAGGTTAAACAGTTCGGGATTAATGTTACCCTGGTTGAACCTAATGGGTATTCCACTGATTGGGCAGGTGCATCAGCTGTTCAGACGCAGGGAATGGATATCTATAATCCGGTGAAAGCAGCTTTCCAGGAAGGCGCTAATGGCACATGGGGCAATCCTGAAGGAACTGTTAACGCGATACTGACAGTGGTAGATAGTCCAAACCCTCCTTTACGCTTATTGTTCGGTAAGGTTGCGTATGGTTTCGTAAAACAAGTGTACGAGCAACGTCTTGCCAGCATAGAGGAATGGAAAGATGTTTCTATTGCAGCTCATGGACTTTAATGACATTAACGTAAACAATATTGGCCGGGACCGTGTTCTGAAAAACAGGGTCCCAGCTTAAAATCAGATCATATGATACACTTCAGCAACCTGAGTGAACTGCACCGTACAAATAATTTTGCGCCTCCTGAAAACCCGCTATTTAGCATTATACGCTGTGATAAAGCCTGCAGTATAGGGGATCGTGCATTTACCACTGATTTTTATATGATCGGATTCAAGAAATTGAAGGCAGGTATCTTTAAGTATGGCAGAACCGAGTATGATCATCAGAATGGTACGATGTCTTTTGTCAGGCCCAGACAGATCATCCAGATGACAGATCTTGAGTTTGAAGAGGATGGTTTCCTTTTGTTTATTCATGAGGACTTTTTGAACGGAAACGTTCTCCATACTGATATCAAAAAATATGGCTTCTTTGACTATGAAGTTAATGAGGCTTTGCACTTATCACCTAAAGAAGAAGAGATCATCTGGGACCTCTACAGGAAAATTCAGATAGAGTATTATAACAATCAGGATGAATATAGCCGGAACATTATCCTGGCGCATATCGGTTCTATCCTGCAATATGCGCAGCGCTTTTACAACCGGCAGTTCATTCATCGTAAAACTTCTCTCGGCAAGACGGTTTCCAGGTTCAATGCAATACTGGCAGAATACTTCAGCGGTGGTATGTTACAGGAGAAAGGGCTGCCATCTGTGAATTATATGGCCGAGCAGTTGCATCTTTCTCCCCGTTATTTAAGTGATCTGCTGAAGCAGGAAACGGGCAAAACAGCCATAGACCTGATCCATATCTTTCTTATTTCAGAAGCGAAGAACCTGCTGAAAACAGCTGATCAGAGTGTAGCGGAGATAGCCTATCACCTGGGCTTCGAAAATCCTCCTTACTTTTCCCGCCTGTTTAAAAAAGAAGTGGGTGTGAGCCCAAATCAGTTTAAGCGGCAGGGCAGCGGCATGTAACAATGTTTATTCGACTGGCTGCAGCTTATAATATCTGAAGTAGAATAATCCGTATGCCAACAATAGCATAACACCAGCGGATTGCCAGAGGAATCCGTACATGATCAGCCAGAAGAGAAGAATATATGCTGCAAAAACAACGGGCAGATAGACGTTCATATTCAGCCCCAGCCAGTATAATAAACCACGGAAACATAACATGATGCTGACTGCATATAATAGCAGCAGCATCGCCATTAATGGGGGCTCCATGATAAACAGCAAGATCATCTCCGGTAATAATAACAACAAATAGCGCAGGGCGATATACAAGAAATGCCTGTTGCGGCTGTAAGGGAAATTCCTGGAAAAGGCCAATGTCGTTACCTCGAAACGATGCTCCTGATAGATCAGATAAAGATGGCCGGCTACTGCGGTAAGTACCAACAGGCCTGCTACCCGTATATCGTGCCTGTTACTTGTGAACATTGAGTAAGCCCCACTGGTCAGGCAAAAAAGTGAGAATATCTTGGTAAGGACCCCTCCCAGTTTTATTTCATATACAATGTGATAAAGGAAAAGGCTGAAGAAGGGTTTCTTCCAGCGTAGGGGCAGTTTCAGCGCAAGCGGAGCGGCTGTTCCGGCGGATAGTCTGTTAGTCAGCCATACATAGATCGCTGCACTGACCGTTATCAGGAAAAATATATACAACGTGCTAATGAAGGGAAGGAGATAATGATGTTTGATAATGCCCAATACAACAGCCAGTATGCCATATATAGTAATGGGCAATGTGATCACGAACTGCATCCACCACCAGCTGCGGAGCTGCCTGAATTTACTAAGTGCGGTAGTGCTATAGAACAGGAAACAGTTCTCTGTCGCGGTTAGTTGTGCCGTCACATATTGCCAGCTTTTCACGGTATAGAGCAGCCAGGTAATGAAGATCACCGTCATGGTTAAAGGACTGCTGATAAACGTCAACATCACTATAAGCTGATAGAACTCGAACATCTCATGCGGCATGGTGCCGGCGGGATTGATGAGGATCGTATAGCTGATGAGTATAACAAAGAAGAACAGCAATATACCGGCATTAGCCCGGTAGAAGCCCCGGGAGAATATTTTAGTCAATACAATGGTGAGTGGTGAGATCATCCTGGAAGCCATTTTACTGTTTTATCTGCCGTATGAAGAACCCCGTTAACAGGCAGGGTACCTTGTTCCAGTGGTTGATGCGAGGATAAGAGGAAGGAGGTGCCTTGTGCCTGCTGTCTTTCTTTTATCCAGTCATAGAGAATATCCAGTGAGGCAGTGTCCAGCGTGATCAGCGGTTCATCCAGCAGAATGATTGCGGGCGTACCAATGAATGCCAGCGTCAGGGACAGTTTCTTGAGCATACCACTGGAGTACGCGCCTAAAGGCTGGTCAAGGTATGCCTGCATCTGCATACTTTCCAGGTAATAGTCCTGCTGTTTCGCAGGCGCCTGTTTGGCCGTCATAAAGAGCTCCACCATTTCCCTGCCTGTCAGGAATGCGGGGAATACCGGTTCGGCTTCTGCGAAGTTGACAAGCTTACGATAGTCGACCGGCCGCTTTTTTATACTAACGCCGTTCAGCCGCACGTCTCCCGAGAAGTCGATAATACCTGCAATTGCTTTAAGCAACGTGCTTTTCCCGGAACCATTCGCGCCTTTGATCCAATAGATACCCGGTCCTATGTCAAGTTGCGGGATACGAAGAACGGTGTGGTGATTATAAGACTTTTCGAAATCTGCCAGCTGCAGCATATAGTCAGGTTTCAGTTATGGTCTAAATATAATATGAACCCAGGCGCCTATGTAATGGGTAAGCCCATTTTAAGAAATATTTAACCCTTATGGCTATATGTCCGATTAATTTCTGACCTGATGAAATTGCTGCCGATGTTTCATCCTTTGGTCATCAGAACAGCCACCTGCTCATGTTTGGCATTGTACGTGAGATATTTATACTCTTTTCCCGTTTCCTGAAGGAATTCGTGAAATGCCTTGAATTCACCTTCCATCCACCCGGGATAATTAAAGTATTCATCAAAAACGATCACGGTACCTGCCACGATATTATCTTTCAGAACATTAAAGATGGTTTTGGCGGATGAGTAGAGATCACAGTCGACATGCAGATAGGCCAGTGCCTTATCATTTTTTGCTTTAAAGTCCGGTAAGGTCTGATCGAACCATCCTTTTACTAACTGTACGTTTGCGGCTACTTGTGGCATCTCAGTAACGGCAAAGTGCCCTTTATTAAATCCATCGCGCCAGAATTCGGGCAGGCCTTCGAAAGAGTCAAATCCGTAGACCTGATGTCCGGACAGTTTTTCTGCGATATGGTTGATCGTTTTGCCGGAGAAAACGCCAAACTCCAGGACCAGCCCATCCGGAATACTGATATTTTCAATAGCAACATCATGGACTTTCAGGTGATGGTTAACAGAAGGGATATGAGACATTTTATTATCTACATAATCTGCCGTTGTGGAGAGCGATTTAAGTGATCTTGCCAATGCAATGTCGTGGTTAAATGAAGATCTGAAAGCATGGGACTGGAAGAAGTTCTGTAGAAAGTTCGTGAAAGCTGTTGATAAGTATTTTTTCATTCTTTTCGTGGGATTAATGTACAGAATAGGATGCGTAACGTTTGGGGGAAGTACAGGTTTGCTGTTCTTCGTTGATTAGACAAATATGCATAAAAAAAATCCATCAGCAAGTGATGGATCTTAAAAAGTTACGGAAGTGATATAAAGTGTATTAAAGACCTTCTTTCAGACTGTTATGCAGGTCGACAATATACTGGCTTAAAGAAGTCGAAGTACCGGACTCAGGATATTGTACTGCACAATTGTTCCTGATGTAGCTTTTAACATCGGCCATCTGCCAGATCGCTCCACCTTTCATTTCCGGATATAGCTCCCTGAACCTGATCATTTCAGCTTTGATCTCTGCCGGCGTTTTACTGTTGTGTACAGCATTACAGGTGCTGAATGCACCACGGCAAAGGAAGATAGGATCTATGGGAAGGCTGGTCTGCAGTTTATCTTTCCATACGCCGGGAACATTGCGCCTGCCGCCATCATAGCATTGGAGATAGATCACATCTATCAGGCCCGGTTGTGAACGGCAGATAATGTCTTTCCAGTATTCCGGTTTCGCAAAAGGGCAGAGCGTCATATGCAGATTAAGACGGCCTGCCAGTTCACCCAGTTTTGCGATAGACTCGCTGTTATAAACAGACTCATCGTCTATACAAATAGCATCTACGCCAATTTGTTCCTTCATGACCTTAAGGATCTTGTGCAGCGTGCTGTTGTTACCGATCCCTGTTACAATGCCGGGAAGGGTCTGGGTAGGATCGTACCATGCCTGTATATGATCGTATGTATTAGGTGTCTGATTAAACCATCTTCCTTCAAGCAGGATCTCGATACGTGTTACAGACGATGACTTTTGTTTCAGTGAAGCGACATGTTTCAGCCATTCTTTACTGCCAACATACTGACCGTCATGTATGATCGGATTTTTGTTGTCGTCGCCGGAAAAGACATCGCCGTTTGCACGGATGTAGAAGCTGGAGAGTATGACAGTGGTAAAGCCGGAATTCCTCAGATTCTGATAAGTGGTATCATCGCCGGGATACATACCTCTTCCGAACATCGTGAGGTTGGTTTCGGCGCGTGCTGCCGGTATTGACCCATTCACAGATGAATAAATAAGCCTGTCTGACTGAGCAGATACCGGTGTAAGGAAACCGGCAGCCAGCAGGCAAAATGATAGAAACAATAATTTCATAGTATAGCCTTTAGTGCGTGCTCCAAATTAGTAAACCCGTTCCGAAAAGTCAGTAACTGAGCCATTACCTTTTATGAGCGGTCGCCATGAGATAATTGTTGGAAAAATAAGCGGGCAAAAGGTAACTTTATGGAAAGTTATTTTATGGACACGCCTGACAAATCCTATCAGCCAATTGATTGCAACTATTATGACCGCCTGGAGGCCTGGGCTACCATGCGTACCATCTGCCAGATCGTATTCAGGGACGAAACAGGGATAGAGCAGGAAGTTTCAGCACGCATTGTTGATGTATACGCTTTGAATAAGGTGGAGTATATGAGAATGGACAATGGGCTGGTTATCAGATTAGATAGCCTGATCTCTGTCAATAACATCCCTTTGCCGGACCATTGTTAGCAGGTTAAGGCATACGTATGCCTGGCCGGCAGAAAAGGGTTTCGGCCAATGCAGTCAGTATGCTTTATCATGGAAGGTTGATGAGCGTCTTAATCATTCACGTACAACCAATGCCTCAAGATTTACTTTCTTCAGCTTTTCATAATCTTTGTCGCTTACCATCTTGAGCAGATTGTATGTTTTACCATTCCATCTCCAGACAGGGTACTCAAAACCTGGTCCTCCGATGAGCAGGTCGGGATACCCTTTGCTGGTGGTTGTAAGCACATCCGGGGCCAGACCCGGGAAGCCAAGATTTTCTGTGTAGGTACCTGCGGCGTTTTTGATGAACAACGCAATACTTGAACCAGCCTGGCCTGATGTGTAAGAATTTCCGTAGTGAATGAAGATCTCTTCCTTGCCGTCTTTATTCAGGTCTGTGGCATAGACAAGGGCATTGAAGGGATACTCTCTGCTCTCTTTATCCTGGGCAAAGGGCTGTTCTTTATTGCCGGAAGGAACAAAACCAAGCTTAGTGGCGATATGATTTTTTTCTGCCGGTGTTAAATTTGTTTTGATGTTTTTAAAGAGGAGAGTCGCTACTTCGTTGACTTGTTGGCTGTATGACAGTTGACCCCATAACAAGAACATAGTTGGCAATAGTAATTTTTTCATTGTTCAGCGTTTGAGACACATTACATAACAGTCGTTGGCAAGCGCTTGTTGCGTGAAGACTAAAAGCGATCGTACTTCCGGACGGAAGGGCCCGTATGGAAAGGTACTACTGGTATGCCTTTCCGGGTATTTGTGAACGTAATGTTATTGGCGCTGATATGGCTGTCAGATTGTAGAATCAGATAATTTGAAAATAATTTGAATTTAAATATTTTAGTAATAGCGTTTAAGACACTGATCACTGATACAAAATCATAACAAGATGGAAACTGATAAAAAGGCTATACTGGAGCGGTTTAATAAAACTATTCAGCAGTGGATAGATCAACTGGAAGATTATTCGCTTGACATGCTTCAGCAACGGCCAGCGGTTGATTCATGGTCGCTGGGGCAGGTATATGTTCACATCATAGAAGATACGACATTCTATGTTGAGCAAATGAAGGCTGCGCTGGCCTCGGATGATCTTCATGCTGAAAAGAGCATGCATACACGTGCTAAAGCTATGTTTGAGAATGGCGGAATGCCGGATATGGCGCTGGAGAATCCTTTTAATGATATCAATTTAAGACAACCTGAAAGTAAGCACGAATTATTGCAAAGTATGACGTTCATAAAAGAGGAAGTGAACAGGCTGTTTGCAACGGGTGATCTTTCAAGTGCAAACGGTAAAACGGAGCATCCCGGATTTGCTTTTTTTGATACATGGGAGTGGTTGCAGTTTGCGGAAATGCATATGAGGCATCATTTGAGGCAGAAGAAGAGAATAGACGAAAGTATTTTCCGCAGTTAAATAATAAGTGAGTGTTTAACCGCATTACAGGCGGCCGGTAGGGATAATTGTTGTCAGACGATTATTCTTACCGGCCGCTTTTCGTTTCTGAAGGGGCCGACTTTTTAACACAGTAAAATATGACTTTCTAACAAAGTGACTTATTGCTTTCATATGGAATTTTGCGATAGGAAATTTCCGGAAACCGTATTCTCTAAACATTCACTCATAAGATCATTACTGTGGTTAAAAAGTATGTTATAATTGCAACGAACCATTAGCAAAAATTTCGGAACTTAACAGTGCGTTTAATATTCCGCTGGTGACGCCGGTGATCGGTGAACCTGTTTACCTGGACAATGAAGATCAGCCATTCAGGCAATGGTGGAAGGGGGTGGAATAATCGTATTAAACATCATAAAGTAACTACGCAAATGAGAGCAACGATCATATCTTCCTGTTCTGTCAGTCCTACTATTTCTATGGAGCAGTTCATCCCCGAGCATTTCTTTCTTTACCTGGTAACGGGTACGATGGTGGCGTATGATGGAAACAGGGAGTACCAGATAAAGGCGGGCGATTGTGGTATTGCCAGAAGGAATCATCTGGCTAAGTATAATAAACAGACGGATAACGGGAAATTTGAAAAGATCATCGTGTTCTTTGAGCAGGAATTTCTGAAGAAGTTCAGTGAAGGGTATAAGATGCCGCTGGATAAGACGATCATATCTGACGGTATCTTACCGGTGAATAAGAATGTACTGATCGGGAATTTCATAGCGTCATTACCGGCTTATATCAACAGGGATGGCGCCATTGAGCAGGACTTCATTGATATCAAACGTACCGAACTGCTGATGATCATCCTGAAGCAACAACCCGAACTTGCCAATGTGCTCTTCGATTTCGGTATTCCGGAGAAGATAGACCTGGAGGCTTTCATGAACCGTAATTACAAGTTCAATGTGAACCTTCAGCGTTTTGCTTATCTGACAGGGCGAAGCCTTACCACTTTTAAAAAGGATTTTGAGAAGACCTTTAATGATACTCCCAGTCACTGGTTAGTGCAGAAACGACTGGAGGAAGCTCATTTCCTGATTGAGAAAAAGGGACGCCGTGCGTCAGACATCTATGTAGAGTTGGGGTTTGAAGACCTGTCGCATTTCTCGTTTGCTTTCAAGAAGAAATTCGGGGTAACGCCAACGGGTTTAACTGACCGGCAGAAGAAGCCGGCCAGTTAAGTAATGTTGTTTTATTTCCCGGCCCCTGTTTCCTGCAGGAAACGTTCCAGGATAGGATTAAACTTGTCTGGCGCCTGCCAGAAAGGAGTGTGGCCTAATCCGGGGAGACGGTAACAATGGTTTTCCCATAAGTTGGCGTAGGCGATGGTATCGATATAGTCGAGATTGACAACGGGATCGGCATCACCATTAACAACGGCGAGAGGGACCGGGCTGGTTTCCACAGTCAGCCGCTGATCTACACCTGCTCCTTCACGGGCGGCTTCGAAGACGCGCTTGCGAAAACGACCGTCTGCTCTCATCACCGCATTCTGGAGAAATGGTTGGGCGGAACTGCCGAAAATGGCTTCCACAAAAGCATCGGTTTCGGCTACGGTAATGATCTCCTTACCTGCAACAGCTGTGTGCTGGTTGCCCTTGAAACCCTGTGGGATGTTACCATTGCTGACCGGCGGGGTACCGGTGATCATAAGGCCCAGCATGCCGGAGAAAGCGGACATCATCTCAATGGCAATATGGCCACCTAATGACCAGCCCAATACAACTGCTTCTGAAACACCCATTTCTTCCAGCAGCTCAATTGCTGTATCTGCAAAGCCGGGAAGCGTGTAGGTCCGCATAGGGTCCAGCGCATTACCGGATTCTCCATGTCCGGGCAGATCGAATGTAATGAGGCGATAGTTCTGAGCGAACGGCGCCTGTAACTGGTGGCGGAACACACTGCGGCAAAAGGAATTGCCATGGATCATGAGCAAAGGGATGCCTGTCTTTTTACCACTCTCTTCTACTGCAATAGAGCCATGCGATGTCAGTATGGTATGGTACCGGATTGGAATGTTCATACTACTTATCATTGTTTACTTGTTCTATAATTATTTGCCGGGGGAAAGGTCGGGAAAAAACGATCACAGGGAACTCCCCAAAAGTGGGGACTAAAGGGGGCCGGACGTACGCAGCAACATACGTTAAGGATTTGTTATCAACAGGATTCCGGAAAAAAGCTTAAGTTAGGTGCCTGATTTTAAAAATATTCCTATGCATCTTCGACTCAGACATTGTCTTCTCCTGCTGATCAGCTTACCGACCTTCGCACAGAAAGTGGAGGACAATCTTCATTTTACCAGCAGCAAACAGCAAAAGATCGCTGTGTACAAAGGCACTATCATTATTAATGGTAATAAGACCTTTAAGTTTGCGACTGACGATATTGTTTACAAAAGCAAGCGTAACCGCTTGGTAGAAGATGGTGGCAATGTTTTCTTATTCCTGGAGGTGAACAGAAGCCCGGCGAAGAACATCCTGTATGTATTCGGTATCAACAATTCGGTGGCAGATTCACTGATGGCTGCGGTGGCTTCCGATATCAAAGACTTTGATCACGATGAGATACTGGAATTTGGCGGAAGTGAGCTGACGCAGGCATATCCTTCGGCGGATTCCATGTATTATGTTTCATCGAAATTCTATGAGTTCAAAAAGGGGCGTATCGTGGTAGATGAGGCTTATACAGAGAAGATCGATAGAAAAGTGAATGGGGTTTATATTCCTAATGCAACTTCAAATACAGTGATCCGTAAACCTAAGGGCCGTCCCTGATAGCTGTTTACGCAAATTATAAAAGGGTGCACTTCAACCGGAGTGCACCCTTTCTTTTTTATTTTGTCGTGATCTCAATTTTGCCGCCGTTCTTAAACAGGTCATGCGGAACGAAGTAACCTTTCTGCTCTTTTCCATTCACTTTGATGGAGGTGAGGGCTCTCCCTTTTCCCTGTTTGGTCAGTATCAGCGTTTTGCCGGTACTTGTCCTCCATTTTACCTCATCGAAAAGCGGAACGGTAACGAGGTATTCAGGATCGGTAGCGGAGTAGGTATAGAGGCCAGAGGCGCTGAATACGTACCATGCCGACATTTCGCCTGCATCGTCCATGCCGCAGAGGGCGATGCCTTCTTTACCGATGCCATATAAACTATTCAGAATAGTGTCGATCATTTTTTGTGATTTCTCCGGTTTGCCTATGAAGTAATAAGCAAATGGGGCTTCATGGTCTGGCTGATTGCCGTGGCAGTACTGGCCGATCATTGTTTCCACGTTCCTGGCGATATATTTCGGATTCCAGGGCACAGTAAAGAGGGAGTCGAGTTTTGATTCAAATCCTTTATCGCCGCCATAGAGCTCGATCAGGCCTTTCATGTCGTGTGGAGCAAAGAAAGACACCTGCCATGCATTCGCCTCTCTGTACATATACTCGTAGTAAGGGTACTGCGGATTAAAGTTTTTGATCCACTCGCCATTCGCCAGTCTGCCTCTCATAAATCTTGTGCCGGGATCAAACATATTCCTGTAGTTCTTTGAACGCGCCATCAGGATCCTGTAGTTAGCAGTATCGCCGAGCTTTTTGGCCATCTGGGCAAGAGAATAATCATCATAAGAATATTCCAGTGTCTTGGATACGCCCGCATTTGCTTTTGTTTCTACGTGCGGATTTTCAATATCCGGATCAGATATATAACCTTTTTCGATGTACTCTTTCAGATGTGGGCGGGCGCCTTCTACGTTCGCATTCCTTAACAATATCTGGTAAGTGCCTTTTACATCAAAGTTGTCAATACCCCTGAGATAAGCGCCTGCGATAGAGGAAGCGCCATGGTCGCCATGGAAGAAGGTAGGAATGAACCCTGTCTTGTCGCCTACTTCTTTCATTGACTTAACAACGTCGAGCGTAACCTGTGGTGAAACTAAGCCCAGCAGTACGTCCTTGTTCCGGTAGGTGTCCCACAGGGAAGGTTCTGTATAGTAGTTGAAATCAGACTTCACTACATTGCCTTTTGCATCTGTGAATTCTCCGTTCACATCACTGCGTAAGGCCGGCCAGAGGAAGGACCTGTAAAGGCAGGAATAGAACATCCTGCGTTGTTTTTCCGTTCCGCCTTTTACCTGAACGGTCGATAACAATGTTTCCCATTTCTGGTTAGCTTCATTACGTACCTGTGTGAAAGACTTGCCGCCTATTTCCTTTTCAAGGTTTTGTTTGGCGTTTTCTGTGCTTACGAACGATAGACCTATCTTCAGTTCAACTGGTCCTTTGGAGCCATCTTTCAGATGAACGATAGCATAACCGCTGCGTTGGCCTTCCTCTTTCTTTTCCAGTTTTTCTATATCTGTGTTCAGGATAGCATAGAAATAGATGTTTCCGCCAGCCCGCTGATATCCTTTTAATACGTTGTTACCAACCTGTTCGATGGTCCAGTTGGAGATACGGTTATTGGCTTTGGCAAGGTCGAATAGTATCTGCCGGTCGGTGTTGTTTTTATATTCGTATTTATGGTAGCCGCATCTGAGCGTGGATGTCAGGCTAACGTTGACATTATAGTCGTCCAGGTATACCTGGTAAAAACCTGGGGACGCACTCTCTTTCTGATGTGAGAAGCTGGAGCCGAATTTAGCGCCCGGATTGGAAAGCGGGAGGATGGGGATATTACAAAGGTTCCAGTGGCCTTTATTCGTGTGTGTAAAGCCATAGATAACATTATCCTCGTATTCATATCCTGCGCCTGAACCGTATTCCGTCATAGGGCTTAACTGCACCATTGCATTCGGGAGCGAGCTGCCCGGGAATGTGAGACCGGCCCATGAGCGCCATCCGTCGGGTAACTGGTATCCCAGGATCTTGGGATCCGTTAGCGGCGCAGTACCGACGAAGGTGTTTACGTACTTTGTATAGCCTGTCTGTGCCTGTCCTTTTTCCGATATCGTGGTAAATAGCATGGCCATCCCTATGGCTAAGAGTTTTCCGCCTGAGTTCCTCATTTGTGAAATGTTTAATATTGAGACCTGAGTAAAAAATGCTTAATAGGTCTTAAATATAGACATCAAAAAGCCGAATACAAAACATGCGGCAATAAAAAAGTTGATTAACTTTTCCTGATGCATGTTTTGTATCCGGCCTGAATGGGAATGCGGCGACTGATCTATACCCGTATAACGGCTATACATGCAGCAAGGAGTGTGGCTGCGATCAGTGTATAATAGGCTGTTTTTGTATAGGTTTTACCACCAAAACGCACATTCACTATCGTCACCAGTGCGAATAGTCCGGTTTTGGGAACAACTTTATAGTAATTCACGTGAGGGTATTTAAGCGCTACGAGTGTAATACCGGTGAGCAGCAGCAGAATACCCAGAATCAATCCGGATGCACCCCGCACACGGGTGTTATAGTCCTGCCACTGTGCTAACAGGACACACAGATAGAGTGCAAAACAGAAGAAATGGATCAGTAGGATGGTATTAAAGATCAACATAGATAGCGATTTTTTTATTTGATGCATCAAAGATAAAATCAGCTGTCCGCCTGTTCGTTCACCCAGGTTAATAAGTTAAAGGGTTAGCCTTTTTCTTATCCGGCTCAGGGATGGTGGCTTAACACCGACATAGGAGGAAATATAGTATTGAGGAATACGCTGTTGCAGGTCGGGGTATTCATTCACAAAATTCAGATAGCGTTGTTCAGGCTCATCGGCGTACATAGAAGCTATCTGGCTGATAGCCTGCAAATAGAGGTATTCGCATACCAGACGGCCGAACTTTTGTCCTTCTTTCACTTCGTTATACAGCCTTTGGAGGTTGTCGTACGATATTACCAGTATTTCAGTGGCTTCCAGGCACTGAATACTGCGCTGCGATGCAGAGTGGTCGAGAAAGCTTTGATAATTGCTGGTAAAGTCGTTTTCTTTACCAAAGTGTAAGGTGATCTCTTCCCCATTGTCTTTCGTGCCATAATAACGGACCAGCCCTTTTTCGATAAACCCTACATCCCGGCAAACCTGGCCGGTACGTAAGAAGTAGTCCCCTTTTGCATACGTTTTTGAAACGGCGAGAGAGGATATGAGATCTTTCTCGGTATCGTCCAGGCGGATAAAGTGTTCAATAGCGGCAATAAGGTTCGTATACATGTGAGTAAGATAGTAAAAAAGGGAGAATAGATAGGAATGCTTGTTAAAGATGATTTCAGGCCGTTTTTCGGGATGTTCTTGTTCCGGGGGAACTTATTCATGAACAATGAGGCTGGTGTCTTAAACCGGCTAAAAAGCCGTTTGGGGATAAATGCCAATACATCCAGGATACAACGTTCATATAACGTGCATGATCTTCCGTTCATCCTCCGTTCGGAACGGAAGATGAACGGAAGATCATGCACGTTATATGAACGTTATATGCACGCTGTCTTTAACAAAAAAACAATATGATCCAATCGCTATCGCCGGGGATCCTGGCTTTTTTTGCCAGCTAAAAGCCTTACATTCGCGGCAAATTTTAAAGTTAGCAATGAAACTGGACGAACAACTGCAACAAAGGAGTGGAAATCAATGCGAATTATGCAAATCGGCGGAGGCGTTAAAGAGTTATGAAGTACCGCCTTCCTCCGGGGCAGATGCGGACACTGCTATGCTGATCTGCAATACATGCAGGATGCAGATAGAGAAGAAAGCGGAGCTGGATAGCGGTCATTGGCGCTTTTTGTCAGAGACGATGTGGAGTGAGGTACCGGGTATACAGGTAGTGTCCTGGCGTATGCTTAACCGTCTGAAGCAGGAAAGCTGGGCGATGGAAAGCCTGGATATGATGTACCTGGATGACGAGCGGCTGGCCTGGGCGAAAGCGACGGGAGACCATGAGAATGATGCGGCAGTGGAATTGCACCGGGATTGTAACGGTCAGGTGTTGCAGGAAGGAGATACAGTGGTACTGATAAAATCACTGGATGTGAAAGGCTCTACGTTGAATGCTAAAATGGGTACAGTTGTTAAGAACATCCGTTTAGTGGAAAATAACACGGGACAGATCGAGGGGAAAATAGAAGGGCAGGTGATCGTGATATTGACGCAATATGTGAGGAAACAGAGTTAGTTAGTAAAAATTAATAAATACAGAGAAGCCCTTCAGATCATTGTATCTGAAGGGCTTCTCTGTTGATTACCGTCTGGCTGATCATGCTTGCTTAACTCTTAAAATAGCTGCCCTCTTCGAGGTCCTTTATCAGTCCCGGATGGCCTGGGCGCCATTCCAGCCATTCCTGTGTCAGTGCGCCGGAGGCAGGACAGTCAGTACTAAAGAAATGTCCCAGCCAGCTGAAATGGTCTGCCGCTTCTGCAGCTGATTTGGCAACTACGGGGAGATTAAGCTGACGGCCTATCACTTCCGCGATATCCCGGGTCGGTACGCCTTCATCGCCGATGGCATGGAAGACGGAGCCGGCCTTGCCTTTCTCAAGCGCCAGTCTGAAAACCCTGGCTGCATCAAGACGGTGTACAGCAGGCCAGCGATTGCTCCCATCTCCAATGTAGGCAGAAACGCCTGTCTGACGTGCTACGCTAATAAGCGCAGGCACAAAACCATGATCGCCATGGTCATGTACGGAAGGAGGGAGGCGCACAACGGATGTCCGTACTCCCTGGGAAGCCATCGCAATAGCCACCTCTTCGGATGGGATGCGGTGCTTTCCTGCCGATTGTGGGTTAGGGGCGTCTAATTCACTTCTCAGGCGGCCCGGTGTAAGGGCGGCGATGCCGGAAGTGATCACCAGGGGGCGGCCGGAACCTGCAAGAGCGGTAGCGAGCGCCTCTACTGCAAGCCTGTCTGTTTCGCCGGAGGCTGCAATATTTGAGAAGTCATGAATGTAGGCGGTGTGAATGACGCTGTCTGAAGCTGCTGCCCCACGTTTCAGGCTCCCGACATCAGTGAGGGTACCGTGATGCACTTCCGCGCCTGCCGCAATAAGGGCGGCGGCTGACGCTTCCGAACGGGCCAGTCCCAGTACCTGATGTCCTGCGCTGATCAATTCCTGAACAATGGCCGAGCCAACGAATCCTGTAGCGCCGGTAAGAAAAACACGCATAGTCTGATTTTTTGATTTACAATCCTGTTAAATGATCTGTTCCCTGAATGGAACAAATACGGATGCAAATTTCCCCATGAACGGCGCCTGGAAACAAGGAGATTTGACGCAACTTTTTGAGGTCATTTGACCTAAATTTGCATCATACCGGTGTTTGGGAAGAAAGGAAAACGTGATAATGGTCATTAAACGTATTAGTGTTAAGTCTATGTTTGAGTGTTTTGAAACTTATATTACGCCTAAGGTTGATCTTACGAACGACCAACTCAGGTATTTGTGCTCGTTGGCGACGGTTAAAAAAGTACGCAGAAGGCAACTGCTTTTAAAAGAAGGAGAGGTTTGCCGGCATAAGATATTTATTTCGAAAGGCCTGTTAAGGACCTATCGTTTAAAGGATGACGGTAATGAATATATCATGAGATTCTCCCCGGAAAATTCATGGAATGTCGATCATGAAAGTTATAATAATCAAACCCCTACCAAGTATAATGTTGATGCACTTGAAGACTCCGAACTACTCTTGTGGAGCAAGGAGGATTTTGACGAATTAACCACAGCTATTCCTGCCCTCAGGGCTTTTTCCGACAGGGTGAAAGAAAATAGTTATGATGCGAGCCAGGAACGGGTATTGATGAATATCAGCTATACCGCCGAGGAGAAGTACGAGGACTTTATTACCTCTTTTCCCGACATTTTCAGACGGGTGCCTTTACACATGGTAGCATCTTATCTTGGTGTGTCAAGAGAAACGCTCACACGTGTAAGGCAGGCCCGGTTTAAGCAGCAAAAAGATAATTAAAGCCGGTTCAGATTCCCATCAACATTCTTATTTCTGAATTTAGACTCGCGCGTTACTCCGAATGCATATCGGACAGCGATAGAGAACTCTCTTGCATTATCAAAATAGAAACCTCTGGAGCTGATATTATTTAAGGTGAATTCCTCTGTAGCATTCAATGTTCTGAAGATATCATTCCAGCTTAAAGTACAGTTGATCCTCGATTTAGGAAATGCCTTCGTGAGCGATGTATCCACCTGCATCAGCGCATTTCTTTCGTATACACCCTCGTTCCGTTTTGTCAGCGCCCATCCCGAGAGAGAGAAGGTAATGTTCTCCGGTAGTTTGAGCTGGTTGTTTGAATACACATACAGGTATGGCTTGGTCTCACCCATCACGGCTGCGTTATCGAAGATGCTGTTCAGGATAAGCATAGCCGTATTGGTAGAAGTCCATATCCCATGCTGAAAAGGAACAGTTGCGTCGATCATCAATCCTTTTTCAGCATTGTAGTTAATATCTGTTCTTGTTAACAGTGTCTTTGATGCGTCATAAACGAAGGACGGGTAAATCGGGCCGCTTCTGCTGTAACAGGTTATATTTACCGATTTGTTTTTCCATTGGAGGCCTGCGGAAAGATCATCGGAGATAGTTGGATTTATATTGATGTTACTCGTCCATACAAAGTAAGGATTGATATAGTTAGCTACCTGGCTTAAACTAAGGTAGTTCGGTCTTGTAATACTCCGGGCATAGTTAAGTGAGATATTCTTGTCGTTTTTTAATGGAATATTCACTGATGCTTTCGGAAATATTTTCCAGTACCGCTTTTTAACTACCGGTGTTGTGTTGTCTTTATAGCCGCCCTCTACGTTGGTGTATTCAGCTCTGGAACCCAGGGAGTACGACAACTGTCTGACCTTCCCGCTGAACTGGGCATATGCAGCCGCGTTAGTTTCAGCATACAAATAGTCGGAGAAACTTAGTGAGGGTTCCGGAATATTATTTATAGTAGTTACGGCATGTGCTTTTGCTGCAGATATATTCATTCCTGTTTCAATCTTCGCTCCATTCCTGAATGATCTTGTCAGATCGGCCCTGCCTCCGGCAAGATGTACGTCATACTGTTGATCACGATGTTCCGTATATATATCCTGTGTATTATTGTAGTTGTTGAAAATATCTGTCACGAAATGCTCACTATATCCGGCATACTGTGATCCCAGAAACAGATCGGCATTTATTCTTTTCAGTTTTTTCTCATAATTGAGATTAGCGGTGAAGTATTTTTTCGGATAGGTGCTTTGGTTAATTGTATAAACACTGGTTTTCTCTGATGGTGTACTTAAATCTGAGTTTGTGTAGATGGGGAATGATATATCCTGCAGCCGGGTATTGATATTCAGGGAAATAAAATCACTTGTATTAATCTGGTAATGGACGCCGGAATTAGCAACGTACTCAGGTCTGTCGGTAGTGCTGATAAGGGAGTAGCCCGATTCAATATCACGGTCATGGATGTGAAAAACGTAGTTATTACTTTCCCATGCTTTGCGTTGATTATATTTCAGGGAAGTTATTACCTCCCATTTCTTTCTTTTAAAATTGAGATTAAGTCCTGTATAGTTACTGTACCGGCGTTTGAAGGATGCCGTTTCCTGTAACTCTGCCTGAAAGCCATCTCTTTTATCTTTCTTCCTGGTAATAACGATAACGGCCCTACCTTCGGCTTCATACTTTGCTGGTGGATTTTTAAGGATCTCGACATCCTGTATATCATTAGCTGAAAGTGTGGCAAGATCACTAACGGTTGCTTTCTGGCGGTCAATATATATCAGAGCGTTTCCTTTTCCAACGATGCTAACAGATTCTCCGTTCGGGCTGACCTGGATCAGGGGCAATTTTGCCAGCATGTCTATAGTGTTGGGAATGGAAGAAAATGCGGAACCGGCGATATTAATTTTGATGTCTCCGTTCTTAAATGAAAATTCCTTTCTGCCTGCTGATACAGTCACGGTATTCAATGCCGTAGGACTGGCTTTCATTGCTATCTGCAATCTGGCGTTGCTGTTAAGTAACAGCTGTTTTAGTTCGTCGTTATATCCCAGTGAAGAGATCCTGACGATGTAATTACCGCTGGTAACGGGATCGAGGGTGAATTTTCCATCTATCAGCAAAGCGTACTTCACAATAGATGAATCTTTAGCGGAAAGCAGGTAGACGCTTCCTGCGGCAAGCGTATCATTCCTTTCTCCGGTAACATTACCTGAAATTGTGTATTTATCCTGGGCTTGCAGTGCAGTAAGGGATATCAGCAGCGCGGATAAAAACATGAAACTATATTTCATTTTTCATTATTGTGGACGTTAAACATCTGGGTTATCATAGGGAAAATAAGCTATTTCCGGGATGTTTAAAATGAGAGTACTCAGTCAATTCTCTCAATGTTTGAGTAGAGCAGGTAAAAATGTCAGGGACACAAGAAATACGCTTGTATTTGCGTTATCTCCCAAGTAAGTTAAAGAAATGATAAAATTAAACCCTTCCCTGAAAATTGTTGCCTTAACGGGCCTTATGCTGCATTAATAAACACGTTTTATAAAATGCGAAAGCGGAGCAAGATACCTGCTCCGCTTTCGCATTTTATAATGTGTCCGTTTATTGCGGATTAACCGGAAGGCCATTGGCTTCACGGATAAGTTGGAATATATGGTCCGGACGTACTACTGAATAATTTGCATTAAGCGAGTTCGCAACGTTTTTAAAGCTTGTAGGTGTCACACCTTGCCAGGGCTGTGCCTGTATAATGATGAATCGGGGAGAAGTCCCATTCCATCCTGCAGCAGCGGATGCTATGTGATCTTTCATCGCCTGTTCATTGGTACAATAGTTACAGGACAGTGCCATTCCGGGAAGACTGTTGTTATAGATACTAAGACCTCCTCCGGTATTCTGTGCGGTTAGACCAAGTAATGTAGATGCATTACCGGCAAAGGACTGCCCGACATTCTGATTGATGCCGCCGGTAATGGTATTCCAGATGGTGATGACGCGGAAACCTGCGCGGCGGTTATACTGTTCCGTGGTAGCAACAAACTGGTTTAAGCTGGTCTGATTGGGCCAGTTGTTTGGATAAGCATAGCCATAACCGGAGGGACCGGAGATCAGGTTATCATTGGTGGTGGAACTCTGGTGATAGTAGTTCAATGCTCCCGGCATTGCATCGAGCATTGCAGGTGAAAGCGTCCAACCTATAGGAACGGAACCGCGGTCGGGATTATTCCAAAGCTTACGCATAAGATGTTCGACATACTGTAAGTTGTCGCCATCGCTTAAGATAAAGGCTACATACAATTTGTTCTGCAACGCTGGTTTTGCGGGCATCGGTTTAACATTTACCGTTCTTGGCATGCCGCTATGGACGGTCAGATTAGTGGACCAGTCGCTCGCAACGGTAGCAATGCCATATGTGGAAGCGCGCTCAACTCCCGGAGCTTCTTCCGGCCACCAGCCCATATAATTGGCGCCGGCTGGCATCGAGCTTAAAAAGCTGTTCAGCAATTCACTCTCACCCGATACTTTAGGGTCAAGCCAGATCACAGCGGCACCCAGTGCTACCGCATACTCACGCAAAGCAGCTTTATGTACATCAGGATTTAAGCCTATTAGCAGGCGATGGTCAAGGCTGGGCCAATAGTTGTTGTAAAGTGCCTGGTACACCTGTAGTTTGCTGCTATACTGGCCCCGCAGGTCGAGCAGTATGGGCAGATTATACGGTGCAGCAGTCAGACGTGCTAACAACGATGGCGATGCAATAAGTGCTTTCCTGTCTTTTGCAAGCATTGTTGCAAGGTTCACTGTATGGATCTGGGCAGGATCGTAGACAATCAGACCGGATATTTCACTACGGTATTTGGTAATAAGGTTCCACTTGTCTGCCGGTTCAGACCAGTTTAACCCTAAGGATTGCAGCCAGGTATACTGTCCTTCCGCGAAGGCGTCTCCTTCATAAGAAAAGAGGCGTGGCTGCGTCCTGTTAACGATGCCTTTCAGGGAGGCAAACAGATACATTTCTGCACCGCCGTTTTGTTGTACGCCAACCCAATCAACTTTTGTATAGGAGGTGCCTCTCCAATATACACGCAGTTCGATCTGCTGATTGTTTGCCGGCATGGTGAACGGCAGTGTGAAGTTTACATAGTCGCCCGCAATGGAAAATTGTCTGCGGGTGATGGTCATGGAGGCGAGCATCGCGCCGGTCGTAGCGTTTCTGACATCGACATCAACGATAGGATCATTGTTGGCGGTGTTGTTATCGACCTTCATCCGGAATTCGGCTACGTTAGGTCCTGCGGGAACACTCCGGTCGTAAGGGCCATAGATCATGTGCTCATCTGCGGCATCGATGCCGGTTTGACAAAGCCAGCCGTCCGTCTCTAATCTTCCGGTCTTATGACTTAGCGACGAACTTTCGGCTTCCCAACGGAAAGACGATCCTTCACGTAGAATAAACAGGTCCTGCGTTTGTGCCGTTGCAGGAAAAGAGGGCAGGAGCTGTCCTGCAGGCCATGATATCTGGGCCATTGCAGGCATAACGCAGAATTGAAACAACAACATGAGTGCCGTTACTGAACGAACAGGCAAGTTGATAGGTCTGATCATAGGTTAACACTTTTTACAGTGAGTTAAATAATTGAATACCAAAAAAAGTCGTGTCGGAGAGGTTTACGAAAGCATAATGCAAAGGGAGCAATATGTGTTTCAATCGGATAGCATTTTGTTCTACATAAGTTGATATCTAAATATACAAAAAAATGTGATCAGGCAAGGGTAAATATGTCACCGGTTTATGTTGACTGGGAGGCCTGGTTCAGGGTTATTTATGGCCCCGATAAACAGATAACAGGGGATAAGTGTTGAAATTGCGGAGTAAGGAAGCAGACGGAGCGGCTAATTGTTTCAGGCGTACGGCTTTTTTTGCGGTTTGAATTGGCTGATTGGGGAGGGATCTTGTCCGTTTCGGGGAGTTTGTACTTGGGGTTCGGTAGCAGACTGGAATAACTTTACACCATTGAACCAACAAATCGAAAAAAATGAATCTGAAAGTAGACAGAAGGGTACTTGCAAATGTGATCATAGCAGGGGCTTTCGCTGTACATGGAATAAGGACCATTACGCAGGATAAGCTACCTGAAAAAAAAGGCGCTGCGGAATCGGTCCGTATGGTGGATGTACAGTTCTCTGATGCAGCACTGATAAATCTGCGTCAGCGCATATCGATCAAAATGTAAGAGAGATCTTTTTAGAAGAATAATTTATAATCTACGTAAATCTAAATACATGACAACGAAATCAACACATAACAGCCCGATCTTAGTAACAGGTGCAGCTGGGGATATCGGTGCTATCGGCCGTCACGTTACGAGTATGTTACTGGAAAAAGGGCATAAGGTACGCGCCCTGGTAAGGCGGGAAGATGAACGTGCGGAAGACCTGCGCAGGCTGGGGGCAGAAGTGGTACTGGGCGATCTGACGGACCTTGCATCCATGCATAAGGCCATAGAAGGTGTTAAACGCATCTACTTCGGAATGTCTCTTTCGGCAGCCTACCTGGAGGCGACGGTTAACATTGCGGCGGTAGCACGTCATCACGGTGTTGAGGCCTTTGTTAATATGTCGCAGATGACCGTAACACAAATGAGCATCACCGAGACTACAGATAGTCCGCAGCATAAATTACATTGGCTGGCGGAACAGGCGCTGGCATGGTCGGGTTTACCGGTTATTACCATGCGTCCTACCGTCTTCCTGGAAAGCTTCTTTCTGCGTCTTGCAGCTGCGGGTATCAAGGGGAATAATGAGCTGGTATTACCGCTGGGAGGCAGTAAAACTTCGCCTATATCTTCTATTGATGTAGCGCAGGCGGTTGCTGTGATCCTTGATGATCCGGCCCCACATATCGGCAACGTTTATAATCTGACCGGATATGAATCGGCTGACCTGGACTATTATGCAGGCGTCTTTTCTAAAGCATTAGGAAGGACCATCAGTTATCGTGACGTACCGGTATCGGCCTGGACTGAAAAGTTGCTGGAGTTTGGCGTACCGTCGCACCTCGTTAATCATCTTGCAGCGATGGCTAAATTACACGTGGAAGGACGTTATGACCGTATGACGGACGATTTCTTCAAACTGACCGGAAAGGAACCAATGACCGTGTATAATTTCGTAAAATCGCATACTGCTGACTTTACGGCAAAATAGGGTACTGCGGAAAAGGCGGTTATTGGGGTAGAAACTTGCCATCATGGCAGCATAATTATCAGCATCAACATTGATTTGCTAAAATGGCTGTCATTTGCTTTTGGCACAAAACATGACACATTAGTTAACGATAAAAAACAAAAATCATATGTCAACACAAACTGCAATACTTGCTGGTGGTTGCTTCTGGGGAGTAGAGGAACTGATCCGTGCCCTTCCGGGTGTGACTGAGACCAGGGTGGGTTATACAGGCGGCGATGTTCGCAATGCCACATACCGTAACCATGGTACCCATGCCGAGGGAATAAAGGTGGAATTTGACCCAAATGTGCTTTCTTACCGCAAGCTGCTTGAGTTCTTCTTCCAGATCCACAACCCTACCACGCGTAACAGGCAGGGTAACGACATCGGTATGTCTTATCGTTCGGCTATTTTCTATTCAGACGATGAGCAGAAAAATACAGCTGTTGAACTGATCAAAGAATTATCTGCATCCAACATCTGGCCTAATCCTATCGTTACTGAGGTGGTGCCGGTATCAGATTTCTGGGACGCAGAGGAAGAACATCAGGATTATCTTCAGAAACATCCGCATGGATATACCTGTCACTTCATTCGGCCGGAGTGGCAACTGGATACAGCTGAAAAGAAATAATATAGTTGTAAAACAGACATACAAACTACTTTAAACATAGATGGGTATAATTAAGTATCAGCATACTTATTATACCCATTTTATTTTTCAGGATGAATGTGCCTTACTTAGATCAGCGGAACATCATCGCGTAGCGCTGTTTTAAATCTTAATAAGTTTTCACATAACACATTGTTTGTTAAATACAAATATTTAAATTCGATGACTTTTATATATCAGGAATGTTTAATTAAATCGAAAACTATGAAGCAAACAGTACCCGCTTTTATCCTGCTGCTTACGCTGGCAGCATGTGGTGGCGCCTCTTCTGACAAGGCAAAAACAGATGAAAAACAAGAAGCTGCTACAGCTACCGGCGCAGCATATGCCATCGACACAACAGCAACATCTGTTCAATGGCGTGCTACACACAAAGGTGGATTCGCCCCTCGCTTTGGAACCATTAAAGTATCTGACGGTAGCTTGAATGTAGAAAACGGAGCAATTACCGGTGGCAGCTTTGATGTAAACCTGCATACCCTGCTCACAGATTCAGCATCTGTTACAGAACCGGATAAAAAGGCTTCTGATCTGACAGGGCACCTGAAAAGCCCTGATTTCTTTGATGTAGAGAAACATCCGACAGCGAAGTTCGTTATCACCGGTGTAACTCCATATGACAGCACAAAAGAAAAGAGCCTGCTTCCTGGCGCAACTAATCTTATCAGCGGTAATCTGACCCTGAAAGATAGTACCCTGAACATCACTTTCCCTGCACAGGTAACTGTTAACGAAGGGGAAGTTACTGCCAACGCTAAATTCGTAATTGACAGAAGCGCATGGGGTATCAGCTATAAAACTGAAGGTAGTCCTGAAAACTGGGCGATCAGCAAAGATGTTGAGATTGGCTTCAGTCTGAAGGCGGCGAAGAAATAAGTCTTCTTTGACCGTTTAAAGGTGTTAGATAATAATGAGCAGCCAGGCATATTTAATGCCTGGCTGCTTTTTGTTTTAAAGGCATATAAACTACTCAGTGAAGTACTTACAACTTATGAATTATACGACGCCGTGGAAAAACGGGGAAGTAATGAATTACTTTAAGTATATATCCGTGCGCGCAAAAATGTTATAACTTTAGTCAATGCAAGTATTAAGCACGAAGCCGAAAATACCGCTTTACCGTTTGACGCCGGATGGCGTAAGTAATAACAAACACTTTAGAGTATATAATTTCGAGGGTGATTTTCCGGAACTGTCGGAGCTGCTTGTGCCACACCGGAAAGACCATTATCTGCTTGTGTTTATCAGGAAGGCTGGTAATCGCCAATGGATAGATACGACGTCTTATATACTGAAGGATAATACTATTTACTTTTCAGGGCCGGGCCAGGTCATCGTCAAGGAAGAATTTAAACAGCTATGGAGTACGGGTATCGCCTTTACCCGTGAATTCTTATCTCTTCAGGAAAATGCATCCTTAAAAAAGCTGCCGATCATAAAGAATTATCAGCATGGCAATGAGTTATTGCTCACTGAAACTGACGTTCTTTATGTGGAGGATGTTCTTGATAAGATCTGTAAGGAATATCATCAGCCGGGTGAATGGCAGCAGCGGATGTTAACGGCTTACCTGACAGTATTGCTGACTTATCTGAGCCGTTTGTATACAGCACAGTATAAGGACAACAAGGCTTCGGTCGATAAGTTGTTAGTCAAACAGTTTCAGGCGAAGATCGATGAGCACTTCTATCAGTTTCATGAGGTAAGCGATTATGCTTCGATGCTTCATATTACTGCGGGGCATTTGAGTGACGTAGTGAAAGATCAGAGTGGTAAACCAGCTATCAAACATATTCACGAGCGCCTGATAATGGAAGCCCGGCGCCTGCTCTTCCATACTGACAACTCTCTTAAAGAAATTTCCTTCGACCTGGGTTTCTCTGACGCATCTTATTTTAACCGCTTCTTCAAAAGAGAAACAGGAGAAACGCCTGCGGGTTATCGTACCAAAATCCGGGAAATGTACCATTAAGCCCTAAATATGTGTTACAGCCGACCCAGGGTATGCGTGTAGCTTTGTACTGTTAAAAATTAATTATGAAAACAGTACTGATAACAGGAGCAAACAAAAGCATCGGCTATGAAACAGCCAGGCAGTTATTACAAAAAGGGTATTATGTATACCTCGGAAGCCGTGATATGGAGAAAGGCGGGCAGGCGGTCAGCCAGTTGCAATCAGAAGGGTTACACAATGTAGAGCCTATAGTGATCGATGTAGATGATATTGGATCGATAAAGGCCGCCCGCGAGGTACTTGGCGGGAAAACCAGGGTGCTGGACGTTCTGATCAATAATGCCGGTATCGGCGGTAATATTCCGCAGCCGCCTCTTGAAACGGATATCACCTTTTTTAAACAGGTATTCGAAACTAATTTCTTTGGCGTGATAGCAGTGACACAGGCATTTATAGACCTGTTAAGGCACTCGCCCGAGCCCAGGATCGTCAATGTTACATCCGGCCTGGGTTCGCTTACTCTTCAAAACGATCCTTCCTGGAAGCATTACCATGTTAAGCCTGCATGTTATGTCCCTTCCAAAGCCGCTCTTAATGCCTATACCATCGTGCTGGCCGATTCCCTGCGTGATACGCCTTTTAAGGTAAATGCGGTCGATCCCGGCTATACTGCTACGGATTTTAATAATCACACTGGCCCCGGAACAGTGCCTGATGCAGCAGCACGTGTAGTGAAAGCTGCTGTAATGGGACCCGAGGGACCGACAGGTGTGTTCTTTAGTGATGATAATGTACCGGAAACGGGGATTAGCCCATGGTAAGAAGGAGGTAGGTCATCATTTGGCACAGATGGACCGGCGCTTAAAATAATCCGCGGGAGCGGGCATAAAAATACCAACTACTTGGTATTTCAATTTGGCGATGAATACGTTAAATTACGGTAGGTAAGTTCCACAGCATTCATTTTTAAATTTTCCGTTATGCCCGCCCCAAACCTGAAAGATCTGGCTTTTGCCAAAGAAGAGCTGCTGCGTTGTAAAGGCTATGCTCCCAAATTCATTGATGAACGTATCAATTTATCGCTCAGCAAGATACTCAGCGCAGAACAGAAGCAACTGCTGCCGCTGGTTGAGGGGAACAGACAGGGCATCCTGCATTATACAGGATTCAGCGTACTATATAATTCTGAACGTAAAGTGCCTTTCGTTGCAGCCTATAACATTGATGGCGCAGATAAAGCAGATCAGGCGCCAAGACCTGCATTCAGAAAAGATCCCAGGGTATTGGCGGAGCTACAGCTGGGCAAGGAATTCTATGACCTGCGTAAAGATATTACTGAGTTTGAGATCGGGCATATGGCCTCGAATAATGAAATGGGAAGAGGGGAGAATGGCCGGTTGAAGGCTTACCAGACATTCCACTTCACCAACAGTGTGCCCCAGGCGGAAAAACTCAACAGTGGTCTCTGGCAGGGACTGGAAAGTTATATCATCCGGGAGGCTGCCAGCGTAACCGGCAATAAGCGTATCTGTGTGTTCACCGGTCCGATGCTGACACCTAAGGACCCTCCATATGTCAAATTACCTTCCTTCCGGATACCCTTGCTCTTCTTTAAAGTGATCGTTTTTTTGAGTCCTAAAGGGCTTTATTCCACCGCTTTTATGATGAGCCATGAAAAGAAGCTTATCGAAGACAAGATGTTTACCGTCAGAAGGCGGAGGGGGCTGGCTCCGGAGGAAGTAGGGTTCTTTAACGACTTTACTTATAAGAAAGTATTCCAGGTAAATATTCCCTTTGTTGAAGCAAACACCGGACTGAAATTCAGTTGGACGGGCGTAAAGAAATTAGAAGTACCAGAGGGCAAAAAGATGCTGAGTGTCATCAAGGGGATCCGTGATGCGGCCGAAGCCAGGGAAAGAGTTACCAGAGGGTTAGCCCCTGCTGACATGAGCATGCCTCCTACCCGGAATTACCGCTTAAATATTGTGTTACCATAATATCGTTTATTATGAAACGATCTACCAGTGCTTATAATTCTGCGAGTATACAGGTTGTAGCTTTGTTGCAGGAATATTGTAATCAGCAATTGCTTTCGCCGGGCGCGGTAAGTCCTGTACAGCAAATGTGGGATTTTCTGATTGCAGCATTTAAATCTGCCAAACAACAGCAGCAATTACAGGCGTTCAGTAAAACGCCTTCAGGCAAACCGGAAGAAGCGCTCTTGCAAATGATCGATGCTAAGATTGCGGAAGACCCTGATTTTCAGATTCAGTTACGTGAATTGTTTGAGCAGATACCGAAGAAGCAATCAGCAGCCCCACCGCCACAGAACGCTCCTTATCCGCCTGAAAGGCGGGGAGGAGATGGTAACCGGCCATCATACACGGAATTAGATGTAGATCTGCCGCTGAGAGATATATTCAAAAACAATGATTACTTCGGTCAGGGTTCCCCGCTGATCCTGCCAGACAGCGCAGAAGACAGCGATAGTGATGCCGATCCTTCTCCCGGCCTTGTAGACTGGGGACTTCCTTCTACCACACCTTCACCTGCTCCTTATGGTGGGCCGGGGCCGGGTTCAAGTATTCCCGGCAATGATCCGTCGAATTGGTCAAATCCTTCCGGAGAACAGGGATCTTCTTCGGGTATGAAAGTTTTCCGGAGATCCAGGTCATTAAAGCCCGCAAAGCCGGCAAAAAGTGGAGATGGCGCTTTTCCTGAATCTATGCCAACTGGTAATGCTACAAGAGATATCTCTGCGTCTCCGGCAAAGGCAGTTGCAAAAAAAGTGACCTGTCATTTCCAGGCCAGTACCCATGAGCAGGTAGTAAAGGAAAAGCCTGTTGCGGTAGAAGTGACGATATCCCGGAATGAAATTGAAGCAATTCCGGGAAGGGTGACGGCCACTGCCAAATCGAAGGTGAAAGCAGACAAGATGTTAACGATCAGCATACACCCTGAAGTTAACTGTATCATCAAGGGGGACTTTCGGAAAAAGATCGAAGTTCCTGCGGCCGGGGAATCTGCTGTGGTCTCTTTCAGTGCAATATTCACCCATATAGGACCATGTAAACTGCATATAGAAATATCACAGGAGCAGGTACCAATGGCATCACTCACACTTGAACCTGTTTGTGTAGAGAAGGAGACGCCGGCAGGCATGACGAATGCTTCTGCTACTGCCGATGCTCCAGCGCCCTTTCCTAAAGCTGTCAATCAATTACGTATCCGTGAGCATCAGGTGGGTACGAACAGCTATTATACCTATGAACTGGACGTGCCGGGTCTGGAGATACTGGACCTTTTTGAATCTCCAACTATTACTGTAGACAGGCAAAAGTATATAGCGCAGTTATATACTGAGATTGAAGAGCTGTGGGACAATACCAATGGCGATATGAAAGTCTTCAACATGCAATTGCGTGACTACGGTGCTACATTGTTCATGCAGTTGTTTCCGGAGAAACTGAGGAATATCCTTTACAAGAATACATTAAATATCACGTCCATACAGGTCATCTCTACCGAGCCATTCATACCCTGGGAATTGCTGCTGGTAAAACATCCCGATCAACAGGTGGCCTGGCAGCCTGCAGACAGGTTCCTGGGGGAGATGGGACTTACCCGTTGGTTACATGGCTGGACACCGGCAAAAGAACTGGTTATACGGAAAGACCGGGCTAAATATGTCATTCCACAATATCAGGACCCACAACATGAGTTGCCTGCGGGACAATTAGAAGCGACATATCTGAAGAAAGCATTCGGGGCAGTGGAAGTTGAACCATCAACATTGACGGTTACCGAATTACTGCGGACGGGGAAATTTGACCTCTTACACTTCTGTTGTCATGGTGGAGCAGATATGGATAATATCACACATGCCAAACTCCTCTTAAAGGAAGAATATAAGAATGGGGAGCTAAGACCTACTTACCTCACACAGACTTCCGTTCAGGGATGCGGTAGTATCAGCCGTGAAGGGAGTCGCCCGCTGGTAGTGGTCAATGCCTGTGAAACAGGTCGATTAGGGAACGGGTTAACCGGCTATGGCGGTTTTGCTAAAGCGTTCCTTAATGCAGGCGCAGGAGCGTTTATAGGCTCATTATGGGCCGTGGAAGATAATGCTGCTGTCTCGTTCATCACTACTTTTTATGATGAACTGAAAGCGGGAAGAACACTGTCGGAAGCTACTGTCAATGCCAGGGCAAAGGCCAGCACTGAACCTGATTCTGCATGGATCTCTTACGTGGTGTATGGGCATCCCTTTGCGGTGCTCAAACGCTGATTTTATGTGTTTACTTACCTGAAGGGAATTTATCTGCGATCAGGTTGAGATTAATGCCGTGTTCCATATACGCCTTCAGGCCATCAAGTACCGTTGTGAAGCCGCCGGTAGTATTGATCAGTTCTTTCATCAGCTCTTCTCCTTCCGACTGAAAACCGTAATTTTTGATAACTACATATGTAGTATCGTCGCTCATTGGCTTGAAAATGAAATCTACGGCAGTGGCCGGACTTCCCCAGTCGATCGCAATCAGCTCATTCGGTACGATATCCTTTACCGTTACGTTAGTGGAAACATTATACATCTCCCATTGCCAGGTAACAGTTACATTCTTTTCCAGTTTGCCACTTGCTTTTGTGAACCAGAAATGGCGGGTTTGTTCGGGATCAATAAAGGCATTGAAAACTTCATTAGCAGGTTTTCTGATCAGCATCTGGGTTTCTATAACGGGCTGGTGTGTGTGCATGAGTTTTGTTTTTTGGAGAAGTACAAATATACGGATGCAAATATAAGATAACTGAAATCTGCTTAGTTGTGTATATTTGAGATCTCCGACTTATAAAAGTAAATTATAAGTGCAATATAGGTCATAAAGCTAACCGTATTCTTTCAGGCTTTAATTCCCATCATACAAGGTTTATACAAGGCTTATACAAGGCTTAACTTACGTTCATCCTACGTTCAAAGACGTAGGATGAACGTAAGTTAAGCCTTGTATAAGCCTTGTATAAACCTCGTATGATGAAGATCAGGTCACATCATCGTAGACATAGTGGGGAGTTGTTGGTGTTTTTTGTTGTGTTTGTGTAATGTGTTGTAAATGTAGTTGTTGTGGGTGTTTTTTAAATCAGAAAATCAGTATTTCCCGCATCGCTTTTCTGCTTAATTTTGTGAAGTTTAGAAGAATTTGAAGGAAGGCAGTTTGAGTTTAATAGCATCATTTTGAAGAATCCGCGTTATCAGCGCGTCAAAATAAACGTTTAAATAATTTGTATGTCAGGAAAAATGCGAGTAACATAATTCGTAACATTATTCATGGTATTGGCTGTATAAACACAGCATCAGAACGCTGGTCTCTTTATGAGTGATCTGTCAACAGAAGTTTGTGGGAAGGCCGGATGCAGGATAGTGTTTTTGAATGACACAAGTTCATTTGGCAAAAGTATAAAAAATCGGATTATGAATATGGAAGACGGAAAATCAGAATTTTGGGAATCGGCGTTTGTTGAAAAGCAGGAGATGTGGGGCTTTACGCCGTCTAATTCGGCTATATTAGTGAGGGACCTATTTATCGGGGAATCGGTTAATAATATCCTGATCCCGGGAATTGGTTATGGCCGGAATGCGCAGATATTCAGAGATAGCGGAATAACTGTAACGGGTATTGAGATATCGAAAACGGCTATTGAAATGGCGAGAAAACATTACGGTCCTGATATGATCATTCATCATGGTTCTGTAACGGATATGCCATTTGATAACTATCAGTACGAGGGAATATTTTGCTATGCATTGATCCATCTGTTGGATAGTAGTGAAAGAGCGAAGCTGATCCGTGATTGTTATAGTCAGTTGTCAGGCGGAGGCTACATGGTTTTTACAGTTATCTCGAAAGATGCGCCAACTTATGGCAAGGGCAAGATGATCAGCAAGGATCGTTATGAAATATTCGAGGGTGTTAAAATGTTCTTTTACGATAAAGATTCAATTAACGCTGAGTTTAGCAATTTTGGATTACTTGAGATCACGGAAGTGAGCGAGAACTTTCCGTTCTTTCTGATCAAATGCAGAAAAGGAGTGGACTGATAAACTTACTGTACATGTGTTTATGCATAATCGGGCGGTATTTGGCAGGACAATACTTTCATCTTAATTTCGTGCTATGAGTTATTACATACGCGTTCTGGGAACACAAGATCCTGATATTCATTTAGACGAAATTATAGAGGCGCTGGACAATGAAGACCTTAAGGTTAGGTTGGGCATTCTTAAAAGCGAATTGCCCGAAAAATGGACACACCTTGAATTGAAGAATGAAAAGGATAAAGTGTTGGCAGTAGTGAACCGGGACGTAATTAAAGACGGAAAATTCGGTAAAGAGGAACTGGATGAATTCAAGGAAACGATACTTGACTTTAAACCAGCGACAGCTGCGAAATGGCTGAATGATTTTTTCGGGCGTGTACGTGTTATCTATGCGTTTAAGTTAATGGACATCGGGTTGGAAGAAGATAATTACCCTATTATCACCACTACTCAGTCTTACATATGGGAAAGAGTGAAAGGTATTTTGCAGGCCGATGAGGAAGGTTTTTCCAATGAAGAAGGCTATCATATCCTATGGCAATTCCCGGATGATGCAGATGGCTCCTGGAACTGTGCGGTATTAAATGCAGATGGCAAATGGGAGAACTTCTGCATGGACCTGGCAAATAAGGATCAGCAGAAAGCTTTTAAAGAAGGTTTGGTCCCGGCAGGAGCGAAGCGTGTGTGATAAAGTTCCCGTGATGCGAACGAGATAAACTCACTATCCTGATACATCTGAATATCCGGTTTAGAGGAGCGTTTGAGGCTATACCTACAGATCGCGAATAATGTTCTATCCCTTTTTAGTAATGTTTTGCGTATTGGAAATTATCTTTATTTTTACCAAATGCCATATAGACAAATACCTTACGCTTTTAACCCGGATATACGCTATCCGGCATATCTCACAAGGAAGGGACTGCTGCACGCTCTGAACGTTTATATTCCTCAGTTGAAGGGGCGTTTAATGGATTTTGGCTGTGGTTCTAAACCATATAAAAGCTTGTTCTCGGTTGATGAATATATTGGCGTGGATTATGACAGTGAAGGACATCCGCATGATGATGAGCCAGTAGATGTTTTTTATGATGGAAAGCATTTACCTTTTCCTGATGCGCATTTTGATTCCGTGTTCAGTACTGAAGTATTTGAACATGTATTTAACCTGGAAGAAATATTACTGGAGATTAAGAGGGTTATGAAACCTGGCGCCCGCATATTGATCACATGTCCGTTTGCGATCTGTGAGCATGAGGAACCCAATGATTATGCCCGTTATACAATATTTGCGCTACGTAGCCTGTTTGAGAAGAGTGGTTTTAAAGTATTGGAGATAGATAAAACGGGAGGTAACATAGAGACGATCATGCAACTTAAAATTACATACGTGGCTAAACATATCCTGCCTGTTTTTCGTAAGATACCGGTTGTGCGGTCTGTTGCCCGTCTTGTGGTATATAGTTCCATGAATCTTTACGCAATGTTGTTAGCCGCCATTTTACCCCGGCGCAAAGATCTTTATTTGAACAATATATTTTTGTGTGAGAAATTATAGTCGATCAAAATATGAAAAGGACAGAATGGAAATGCTTCTATTCTGTCCTTTTTTTATTTGTGTTGAATTGAACTATGGACAGTAAATAGTTGACCCCATCACCTTTTTCGTTGTGCTGACAACGTTATATTCCGTTTATCAGTCCTAATTTCCAGTTAAATAATTTTAATTTGTTTAAGTAGTTGCCTGACATTGTTTTATAGGTTTCTTTTGTCGGCCGCATATAGTTAGCAGTTCTTCTTATTTGGGTCATATTATCTTGTGTCTATATATTTGCAGCGAGTAATATCATTAATTTTAAATTTTTTATGAAGAAAGTATTTTTTTCCGTTGCTGCCCTCGCAGCTCTCTGCTTTGTTGCCTGCTCGAAAGATGAAGACAAAGACCCTACACCTCAAGTTGAAGCTCCAAAAGACAGCATCGTTGTATACCGCGATGTGAAATTTGCTATGGATGCTGGTGACACTATCGGACGTGCATTCTCTACCCAATATGGAAAAATGTATACTGATTCTAAAATCCCTACAGATTCGAACGCAAAGTACATCGACCTGGTTGGTGGTTCTGTAGAGTTAGGAACTATCTTCTTTGCTAGTCCTGACAGCCTGAGAGGACTGGAAGGTATCACTATTACCGGTGCTACTAAAACTATCATCCAGCACAATGTGACTGATACTACTATCATGTCTCCATTCAAATTTGATACACTGGCACATGCTTCTACACTGAACGGTATCACTGTAAAAGGAGATGCTGACTTTGATGGTTTTGAGTATCCTTCTGTGCTGTTCTTCCAGAACGCGCGTGGTAAGAAAGGTGTGATCCTTTACAAAGGAATGGCTCGCGATCTGAGCACTTTCACTGTTGATATTAAAGTTCAGTACTAATAGTACAGATACATATTTAACAGGAAGGCCGTCTCAATTTATTTTGAGACGGCTTTTTCTATTATGTGTTTCGAGCGCGGTTGGGTAATTTTACATTTAAGAATGTTTGCTGAGCCTGGCAAAGGAACTTAGGACATTAAGGCAATATTTTATATATTGCGCCGCTTAAATCCGATTATTGCGATGCTGTTTAATAGCTGGGTCTTTATATTATTACTTATTGTTACGTTTGTTGTTTATTATCTCCCCCGACTTGGAAAATTACAGGTAGGTATTCTGATCATATCCAGTCTGATCTTTTATGCATATGGACAACCGGGCCTGTTACTGCTGCTGTTATGTTCCGCCACCATAAATATTATGATGAGCTACATGACAGTATATGGGGCGGTTAACCGCAGGAAGTTATATGTGACACTGGGCGTCATCATCAACCTGGCTCTTTTATCGTATTTCAAATATGGGTCTTTATTTGCCAATACCTTTATGGATACCTCAAAAGGTTTAGGGCATTATCTTACAATGATTCCCCTGCCAATTGGTATTTCGTTTTATACATTTGAGGGGATCAGCCTGCTGATAGATGTATACTCCAACCGACATTCTGATGTGCTGACCATCGATAGATCACTAAAGAAACATGTGACTAAAACGCTTTTCTTTATTTCCTTTTTCCCACATCTCATTGCTGGTCCTATTTTGAAAGCCTACGAGTTTTACCCGCAGATCGGCGAGAAAAGTATAAAGACAATCGACTGGGAATATGTTTTCAGAAGACTCACAGTAGGATATTTTTTGAAAATGGTGGTAGCAGACAATCTGTCTAACGTTACTTTCTGGATGACGGCGCCCTATTTTCAGACAAAATCCAGCATCACGCTTATCGGAATGCTGCTTGGGTATTCTTTCCAGATCTTTGCGGATTTCGCGGGATATTCAATGATCGCACTGGGACTTGCCAAAATGTTCGGGTATGACCTGATGGAAAATTTTAACTTTCCTTACATCTCTACTTCGTTTTCAGAGTTCTGGAGAAGATGGCATATTTCATTGTCTACTTTTTTGAAAGAGTACCTCTATATTCCTCTTGGTGGCAACAGGAAAGGACACTTCAGAACATATTTCAATCTCACGATCACAATGGTGCTCGGCGGACTATGGCACGGTGCCGCCTGGAGCTATGCTGTTTGGGGTGCATTTCATGGATTGGCACTGGCCATAGAAAGATTGATCAATCAGACCTTCCACATAGAAATTGACAGCCGGATAGGTAAAATACTGAAGGGATGTATGGTTTTTGCTTTTGTGACGCTTGCCTGGCTACTTTTCCGTCTTCCGTTTAACGATGTGGTAGATTATCTGAAAGCTATCGGGACAAACACACATGTGCATAATGACTACCTTCTACTCTTTTCTATTGTACTCTATTCGATGCCAGTAGTGCTTTATCATCTTTTTTATCTCCTACCGGTAGAATGGCGGTTATACAACATTACGAACCGGTATAAGTACCTTGCTTATGGGCTGATGTTGTTTTTGATCGCAGTGAATAGCGGCCCTTCAGGCTCATTTATTTATTTTCAATTTTAAATTATATGATCCGGAAAAGTCTGATCGTCTTTATAGTCATTTTTGCCGCATTCAATATTTATCTGAAAACCAGTCAGAAGCAGTTTGACGCATTTCAGTATCAGTATCAGCTGAATGTAATAAGAGCACAGAAATATATTTATGATCCGGAACATAATCCGTCATCAGTAATGGTGGGCACATCACTCTCTGCTATGTTGCCTTTGCCTGATAGTATATACAATCTTTCCATGCCCGGCCTGAATATAGCTGATGGTATCGAAGTTGTTAAAGCTGTACCCCGGCTTCCCAGAACGGTATTCATTGAAACAAACTTTTTTTTCAGCGTTCCCAGTAAGCCATTTGCAGATCTGTTCAGCAATAGTGTTAATAATCAGATGAAGATATGGTTGCCCGGCATGAGAGATCAGAACCAGCCTGCGAATATCCTCATGAGTGCATTTAGGACCAATTCAAAAGTGGTTGAGAGACCTTCTCCGGAGAACGATGCAATACCTGCCCCGGCCTTGTTTGAAAAACTGTTGGAAAAGCAGAAGAACCGTTTTAAAGAAGCAGATACACTGGTCATTAACCGTGAAATGGAAAAAGTGGCTGAATTTGTACAGCTGGTGACTGCCTCCGGAGGAAAGGTTTGCTTCTTTGAAATGCCTGTTGAAAATGTATTGGAATCACTACCGCTGACGACTGTAGTCAGAGAGAAACTGCATTCCCGGTTCCAACACCTGGAGAATGTCTATTTCTTAGATCCACCTAAAGAACATAACTACCGGACAATGGACGGCATACATTTGAGCCATACTGGTCTTTGGGATTACAGTATATATTTCCGGGAAGAGATGACACGGCTGTTTGGAAAGTGAGTGTTGTATAGGGTGTTGATGTTGTGGCAGGAGGCTTAATTCAGCATATTAAATATATGAAAAGCCGTCTCAGGATTGAGGCGGCTTTTTGATTTTACGGCATACAGGAACTGCAGGATGACGGAAAGTCTGTAACTTAACAGTATAATGCCTCTATCATTTTCATTATGATATCTGCGGATGTTTGAATATTATTTCTTTAAGTAAACAAATTGCAACGCTTTAACACTATGCCGGACAAATCAGATAAACTCTTATTGCTTGATCTTGATGAAACGTTGATACATGCTACCACTGAATCCCTGACGTTTGTTCCTGATCTTCAATTTGATTCATATCATATTTATAAGCGTCCGGGACTTGAAAGGTTTCTTATAAATATATCCCAGCACTTTACATTGGGTGTTTGGAGTTCCGCAAGCAATGAATATGTGGGGGAGATCGTGAAAATGATAACACCGGATTCAATAGAGTGGTTCATGATATGGGGTAGAAACAGGTGCTCTTTAAAACGGGATTATAATTTAGATACTTATTACTTTGAAAAGCGGTTAGATAAAGTTAAAAAGAAAGGTTTCAGGCTGGAGCAGATAATTATTGTCGATGATTCTCCGGAAAAATCCAGGAGTAATTTTGGCAACGCTGTATACATTGAACCGTTTGAAGGAAATAGGAACGATAATGAATTGACATATTTGTATGATTATCTTTTAACGTTGAAGGGGGTAAACAATATACGGACAATTGAAAAGAGAGGGTGGAGGCACCGAATGGTTTAGGGCGTTCACCACACATTAGCGTAGCCTTTTTTATTTACTGACTTCACATTTTTCCTGCCAGTTAAAATGTCCTGTTCTCTTTGCGATCAGCCAACGGTTATTCTCGCGGATGAAATCGTCCTCATAAATTGCCCCAATGGTAGTTTTCATCTTTTTGCCGTTTTCATTACCGATCAACGTAATCTGGCAATAAGAGGTTCCGGTCGCACTATCACCATTTATAGTTACTGTTTGCTGGCCATTCAAATGGTAAATGGTTTCGAAGTTCTTTAGAAAATCGCTAAACGCTTCTTCCATTTCTTTCCGTCCTTTTAATTTTAGGATGGGCATACCTCCGGCAAAAGTTTCTGATATTCCATCTTCAGTAAATAACTGCACCTGGGAGTGTATATCCCTCTTGTCCGCCAGGATGGAAACGGTATTAACCAGTTCCTTGAGGGAGGTGCTATCAGCGAATGTTGTAATGTTCATGTATGTGTGTTGTTGGAGATCGAAGTGATAGTTGAAATAGGGATGTCAATCGGGACAACCCTATTTCAATTTTGTAGTTATCGTACTTGCGGTTTAGTACCTCATGCGACGGTGAGTACGATCTTACCCTGGATGTGTCCATGGGCTGCCCGTTCGTGTGCTTTTCGTGCATCAGCAAGCGGAAACGTACTGTCGATAGCAACACGTACTGCTCCTGTATCGAGTAAGCGTCCCAATTCTGCGAGCTGTGGGCCATTGGAGCGGACCTGGGTCATTGATACGGTGATGCCGCGTTCTTTAGCCTCTTCAGCGTCGGAGAATCCTAAGAAAACAGGAAACAAAGCACCGCCACGTTTGAGCGTGCGTAAGAACCGCCCGGTAGTCGGACCTCCCAGTGTATCAACTACGAGATCAACATCATGTGCGACGTCTTCGGGAGCGTTCTTTTTGTAATCTATGAATTCATCAGCGCCGAGCTCACGGAGGAAATGTTCATGTGTACCAGATGCCACGGCAATAACATGTGCTCCTTTCAATTTTGCCAATTGAACGGCAAGGTGTCCTACGCCGCCTGCAGCTCCGTTCACGAGCACCGTCTTGTCCTTAAGTGGTACAGGGCGATGCATTTCCGGCTGAAGTGGATTCTGTACGTTATGTCCCAGCTCGATCAGGTACTGCCATGCGGTAAGACCCGCCATTGGTGCAGCCGCAGCGTGTATATGGTCGATGCCAGCCGGTTTATGTGCGAGATCCGACGCTGGCGCAGCTACATACTCTGCGTAAGCAGCACTATCTCCAACGCTTGGAAAGCGGACCATACCGAAAACTTCATCGCCGGCTGAGAAGTTCTTTACATCTATGCCTACTGCCTCAACGACGCCAGATATATCTGTGCCCAGAATGATAGGAAAAGGTATTGTGGGCCTCCATTCAGGAGGAAGCGTCTTATATCCGTCGCGCAGATACCAGTCGGGAGGATTGATGCCGACAGCATGAACGCGAACAAGTACCTCATCAGGCTTTAACATTGGAAGTGGCGCGTCCTCGTACCGCAGTACTTCAGGGCCACCGTATTCGTGCAATCGGATCGCTTTCATCACGCGTGTATTTTCAATATTCGTTATTTTGTTTTCCATTTTATTGCTTTTTGTTTTGTGATTGTTAAAACAGCAGGTGATTTATTCTGATAATAGAAAGAATTGGTTCTACAGGCACACAGCTCCGCCACAGGGCCTGCGTTAGCTGCCCTACGTAAAATTTGTCTCAATAAATACAATCAGATCTGCGTTGCTGAGATGGGGATGGTGTACGCCAGTTAATTAAAGGACTTTCTAAATACGTTGGGTGAAAGATTCGTATGGCGCTTAAATAGCTTATTAAAAGACTGTGGATGTTCAAATCCCAGCTGATAAGCGACTTCTGAAATATGGAGCTGGGTGGTGCTTAAAATTACTTTGGCCTGTTCAATTAACCGGTCATGAATATGCTGCTGGGCAATTTGACCTGTCAATGATCTGAGCATATCATTCAGGTATCTTGGTGAAACGTTGAGATGTGTGGCTACTTCCAGCACCGTCGGAATACTGCTCTGTTGATCAGCAAAACGGTCTGCCAGGTAGGTGTTCATCTGACTGATGATATCCTGATTAACTGCCTTACGGGTAAGGAATTGCCGGTTGTAAAAACGGTTACTGTAATTGAGCAGTAATTCGATCTGAGAAACCAGTACATCCTGGCTAAAGGCATCAATATTATTATCTAACTCGGCAGCAATATTTTCAAACAAGCCAGCTATTACTTTTTTCTCTTTGTCTGAAAGGAACAAAGCTTCGTTCACCGCATAGTTGAAGAAACCATATTGCTGAATGTGTTTTCCCAATTGATAATTCCGGACGAGGTCCGCGTGAAAGAACAAGTTATATCCCTGATAACAGTCTTTATCTGTGGTAGTTGTTATCAGTTGATTTGGCGCTAAAAAGGCAAGGCTGCCCCCTGCAAAATCATAATAGCTTTGTCCATATTTTACCTGTCCTTTAAAATCCTTCTTAAAAGAGATCTTATAAAAATCAATCAGCAACTTATGTCCACCGGTTTCAGGAATGGTGCGATTTACATCATAGTTCACCAATGCCACTAAAGGATGCAGTGGTTCTGGCATATTCATATCCCGCATAAACTCAGGGATGCTTTTATATATGGTGGGTTGTATCGCTTTCATGACTTTGACTATGTTATAAGTGATCCTGTGTACGTGGCAGTTTCTTCCGCATTCACATAGCAAAGGTCAGTAAAAAGGGGGAGTAAAAGTTAGCCTGGATTGTAAAAAATGTAGTCTGAATTACCAGGAGGGAAATTCTGAATTGGATCTTTGGAAAGCATATCGTTCCACTGCAAATAAAAAGGGGAAAACTCAAAAGTAAAATTAGGCGTTGAGAATTGTTTAAATGACTACCTGGCTCCATTAGGTACCCGAATAAAAAGAGGGTGTATCGTACTTTTGATACACCCTCTTTTTGTCGAGATGACAATGTAGTTACTATTATAGTATTATCTTGGTCTTAATAATTCGATCGGCACAGGATGCTCCTTTAAGCTGCGTTTGGCTTGTTCTATTTTTTTGTTGAGAAAGCTACTTCTACGTAAATCTTCTTCTGAAAAGCTTAGCCTTCCAATTACTGGTTTCTGTCTTTCTTTAAAGATTTTATTAGTATCTAGTGACATATTTTTCTTTCTTTTCATTTCAAATTTATGATTTTTTTCTTGTAACCAAAAACTCGGTGTAGTTTACACCTTGCTGAAGGTTTTCCCAACCAGTAGAAGTTAATCCTAATATATCAAAGACGCTTTCAATTTCTTTGATATTAGCATTGAGACCCATTTGATATAATCTTGTTCTAGCTGGTGTACTTCCTTTTGCATAGATAGCGACAGTGCCATAATGATTTATAACGTCTAATACTGTACTTGCTACCGTAGCCAGAACCTTGTCCCGATCGGCGTTATTTGAAATTGTTAGATCACCAACAGTCCTCAAAGTATTATCCCAATCACCGAAACCTAAGTTGAGAATAGGAGTTCCATCTGGCAATTTCCCTATTTCATGGTATTCGACAACTTTCTTGATTTTCCCATTCGGGCCATAACTTTCAAATTCGAAGTTGGCGTGGCTTTTATTAGTCTTAAAAGAATACTTCTCTTTGTTCATAACGCTAACGAAAGTATGTTTAAAGTAGTAAGTACTTTTGTTCATCTTCATTCATTTTTATATCACTACGGGCATTGCAGGAAAGTGAAATTGGAGAAGTGCTAACAGGTTTGATATGTTCTTTACGGAATGGAGGAATCTTATATGCAGCGAAGTTAAAAGTGGATTTCAGGAACCGGATAATAGGGGCTGATAAGAGAAAAATTTGGTTGTTTTTTGAAACGTTATTAATTTATAAAACATTTCGGGATGTAGCGCAGCCCGGTAGCGCGCTTCGTTCGGGACGAAGAGGCCGCAAGTTCGAATCTTGTCATCCCGACTTTATATGATTTTGTCAATATTGAGGGAACAAACCCGACACTATTCATTTTTATCTAACGTCAGAAAGGAACAGATCATCTAAATGACCTGTTCCTTTTTTTATTGGACAGATGTAATTAAACGAATCTGCTTACTTACTGATCAACCAGTTTTCTACCGCCCTCGAGAATTCAGCCACATCTATGGGATGCCTGCTGGTTATAAGGTTTCCGTCTGTTACGACGGGTTGGTCCAATACGGTGCCTCCAGCATTCTTCAAATCTACCTGTATATTCCAATAGCCTGTCAGCTTTTTCCCTTTTAAAATATCAGCAGACGCTAATACAACCGGTGCGTGACAAATAGCGGCAATCAGTTTTCCCGACTTATTAAAATCCTGAATAAACTTTATCACATCTTTATCGTAGCGCAGGTTATCAGGGTTCCATGCTCCGCCCGGTATAAACACTGCATTATAATCGTTTACTTTGATCTGGTCTGCGGTACGATCAAATTTTATCCAGCCAACGGGTTGCAGATATTGAATCGCCATGATATGTGTTTTGGCCATTTCGGGAAACATCAGGCCGTACCGCTCTGGTGCAGGATTGTATTTTGGCGCTACAATATCTACTTTGGCGCCGAGCTGTTTAAAATACCACACAGGCCCGAGTAATTCAATTTCCTCAAAACCATCAGCGGCCAGTACTGCGATCCTTTTATCCTTTAATACCGTCGGATCCGTTACAGGCGTAAAGAAGAAAGCTCTCAATGCCTCGTTTCCAGGTGCATTCAGGAGTTGGGATACGGGCATATTCACAACTGCTGCGGGAGACGAGAGTTGATTCAATACCGAAAGTTCATGACTGTTCATTTCTGTCGTTTTAACCTGTGCCGTTGTATGCAGTACAGTGAAAATACTTGCTATACCGGCCAGCATGGATTGATTAAGAAAATTCATTTCACCAAATTTTAATTGTTACATATACTTACCATTACCCAATGGGGCAAATCTTATCAGCCTGTGAAGTCCGGCCTGGAAGGGTTGTTTCTTAATGCTGCTGTTCAAATAGTCTATCACAGGCTGAATAGGAGGGAAATTCAGGTGATACCGGAAGGCATCTTCATTCCTGAATTTTTCATATGTTACAAACCGCGTGCTGTCTTCTTCAAGTTGTGAAAGCTGGTAATTAATAACACCTGGTTCACTTCTGAATTGTGGCATGGCTGTATGGTACAACTCTTTAAACCGGCCCGCAGTCCCGGCTCTGCTATCCACAAATAGCATAATAGTAATGGGGGTATCATTCTTCATTGGTTCTCTTCGCCATTCTTCTTTTGAAAGCGGTTCCAGATCATTTACGTAGATTGTTTTTACAGGCTGTGCCAGGTCCGTTTTAGATAATGTGCTTACCCGTTTGAATATTACATCACTTCTGATTTCCTCCAACACCTGTCTACTGGTCCATCTTTCAATGAGCCACATAACGGAAGGGCTTTCGTCTTCATAATAAGCTTCAGCCATAATGTTATTTTTATTGGCAACAGCCTGTTCCACATACTCACCAAGTAACGTATGAAATGCTTTACCCTGGTCTTTTTTTACTTCAAACCGCGTTAATACAACTACTTTCTCCATGTTATCTGTTTTTTGTGCCTTCACATAAATGCTACCCAGTAGCACACACATTGCGAGCATTAAATTTCTTTTCATGGTAAAACGTATTTATTGTGCTGCCTTGATTAATAAGGCTGAAACGGTATGTGGTTCTGCCAGGAAGTGCGAATGACCTGTATTCACCGTGTATACGGTTTTTTCATGCAGGAGGTTTAAAATTTTGAGGTGCCGGCATATCAAATCCGTTTAAAATAACTGCTATAAAACTGTAGCCTCCGATAAGAAAGAAGAGTTCTGCTACCGCATCCTGCCCAAGCAGGTCAATCGCCCGCTTATAAGTTGAATCAGGCACAATATGCCCGGCAACAAGAACATGGGCGATAGTATGAGCAATGGCTTCCTGTTCGGTTAAGCCATAAGGATGACAGCCCGCTGCAAGCGACGCGATGATATCGGGCGACATACCAAATGCTTCGGACATAATCTCGTGCGCATACAATTCGAAGCGTGCTCCGAAGTGCGCTGCAACCGTTAGTATAGCCACCTCGCGGATTCTTTTATTAAGCGTGGCGTGCATATCGAGTGTTCTGAGAAAACTCAATGCCGGAATGCCGAACCGGGGGTAGTGTAACATAGCCGGGAAAGGCCCCAGCAATGCCCCTTGCGCATCCATCATTGTTACCTGGCTTTGACTTCGGCTAACAAGACTGGCGATCTCTTCATGTACTGAACGGACTTCGTTACCAAGCGTAGATGGTGGCAATGGTTGTATACGCATGGTTTAATTTTTAGGAGTTACAACTTCTGGTGTAAACTCACCATCGATCAAAATGAAGACCATACGGCAGATGTTGCCCGAGCGGTTAGCCCAGGCATGATTGGTCCCGTTTTGAATAATGATATCACCAGCCTGAATGGTCGTCTCGTCCTTATCGAGCACCAACGTTATTTCCCCTTCAAGTACAATTCCGTAATCGACGGTCTTTGTGCGATGCATTAACGGATGGGGAGCCGCTTCGTTTGAGGTGGATGCCTGCTCGTCACCCATTGATTTGAATTTAGCTACAGCATCTGCCCCGGTTAGTTTTCGTATTTCGTCACCTTCCGGCGGAAATTCAATTACCCGTAAACGAGTACCGTTTTTAGGAGGAGGTAATATCAGCCCCTTTTCATCAGGCTCCACCGGCTGCGCATGAATCAATGCAGGGGTTTTCAGCGTATGCCACACTTCAAAAAAAGTAGGGCCGCCCGGTCCACCAACAAGTTGGGTATGCGTTGGAGGAGCATCAGAAATAATAATTGCTGTACCATCCGTGTCATGGCCTGTTATAATTCGTCTGAATGTTTTTTGTTTTGGATTCATTCCGCTGGGTTTAATTGTTCTTTAATTTTTTGAAAACAAATACTCCCAGGTAATGGAATAAAACACCAATACCCCATGCAATGGTGGACCATAATGGCCAGGGGTAGGTTCTGTCAGTAAAGTACCATACGATCCATATGGCAGGAATGGAAAGAAGGAAAACGATGAGATGAATTCTGAAACCCTTTTTAGGGTTGATGGAGGCTTCGCTCCACTGGTTCGGGTAGGACATACAAGTAGTTTTGAATCTATGCAAACTATATGTATGCCATTCTGCTATAAGGCTGATATGCGGAGAAAAGTAGCTGTGTAATAAACTGAAAGTAAGAGTAGTACTAGTATTCGGTGATATAAGGAAGGGGGAAAACAAAACATGGGACTCCGGTGTTTTCGTGCCCAACCCCGATATTTTCGGAGTTGGGTTAATTAAAATCCTGTCTTCTTATGTTCAGTTTGATCATTTTTGACTCGAGGGTGGTAGGTTTTATATTTAATAATTCTGCTGCTCCATTTGTTCCACGGATACGACCTTTTGTTTTTCTCAGGATAGAAGTAATATATTCTCTTTCTGTTTCCTGCTGAATATGCTTTACTTCATCAAATGTATTAATACCGGTTTTTCCAATAAGGCTAAAAGCCGGCGATGAAAGGTCCCGCATTAGTTGCAATTTCGACCTGCCATCATTAAGGACGACAGACTGCTCTACAACATTCTCCAGTTCACGAATATTCCCAGGCCAATCATATGCATATATTTTCTGAATCATTGCGTCTGAAATCCCATTGAAAGGTTTATTGAATTCTTTACAGAATTTATTTCCGAAAAACAGGGTTAGCGCTTCTATATCTGTTTTACGTTCACGCAATGGAGGTAAAGTAATAGGAAAAACGTTCAGTCGATAATACAGGTCAAGACGGAATCTACCTTCGGCTACTTCTTTCTCCAGGTTCCGGTTTGTAGCGGCGACAATGCGCACATTAACTTTTACAGGTGAGCTACCACCGACATATTCGATCTCCCTTTCCTGTAAAACACGTAGTAATTTTGTTTGTGTAGCAAGTGGTAGTTCTCCGATTTCGTCCAAAAAAATGGTTCCGCCTTCCGCCTGTTCAAACTTTCCTTTCCTTTTTTCAATAGCGCCTGTAAAAGCGCCCTTCTCATGACCGAACAACTCAGATTCGACCAATGTTTCAGGAATAGCAGCACAGTTAATCTTGATGAATGGCCCTTTTTTCCTGGGTGAAAGTTCATGAATGGATTGAGCTACTTTTTCTTTTCCTGTGCCGCTTTCTCCCAATAGCAGAACGGACGTACTATAAGGAGCCGCCTGCGCTGCAAAGTCTAATGCAGTTAATAAAAGATGATGGTTTCCAATAATACTTTTGAATCCGGGATAAAAAAACTCCGCTTTATTTTGTTTTTGCCCAGAAGATACGGGCTGGTCTTTTTCTATAGATGAAGACGTCGCATAATAAACGATTTTTTCAGCCAGGTCTGCCAGGCATTGCTTTATCCGGTTTAGAAAGGTAAGATGGCTTTTGCTGTAAATACCGGGCTGACGACTATAAAAAAAATAATGAACTGACAATCCATAACCAAGCGAAATGGGAAATACCAGGTATGACTCCATTCGTAAGCCATTTAATAATATTCGTTGCAGTGAATTGTCCGGGGAATGATTGTTTGACGCTTCCTTGCTATAAATATTCCCATTGCTGTGGGCACGGCTATTCTCAATAGCTGCATAAAAAGAGCTGTTGTTTAAACCTGTTATGGTGAGGAGTTCTTTTTCTCCAATATGCTGATATTCATCAAAACCAACCCGCAAATAACCTATATCAGTGTACTGTTGTCCATTCAGTGGCCTTACGCCGGTCGCCATAAAATCAAACGGGATAAAAGATTGCATGGCCCCAGCCAGTTTTAAAAACTTTAACTGAACATCAGATTCTTCATTACAGATCTCAGTCAGCAATCTTTGTAAGCGCTCTTCATTCCTTAATTTAGATTCAAGACTATGCGTATGGCGATACCATGCAATATCCAGGGTGATCAGCAGGTCTTTTTGCCTGAATGGTTTAACCAGAAATCCGTAAGGCTCTGTCATCTTTGCCTCTTCCAATACTTTCTGGTTAGAGTTGGCAGAAACATAGATGAAAGCGATATTATCATCCTTTAGCTTCCGTGCCAGCGAAATGCCTGAACGTTTTCCGTTTAACCGGATGTCCAGGATCAACAGGTCTGGTGTTTGCTGTTGCAGATACATCTCAGCCTCTTCAACTGAAGCAGCTATGCCTATTACATCATACCCCGCCTGGGTTAATATTAATTGCAGGTCATTAGCTACTATGAATTCATCTTCGACTATAAGTAATTTTTTATTCATTGAAACTTATTTATTAAGTATTAACAAATGGTTCGTCTAAAATTGGTTTAATTATCACTTCAAAACGGATTATTACACTTAGCCCATTATCATTGACAATATCAACATTACCGTTTAATTGCTTTGCAAGTCCCTGTATGAGTTTAATTCCCAGCGAATTGTGTTTCGTTACATCAAAGTCAGCCGGCAGGCCGATACCGTTATCGGAAATGTTGAGTAATACATGGTCGTCGCCGAGGGGGTGCAGATTGATACTGACAATCCCTTTGCGATCGGCCGGGAATGCATACTTAATAGCATTCATCATACATTCATTGATGATCAACCCGAGCGGAATTGCCTGTGATACATCAAGATCAATGGGCTCAATGATTTGTTGAAAGGAGATCCGGTTGCCGGTATCGAAACTTTCATGCAGGTAATTCAACAGATCTTTTATGTATTCAGGCATGGAAATGGTTGAAATATTTCCGGACAAATAAAGTTTCTGATGTATAAGTGACATAGCCTGCATCCGCCGCAGGCTAACTTTTATTGCCAGTACGGCTGCATCATTGTCGAGATAGGCGGACTGCGAATTAAGCAGACTGGTTACCATTTGAAGATTGTTCTTTACACGGTGGTGGATCTCTTTAACGAGCCATTCTTTTTCTTTCAATAAAATATGCTGTTTCGTATTCAGCATTTCCAGAAATATATTTTTTTGGTCTAATTCTTTTTGATGCGCCTGCAGTTTGTGATTGGTTTTGAGTTTTAGAAGATAACGGTTAAGTAATAATCCCACAATGATCACTAATAATCCCACACACGCCAGGGTAATATTTTTTGTTCTGTTAGCCTGCTCGACTCCAATGCGCTGTAGCTGGTTCTGTTTGTTCAGGGTTTCAATATCTTTTTCCTTTTTGGCAGTTTCGTACTGAACCCTCAATTCTTCCATTTGCCAGCTCTTGGTTTCATTGAAGATGGAGTCGTTTAACCGTTTGTACCTTAACAAATGTTGCATGGCTGAAGGGTAATTCCCCATGCCGGAATCGGCCCTGAAAAGCATCAGGTGAATATCTTTAGCTTCAGGAAGCGAATTGCCCGCTTCGGCAATATTCAGCGCCTTTTGTAAGTGGGATGCGGCTTTCCGGTATTGTGTCTTGCTGATGAAATACTGGCCTAACTCGTAATGAATATCGGTCGTAATTTCATTGTCTTTCTGCAAAAGACCTGATAGCTTGATCAATTCAGCATAATATTTTTCAGCCTGCCGTTCCTGCTTCATAGCATGATAACAAAACGACAGTGAACCAAGCAGGCATGCTTCTGCATGCACACCTACCGGTTTGTTTTTTGCATGGATATCAAGAATATATTCAAGTGCTTCCTTTGCTCTTCCTATTTTGATAAGCTCCCTTGCAAAAAAGAATGCGTCCCTGAATACATAACCATTGTTATCCCCTTTAAATACCCGGTCCCTGAGTGCTTTTGAATACCACTCTACGCTTTTGTCCGGCTGGCCGGATTCCCGGTACATATTTGCAAGGCGGCTATAAAAAGTCATAGCTGAAGTAGTATCACGGGTAGCTTCTACACTTTCTATTGCCTTTGAACCATAAAAAATACATTTACTAAAATCACCTTTATAACGGCAGGTTACCGCCAGCAGATCGTAAATATAGTGAAGGTCTTGGTATCCGATGGCTTTATAAAGTTCAAGTGCATTTAATAGCTCCGTTTCAGCAACATCAGGCTTGCCATTCACGAGGTGTATATCTGCAATTGTCTTTAATACCCATGCCTGTCTTTCCAGGTTACCGCTTTTTTTATAAAGGGAATACATTTTTTCAAAGCAATAAAGCCTGGTTATTCCTGTCTTTTCACGTAATGGGATCAACGTTGCCAATTCATGCCACAAAAGCGCTTCTCTTTCCTCATTGCCAGGCTGGCTTATTTTATCTATTGCTGTCTGGTATAGCTTTTTACTTTGCTGTAAACCTTCGGTAATAAAGGAAAGCATTGCTTTGACATGTGTACGATCGGGCTCCCATTTCCCGGTCAGATGATTCACTTCAATTTTATTTGCCTGCTCTAAAAAAAGCACCGAACTATCCAGGTTTTTTTTTGTTCTGTCGGTATGAAAAAGATAATGCCGGCCCAATATTATTAATAAACGAAAGCGGGGTGAATCATCCAGTCCCCCCAGCATGATAAGAGCTGACCGTATTTCATTTTTTCTGATTAATGCATCTCCTTTTATTAAGATCGCCTCATTTTTACCATTTTCATATTTTAAAGCCTTGCTCAAATGGAAGGCCTCCTCTGCGAAGTAACAGGCACTGTCGAGTTGCGTTCGCGGGTTACCGGTTTTATATAAATAATACTCCCGCTGAATATAATATCGACCAAGCTTTAGTAAAAGATACACCCGATTTGTATCCGCTTTACTTTGCTGGAGTTGCAAAACCAGTTGTGGAAGAACATTATCTTTTAACTGGGGATATGATAGAAACGGGAAAGCCACCAAAATGAAAATGGTGGCAGGAATATAGAAGAACGCTTTGCTACAGTGTTCCATTTGGTAAACAACAACTTTTTAATCGTTCAATAATATATGTCGTTTGCTATGTTTGCTGGTATTTTCCCTCAAATGTTTCAGGTTAATTGTGGTGATTTCCTGGTCGGCGGGGCGTAATTCTGAAAAATACCAATACTAAATTAGCGCAAATAACGATCGTTTAAGTTATTATCCTTGATGTCTGCCTTGTCTTGTTATTTGTCTGCTTTAGAATATACGTAAGGTATTGAATCTCTGTGAAGTCACTTATTATCAGCACGGACATCGGCCATTGGCCCTACGTTTATTAGTTATTTCATCAATTTTCATCAAATCATCTGTAAATAGGTTTGATAATAGTTCAGTCATCCCGACAGATAACGTTACAAAGATCATTGTAAACTTGCCTGGCCCGCAAAGTTGGTGTTACTTATGCAGGGAATTTCCTTACATTCGTATTCCATTCAGCATAAATATGAACCTCATTTATTTATCCCTGCCAGCTGTTGTCATTCTGGATATCTATATCTGGACATGGATCGCCGGATTACTATCCGCGCCGAGCGATCTTGCAGTATTCGGAGGGATTGTTTGCATTTTCGTGATACTAATACTTCACTACGCACTATACAAGCTATTAAAATCCAAACTTAAATTATGAAGAAACGATCTATTATTCTGATGATCATTGTCGTTGTGATCGTCCCTATATTCTGTATGATGTGCTGTACCAGGATTGACGCCGGACATGAGGGCATTAGAGTAAAGCAGTATGGCAGTGATAAAGGAGTACAAGACATTTCCCTGGTAACGGGAAGAGTGTGGTATAACCCGCTGACGGAATCAGTGTATGAATTCCCCATCTTCGTACAGACCGCAGATTACAATCCTTTCACCGTAAATGCAAAAGACGGATCTGTATTTACAGTTGATCCTACTATTACCTTCCGTGTTATTCCGGGTAAAAGCCCTGAGATCTTCAAAAAATATCGCAAGGGAATAGAAGAAATAACAAAAGCAACTTTATACAACTATGTACGCGATGCATTTCGTATCCAGTTTAATAAATACACGACGGACAGTATGATCAGCAGCCGGGAGACTTTCGAGAATTCCGTACAGCAGCAACTGACGTCATCATTGCTGAAAGAAGGTTTCGATCTGGAACAAATGACCAGTGGTATCCAGTATCCGGAAACCATCACACAGGCTATTGATGCAAAGAACAGGGCTGTACAGCAGGCAATGCAGGTAGAAAATGAACTCCGGGTAACAGAAGCTAACGCAAAAAAACTGATCATACAGGCAGAGGCCGAAGCAAAGGCAAATTCGCTCCGTCAGGAATCTTTGACTCCACTGCTCATACAGCAGCAGTTCATCGAAAAATGGGACGGAAAAACGCCTTTATATGGTAATTCTCCCACCTTCTTCAAAAATGTTCAATAAAAAAAGGCGTCTGGTAGAACCGGACGCCTTTTTCAGCTTATCAAATATCTTAGTTCCTGAACATTGATACAACTAAAGCCTCATCCACTCTGAACATTGCCATCGGATCATCCTTGTCTGCTGCATGCGGGATCCTTTTCGTATGTACCAGGATCTGGAGATTACCTTTAGTATACAGACCGAGATCACCTTCGCTTTTTTCAGTGCTGTCAGCTTCTGTACGGGCATCTTTCTTGAAACCGGCATTGCGTATATCCGCTGCCATACTCATAAAGTTTTCACCCATGGCAACGTAGGTAATGCGAACACGCGGCTCTGCACTGAAGAATGTTTTTTTACCTTCGTTAACGTAAGTGGAGCTGTCATCATCACTCATTGTCCAGCGGTAGCTGATCTTGTTCAATGCAGGCAGGATACTGTCGCCCGGCATTTCCAGTATCTTGGTCATATCCGTAACGGTCAGTTTTCTGCTCTTGAAACCTAAAAGGTCCTCAACCATTTCATCTCCTAGTAAGATCTTCATCAGTGACGGATGTTTGGTAGAGTAGATCACCTCAACATGCTGTCCCTTGCTGGCTGCATCATATTGGTCGTTGTCTACTTCCTTTTGCCTGCGCACATGTTTTCCTTTTTTAGTGTAGTAGGAGACAGTCAGTGCGTAGGTACTGCTTTTAGAACTTTTTTTGTAATAGCCATCCACAATAGTAGCCGGCACTCTTTCACCAAATTCTCTCAGTTCGTCATTTTCAAGCTTCGTGTAATGCATGCCGAATACGACCATCAGGACAATGCTTGCCGGAATACAGACAAACGCCATTTTATGATACCATTGTTTGGGATGTCTGTCCCATTCCGTGATCTCCTCCATGTCGGTGAAGTTGGCAAATAACTGCACCATAAAGACAAAACATAAAATGCCTCCTATGATGGCCAGCATGATAGGCATGGACACATACATGTCAGTCGGCATCCAGGTATAAAAGGTCAGGAATGTGAGTAGGAGCAGTACGCCCCAGGTAATTCTTCTGTTCATATGTATAGGGTTGTAGTGTATAGTTGACAGGTTTATGTCGTAGTAATTAAACTGTTCGCAGTCAATGAATTGTCCCAGGCTATCGTAAACTAACTGCAAATATACATTTTTTAATATATGAAGTGCCTCCCGGGGCTTGATTTAAATTATTATTTTATTTACTATTTTAATGTATTTTACAAGAGAACATACTTGAAAGCCTCTGTAGTAGCTTGTTTTGGCTTAGATGATGATAATGAAATAGTTAGCCATAGACGCATATCGATACCTGAAAAACGATTCCCTATAATTATAAATTCGATGCCAAAATTTTTACTACTACCCTCATTCCTGTTATTGTTTCATAGTCAGTCATTTGCGCAGTTTGCAGATGAAGGAACAGGAACTCTGAAAAACATTGTGTGGTGGATGGACTGGGCAGATATGACAATAGAAGACGGAGCAACCAAAACATTTACTACTGCCGACGGATTAACGATCACCGCTACATTCTCAGGCGTTACCGGAACACCATTGGTACCCAAGGTCATGAACACATGGAGTGGCGCTGTATTGAAAAATCATTATAACTTTTCGGACCCTGCTATCCAGCCGGCATTATTTGTTCCGAATAACTTTAATAACAGCCGGTTTACAATAAGCCTGCAAGCCACACGCCGGGGAAGACCGGCTGCTTTTACGCTGGTGGCCAGTGATGCAGAAGCATGTAATTCACTTGAAATACTGGAATTGAAGACGACAGCAGGCAACTGGAGGACCCTGGAATTCTTCAGGAATTCATCGCAGGTAAGCAATCCCACCTCCGGATGCGGTACACAAACGATCAATATCTCTGATACGTACGGAGGCGTTCCCGGCATCGGACAACTACCAGTCATGGCTACAGATATACCTTCGACAGGAACGGTAACTGTGGATGTAGGCCTGTTGAGGACCACACATGGCAGCAGTGCCGTGGCTTTCGGCATCATTGCTGCCGTTGATGAAGGGGATCTTCCCAACACTTATGGTTATGCTTCCCATCAACTGGTGTACGCTACACAGAATTCTTGTAACAGCGGTGCACCATTGCCGGTTACAACGCTAACGACCGACCTGAGACTAGGCAGTATTGCCGGTGATGCAGATTCTTTAGGTATGACTGATGATAATCTGAATGGGCGGGACGAAGAAGCAGTGACCGCCTTCCGCGATTATAATGGCAATGGCAGTTACGACGTCACTATTCCGCTGAGTAATACTACCGGAAAAACCGCCTACCTCACAGGTTGGTTTGATTATAACAGGAATGGTGTTTTTGATACGAACGAATCAGCTACAACTACCGTAGCGCCTAATGCTACTGTTGCTACCCTGAACTGGACTTCTCTGCCGGGCGGTTTCGTTTCAGGAAGAGTGCAACTGTTTGGATTCAGGTTCCGTTTATCAACCGATCAGCAAGCGCTTAGAATACCCACTGGTTTCGCACCTGATGGTGAAGTTGAAGACTATCTTATCAGCATCAAATCGCCCTGTTCCGCAAATATCAATACACTCGCTAATATGGTGCTCTGCGCGGGTAAACCGGCCCAGTTAAATGCAAGTGGTGGCATCAGGTATAAATGGACGCCTGCCACTGGGCTATCGGCAGATTCAATTCCTGATCCGGTTGCAACGCCAATGACGACAACTACATACACCGTAAGCGGCGTGGATGCTTCCGGCTGCCCGGGCGCTGCAAGCCTTACGATCTATGTTAATCCTTCTCCTGTATTCACCAAAAGAAACGACACGGCTATTTGCGTTGGTAACACCCTGCAGCTGTCAGCAGTTTCTGATGTACCCGCTACTTACAGCTGGTGGCCTGATTCTTCGCTGGACAGGAGCACAATACCCAACCCGCTCGCTACTCCCCAGTCCAGCACCAGTTATACAGTTACGGCTACGACAATATATGGCTGCAGTAGTAGATCTGCTATCAATGTCACGGTCAATCCTGCACCGGATATGAGAATAATTCCGGATACACCTGTGGTGTGCCTGGGCCAGTCCGTAGAGATCCTGGCGAGAGGCGCTGATGTTTTTGAGTGGTATACAGATACTGATTCCTTGCTGACCACCAATGCGCTGATCACCGTAGCGCCTACTTATGATTCTACGTTCAAGATTTATATGGAACATCATACCTGTGCCGTATCTGATACTTTTCTTGTGCCTGTGAAGGTGTATGACCTTCCTGTTACCTCGGTCGCCAAATCGGGTGATATAGATTGCGCACATCCTGAAATTGTGTTGGAAGCGACAGGCGGGGTTTATTATAACTGGCAGCCTGTGGTAGGTATGGCTAATAACCTGGTGGCAAATCCTGTTACATCTCCGCTGAAGACCACTACCTATGAAGTGACTGTGATGGATGAACATGGCTGTACACAGGTAGAAACGATCACGGTGAATGTGGATATTGCGCTGGCGTTCACGCGTTACCCTATTCCAACAGCTTTTACGCCTAACGGTGATGGCATGAATGATTGCTTCGGATTAAAGTTCTGGGGAGAAACAAATACGTTCGAGTTCAGTGTATTCAACAGGATAGGCAATCTGGTGTTTAACACACGTTATCCTGGACAATGCTGGGACGGGACCTTTAAAGGAATGCCTCAACCGGCGGGCTCCTATGTATACATGATAAAAGCGAAGACCATCTGCGGGGATGTGTTGAGAAAAGGTACAGTGGTACTGGCACGTTAAAAAAATTGAGGCCATCCGCCAGTGCGGATAGCCTCTTCCTGTATATAGCGCTGGTTAACTTACTGATTGATACCTAAACGCCTTTCTATTTCAGATGCTTTAAAATCAGCTATTCTGAAAGGATTTGCTTCGGTATTAAACACATACTCTGCCGTATTCAAACCACTGTCAGGCGTAAACAAAAGGTAGAGATACTTCATAGTTTCGGCAAAGAAATATGTGGGCAGTTCATTACGCTGCTGTTTACTCCGCACGTCTGTTACCGATGAAAAAGCAGTAGCTGTTTTACAATATTTCAATATATCGCTGTAATACTGTTTTCCCATCTGAAGGTAGCTGGTATCCTTTGTGTAATCGTACAGATACCAGGCAGATTCTATGATCTCGGGATTCAACTCATATGATGGAGAGTAGGGGACCTGTTTACGATAATCATAGATCATTGGTTCGAGCCCATACTGTTTCCAAAGATTATTCCAGCTGCGCTGGAGTTTAGCCGCTGTCTCAGCATCATCATCAATACACAGTAACGCGGGGAAGAATGCATCGTAAAGTGTCACCGCGCTATTCTTCATTTCACCTGAATACATGTCTGTTTTTCTGTACCAGATAGCCGTATCGTTTTCTTCTGCATCATACTTGTGAACGGCTGTAATGGTCTGTTCCCACATCTGTTTGATCTCGGGATCTTTGAACAGGAGCCAGGTCTTCAGCAGGTATTCATAGTAAACATCTCCTCCGGCGCCAATAAAACTGACTGTTTCCAGCCATTCACCAGTTTCATTATTGATCACGTTTCCTACGAGGTTGATGGGAGACCGTCTTCCATACACTGCGAGCGTCGCCTTTTTCGCCGCCTGATAATATTTCGGGTCCTTTGTATAATAACTCAGGATGCCCATTTCAAAAGTATAAGATGCTGCTTCAGCGGTGTTCATCTTTTCACCTCTTGCCTTACCGGTTTTCAGATTGACCCAGTAATAAGGAATGCCCGTCGGAGATTTGAAAGCCTGTAACAACCGGTCGCCCAGATCTTTTGTCTGTTCCAGTACCTTTGGATTGTGTGTGTAGGAATACATAGCTAGCAATCCTCCCAGTACACGTTTGTTCATATCAAAGGTCTTCACATATATGTCTGTATTAAAACGGCAGCTGTCAGTGATATACTTCTCGATCTCTTTGGCCTGTTTCTGAAGGCCCATCACTTTCATCGTACTATATGCATCAACCGGAGAGATATGTAACGGTTGTTCATACCAGTCTGTATGTTGTTTCGTCAACGGCAATAGTACATCATGGCCCCAGGCGTATCGTTTGTAGGTATCCCAGGCCTTTACAAATTCCTGTTTTACGCTATTCGACAGGTCCGCTGTCTGGGCTTTCATAGGTAGGTAGGTGATCATGGCTGCGGCAGCCAGGATGCTTTTTTTCATCGGATACTAAATTATAGCCTGCAAATTTAATAAAGCACTCATACTATTGCGCTAACAGATATATTTTTTACGGTATAACGATCTACGACATGCGCTGATGTCGCTCGCGGTATTGTGAAGGCGTTTGCTGATAGATACCCTGGAATTGTTTGTAGAAGTGTCCGAGGTTATTAAAACCACAATCGTGGCAGATACTCTTAATAGGGGCGTTGGTGATCGCTAACTGTCTGGCGGCGAATTGCATACGTAATTCCGCTACCAATGTAGACAGTGTTTTATCATAGCATTTGCGGACTGTCCTGTTAACGTAATCAATGTTACGGCCGCAGATAGAAGCAAAACCACGGGCGCCCAGACGGAAGATATCCGGCTGTGCCGGGAACTGCTGGACCGCATTATTCAGCCAGGCTGGAATGTCCTGGTTATCAGGTTGGTTTTCTGTAGGCAGCAACAACTTAAAAAGGGATAGCAGGAAACTATCCAGGTAGATGGGAGAGCTTTGATGTTTCCAGATCTTTTCCGCTAAGTGGGTCACATTACGTAACACGGTAACATCGAGTGAGGCCTGATAGGGAAGAGGGCCCTTTTTCCAAAAGAAGTCTTCAGTTTCGCTGAAGTACCTTTTACGGAAATACTGTACTGTTTTCAGTGGAAAGGCCAGGTTCATCATGGTAATGCCCTGCCGGTTGGAAACAAAGGTATGCTGGTCTTCAGGGCGCATCATTACCAGGTCGCCAGTATTGAGGGGCATCTTTTTCCCATTAATAAGGTGAGTGCCGCTGCCATGCTCAATCCAGAATATTTCAGCGTAGTCGTGATTATGCAGGGAAATATCGTCCCGCGAGAAGATCTTCACCCGTGCAAGGTGGAATATCTCGCCCGCGCTAGTAAAGTGGCGTAGTAAAAACTTAGTAACTTTCATAACTGTCCCCGACTGGCTTAAAGTTAGCATTTTTTTATGCAGATGTGCCTGGCGGAGAAGAAGTCTGACGGAATAGTATTTAAATGAGGGATGGGGCTACCCCATAAGTCTTTTTAAAGGCAAAAGAGAAGTGGGAGAGATCTTCAAATCCTACTTCCAGGTATACGTCTGACGGCTTTTTCTTTTTTTCCTTGATCTGGAAATAAGCTTCCTGTAATCTTTTCTGTTGTAACCAGCGACTGGGGGACGCGTGGAAGATCTTCTCAAAATCCCGCTTGAATGTGGCAAGGCTTCTACCCGTTAAATAAGCAAACCGCCTGAGGTCCACATTGAACCTGTAATGCCTGTTCATGAATTCTTCAAGATTAATTTTCCCTGGCTCACTAAAGTCGAACAGCAAATTTTTAACATCGGGCATATGATGGAGCAGAAGTAATAGTGCCTCCCGTTGTTTCAGTACAGCCAATTCATTGTTGATCTGTAAATGATGATAAGGGGCCAGCGATTCAAAATAGGTCTTAAACAGGTCTTCCGCGGGAAATTGCATAAAAGGGGGACCCAGGTAAGGACCGGAGGCCTTGGTGCCATTTCCGGCACTATAATCGCGCAGGAATGACTGTTCAAGGAAGATGCTGAACGACTTCATTTCGCCACCGGGCCCCGGATATTTCATAACCCTGGCAAGCAGGTTCTTTTTGATGAAGAGTGTCTGGCCTGGCATCAGCTCATGCCGCCCGTCAGCTGTGTAAAATACCATGCTGCCTGCCATTACATGGGTCAGCACATGTTCGGGTACACATTGTTCGGACTCATTGTGCCGGCTGGTATAACAGGAATACAGGAAATTCGATATGACCGGTTCCGGATTGACCATGGCTATCAGCTTTTTAGTAAAGGTACACCTTCCATGTATAGCTTGCTTTGTTCATTGGCTCAAATATTGTTTGCTAAAAAGCTCAAGGAGCAGATGTCAACTTACTTAGCTACACGAATCGAACGGTAACGCTGCTACGTGATGGTATAATACATTAACGCTAAAAAAGTTATCTTTATAAGTATATATCTTTTTTTAACCCACTAGATTGTTACGTATGTTATCAATGACGAGAAAAAACATCAGGATCACGCCGGATTTTAAAAGAGTAATCCCCCGCTTTTTTAATTCAGGAAATGAACGTTCTCTCCAGATCATTAACAAGGTTGTGGATATGCCGGAAGATGTTGTGTGTAATGTGCTCGGCGGCGTATTGAGAGAATTTTCGTGCAGGTACAAGGATATCAATATCGTCTTTGAGAACCATTATGGCAGGATCAGTCATCTTGTGCCTCCGGGAATGACAGTGACCAGGGAAAGGCAACATTTGCTAGGCGCATATTTTACGATGGAGTATTCCCTCGAAGCGGCCGCTCTCTTCAATCCCTCTGTGGTGGAAGCACCCGACCAGGGGGGCATGAAACCGGGCGAAAAAAGAGTGATCGTAAGTTTCAGGGCTACCGGCGAAAGTCATATTTCTTCCATAGAGTTCAGGGAGGGCGTCCTGGACAAAGATTGTAACATTCATCTCGATCCGCCGGCGCGGTTCCTGACAGAGGGTAAGCTAACTAATGAGAAGCGGAACGACAAGGAACACTTTGCCCAGCAGTTAACTCAGCTACGTTTGCCAGAAGATCTGCATGTGGGTATTTTACATCAGCTGACCGACGAGTTTACATATTCCGAAATAGATATCGTTTTGCGCTCGCTGTTGCGGGCGGTTAAAGATCCCTCAGATCAGCAGAATATGAAACAACATGTGCTTGAATTGGTAGATGCTAATTATGAACTGCATTTTCCTGACCATACAGGACTGTCGGAACGTGTTATCTTTCCAGTGACTTACACCGAGAAGAATGGTATTGAAGACGCCCGTTTCGTTAAGTTTACGGAAGAGGAAGGTTCCTGTACGTACTACGCTACTTATACTGCTTATGATGGATCATTTATTCTGCCGAAGCTGATCCGGACCTGCGATTTCCAACACTTTGAGGTCTCGCCGTTATATGGGAAAGGCGCTGTGAATAAGAACCTGGCGCTTTTCCCGAAGAAGATCAACGGAAAGTATGCTATGTTATCCCGCATTGATGGTGTAAACAATTACATCATGTTCTCTGACGATCTTTACGAATGGGAGGAGCCTATCTTATTGCAAAAACCGAAATATCCCTGGGAGTTTGTACAGATAGGTAATGCAGGCTCTCCGCTGCTGACAGAAAAGGGATGGCTGATCATCTCTCACGGAGTAGGTCCCATGCGCAAATATTGCCTGGGCGCTACGCTTTTCGACCTGGAAGATCCTACGAAGGAACTGGGGAGACTGCAATATCCGCTGTTGATGCCCAAAGAAGATGAGCGGGATGGGTATGTGCCTAATGTTGTTTATTCCTGTGGCGCAATGATCCATGAAGGGCAGGTCTTTATTCCTTATGCGGTATCGGACTATGCATCCTCATTTGCCAGTGTACCGCTGGATAAATTACTAAAAGCATTACTTAAGGATAGTCAGCTTTGAGCGACTATCCTTTTATATACTTCAATATAGTGCAGCACCATCTGCTCCTGGCTGAAATTGGCCATTGAATGGCGGCGGCAGTCATACCGGTTGATGTACTTTACATGCCGGGCTGCTGTTACAGCTTCATCTGCATTGTTTACCAGGAATCCAGTCTTTTTATCGTGGATCAGTTCTTTCATCGCACCCCTGTTAAATGCAATGACAGGTGTGCCGCACATCATCGCTTCAGCTATACTTAATCCAAACGGCTCGTCGAACAGAACTGGGTGCAGTAACGCTTCGGCGTTGCCCAGGAGTCGGCCACGATCAGCAGGGCCAACATTCCCTTTATAGATAATGGAAGAATTATTAATATAAGGTTCTATTTTTTCCGTAAAGTAACGTTGATCCTGTATTAATCCGCATATCACCAGTTGCATGTTCAGCTTTTTTGCGATCTGTATGGCCAGGTGTGTGCCTTTCTCTGGGTGTATCCTGCCAAAGCTTAACAAGTATTCTCCAGGCATTTCTTCAAAAGGGAAAAGAGACTCGTCAATGCCATTATATACCGTATCCAGGTACAATAACTCCGGGTGGCGATCACTGTTGCTGATCGAGACATAATTGCTGGTATCATTGTATTTCTTATATACAGGTACAATATCAGGAGAAGAAAAACCGTGAATTGTCGTCAGCATGGGAGTAGGAATCAGCCTGGAATAGGTGAGGGGCAGGAAGTCATAATGATTATGTATAAGATCAAACTCCTCTGCCCTCTCCATTAAGGCTGAAATATGAAGGCATTCCCATACCTTAAAGTCGGCAGGCTTTTCCCCAAGAGGATGAGTGCGCACAGAAGATAACTTCGCATGGGTAATAGAATCGCCGGTGGCGAAAAGTGTCACATCGATACCTTTCTTTACGAGACCTTCGGTAAGGACGGACGTGACTTGTTCCCATGGTCCATAATGACGTGGAGGAGTACGCCAGACGATAGGGGAAAGAACAGCTATTTTCATTTATTTATCTAACATTTCAGAAACGGAAAAATATGATATCCAGAAAGCGATAGTACTTTCTGCTCCCTGGTTTTCATTTACCCTGTCAGGCTGTAGGCCATCGGCACAGCCGCCGGTATCCTGATCATACAGTGTTAACTGAAGCGCATTTTCACCCATGAACCACTGCCAGGAGCGTACTCCTTTCGTGAGGAACTTTTTATTACCTGTAATATGGAAGGCCTGTTGATAGAACAACACCATGGACATGGCATCCAGGGGCTGCTGGTCGAACATCGCCGTGCTGCCGCCTTTACTGCTCCAGCCATCATTACCCACAGGATACAGTACCCCCTCACGGAACACTTTTGTTTCGAGAAAGCTGACGGCTTCCAGTGCTGTATGCAGGTATTCATCCTGCCGGGTGATCTCATATGCATGCAGCAGCGCCAGGGGTATCATAGCGTTGTCATATGTCAACACTTCCTCAAACCAGTTCCAGTCCTCATCTGAATACCGATGGTATTCACGTACCAGTTTACCTGCCAGCTGTTCAATCCTGTCCAGCTGATCATCGTGAGAATTACTTGATCCGGTGAATATACACAGTCCGATCAGACTATTGGCTATCCCCCGGAGAGATATCAGGTTATCCATATGCGGGGCGGCCTTCAGAAATATCTCTTCCGCCGTTCTTACAGTAGGCAAGGACGGGCCATAAGCTATCAGGTAACCCAACGCCATCAATGTTCTGCCGTAAGCATCTTCTGAGCCGCCATCTACCACGATCTGCTTGGTGTAATGCATGAAGTTGTGAAAATAGCCATCCTCCATTTGCATATAATGGATAAAGCTCAAGTACACCGACATTAATTTCAGTGCCTCGGGGTATCTGCCCTGTTTCCATGCCAGTACGGACAGCAACAAGGCCCGGGAATTGTCGTCTGTACAATAACCTTCTTTCCTGTTGGGTATGTTGCGCAAAGCATGTTGTATAATACCGGTGCTGTCTGTCAGATTCAGTATGTGATCCGGGTTAAATGAGGGCAACGAGATCTTGCCATGTATAACCTCTTTTTTTTGAATTGTCTTCGTTGTCTGTAAATGCGGGTGCATATTTTTCTTTTTAGTGAGCAATAGGCAATGCTATCTACAGTGCTACAATATTATTGTATGTAGGCGACTGTTTTTTCATCAGTTCATAGAATAGCATTGCATGTTTACGGGCCACAGTGCCCCAGAGGGTATTCCTTGTCCTAATAAATGCTTTTTTACCCATTTCCTGTCTAACGGCATCATTCCGCAAGAGATAGATAGCATTATTAGCAAGAGCATCTTCATCTCCTGCCTCGATGATAATACCGGTATCTTCGTCCAGCATCTCGTTGGCCAATACAAATGAATTTGAGATGACAGCACAACCAGCGCTCATGGCATACATAAACGTACCACTCATTGCCTGGTTCGGATCTTTGGAAGTAAAGAGGTAAATATCAGTAAGGGACAGATAGTTCAGCAACTGTTCTGTCGGAATGAACTCGTTGACAAGTTTTACATTCTTAGTAAGATTATTTTCTTCGATCAATCTCTGCAGACTTTCACGGTAAGTTTCTCCTTCTGTTTCAACTAAGTTGGGGTGAGTATTCCCCAGTATGACGTAAATCGCATCCGGAAATTCCGCAGCGATCTTCGCCATCGCTTTAATACCCAATTCAATTCCTTTGTTAGGACTAAGCAATCCGAAGGTGGTCAAGATCTTTCTTTGTTGCAGATTGTACTTGTTTTTCAACTCCGCCTTATTTGAAGTGGCGATGGCGTGGGTGCCATGAGGAATGATCACAAGTTTATTCTGCTCAATGCCATAATCTTCTACCAACAGTCTGTGTGAATGACGTGTCATTATCATTACTTTGTCAGCAAGCAGGCAGATACTTCTTACCAGCTTCAACCTTTGGTCGTCCGGAGTCGGCAGCACTGTATGGAAACGGATAATAAAAGGTTTAGTTAACAGGGAAAGAAAGGCCAATATGTATTCTCCCATATTTCCTCCAAAGAGCCCAAATTCGTGCTCTATACAAACGATTTTAATGGCCGGGTTCTGATTGATGGCCTCTGCGCCTGCTATACAGGAATTTAGCCGGCAACCATCCATAACCATCGTTACGGGGGCGTTATATTGATCTGTATTGGCTCTTTTGTCGAGGGCACAGATACTGATATCAAACTCGTGCGTTAACAGACGGGTCAGTTCGTTAGTAAGATCGGCGGTAAATGTGGCAATCCCACATTTACGGGGAGGGTAAGTACCCACAAAGAGAATCTCTGGCTTCATGTCAAATGTATCCATATCAAAGTTTTTAACGAGTAGTGGCAAATAGAACCGAAAGAAAATTAAACGGTGCAGGAATAAACAGGGCTGGGGTCAAAGCTGTTTAATGTCTTAATATGTGTTCCTGCATATAGAATTGCAAAAAGTGAACCAGTTGAACTGGCACGGCGGAGGTAAAGGTATGCAATGCAAATGCAGGATATCCAGATATTTTCCCTATTTTTCTTCAAAAAAATAACCCTATGTCAAAACAAACCAGACGAGCGTTCCTTTCTGCAGCAGGTAAAACGGCTGCAGTGGCAGGTGTAGCTACATTGACAGGCAGTACAGCCATGGCGACACCACCAGCTGAAAAAGTTTTTGTGCACCATGTATATTTTTGGCTGAATAATCCGGAGAGCCAGGAAGACAAGGCCAAACTCATTGCCGGACTACAAAAGCTCGCAAAAGGAGCTAAAACTATCAAACAGCACCATATTGGCACACCTTCCACAACCAACCGTGACGTAATTGAACGCTCTTACCAGGTATCCTGGTTGCTGTTCTTTAAAAACAAGGCTGAACAGGATGTCTATCAAACAGACCCCGCTCACCTGAAGTTTATAGAAGAATGTTCTTCCGTATGGAAAAAGGTGATCGTATACGACTCCGAAGATATTTGATGATACTTTGTATATTTGGATCAGCATGTCAGTCGTGCCGAGGGCGCGACTGACATTAGCAAGGATCTGTTATTATAGTCAGAGACCAATGCCAGCCGGATCGTCATTCATTAAAGTGATATTTTATGCTGAAACAACTCATTGGACTGCTCTTTCCCCAAAAGTTGCAAGACCCCAACGCCGGATTGAAATCAACCGGGAACAGGATCACAGTGAACGCAGAAAAGTTTACCATTTTTACTTCCAATTATTACGAGGAGCCGGCCAATACCGACGACCTGGATGTCAGGATGCTGGATGGTTTCGCTGATCATTATTCAGACGAGGTCCGGGAACGGGAAATATGTTACCTGTCCTGTGCCTATCAACCGGACAATAGCACACGTATTGAGTTGCTCAGTCCTTACATTTACAAAGACAGGGTCACTGTTTATTTCCTGCTGGAAAAACATAAACAGATCTCCATCTATCTGAATCCTACCGACAACAGGGAATACTACTTTGATCTGGATTTTATGAACGCATAATAACCGGACCATCTGTTCCCGAAAAATATATTAGTTATAAAAACAAAAAACGAATGGCTGTCTGACCATTCGTTTTTTTGTTTTGCGAGTTGTTCGCTATGTTATTGCATGCCATCCATCATTCCCTGGTTGCCTGCTCCCTGGCTCTTACGTTTGAACAGGGAGGCGTCGATTTTCCCGAAACGGTAAGCGATGTTCAGCTTGATCATCTGCGGGTTCCTTAAACGGGTGTAATTCTGGGTGAAATAAGCACTGTAAGAGTACTGGTCTGTGATGCGGCTGCGGAAGATATCACTTACAGCAATCGTTGCACTCAATGCCTTGCTCTTCAGGAAGCTTTTCTTCACTGCCAGATCTATACCGTAGAAGGAGCGGATAAAACCTTGTGAGGCACTTTGTGCTTCCAGACCGGGAGGACCACCGCCGAAACCATTATTGGTATTAATTGGCAGGTTGGTTTTGGACTGATAGGTAGCTGTCAGCTGTACATCGATCGCCTTTGGCAATTTAAAGTTACTGTTCAGTTTACCGAATACGCTCCAGAGTGCCTTTTGATTAGCTACAGCTGTAGTACCTGCATCGATCTTCGAGTTATACGCGTTGATGTTGGTAGATACGTCCCACCATTTCGTCAGGTAGTTCTGTACAGTAAGTTCAGCACCGGTAGTATAACTGCTTGCAGCATTGATAAAGGTATTGATCAGGGCTGTCTTACCTGAGGTCGGGTCAGTTTGCTGATCTATATAACTGGTGATCGTATTATCTGTGTATTTATAGTACACTGAACCGAGGAGGGTGTGATTACCTTTAAATGTTTTCAGGTAAGACAACTCCAGGGATTGTGTGAACTCCGGTACCAGGTTAGGGTTACCCTTTGTGATGTTCAGCCGGTCGGTCGAGTCAGCAAAAGGGATCAGCTGGAAGAAGTTCGGACGGTTAATACGACGGGTAGCGCTCAGCTGTACTTCCTGGTCATGTTTCAGTTTCTGACTTAGGAAAATGGTAGGGAACAAACTGGCAGGGTAGCTATTGCTGAATTTCTGTCCGGTCTGGATCAATTCACCGTTATATTCAGAGCTTTCGGTACGTAATCCCAGTTTATAGCTGAAATTATGAATGCTGCTGCTGAACGTTACGTAAGCTGCATATACGCTCTCGTTGTTCTTATAATTGCTGGTATTGCCTGATGTAAGGTCATACTCCTTTGTGCCCTCATTGAACAGATAATTGTAGTTATTGTTCTCGATATGACGGAAGGTAGCGCGTAATCCGGCTTCCAGTTTGCTCTTGGCGCCGAGCGGTTTTATATAGTCTGTCTGGGCGGTAATGTTGCGCATTTTACCATCTCCGAGGATCCTTTCTACTTCATTGCTGGTAACTGCACCACCTTTGATATTGTAAAAGTCGGTAGTGTAGTTGGAATTGTTTGAACTGGTACCGCCAAAATAGTTAGCGTCTACTGTCAGCTCTTCTCCTTCATGCGGGAAGATATGTTTCATGCCCAGCACTAAACCGGTACCGTTGAAGGTACGTTTACCATCGGTGACCCTGCGGCTGAAAGCTGTAGTAGGAGCTCCGCTGAACAGGCTGTCCGTATTGATGTCCAGGATGCTTGAAGGTTTGAACTGACCGTGCACTTTAATACCTGATACAGATAAAGTAGTACGGTTGGTTGCGAAATAATCCATGCCGAGGCGGCCGAACATAAATCCACCGTTACTTCTGGAGCTATTCTCCTGGAGGGTATGGATATTCGGATCGTCAGAGATATCCAGACGGTCAGTTTTACCATTGGTACGGTCACGCATCTGGTTGATCATGCCGCTGGCAGTGACATTAAATTTACCCTGGCGCAGGTTGAAATCACCACCGCCATTAATACCTCCGCGTTTGTCCACACCTGCACGGATATTCCCGTTATAACCGGTTTTACGGTTCTTTTTCAGTACGATGTTGACGATGCCTGCACCGCCGCCGGATGCATCGTATTTGGCGCTGGGAGCGGTCATTACTTCGACGCTCTCAATAGCGTCTGCAGGGATCTGGTCGAGGGTAAGTGTAGTAGGACGACCATCGATATATAACTGTGGTACTGCATTACGCATGGTCATCTTTCCGTCAATATCAATATTCACGGAAGGCACGTTCTTCATTACATCCTGTGCGGTACCGCCCGCACTCGAAATGCTTTGATCTACGTTAAACACTTTTTTATCCATGTCGACCTTCATCAGAGGTTTGCTGGCAGTAACGGTTACGCCCTGCAGCTGACTGATATCGCTGGTCAGTTTGATGTTGCCCAGGTCTTTATCGAAAGAGGGCATTGTACCGGGAGCAGGCTTCTTCATAACGAAGGATATAACCTGTGAATAAGGCTTAAATCCGGTAGCGGATATCTTCAGGATCAACGGCCCCATGATAGGGAGTTCTTCCAGGTTGAATTCGCCGTTATTCTGCGTGATAACGCCTTTTATCAGTACATCCTTTTTGGTTTTCGTAGCAGAGTCCATACGATTCTGGAACACGATCACCGAAGTGTAAGGCATAGGTTTCCCTTCGTTGTCAAGTATCTTACCGTAAACACGGCCTATGCTTGGCGGTTTGCCACCGGCAAAACCTCCGGGCCTCTGTTGCGCGGATAGCTGAATAGAGAAGGTCAACATGGCAATAAGCCAGATAATTCTTTGCATAAGTAACATTCTTATAGAGACAAAACTAATAGCGCATTTCCATTATGCATAGCAAATGAGACAATGCTTGGAAATAATGCGACGAAAAAGCCGGAAAACGGGTATCAGTATGATACATGATAAGCTGATATAGCGTTATCTGATGCCTGTCAGTGCTGCTACTGCCTCCCGGTAATTGTCGCCCACGGGTAGTTCCATGGCGCCTATAAATACACTGTTTTTTCTGATGGCGGTAATATGCGCCACGGCAATGATATATGATTTGTGAATGCGGATGAATTTGGCGGGCGCCAGTTGTTCTTCCACTTGTTTTAATGGCATACGGGTTACAACAGGTTTGGCAGTACCTGTCAGATGTATCCGGATATAGTCTTTTAACGCTTCGATCCAGATGATATCGGCCACATTGATCTTTAGCAGGCTATAATCGGAATTGACGAAAAAGAATTCAGGTGTGTTGGCCGCCGAAGCTGTTACCGGATGATGTTTCAGCTGGAACAGTTCCCGCGCCTTATTACAGGCCTTGATAAAACGGGGTAGTGCCACAGGTTTTACCAGGTAATCTGTTACGTCCAGTTCGAATCCTTCCAAAGCATATTTTTCATAAGCTGTGATAAGGATGATCATAGGTTTATGGGCCAGGCTCTGTATAAACTGCAGTCCTGTTAACCCAGGCATTTGTATGTCAAGGAAGATCAGGTCTACTTCCTTTTCCTGCAACGCCTTGATAGCCTCAAATGCATCTGCACATTTGGCAACGAGTTCCAGGTAGGGTACCTGGCGGATGTTATCTTCCAGTAGATCCAATGCTAACGGTTCGTCATCAACAGCTATGCAACGTAATACCATAATTCGATTTTCAATTGGGAATTAGGAACCAGGAATCCGTTATGATCCGCTTTCAAGTTCCTGATTTTAATGTAAATGTAACTGCAAAGACACCACAAACCATCCTTCTTTTTTATTGATCAGCAGTTGGTGGTTATCCTTATACAGCAGATTAAGCCGGCGTCTCACATTTGTAAGGCCTATACCGGAAGTTTTATCCTTTATTTCGGTGTATTCAGGATTGTATTTATTCATCACGGAAAATTGCAGTAAACCCTGCCGCGCCCGTAGTTCTATGTCGATCCTGGCGTCAGGTATCAAACCGGTGCCATGTTTGAAAGCATTTTCCACAAAAGGGATCAGCAGCATAGGTTCAATTTCATACCCGATCTCAGGCAATTGCATGGAGACGTTCACCTGTACTTTTGTACCGAAGCGTTGCTGCTGCAGGTCAATATAGCTTTGCAGATAATCTGTTTCCTTATCAAGCGGTACTTTATCTTCATCAGCCTCATATAACATGTACCGCATCAGCGAAGAGAGTTTGATCAGGGATGGTTCCAGCTGATCTGACTGTTTCCTGGCCAGGGCCACCATATTGTTCAGTACATTGAACATGAAGTGGGGGCTGACCTGCGAACGTAACAAGGACAACTCGGTCTTTAGATTTTCATTTTCCTTTGCACTGGCCAGCTTGTCGGCATTCATCTTATCCCTGATCATTCTCCAGGCTGTACTACAGGCCAGGATGAACAACAGGGTGAAAAATGTAAAGAGGATCGTGGGCCTTAACTCAAATTGCCGGTGCGCGATAAACGCCTGTATGAACAGATAGCGGAAATATACCAGGCCGGCAAAAAGCAGTAATAACACCCCGCTGAACTGCAGGTACTTTCTCCGGTAGATAAGCCCGGGGATCAGAACGCTGGAATTCAGGTAGAAAAAAAAGGTCAGTATACAAGCATTGATAATATAATGAATATGCCATACCTGTTCATCCGCGTCCGGCCCGTGCCGTTGGTCGGGAGACGGCCGTAAGAGATAAGGGAGAGAAAACAGTGTGATCCAGGCGACAGCATGCAGGAAAACTTGCGCCCATTTTCTCGAATACCAGGCCTGCTTTGTATCATTAGCAATTGTAGTCATTCCTGTGTGAACAGTTAAATAATCCAAAACAACCAAAAAAATCTATATTATATAAAATAATTGAGATGAATACCGCTTTTTTGGCGGCAAACTTGTAGTTTTCTTTTATATTGCTGTTTATTAGTAGATTAAATTATCCATTAAGAATCATATCCTAACCCCCATAAGGGCTCAAATTAATCCGGTACTATCAGCCCGGTGTGTCAAAATAACTATGAGGTTAATGAAGATCGATCGTGCGAACAATTGGTGGTCTGCAATAGCCGATGCTATTGAAGAAGGGTATATTGCCATCGATGAGCAGGATCAGATTGTAGGTTATAATAAGTCAGCACTTAAGACCCTGCAGATATCTGAAACCAGGTTAGAAGATCCGGATTTCTGGCAATCACACCTGATGACACCGTTTGCAGAGATAGCCGCCAGGAAGGAGGTCGTGCAAGGCCTGGAGATACGTTTAAAGCAGCCGGACGGGTGTTATGCCTGGTTACGCCTGAATGGAAAACCACTCATAAAAGACAATACCACAGGATATATTATTACGTTCACAGATATTACTAACTGGAAAAATATTGATGAATCGAACAATACATTGATCAATGCACTGGATGAAAGTCAGCGTGTATTTAAAAGTGTATTTGACTATTCCCCGACAGGCATCGGCCTTATCAGTCCGGAGATCTCATGGCTGGACGTAAATGAGTCGCTTGCAGCCACGCTGGGATATTCTCCGGCAGAGTTAAAAGGGTCGGAGGTTTTCAGGCTTATCCATCCCGACGACAAAGAGGAGGCCCGGGCACAGATCCGTATGCTGACAGATGGAATAATGAATACCTACCGGGCAGAACGAAGGTACCTGCATAAGAAGGGCCATTACATCTGGGTATTTCTGGCGGCATCGAAAATGCTGGGCACGGACGGTACTTTCCGTTTCTTTATTGTGCAGATGCTGGATGTTTCGGAAGCGAAGAAACTGATCACCGAGGCACACAAGAAGAATATCGTACTGCATGCCACCTCTGTGGACCTTCAACAGAAGATCCGTCAGCTACAGGAATTCAACAGTATTATTGCTCATAACCTGCGTGGTCCGGCTACCGCATTGATGGATTCTACGGAATTATTGGGTGATGTATTTGACGAAAAGATCAGGAGGACCATGCTGGAACATATGAAAACTGCCGCCGCATCCATTCTCGGTACTTTGAACGACCTGAAAGAAATGATTGACCTGCAGGTAAATAAGCAGAATTTTTTCACCCGTTGTGAACTGGAACCAATGATCAGGCAGGTGTGGAAATTATTGAGTCCGCAGATTGAGGAAAAAGATGCACATTTGTCGCTCAATTTAAGCGTACCCGTTATAAACTACGTCAAAGTATATTTGGAAAATATTTTATTTAATCTGATTAACAATGCAATTACCTATACCCGGTCCGATGTGGTACCTGAAATCAAGATAGCGACCTGGAATGAGGACGATAATGTCGTACTGATGGTACAGGACAATGGCATAGGGATTGACCTTTCGAAACATCAGGAGCAACTATTCCGGTATAAAAAGATGTTTCATCGCGGTTACGGCAGTAACGGAGTTGGCCTTTTCAAGATCAGGAACCAGATCAGAACATTCGGTGGCAATATAGAGGTCAAAAGCGAATCAGGTAGAGGTAGCAGTTTCTATGTTTATTTTAATAACCGCGTATACACCTTACAGCAAGATGAATAAAGTAAAGCATGTGTGCATTGTTGATGATGATGAACTGTTTCAGTTTGTAATGCGGCAGCACTTTGAGCGGCTGGAGCTCGTGGAGCGTATCCATAAGTTTACTGATGGAGAACAGGCGTTGAATTATATCAAATCCCAGCTGAATAATCCGGATGAACTACCGGACCTTATTCTCCTGGACGTTAATATGCCATATATGGACGGCTGGCAGTTTATGCGCGAATTTGTAAAGTTATCCCTGCCGGACGATAAGCACATCAGGATATATATCCTGACCAGTTCAACACATGAAAGCGACCTGCAAAGAGCCAAAGAATTTCCTGGTCTGGCTGGCTACCTTGTTAAACCGATCGGTAAGAACATTATCCGTGAGCTCCTGACAGGAGCTGAACAACACTAACATTCCCCTGCTATATCATATTTTAATCGTCCTACCTTCTAAGGCCCGGTTTCCCTGTTTTCAGATTCCTTGTAGTCAGCTGGCATGTGTATTGTTGATTAGGGAATAAACCTACAACACATGAAAACGTTTGGTCTCATTCTTATCATCGCTGGTATTGCCATGATCGTGATCCGTGGCTTCTCTGTAAAGACAGAAAAGAAAGTGGTGGACCTTGGTCCGCTGGAGGTAAATAAAACAGAGAACCGCTGGATAGGCTGGCCTACCTATGCCGGTGGTATTGTCGCCGTAGTGGGACTGGTACTCGTATTGAGCAACCGGAAAAAATAACGCATATAAGGGCCGATTGGTTATTTTTGAGGCAAAAAGTTCGTATGGCTGAATTAAAGAATGATAAACTACGGGTAGTTGTCGCAGAAAAAGGAGCCGAGTTACAAAACATCGTCCGCACGGACCTTGATCAGGAATATCTTTGGCATGCCGGACCGGAATGGGCCAAGAAAAGTCCCGTTTTGTTCCCAATAGTGGGTACGCTTAAAAACAATAGTTATACGTATAAAGGTAAACAGTACTCACTCGGCAGACATGGTTTCGCCCGTGACAAGGACTTTACACTGACTGCACAAACAGATCATCAGCTTATCTTCACATTAAAAGATACAGAAGATACCCTCAAAGTATATCCTTTCCATTTCACTTTCCAGGTGATATATACACTGCTCGACACAGGGCTGAAAGTTACCTACGCCGTGGAGAACACCGGTAAGGACACTATGTACTTTTCAGTAGGTGCACATCCTGCTTTTAAAGTGCCCATCACTGAAGGAACAGGATATGAGGATTATTACCTGGCTTTTAATGAAGAAGAAAATGATGGCGTATGGCCGTTATCTGCAGACGGTTTAATTGAGCTCACACCAGAACCATTCCTTGTTAAAACGCATAAACTGCCGCTGAAACATTCGTTGTTTTATAATGATGCCCTGGTCTTTAAGACGCTTGCATCAAACATCATAGAACTGAAAAGTGATAAATCTTCCCGTGGCCTGAAACTGCAATATGACGGTTTCCCTTACATGGGGATCTGGGCGGCGAAGGATGCTGATTTCGTATGTATAGAACCCTGGAATGGTATTGCTGATAGCGTGAATGCTTCAGGAGAGATTGTGGGTAAGGAAGGGATCCATATTTTAGAAGCAGGTAAACACTTTGAGAGAAGCTGGACTGTGACGGTTTATTAAATTCGTTCGAGGGGGGATGCCCCGATTAATATTCGTACGCCCCGGGTTACACGCCCGGGGTTTGTTATTCCTCCGCTTTTTCTTTCTTCTTCTGGTAATAACGTTTTGATTTGTCCATCGTTCCGCAGCTAAGCGGGCTACACCATCGTTTTTTATTGTTTTTGGTATTGTCCAGGAAGATCCATCCGCAGGTTCCACATTCTTTTATACGTGTATGTTCTTCGTTGGTAAGGACATCGTAGGCCGACTTCATGACTGTCCATAGTGGCGCCATCAGGTCTGTATCATCCCGTTGCAGGACGGCTTTAACACCTGTGGGAGTTGTTTCCATCTGCAGGTGAGATAAGGCGTTGGTCAAAGCTTTATTGAATTTTTCCAATATGGCGGCTGATAGTGTGTCGCCATCATCATCTGCGATAGCGGAAAAGAAATGATAGAGCATCTCCCTGGTACGTTTTAATTTCTGCAGGGCGGCGACAGCAGCTGTTTCATGTTGTGCAGCGTATTGCAATAATGCGGTTCGTTGCGCTTCGTCGAGGATGTCTACTTTCCTGCACCAGGCGATCACTTCCTGGTAACTACTCAGATACTCGTGCAGATTGATCCCCCTCCATGCATTTACCGTATTGATAAAATGGAAACAAAGTGCCCCGCCATCCAGTGGCAATGTTGCTATAGATCTCTCCTTGCTCATGTGTACACCAAAAATACTGCATTTCAATTATTACCATCAAAATATTTTTTGCTAGTAATAAAAGTTTGCTACTTTTATACCAGTAAATATAAATTAACAGGTAAAAAAGAGAAAGTAATGGTTGAACGGAAGGCTCCGCAGTGGTTGATCGTGTTGGCATTTATGGCTGTTTACATCGTATGGGGCACCACTTATCTGGCCGTCATCTACGGACTGAGGGGATTTCCTCCATTTATGCTTTCTGCATTGCGTTACTTGATGGCAGGCGTCCTCTTGTTAGGATGGTGTTTTATTAAAAAGGAAAAATGGCCGGGCTGGCAGGTGGTCCGTACCTGCAGCATCAGCGGATTGTTTATGCTGGTGGGAGGGAGCGGCATGGTGGCCTGGGCAGAACAATATGTTACTTCCGGTCAGGCTGCCATTGTTATAGCAGCAGAACCTTTTATCTTTTTACTGGCTGATAAAAAACGTTGGCGGGAGTATTTTTCCAATCGTTTCATTATTACCGGCTTATTGATCGGTTTTGTTGGTATTATGCTTTTCTTTGGTGGAAGCGATGCGGCAGGAGACGCTACCATGCAATGGGTGGGATACACCGCCATATTGATAGGTACAGTTTTCTGGGTAAGCGGTGCACTGCTTGCGGAAGGCAGGCTGGAGAAGGGCGTATCTAATATTGTCAGCTCCTGTATTCAGCTGATCGCTGCGGGTATATGCAGCAGTCTTTTAAGTGGGGTAACTGGTGAATGGGGCAGGATACGCTTAAATGAAGTTCCTGCGGAAGCCTGGGCTGGCCTCTTCTATCTTATGATTTTCGGCTCCCTGATAGCCTATATGGCATTTACCTGGCTCATAACAGTGCGTCCGCCGGCATTGGTCAGCACCCACACCTACGTTAATCCCGTAGTTGCGGTGCTGGTGGGCTGGGCTTTCGTGAATGAACAACTGGGATGGGTTCAGATGGTGGGAATGGTAGTGATCCTGCTGGGTGTATTGTTAACAAATTTCCCATCTTATAAACTATCTTTTAATCAGCAACGCGCGTAATATTTTTTAGATACCTTTGTCGGACGTTTAATTATAGGAAGCAAATCGCAGCAACAAAACCTTAGGTAAAATGAATTTTAATCTGGACAAAATTCCTGCTCGTACACAACAGCCACGTTCATTCGGTCTTACAATGGTGACCGACAAAGGCTTGAGCCTGCAGGATACAAAAGACTTCCTCTCCGTAGCTGCTCCACATGTAGATATGGTGAAACTGGCTTTTGGTACTGCTTATGTAACACCTAATCTGGACGAGAAGATTAAAGTATATCAGTCATTTAACATCCCCGTTTTTTTCGGTGGATTGTTGCTGGAGGCATTTATCATCCGTAACCAGTTTGATGATTATATAGAAGTCAGTAAAAAGTACGGTATCAATTACTTTGAAGTGTCTGACGGATCTCTTTCCATTCCACACGCTGAAAAGTGCGGTTACATTGAAAAATTAGCCAAACTGGGGACAGTATTGAGCGAAATTGGCTCGAAAGACAAAGACCGTGAACATATCACACCTCCTTATAAATGGATAGAGCTCATGAAGGCGGAGCTGTCTGCCGGTTCTCAATATCTGATCGCTGAAGCCAGGGAAAACGGAACGGTAGGTCTGTACCGTGACTCCGGTGAAGTACGTGAAGGCCTGGTACAGGAGATCCTGACGCAGGTGTCGGGTGAAAAGATCATCTGGGAAGCGCCGAGGAAAGACCAGCAATTGTATTTCCTGGACCTGATAGGCTGTAATGCTAACCTGGGTAATATTGGCGCCCATGAAGTCATCTCGCTGGAAGCCATGCGTGTGGGTTTACGCGGTGACAGTTTCCATTTCTTTCTTGACGGGAACAAATAATCTTTCTACAATACATTGTATGAAGGGCTGGTCTGAAAGATCAGCCCTTTTTCGTCTATATAAGAGAAATCCCTTATTTATATTTTAAATAAGTTATATATTTGCGCCGCAATGGTGAGTTGGAAAACCCGTAAGTAACTCGCTGTTAAACCCTTAAGACCTGAAATATTTAAATCAGATATATCTTAATTACCTATGAAAAAATTACTGCTCAGTGCAGCTGCACTTGCCGTATTGTTTACTGCTTGTAAGGATGATGAAACGAATCCTACACCCCAGACAACTAAATTGTTCCTTAACCTGGTTAGAGGAACTGACAGCATTGGTGCGACCTATAACACCGCCAACAGGATTATTAAGTATGACTTAATTGATAGGCGCGAGGGTGGCCATTCTTACTACACCGAAGGTGTGTATGAGAATAACAGACTGGTGAAATTAAATTCCAGTGAGGAAAGCCCTACCGCGCTTCTCTTGTCTCAGAGTTATGATTATAACGCCGCCGGCTATGTAGAGAAAATTAAATTTTACGAAGAGAGCGGTAAGGTATACAGCTACGACAGTCTTAGTTACGACAGTGAGGGACGCCTGGTGGGACTGTATTTAAATGAAGCGGCAGATGGTACCGGTGATCTGGAAATGTACGAAAAGTATGTATTCGTTTGGAATAAAGGCAATGTTATAAAGCAGCATGTTGTAAAGATCGTAGATGGTACGGAAACGAAAGATTCCGTTACTACCACATACACTTACGATAATAAGGTGAACTATGTTGCAAAACAACCGGAGATCTTTTTAATGGAGCCTGAAAGCCCGGCTTTCGGACTTTCCACTAACAATATTCTTACAGAGAAGACTGTATGGCCTGATGCTACACAGGAGTTTACTAATGAATATACTTATGATGAGGACAATTATCCTGTTACCCTGAAGAGTTCAGGAAAGTACACCTATAACGGCGGTGTTAGTACCAGGGTAGACACCACTCAGATCCGTTACATCAAGAAGTAACTTATACTGATAAATGAAAAAGCCGTCCGTTTTAATGCGGACGGCTTTCTTTTTTTGAACCCTTATTATTTCAATATACTTTCTATTTCCTGTAATTCGGCTGCATCAAACTGTACCTTGTCAAGCGCTCCCAGGTTATTATCCAGTTGTCCTACAGAACTGGCGCCTATTAACACGGAAGTGATACGTTTGTCTTTCAGCAACCAGGCAAGCGCCATTTGTGCCAGCGACTGACCTCTTTTCTGGGCAATTGCATGCAGGCGTTGGATCTTGTCCAGCGTGGCAGGTGTGATCTGTTCTGCTTTCAGGAATCCGCTTGGTTTACTGGCCCTGGAACCATCAGGAATACCTTTCAGGTAACGGTCTGTCAGCAGTCCCTGTGCCAGTGGGGAGAATGGAATACATCCTACGCCATTAGCCTCCAGTACGTCCAGCAGTCCGCCTTCCACCCATCTTTCGAACATGGAATATTTAGGCTGATGGATCAGGCAGGGGGTACCCAGCTGTTTTAATACGGCTAGTGCTGCTTTTGTTTCTTCTGCAGAATAGTTAGACAATCCCACGTACAAAGCTTTACCCTGACGTACAGCAGTATCCAGTGCACCCATTGTTTCTTCAATAGGCGTTTCCGGGTCCGGACGGTGAGAGTAGAAGATGTCGACATAATCCAGCTTCATACGGCGCAGGCTCTGATCGAGGCTGGACAGTACGTACTTACGGGAACCCCATTCTCCGTAGGGGCCAGGCCACATCAGGTAACCGGCTTTGGTGGAGATCACGAGCTCATCGCGCAGGTAACCTGTAAAGTCTTTCTGCAGGATAGCGCCGAAGTTCTCTTCTGCAGAACCGGGCAACGGACCGTAGTTATTGGCAAGATCAAAATGTGTGATCCCTTTGTCAAAGGCACGGCGTACGATCTGACGGCCGTTCTCAAAATTATCTATCGAACCGAAGTTGTGCCAGAGGCCGAGTGAAACAGCCGGGAGACGGATCCCGCTTTTACCACAGCGATTATAGAGCATAGCATCATACCGGTCACTGGCGGGTACATAAGCACTCATATATGGAATTTTATTTTTGGAGAGCCAAGATAGCAGTTATTGACAAGAATAATACTAAAATCAGCAAATAATCCTGAAGTGGTGAAAAACTGGCCGGATATCCCCGAAGGGCCGGTATGCACGCGAAAACAGCTCCCGGTTATTATGGGGAGGAGGGTTTCTGTCGATACTATTTATTTAGAGAGCAAGCAGCATATTGTGCCTGCCACCGCTTAAACACTTTGGAAATAACTGTTCATATATTCACTGGGAGATTTACAGGTCACTGTCTTAAACACCCGGTTAAAGTTTGTGATACTGTTGAACCCACAGGTATAAGCTACCGTAGCAATATTATCATAAGTGCCGTCTGTAAGTTTTTTACAAGCCTCATTAATACGCACTTCATTCAGGAAAGACACAAATGTATGCAGGGTATGTTTTTTAAAGAACCGGCAGAATGCCTGCGGGGTCATATGGGCTTGTTTTGCGGCATCTTCTAACGTGATAGGCTGATCATAGTTATGCATGATGTAGTTGTAGATATTACCTATACGGATGCCTTCATGTTCGCTGACCTGTTGTGTTTTCTGACCAGATGCCAGTGGCGTGATATCCTGGTAAGTGGACAACTGTTTTAACAGTTCGACGAACTGCAGCAGTTGTTCAGTACCCGAACTGTTTGTCACTTTTAACATACGGCTGGATATTTCGGTAGCATGTTCCTGCGGCACTTTAAAGCCTGCCTGGTGCTGCTGAATAAAGTTCTTCAGCATTTTAATTTCCGGCAGATTAAAGAAGCCTGCCAGCTCGCCGTCAGGGTTGAAGAAGATAACCAGGGCGATGATCTTTTTACGGCTCTTCGGCTGAAAATAAGACGCTTCACTTTTGAAGATGTGGGGTTGATTGGCGCCCAGCCAGTAGATCTCGTTAGCACGGAAAGCATGCATGTTATTGTCGGCGACAAGTGTGCCTTCTCCCTGCTGTATCCAGGTTAACTGTATCTCCTGGTGCCTGTGCAGGTGAGGGTAAAAATAAGGTAGCACATCTCTCTGCACAATGATGGATTTATCCAGCGGAACAGGTATGGTGAACTGTAGCACTTTCATCTGTTAACAATTTTAAAGTGAGAGCAAGTTGGCACTTGCAGGAATGTGTTTACAGGTGTTTGATTCTTCTACGTAGCAATTACAAATTACTTTGGTTGATGGTCCTCATGTTAATGAGTGTGAATTGTACAATTATTTCACTGATGGTATCAATATTACAAATTTTAACCCGGATTCAGTAAAAAAATAAAATATGCGGTGAAAAAAAGGTTAACTACATCTATATGTTGCTACTAAGGATATAAAACAGGTTAATATCGGCTAACAATTGATTACTATCGGGTAGTGTGCCTTACCCTGTTTCTGATACTTTTGATAAAAAAATTGTTCTTCTATGGCTATTGAATGGAAAGGAATATTTCCTGCATTTACAACGAAGTTTACTGCCGCTGATGAACTGGACCTGCCCTTGTTCGGGAAGAACCTGCAAGCTCAGATCAAAGCCGGTATTGACGGGGTTATTCTGGGCGGTTCACTGGGAGAGGCCAGTGTCATCACTACTGCCGAAAAAGAAACCCTGACGAAATATGCAGTGGAACAGGTAGCGGGGAAGGTCCCGGTTGTCATGAATATTGCTGAAGGCTCAACAAGCGAAGCTATCAGGCAGGCAAAGCTGGCCGCAGCATGGGGTGCGAAAGGATTGATGTTATTGCCCCCGATGCGTTATAAAAGCGATGAACGCGAAACAGCGGAGTACTTTAAAACAATTGCGGCATCTACGGAATTACCTGTTATGATCTATAACAATCCGGTTGACTATAAAGTGGAGGTTACACTGGATATCTTCGATCAGTTGCAGCAATATAGTAATGTGCAGGCAGTCAAAGAATCTACCAGGGACGTATCCAATGTAACCCGTATGATCAGTCGTTTTGGAGACCGTTTCAGCATTCTGTGCGGTGTAGATACGCTGGCTATGGAAGAGATGGTGTTGGGTGCTAATGGCTGGGTTGGCGGGCTGGTATGTGCTTTTCCTGAAGAGACAGTCGCTGTTTATAAACTGACCAAAGCGGGCCGTATTGCAGAAGCGCTGGCTATCTACCGCTGGTTCCTGCCATTGCTGGAACTGGACCTTCATCCGAAACTGGTGCAGTACATCAAACTTGCTGAACAACAAGCTGGCCTGGGTAGCGAAACAGTTCGCGCACCACGTTTAAAACTGGTTGGCGCAGAAAGGGAGAGGATCCTAAAGGTGATCGATACCGCTATTGCCAGCAGGCCAACATTACCTGATTATCATTCACTATAAAGCCAGAACAGCATCATCATGCAAATAAACGATATCATGCAGCGGTCGGCCGAAGCATTTAATCAGTACAGGGAAACTACGCCATCTGCGCGTGCTGTTTTCCTGGAAACGATCGCTTCGGAAATAACACAGCAAAGAGATGTGCTGGTAGCAACGGCACAGGCGGAAACCAATCTGCCTGCCGCAAGACTGAATGGAGAGATCACCCGTACTACCAGTCAGCTACAGCTGTTTGCTAATCTCATAAAAGAAGGCAGCTGGGTGGAGGCGGTGATTGATACAGCGAAGCCGGAAAACACGCCTGCTAAACCTGACCTTCGCAGGATGCTGGTACCTGTTGGGCCGGTAGTGGTATTCGGCGCCAGTAACTTTCCCTTCGCTTTTTCTACCGCCGGTGGTGATACCGCCAGTGTACTGGCGGCGGGAGCTACCGTCGTCATTAAAGGCCATCCTGCACATCCGCGTACATCACAGCTTGTTTTTGAAACTATGCAGAGGGCTATACAAAAAAGTGGCATGCCCGAATTCACTGTGCAGCATGTTACCGGAGAGGGCAATGCAACAGGGAAAGCACTTGTGCTGCATCCGCTGACGACAGGCGTTGGTTTTACCGGGTCTCTCCAGGGAGGGAAGGCGTTGCTGGGATATGCTGCGGAGCGTGAAGTACCTATTCCTGTATTCGCAGAAATGAGCAGTATCAATCCGGTGGTTTTTTATCCGGATGCATTGGCCACTCAGGCAGAACAACTGGCGCAAACCTTCGCAGGTTCCATTACATTGGGTATGGGACAGTTCTGTACCAATCCCGGTTTGCTGATCGGTTTGAAGAGCACGGCCCTGGACAACTTTGTCAATTTACTGGGAGATGCAGTTGCTGCTGTTGCACCGCAAAAGATGTTGCACAAAGGTATCTGCGAAGCATATGGGAAAGGACGTAGCCATATGTTCAGCCAGGATAATGTGTTACTCGTAAATGAATCTGCCGTACCTGCGGAAATGGAAGCATGGCCTGCATTGGCCCGTACAGCTGCTAAAACGTTCCTGGTTAACCCGCAGTTAAAGGAAGAATTGTTTGGTCCCTTCTCACTGCTTGTAGAATGTGAAGACAAAGCGGAGTTACTGGCTGTACTGAAAAGTTTGCATGGACAGCTGACCACTACCATTGTAGGTACCGCTACCGACACTGCTCAATGGAAGGACGTTATTGCAGTGCAGTCTACACTTGCAGGCCGTGTTATTTTAAACAACCCGCCCACTGGTGTGGAAGTTTGTGCTGCTATGGTACATGGAGGGCCCTTCCCGGCTACTACAGACCAGCGTTTTACGTCTGTCGGTACAGGAGCTATCAAACGTTGGGTAAGACCGGTATGCTTCCAGAATTTCCCTGACGATATGTTACCCGATGCATTGAAAGCCCGAAATCCGTTAGGGATCTGGCGGCAGATAGACAACGGCTTTACCCGATAAACAACTATACCCTATGTCAGATCAACCAAAATCTTTCCGAAGGTCTTTCGGACTGCTGGACGCTACAATGATAGTAGCCGGTTCCATGATCGGTTCCGGTATCTTCCTGGTAAGCGCAGATATTACCCGCAACGTAGGTTCCGCCGGCTGGCTGGTACTGATATGGATCATTACAGGCATCCTTACGCTGACCGCTGCTTTAAGCTATGGAGAGCTGAGTGGCATGTTTCCCCAGGCAGGAGGGCAATACGTGTATCTGCGGGAAGCTTTTAACCGCCTCACAGGCTTTCTCTTCGGATGGAGCTTTTTCACGGTCATACAGGCCGGTTCTATTGCCGCAGTAGGGGTGGCTTTCGCCAAGTTCTCCGCTTACCTTTTTCCTGTACTGAGCGAGAAGAATATTATAGCGGATCTGTCGTTCATAAAGATCTCTGCGGCCCAGATCACATCCATCCTGCTGATAGTACTGCTTACATTCATCAATACCCTGGGCGTAAAAGAAGGCAAGCTGATACAAACTGGGTTTACATTGGCCAAGATAGCCGCCCTGCTGGCACTGATCCTGTTTGGGTGTTTTGCGGCCGATAAAGCTGTTTGGGACGCTAACTGGCAAACAGGTTTCGCCCTGAACAGACTGACGGAGCAGACGGATTCCCTGATGCCATACGTGGGACTGGCAGCATTGGGCGCTATTGCAGGCAGTATGGTCGGTAGCCTTTTCAGCAGCGATTCCTGGAACAATGTCACATTCATTGCCGGGGAGATCAAGGACCCTGAAAGGAATATCGGAAGGAGCCTGTTCCTCGGTACGCTGATCGTTACGGTTATTTACGCTGCCACCAACCTGGTATACCTGGGTGTATTACCGCTGAAGGAAATTGCCTTTGCGGAAAATGAAAGGGTAGGGGTGGCGGCCGCAGTGAAGATCTTTGGTACGAGAGGTACTTATATCATTGCGGGGTTATTGATGGTCTCTACTTTCGGCTGTAACAATGGATTGATATTGTCGGGAGCGAGGGTATGTTATACCATGGCAAAGGACGGCGTATTCTTCAAACAGCTGGCTACCCTGAACAAAAATGCAGTTCCGGGAAAAGCCCTGTGGATACAATGTATCTGGGCCTCTGTGCTGTGTCTTAGCGGTAAATACGGACAGCTGCTGGACTATGTGATCTTTGTGGTATTGATCTTTTATATCCTGACCATCATCGGGATCTTCAGGTTGCGCCGTACCCGGCCTGAATTGCCCAGGCCATATAAGGCGTTCGGGTATCCTGTACTGCCTTTATTGTATGTCGTATCTGCTGCTATTATCTGCCTGGCGTTACTGGTCTATAAACCGATGTATACCTGGCCTGGATTAGGCATTGTACTGTTGGGGATACCGGTCTATTATTTTGTATGGCGGAATAAGCCGGTCGGCTAGATCTCCCACTTGTAACCGGTTGCGTAGATCGTTTTCAGGTAACTGCCAGCTCCGGCTTCATGGAGTTTCTTTTTGAGGTTTTTGATGTGGGCATAGATAACATTGTTATCGTCCCGCATACCGGCAATATCACCTGAAAGCTGTTCGGCAAGTTCGTGTTTGGAGAGGACCTTATTCTTATTGCCCAGGAAGTATAAAAGCAGGTCAAACTCTTTCCTGGTGAGTGTAACGGGGTTGTTGTTGATCTGTACTGTTTTGGCTAGTAGATCGATTGTTAATTCTTCCTGCCGGATGATATTACAATTATCATACTTCCTTCTCCTGATCACAGAAAAGATCCTGGCGGAGAGTTCCGGTAAATGAAATGGTTTGGTAACATAATCATCCGCTCCCTGGTGTAATGCGGATATCTTATCCTCATAATCAGTTTTTGCAGAAATAATAATGATGCCCGTTTCCTTATTGTGTGTTTTTATTGCTTCCAGTAGCATATTGCTGTCCCCATCCGGTAGTACGAGGTCCATTAAGATGCAATCATACGCATACATCTCTATTTTAGCCAGTGCGCGGTGATAGTTATTTGCGTATTCACAGATATAATTCCCGGCAGATAAATAAGAGATCATGACTTGCGATAGTGCTAGGTCGCCATCAATGATCAATAGTTTCATTTCACAATATTATTTCCCAAATCTGAATTAATTCTGAACTTGGAAGCCCCCTCAAAAGGGAAAAGCTATATATAAGAATTTATTTCATGTCTTTTATCTTGCTGATGACCTTTGAAAGTCAATGCTGAAGGGCGTTTAGCAATTTTACGGGACTATTTTATAACTTCTTTCTGACAGTTTACTATTCCTTTCCATAGTGGATCAATTTTTCCCGATACGATCCGCTTAAAACTGATGAGTGCTTTTTCTTTGCATAAAATTTACTGTAGTTGAAAAATCTATACATCACTCTCATAATCATCTTAACCAGTATTACTGCGTTTGCACAAAACGGTACTATCAAAGGAAAGATCAATTCAGCAGATGGAAAGCCTGCCGCATTTGTAACCGTAGGTTTAAAGGATACAAAGAAAGGCGCATTGACCAATGAGGAAGGACAGTTCATATTGAAGAGCATCAAACAGGGGAATTACGAACTGGTAATATCTTACACTGGTACTAAAACGATACATAAGTCAGTTACTGTTACTGCTGAAGAGACGACTGATGTTACTTTTGCACTGGAAGCTACTGCTGCACAACTCAATGAAATAGTAGTTGAGGGTACCAGGACAAGAACCATCAATAAAAGTCCGGTTAACATAGGTAAGCTCCCCATTGCTGCCATAGATCTGCCACAGGGCGTAGCCGTGATCGGGCATGAAGTACTGGAAGACCAGCAGGTACAGCGTATGAGTGATGTAGTGAAGAATGTTAACGGGGTGTACATGGCCTCTTCCCGTGCAGGTACACAGGAATCTTTTAATGCGAGAGGTTACGGTTTTTCAAGCACTAACATGTTTAAGAACGGAGCCCGTGTTAATTCTGGTGTAATGCCTGAAATGAGCTCTCTGGAAAAGGTGGAAATACTGAAAGGCAGCGCTGCTATCCTGTATGGCAACGTCGCCCCTGGTGCAGTAATGGATATGGTGACCAAACAGCCTAAGTTCACCTTCGGTGGCGAGGTAAATGTACGTGCAGGTAGCTTTGGCCTGCTAAAGCCTGCATTTGATGTATACGGCCCGCTATCTTCCAAAGTAGCATATAGAATAGATGGCACATTTGAAACGACTGATAGCTATCGCGATAAGGTACATTCAAAACGTTATTACGTTAATCCATCTTTGTTGTTCAAATTGAGTGACCGCACGGAATTAATAGTACAGGGAGATTATCTGAAACATGATTTTACACCTGATTTTGGTATCGGTTCCCTGGATAATAATAAGATCTCACCTGTATCACGTAATAGCTTTTTCGGTACGTCATGGCAGTATGCGCACACACAACAATCATCTGCCGGTGCTACTATCAGACATAAGCTGAATGATAACTGGACTTTGAACGGTACATTCTCTTACCAGAGATATAGCCGCGATTATTACGCTATTGAGAGGATACAGGCAGATGCAAATGGTAAATGGGCGCGTCCGCTGAACAGAGCATTCAATTCTGAAGATTATTACCTGGCGCAGGTTGATCTGAATGGAAAGTTCAGAACGGGCGGTTTAGAACATAATGTACTGGTAGGTATTGACGGAGATCGTTATTATACTAAAGCTTATTCCTATAATCAGCCCACTACTTACGATACTATCAATATCCTGAACCCTGACCTGTATACTCCGCGTACCGATATACCTGAGGCGTCAAGGATCAAGGGTGTCACTACGCCGATCAACCGTGTGGGCGTATATGCACAGGACCTGATAAAGATCACCTCCAAGCTGAATTTCCTGGCAGGTATCAGGTTCTCTTACCTGCAGAATGAAGCGCCTGCTACTTACGATTATAAATCCACACAAACCACTTTTACCGCTGCCAAATACGATCATGCTTTCTCTCCACGGTTAGGTCTCGTGTACAAACCGATTGAAACTATGGCAGTATTTGCAAGTTATTCAAACTCTTTCACGCCTAACAATGGTCTGGATGTAGACAGCAATTCCCTGAACCCGTCCATCATAGATCAGTATGAAGTAGGTGTAAAAAATGATTTCCTCAAAGGAAGATTGTCAGTGAATGTTACCGCATACCGTATCAGGAACAGCAATTTTGCGCAGACGGCCCCGTTCCAGAAAGATGGTGTTACACCTAACAACAATACTAACCTGAAAGCTTTGATCGGTGAGACCTTAAGCCGTGGCGTGGAAGTGGATATTGCCGGTCATCCTTTGCCTGGTCTTGATGTAATTGGTGGATACAGCTACAACAATATCACTATAGAAAATGTGAGTGATGTGGCCGGTAGTTCTGTAGAAGGGGAACGTCTGGTAGGTAATCCGAATCATACTGCGAACGCCAGTGTATTCTATACCCTGCAGCAATCTGCATTGAAAGGGCTGAAGTTTGGCGCGGGATATTATTATATCGGTCAGCGTTTTGGTGGCTGGAATAATACGATCAATCAGAACCAGAAATACAACCGTCTGATCTCAGTACCAGGGTTCTCTACACTGGACATCAGCGCTGGTTATGCTTTCAAACGTTTCTCTGTAATGGCTAAAGTATCTAACGTAACAAATACCTACAATTATTACGTACACGAGAACTATAGTGTAAACCCAATACCGCCGACCCAGTTCGTGGGTACAGTAAGTTACCGGTTCTAAGAGAAAAGTGATCAATGGAAGCGGGTGTCTCAATTATATTGGGACACCCATAGGAAACACTGAGCTGATTTTTGCTGTTCGCCTGGTAACCAATATAAGCAGTAGGAAACAGCTGGGTATAATGCCTTTTGAATGTCTGGCTGCTGGTCAGCTGGTTGCCTTCCGAATTGGTGTTCTCCACGCTTAAGCTCACTTTAGTCTCCCAGGCACTGTTGATCTTTTTGTTGACGGCAGGCCTTAAAGGGGCCTTTTGATTCCCTGTACCCCACACTTGGGGAAATGGGTATTCCATACTTCATACACGACGCATATACGACGCATATACGGCGCATATACGACGCATACATGATGCATCTCAGTTGGGAGATGGGGGGCTGGTCAGATTATAAGATGTTTGTAATATTTGTGATATTAATTTATCAATGTATGTTTGTAGCCTTCCCGGAAAGGCTTTTAAAGCCCAAATAAGTTAATAAGATGTTCATTACCGAAGTTTGTATCCTTTTAGTACTGAATTTTTTGGGCATACGATGCGTATGGGCTTTGGTAGAAGACTTTCTGTATGCATTTGATTTCTATTTGAATAAAGAGAGGCAGGAGGGGATAGTGACAGGATTTAAAACAAAGCAGGACCTTGACCAAAATGATGGATATGCGGCCATTATAAAATATACTGCGACCGATGGCAAAGAATACGTTATTGAATCTGATAATTATAGTTTTGAGAAACCACCTATAGGAAAGGTGGAGCCTGTGTATTACGAAAAGGATGATCCGACTAACGCTATGGTTAATCTTGAACGGAGGATAGGGATCAGGTTTTTTGTGATTATTCTGATGCTCGCAATGCTGATAGGAGTTGATTGGATCTTTGTGCCGGATGTGATTAACTGATGTTACAGGAAAAGGGGATTAAGTTGGCGGCTTCGCTGCGCTTCGATCACCTAGATATTACATCAGTGATTATAATATCGTTAGAATGAATGATGAACTTTATAAAATGGAAGATGAGTTTATAAAAAAACAAGAGGAGATATGTGAACGATATGAAGCATTATATCTGGCATCTCCTTTCGATACCATCATCGGTGTTGCTATTGATACTCTTGAAGATAAGAGCAGAATGCCAATACATGGCTTACGGCTGCCTATAGCATCTAACGGTTTGGCTACCTGGTATATATATGCAGGGGAATATTCTGACGCGGATGATTTTTATAAGCCAATTCATATTGGTCACTTATTAGAGTTATGCCCTCAGGTCCTGCAATATCTGGGGTTGCCTCCCGGGTGGCGTTTTTTAATTGATGATAAAGGATATGAAGATGTTTGGTATGATGAGAAGGTGTTGAATAGCTAGGATAAGGAAGGATAAAATATTGGTGCAGTCCCGGTTTTGGCATATGAATGAGTTTATTGATTGCGAATGAAGTATTTAATATTGACAGCCAATTACAACTCCTTTTTGCGTGATGAATATGATAAGGAGTTTCATTATTTGGATTTGAACTTGCCGGTTGATTTAACTAGAAGGTTAGAAAAATGGTCTGAGGATTATTTGCCAATAGTGCAGTTGAATAGTGATGAAAGATCGAGCTTGAATAATGATATACTAAAATTGGATGAACGAGGTATAGGGTTGGCGAAAGAAATCAGGGTTCAATTAAGAGAAGAAGAAATAAAAGTTAAATACTTCAGTGAGGGATTGTTGAGGTACATTATGTTTTAGATTATTATTTATGACGACGACATATCCTGTCAAAAGTTATAATGGCTCCGAATATCTTGATTCCTTCCTCTATTATTCCAGTGGAGGTGGTGAAATTACACTTAGATACGAGTTGGGAGATATCAAGATTGCGGAAGTGAATACTTTTCCTTTTGTGGCTTTGGTAAATATAAGATTGAAATTGGAGCCGGTTGGAGTTAAAATTTTATGTAATGGATGCAGAGTAGATGTGTATCCTTCGGGAGCTGCGCTGGTAAGTGTAAAGGCCTATAGGCTGGAAATGGGACAGCCTGCAACAAGAGAGAGCCTGGTGAAAATTTTTGAACCGACTGATGATATAGACAAAATAGCGACAGTAGAGGAACAGAGAGAATTTTGGAAAAATTGGCTCGAGGATAGAAGATTTAGATCTACACAGAAAGAAGCAGAATAAATTAGGTCGTCAGGGATTAGGGAAATGATAGAGCAAAGAAGTTCCCATATTAATTGTTTTTAATGGCAGATGTCTACGATTAATTCTGTTCCAGTAACGCGCTGTCTTTGTCCGCCGAGGCTGCAATGATGGAGTCCATCCTATCAATTACTTCGGTTCTTAATCTTTTGCGCATTCTTTCTTTTTCTACCTGGTCTATATAGACTTTGGCCCTCGGATTTTCAATGATCATTTCGTTGTTGTCAATATCATAAGCCATGCGTACATCAATCCCCTGCCATTGAACGCAATAAATTTCTCTTGGTAGTTTATCAAAATAAAACTTGGTCATGTTCAGGAATTCATAACCCGATGTCATATATGTACTGGGGTCGTCTTTAGGTGCCTGATATTGCGGATATTTCATGAGAAAGGTATCTGCATACTTTTCATAGTACTCCTGTCTGTATTTATAAATTTCCAGACTTGTTACTGAACCCAGGCCAGAACCAGCCTGATACACCTTTCCTCCCTTCAACGCATTATCTAAGAAAATGCCTGCGATGATAATTACTGCGAGTAACGCAAAAATAGTGTAACCTGCAACTTTAAGGACTTTCATCTTATGTGGTCAATATGGTATGAAGTTATATATTATTTTATTCTCTTTGATCAGTAAGCGAGTCGGCGTAAGGATGATTGTCCTTGTATGGGCCTTCCCTGACAAAAAGGATTCGACTAACATTCAACCTATATCGTATAAGCATATTACGCCGTTGTTACAGGCATATTTCTATATCGATCGATATAGAAATAACGGCGTAACTACGGCGTAATATGCCTATACGATATAGGTTGTATTGAATTCATATTCTGGTCAGGTCAAAGGCGTATCTTTGCGTACTTATCTAAATATGCATCAATGAGTGTTGATAATGAGCAGTTTATGAGAGAATGCCTGTCTCTTGCCAGAACGGCTAAAGAACGGGGCGACAGCCCGGTAGGGTCTATTCTCGTGAGAAACGGGGAGATCATCGCCAGGGGGATAGAAGGAGGGAAGGCCCATAAGGATATCACCTACCATGCCGAGATAGAAGCCATCCGCCAGGCGAGAACTTTGCTGAATACTTCGGATCTGTCGGACTGCATCATGTATACTACTCATGAGCCCTGTATCATGTGTGCCTATGTTATCCGGCATCATAGGATACCCACGATCGTTATGGGACTGACCACGGGAGATATCGGCGGGGCGAGCTCGGCTTATCCGTTGCTGAAGGACGCCGGTATCACGAAATGGGGTACGCCGCCGCAGCTTATTAGTGGGGTATTGGAAGCGGAGTGCAGGGCGTTACATGATTAGGCGTCGACAGACCTCCATGTCAGCCATTTTTCAAATACCGCAATAAGATTATTTTCAATAAAGGGTTTGGTAACAAAATCGTCCATGCCTGCTGCTATACATTTTTCCCTTTCTCCTTTCACGTTCCCGGCGGTGAGGGCAATGATGGGAATGTGAATATGCGGACTGATCTCCCGGATCAGCCTTGTAGCTTCATAACCGTTAATGATCGGCATCTGAATGTCCATGAAAACGATATCAGGCAGTTGCTGTGTGCTGCTTTCAACGGCTTCCTTACCGTTCTTTGCCTCAATGATCTGGGCGGCCGGAGCGATCTTCCGGATAATGGTGCTGGCCAGCAACATATTAATGGGATTATCTTCCGCGATCAGTATCCTGATATTGGCTTTGATCCTTTTGTGGTCACGACTTTCAGAGCGGCTTGCTTCCGCCGTGCTCTTGATGAACAAATGGGAGAGGGCGTGGTACATTTCCTGTATCTTAATGGGTTTTAGCAGACGCTGATTGACGTGTAATTCCTCACATGCCCTGATGATCTTTTCATCATCTGCAGAACTGTGCAGCAGGATGATAGCGGGCTCTTTATCCAGTTCGTCGAAGTTGGTCCTGATCTTCCTGATGGTTTCCAGGCCATCCATAAAAGGCATGTGATAATCCATAAGGACCACATCATAACGCTGTTTCGTCATCAGGAACTGGAACGCTTCAACACCATTGGCCGCTTCGTCAGAACGGATGCCCTTCATCTGCAACATCCTTTTTAGAATGGTGCGGTTATGCTGGTTATCATCTACAATCAGCACATTTTTGACAAGGTCGATATTTTCCCATGCAATGGGAGCGCCGTCCTCTGTTTTTACCGTTATCTCAAAAAAGAACGTACTACCTTTCCCGGGAGCACTTTCCAGGCGCAGCTGGCTACCCATGAGGGCCAGTAATTTATTGGAAATGCTTAGTCCCAGACCGGTGCCGCCATATCTTTTAGTAGTGGAAATGTCCTCTTGCAGGAATGCCTCGAAGATCTTCTGCTGTTTGCTTTTATGGATACCAATACCGGTATCCCTTACCTGGAAGTGTATGGTAGTCATCCCTTCCTGCTGCGGACCTGCCGGTCTGATCTCCAGCTCTATTTCTCCCTGGTCGGTAAATTTAACAGCATTGCTGAGCAGGTTCAGGAGGATCTGTTTAAGCCGCACGACATCCGCCCACATAAAACGGGGAAGTTCTGTAGAAACGTTCAGCAACATTTCAACGCCTTTCTGCTGGGCCTGTAAACTCAATATATCACTGGCCTGGCTGCTGAACTCATAAAGGTCGCACTTGCTGATGTCCAGTTCTATTTTACCGGCTTCTATCTTAGAGAAATCGAGGATGTCATTGATGATGCTCAACAACGAGTTGCCCGATTGGTTGACGATAGATGCGTACTGTTGTTGTGTTTCGTTGAGTCCTGTCTTCATCAGCAGGTCTGTAAAACCGATCACGCCGTTCAACGGTGTGCGTATTTCATGGCTCATATTGGCCAGGAATTCAGATTTGGCCTTACTGGCATACTCCGCCTGTAATTTAGCCTCCTGCAGCTCTTTTTCCGCCCTCTTTCTTTTTGTAATATCAGTAGCAATACCCAGGTAACCGGTAATGGCCTGGTTATCGCGTATAGGCGTAACCACCATGGCAACAGTGAAAGCAGTGCCGTCTTTTTTTACATACGTCCATTCCCGCAGTTCCGACCCTTCCAGTTCAGGGATGTGTGCAAAAACACGAAATCCTTCAATAGGGGTGTTATACTGCTGGGATAATTCTTTACCTCTCGCTTCTATTTCTTCCGGTACATGGAATATTTCCCAGGATTGTTTGCCTGTAAGTTCTGCCTCGTCATATCGCAATAATTTTTCCGCTCCCTTGTTAAAGAGGGTGATCATCCCTTTATGGTCAGTGGCAATGATGCTGACCTCCGAAGCAGCCTGCAATACATCTTCCAGCAATTTCCTGGACTGTTGGATAACTACTGTTGCTTTCTTTCTTTCATTGATATCCTGGAAGGTGCCGAACAGTCTTTTGCAAACGCCGTTTTCAAAGGCGGCGTGACCTATTGAACGGACCCATAGCCTGCGGCCCTGGGCTGTCATGATCTGTAGCTCCAGTTGCCAGGGTGTGCCGGTACGAACGGCGTGATCAATGACGGCATCCAGTTGCTGGCGGTATTCTCCTACATAGAAGCCCATGGTATTTTCAGGGGTAGGTTTGAAGTCCGGGCCTACTTCATGAAGCTCGCAGGTTACGCTCGACCAGTACACTTCATTTTTGACAATATCAAATTCCCATCCGCCTATCCGGGCTACCTGGTTGGTGCGCTCCAGCAATTCCTTAGTACGTTTCAGATCTATTTCCAGTTCATGTCTTTCTGTAATATCCACTGCATTGCCTATCACATAGGTTTTGCCCTGGATCTCGTTCACCAGGATATTGTTGAACAGCCAGATGCGGATATTACCATTTTTATGTTGTGTGTGCATTAAACCGGTCACTTTACCCTGCATCCGGATCCTGGCAAGATACTGATCAAGATCGCTGTGGTATTGGGATGGAATAAGCTGGTATAAGCTCATGTTCATGAGTTCCGGGATGCTGTACCCAACACTGTCCGCACTGGCCTTATTGACATATGTGAGGTTGCCGTTCAGATCATGTTTGCACATCATACCCAGGGAGTTCTCGAAGAAAGTACGGGCGCCGGTCTCACTGTCTATCAGTTCCCGCTCTTTGATCTTTTCGCTGGTGATGTCCCTGCCGATGGCGAAGATATTGCCAGTATGGGGTTCGGGCGTGGCTATCCATTGAATGTATTTGTAATCGCCACTCTTTGTCCTGAAACGGTTGAAGAAATTGATCGATGATAAACCTGAACGCAGGTTTTCCAGTTCACGGCTGGTATTTTCCAGATCGTCGGGATGTACAAGGTCGAGCACGGAAGTCATCTGCAGTTCCTGTTCATCCCATCCCAGCAGGGTGGAGAATGTTTCATTCACTCTTCTTAGTTTGCCGGAGAAGGAACCGACACATACAAGTCCTTCGGATAGATGGAAGAGTTTTTCATAGTAGCTGATCTCTTCTTTCAGTCTTTCCCCAACGATGGCGTCGACTATTTTTCGCGCAATGATAGTCAGCGCCTGCTGTTCTCTGGCGCTAAGTACATCCGGTTCAGGGCTCATAACGCAAAGTGCGCCTAAAACAAATCCACGGTGGTCAGTAAGCGGAAATCCGGCGAACGAACGGATATGGGGTGCGTCTGTAACTGCTTTATTGTTGCTCACAGCAGGGTCAGCCAGCGTATCGGCTACGGTGGTGAGGGTTTGTTTTTCCATGATCAGCTGCATGAAGCCCCAGTCCATAGCTGTTTCCTGTACGCCTGGTATAACGGTGGAAGAAACGATCAGTTGTGTTTTCCCTCCTGCGATCGCTATAACAGTGTAAGGGAAATGGCAGCTGAGGGTTGACAGTTCTGTGAACTGGTCGAGGGCCGGTTGCGGATTTAGTTGCAGCAGCCCGTATTCCTTGAGAGCTCTTAGCCTCGCCTTCTCATTTTGGGGAGCAGCGGTTTCATTCATATGACATGGAAGTATGCCTGCAATTTAATTAGATAATCAATACGTATTGATTTTCAGTAAAAAAGGATGAGCCGGGCAGGCTTTTTTAATTGGAATTAGTCACCCTGTTTACCAGTTCAGTGCGGAACAAGCAGGGAGTAAAGGCTTTTTTGAAGAAGGGTGCGTGTACTCAGCAGCCCCTGAAAATGTTACCGGATATTTACTTATTTATGTTAATTTCTGCATACCATTGGTCAAAACCTGTAATATCCCATTCGCGCTCAACCGGTATTTTTGAAAGAGCAGATCAACCAATGTCTTTTATCTAACAGAATAAGGAACTCGTGAAGAAAACATTCTTTTGCATAGACGCACACACCTGTGGTAACCCGGTAAGGCTCGTAGCCGGTGGCGGGCCCGTATTGCATGGTAATAACATGAGCGACAAACGGAACCATTTCCTGAAGGAATATGACTGGATCAGAACAGGCCTGATGTTCGAACCACGGGGTCATGACATGATGAGTGGCAGTATACTTTATCCGCCGCACGATCCGGCTAACGATGTTGGCGTATTATTCATAGAAACCAGTGGTTGCCTGCCGATGTGTGGACACGGTACTATCGGTACGATCACTATTGCAATTGAAGAAGGACTGATCACGCCAAAAACGCCCGGCATTGTACGGATGGAAGCGCCGGCAGGGCTGGTGCTGATCGAATATAAGCAGGAAGGTCACAAGGTAAAGAGCGTCAAACTTACCAATGTGGCTTCCTATCTCGCTGCGACCGATCTCATTGTGGAATGCCCTGAGCTGGGGCCGCTGAAAGTCGATGTTTCCTACGGCGGAAATTATTACGCTATTGTAGATGTCCAGGAGAATTTCCCCGGTCTGGAACATTACACCGCCTCTCAGCTGATAGGCTGGGCACGTGAGTTACGTAAACGTATCAATGAAAAACATACTTTCATACACCCCGACAATCCCCATATAAACGGATGCTCTCATGTACTGTGGACAGGCGCTGTGATGGACCCGTCTTCAACGGCGCGTAACGCAGTGTTTTACGGGGATAAGGCAATTGACCGTTCCCCCTGCGGGACAGGTACTTCAGCCCGCATGGCCCAGTGGTATGCTAAAGGTAAGTTGAAAAAGGGCGACCAGTTCATTCATGAAAGCATCATCGGCTCCCGCTTTATTGGTACGATAGAAGAAGAGACCACTGTGGGCGGCGTACCTGCAATACGGCCCGGTATTGAGGGCTGGGCACGGATCTATGGATATAACACGATCACGATAGACCCTGAGGATGATCCGTATGCATATGGATTACAGGTGATTTAAACTACGATATGGAAGTAATCATTATAGGCGGAGGTATTATAGGCTTAAGCAGCGCATTCTACCTGCAACAGGCAGGTTATGCAGTAACTGTGATAGACAGAACGGACATGCAGCAGGGCTGTTCGTACGGCAATGCGGGATATGTTTGTCCCAGTCATTTTGTACCACTGGCAACGCCGAGTATAGTCAGGCAGGGACTGAAATGGATGCTCGACCCGAAAAGCCCGTTCTACATCAGGCCAAGTCTGAACAGCAGTATCATTAACTGGGGCTGGCAATTTATGAAAAGCGCTACGAAGTCGCACGTGGAGCGGTCGGCCGTTCCGCTGAGAGATATTGCTCTGTTGAGTAAACAGTTGTATGAGGAATGGACAAAGGTGCCTGGCCTTGATTTTTCCTATGATCCAAAGGGAATGCTCGAGTTGTTCAACACGGAAGAAAATGCGCACCATGCGGAACAGACTATAAAGAATGCACAGGCCCTGGGATTGGAAGCCCGGTTGATAGACCCGCAAACGCTGCAACAGATGGAGCCGGATACCCCGGTCAAAGCATTAGGCGCCATATACTTCCCGGGAGATGCACAGTTGTATCCGAACCAGCTGATGCAAAGCCTGCTGCATTACCTGCGGCAACGCGGCGTGCGGTTTGAGAGTAACCAGGAGGTAACAGGATTTATCACGGAAGGGGACCGGGTGAAAGGTGTTAAGACCAATAAAGGATTTCATACCGCAGATCATGTCGTAGTAGCTGCCGGCGTATGGAGCCGTGAACTGGCAGGGCACCTGCGACTGAACATCCCGATGGTAGGGGGCAGGGGCTATTCCGTTACATTCGAAGACGCCCCTTACAAAGTAAGGCATTCCGTGATACTGAGTGAGGCGAGAGTCGCCATTTCGCCTATGAACGGGAATAAGATCCGTTTCGGTGGAACCATGGAGATCACTGGCCTGAACGCTCCGCCGCGTATGCAAAGGGTTGAAGGTATACTCGCTTCCGTCAAAAGATATTTTCCGGCATATGATATTCCGTTACCCGCGCCGGAAAAGGTGTGGTATGGTTACCGCCCCTGCAGTGCAGACGGCCTGCCCCATATCGGCACCATGAAACGTTACCCGAATGTGACCGTAGCAACAGGGCATTCCATGCTGGGCATCAGCCTGGGAGCCGCTACCGGTAAGCTGGTCAGCGAACTGGTGGCAGGTGTTCCTGCATCTATGGATATCACGCCTTTTAAAGTAGAAAGATTCAGTTAAACGTACTTATGAAAAGACTTATTTACTGCCTGTTAACAGGATGGTGCATGAGCGCAGGTGTCGCCGTTGCACAGGAGAAAGACATCACAGTACTGCTATCGCATTATGAAGCCGACAAAGGAAGCCTGATGCGGTTCTACCGGATAGAAAATTCCCCGGAAAGAACGGAGCGACTGAAGGCTTTCAACACGGACTACCTGCAACAGCTGAATGCTTTCAACTTTGATAAGCTGAATGTAGCGGAACGGGTGGACTATGTCCTGTTCCGGCAGAAATTACGGGAAGAAGTGCGTGCACTGGATGAACAGGCGGAGCAGTGTGAGGCATTGTCGTCCTGGTTCCCGCTGGCAGACAAAATATACGCAGCAGAGAAACTGAGAAGGAGAGGGACCAAACAGGATGCACAGGCATTGGCCGCCGCTTTCCGTGATATAACTTTAGCCCTGCAGGATAAAGCATGGGACTTAAATACGAAGGCTACAGGTCTCAATATCTATCTGCTGCGCAGGGGAGCCGGTATTACCAAAGGATTGCAGGAAGCGATCCATAGCGTATACGATTTCTATAACGAATATGATCCGCAGTTTTCCTGGTGGGTCCCGTCGCCCTACAAACAACTGGATAGTGTGCTGAAAGTATATGGGAACGTATGGGAACAGAAGATCAAAACAATGCCGGGGACGAAAGACGATGGAAGTGGTATCCGTGGATATCCCATCGGTAAAGAGGAACTGGAGCGGCAGTTACAGAATGAGCTGATCCCTTATTCCCCTGAAGAACTGATCGCAATCGCCAATAAGGAGTTTGCCTTCTGCGACGCAGAAATGCTGAAGGCAAGTGAAGAAATGGGCTTCGGAAAGGACTGGCATAAAGCGCTGGAGAAAGTAAAGAACACCTATGTGCCGGCAGGAGATCAGCCGGATGCGATCATGAAACTGTACAATGAGTCCATGTCGTTCCTGAAAACAAAACAGCTGATCACAATACCGCCACTGGCGGAAGAGACGTGGCGTATGATGATGATGACGCCCGAACGGCAGCTGGTCAACCCGTTCTTTACAGGCGGGGAGGTGCTGAGTATATCCTATCCTACAAACGATATGGAAAATGGTGATAAGCTGATGAGCATGCGGGGGAATAATCCTCACTTTTCCAGGGCTACCGTACATCACGAGCTGTTTGCGGGGCATGCACTGGAGCAGTTTATGAATAACCGCTACAGGACCTACCGCAATTTTGATACGCCGTTCTGGATAGAGGGCTGGTCCTTATACTGGGAAATGCTGTTATGGGACCTGAAATTCCCGCAATCTCCCGAAGACCGCATCGGTATGTTGTTCTGGCGTATGCACCGGTGTGCGCGCATTATCTTTTCCCTGAACTATCACCTGGGTAAATGGACGCCCCAGCAGTGTATCGATTTCCTGGTGGACAGGGTCGGGCATGAAAGGGCTAACGCGGCGGGTGAAGTGCGCCGCTCATTTAAAGGCGATTACAGCCCCTTATACCAGGTCGCCTATATGATCGGAGGTTTGCAGTTCATGGCGCTGAAAAAAGAGCTGGTAGATGGCGGGAAAATGACTTACGAGCAGTACCATGATGCTGTGATGAAAGAAAATTCATTGCCGGTGGAAATGGTGCGGGTGATCCTGACCAACAAGATGATCGGAAAGGATTTTAAAGCCGACTGGCATTTTTACAAGTTCTAAATTTCACGAGATGAGAAAGATATTCATTTTATCAGCTTTACTGGCTGTACAAATATCCGCGGTAGCGCAATCCTATTCACCGGGCAGAGACAAGGGAAAGATGAAGATAGCGACCCGGGTGCCATTACATGCCTATACGTTCAACCTGCAGGACGTAACCGTAACGGGAGGGCCTTTTAAAGAGGCGATGGAGGCTGATATGCGTTATCTGCTGGTAGTAGAACCCGACAGGCTACTGGCGGATTTCAGGGAACATGCAGGGCTTAAAGCGAAGGGAAAACGCTATGGCGGATGGGAGTCGTCCGGACTGGCAGGGCATACCCTGGGACATTATCTGTCCGCCTGTGCGATGCAATATGCGGCCACGGGCGACAAACGTTTCCTGGACAGGGTGAATTACATCGTGACGGAACTGCAGGAATGCCAGGTAAGCCGTAAGACCGGTTACCTGGGCGCCATTCCGCGAGAAGATACGATGTGGACACAGGTTGCTGCCGGTAAGATCCGCTCCAGAGGATTTGACCTGAACGGGGCATGGTCGCCGTGGTATACCGTGCACAAGATCATGGCAGGCCTGCTGGATGCTTACTTGTATTGCGACAATAAACAGGCGTTGATCATCGAAAAGAAAATGGCCGACTGGACGGGCACGATCGTGAACCACCTGCCGGATTCCCTGGTGCAGAAAATGCTGTTATGTGAATATGGCGGCATGAATGAAGTACTGGTCAATACATACGCACTAACGGCCGATAAGCAATATCTCGATATGTCCTGGCGCTTTCATGACAGGCGTATCCTGGATTCACTGGGAGAACGGCTGGACGTGCTGCCAGGTAAACATTCCAATACGCAGATACCTAAAGCGATAGGCTGTATCCGTCGGTTTGAACTGACAAAGGATAAAAGGGACAGTGTGATAGCCGGGTTCTTCTGGGAAACGGTAACGAAACATCATACTTATGCTCCGGGTGGTAACAGCAATTATGAGTACCTGGGACCGCAGGACAAGCTGAATGATTTCCTTACGGACAATACTATGGAGACCTGTAATACCTACAATATGCTGAAGCTGACCAGGCACTTGTTCTCCCTGCAGCCCGATGCGCATTACATGGACTTTTATGAGCGGGCGCTCTACAATCATATCCTGGCTTCACAGAACCACCAGGATGGTATGATGTGTTATTTCGTGCCGCTGCGGATGGGGACCCGTAAGGAATTCAGTGATTCCTTCCATACGTTCACCTGTTGTGTGGGATCGGGAATGGAAAACCATGTGAAGTACGGTGAGAGTATCTATTTCGAAGGGGCGGACGGCAGCTTGTATGTGAACCTGTTCATTCCTTCGCGTCTTAACTGGAAACAGAAAGGTATTACGCTGGAGCAGGCTTCATCATTGCCGGCCAGCGACCAGATAGCGTTTACGATCAATACGAAGAAAGCCACCCGTTTCCCCCTGCGCCTGCGTAAGCCGCGTTGGGTACAACCGGGAATGCAGCTTACAGTGAACGGCGAAGTGCAGTCGGCGGTCACACCGGGAGCAGACGGCTATATTACGCTGGACCGTACATGGAAAGACGGTGATAAGGTCGTATTGTCGCTGCCCATGAATATTTATACAGAAGCAATGCCTGACAATCCTTCAAGGATCGCATTGTTCTATGGTCCTGTAGTACTGGCGGGAGTGCTGGGCAATACCGAACCTGATCCTGTTACGGGGATTCCCGTGCTGGTAACAGATAAACAGGACCCTTCCGCATGGGTACAGGCCGATGCGCAAAAGCCGTTGGTGTTCCATACCCGTGAGACGGGGCAGCCTAACGACGTTACCCTGGTGCCTTTCAATACCATACAAAAGGAATACTATAGCGTGTATTGGGACGCCTTTACGCCACAGACCTGGGCTGTGCAACAGGAGAAGTATGCAGCGGAAAAAAGGCGGCAGCAGCAGATCGAGAACAGTACGGTAGACATGTTACGTGTGGGAGAAATGCAGCCTGAAAGGGACCATCATTTCGCCAGTGAGAGCGCCACTACAGGGGAAGAGCATGGCCGTAAATGGCGTGCTACGGGAGAAGAAGGCAATATGTCGTTCACGATGAAAGTAGACGGGAATGCCGCTAATTTATTGTTGTGCAATTACTGGGGAATGGATAACCGGTACCGTAAATTCGATATCCTGGTAGATGGAGAGAAGATCGCTACAGAAGATCTCAATAAGTATAAGGCGAGCAGATTTTATGAGATCGTATATGCCATTCCGGCTAATCTGACAAAAGGAAAACAGCAGGTGACCGTTACAATGAAAGCGGGCCCGCACAATAGTGCAGGCCCGGTATATGGTACGATCAGAATGATGAAAGAGTAGCTTATCTGAAAGCTACTCCCATTCCGATTGAGATCTGGTGAGTTTTCCATTCGTTCTGAGGCGCAGGAACATTGTTGATGTTGGTCAGTCCTAATACATAACGGCCGAAGAAACGTACGTTAGCGACATTTATCTGTACGCCTGCAACAGCGCCTACGTCGGTTTTCTTAAACGCATCCTTCTTTTGTTTCAGCAGGTTCTCGTCAATGAAGTACATGTAAGTATACTGTGCACCGAGGTTCAGAGTAACAGCCTTAACAGGCGTATAACGCAGCAGTAAAGGAATGGTAGCGGCGCTTATCTTGATCTTGTCCCTGGCGTCGGTGTTGTGGTACGTTACATATTTGCTGGCGAAATCCGGACCTTTTTTAGCTGAAGTCTGTGTAAAAAGCAATTCCGGCTGGATACCCCATTTCTTGTCTTTAGACAGGTTAAATTCGAAGAACGCACCGCCCTGGAAGCCAGGAGTGAAGCCTTCCTTTATACCAGCCCCGTGAATGTCGGAGAATGTTAAAGCTGCCTTCAATCCGTAGTTCACGCGTTGTTGTGCGTTGACTGCGGTACCGGTCATAACAGCTAATATCCCTGCCAGTAATAATCCTTTTTTCATAGATACTATTTGACGATTACAGTGATCAAAAAATGAATTACGTATGTTGCCACGCAATTCAGGCTAAAAAATTCGCGGGCAAACATACGGAATTCATGGTAGATCATAATTAATATGCTATTAAAAGTTTGTCAGGGGTTAGATATACTTTCCCTGTCAGGGTTTAACCACCTGCTGTCAAATAGGACAGAACCGCTGTAAATATCGACGAAAAGCTTAAAATTATCTTTTATTGCCCCCGGCCGGAATTCCTTCTTTTTTTATTTTATTATTATTGTTTTGGATTAACATTGTGGTCAAATATGGACCATCTTATCGTAATTATCTTTGCATTGATCGCTTGTGCCGCCCTGGCAGCGGTCATAAAGGTTGTCAGCAAAAGCCACCAGTTAAAGACGGGCAATGCCATCCTGGAAACACAATTGTCGGCTGTTAACCAGACTGCCGGCGCTTTACGGCAGGAGCTGCAGGCGAAACAATCCCTTATAGACGAACTCAATACCCGGTTGCAGATATTGCAGGAGGAAAGTATCCGTATAGAAAGTAACGGCGAGGCCCGTTTCAGGGAAATGGAGAATCGCCTGCGGGAACAGCAGGAGTTTATAGACCAGTCCAACGAGAAGCTGAAGGATGCTTTTAATGCATTATCGGCGGAAGCATTGAAACACAACAATTCTTCTTTTGTGGCCCTCGCAAAATCCACCCTGGAAACACAGATGACGGATGCAAAGGGCGACCTGGAAAAAAGGCAGCAGGCTATTGATGCAATGGTGAAGCCCTTGTCCGAAAGCCTGCACCGGTTTGATGAAAATATGCGCCAGCTGGAAAGTAACCGCCAGCAGCAATACGGCCAGATCAACCAGTTTATCCTGGGCGTACAGCAAAGTACCGAAAAGCTGCAGAAGGAAACCCATAGTCTTGTCAGCGCGCTGAAAACTTCTCACATACGCGGCCGTTACGGAGAAATTGCCCTGCGCAGGGTGGTGGAGTTTGCGGGTATGACGGAACACTGTGATTTCAGTGAACAGGTGTCGGTGAACTCAGAAGAAGGTGTGCTGCGGCCGGATATGATCATCCGTTTACCGGAAGGGAAGACGATCGTGGTCGATTCCAAAGTGCCTTTAAGTGCGTATATGCGGGCGTTTGAGACGGAAGACGAGGAAGAGCGCAGGGTATTACTGAACCAGCACGCGGCGGCCGTTAAGGACCATCTTAAGAAGCTCAGTGCCAAAGCTTACTGGAGCCAGTGGAATGATTCGCCCGATTATGTGATCCTGTACATGCAGATAGAATCTTCATTCGGGGCGGCATTACAGGCAGAACCGGCATTGATCGAAGAGGGTATCCGTAACCGGGTGGTATTTGCCACGCCGACTACGCTGATCACCTTACTGCGTACCGTGGGTTTTGTATGGCAGCAACTGCACGTGGCAGCCAACATTGAAGAGATCAGGAATGCCGGTATTGAACTGTATAACCGTACGAACGTGTTAGTGAGACACTTCACGAATATGGGAGGCAGTCTGAAAATGGCTGTTAGTCATTATAACGATGCTGTGGCATCCATGGAAAGCCGCTTTATTCCACAGGCACGGAAATTGTACAATCTTGGCCCTGCGCTGAAGCAGACTTTGCCGGAGACAAAACCAGTGGAGACGAGTATACGGCAGCTGGGCGTGCAGATGGACGAGTTGCTGCCGGGCGAAGAAGGGGGAACCTAAGTGAAGCAATATTGATTATTTTGTGCCTGATTTATATTGTTTTAAACAACAACCACGTAATTAATGGTCTACTCAATTCAAGGTCTGAAAAGAACTGTGGGCATGTTATGCCTGTCCTTTTGTACATTGCCGGCGTTAACGTATGCACAGCAGCAACAGGAAACGATCACCCGGAACGGTTATACGCTGGAGTATACGAATAAGTCGTCCGATTTCGATACTGCGGTGGGAAGACGCCTGATAGAGGCGTTCTTTAAGGTTTATCCGCAGGAAGCTGCCCGGTATAACAGGAAGACGGCTAAAAAGGTAGGTTTCGTAATTGATCCTGCTTATGACGGTGTGGCGGCTACCAGCGGAGATGTGATCGTATTTAATCCTGCCTGGTTCCGTTCCCATCCAGGTGATATTGATGTGGTGACACATGAAGCCATGCACGTCGTACAGGCGTATCCTAATGGTTCCGGGCCCGGATGGATCACCGAAGGCATCGCCGATTATGTGCGGTATGTTTTTGGTGTGGATAATGCGGGCGCGAAATGGGCTTTACCTGCTTTTAACCCGAAACAGCACTATACCAATAGCTACCGGATCACCGCCCGTTTCTTTGTGTGGGTGGAAAAGAGCAAGAATAAGGACTTTGTGAAGAAGCTGGATGCCGCAATGCGTGGCAAAAAATACACACCTGCGATCTGGAAGAAACTGACCGGTAGTACACTGGAAGAACTATGGAATGAATATGCCGCTAATCCGGCTATCTGATACATCATAAGATAACGATTGAGGATGAAAGCTACTTTTAAAAGAAATCTGCTGATTGGATTTGGACTGTCACTGTTATTGTTAGTAGTGAGCTCCGTCGCCTCCTTTTTTAGTATCCGTAATCTCCTGCAAAGCGCCTATTGGGTAGATCATACCAATGTGGTGATCCTGAAGCTTGAAAGTACGCTGTCCTATATGAAAGACGCGGAAACCGGCCAGCGGGGCTACCTGCTTACCGGAGATGAGGACTTCCTTGAACCGTACAGGGGGGCTGCCGACAGCATACAGGCTAATATTAAAGCTATAAAGGTACTTACAGGAGACAATGCCGAGCAGCAGGAGGAAATAGAAATGCTGCGATCCTTACTGGTACGCCGTCAGGCTTTACTGGAAAAATCAATCAATGCGCGCAAAGCGGGGCAGGCGATCAGTTTTGACACCCTGCAAAGCGGACGGTCGATCATGAGAGATGCCCGGGAAATGGTTGGCAGAATGGAAGACCGGGAGAAGAAATTACTGTCGGTCCGTACAGAGAACCTGAACCGTATAGCAGGTTATACCCCCTTTCTTATTGTAATAGCGGCGTTGTTAGCTTTACTGATCACTTCTGTTTTTTATATCCGTGTAAAACGCGATTATGACGAACGTACAAAGTTGCAGGGAGAACTTGAGCAAAAAGACAGGGAGGTAAACCGGCGTATAGACATCATCAGGGGAATAGCCGAGAAGATCTCTGCAGGCGACTACAGTATCCGGGTGAATGATGAAGAGAAGGATGGGTTGGGAATTGTATCGCTTTCCCTGAACAAAATGGCCATGTCCCTGGATAGATCCTTTAATCAGCTGGCCGACAAAGAATGGCATCAAACGGGCGTGGCCGGATTGAATAACAAGATGATGGGCGAAAAGGATGTGCAGACCCTTACCAGCCACATTATTGACTTCCTTACGGAGTATACGTCCAGCCAGGTAGGCGTACTATATTTGGCCACCTCTGATAATACACTGGAACTGACAGGCAGTTTCGCCTTTGTACCGGCTGAAAACCGCCGTGTTATACCGATAGGACAAGGATTGGCCGGCCAGTGCGCCGCCAGTGGTAAAACGATGCTGCTGAAAGATATTACTCCCGATCATATCACTGTCAGTTATGCGGCAGGAGAGATCCGCCCGGTGAACATTGTGGCCGTACCTATCCTGTATGAAGGATACGTGAAGGGTGTGATGGAATTCGCTTCCCTGGTACGGTATACTTCCAACGATCTGGCGTTCCTGGAAGCAGTAAGCCATAATGTGGGGATTGCTATTACGACGGCAGAAAACCGTCGCAGGGTACAGGAGCTGCTGGAAGAGACACAGGCACAATCGGAAGAATTACAGGTGCAGCACGGAGAACTGGAGAACATCAATACTGAACTGGAAGCCCAGGCACAGAAACTTCAGGCTTCGGAAGAGGAACTGCGTGTACAGCAGGAAGAACTGCAACAGGCTAACCAGGAGCTGGAAGAACGTTCCCGCCTGCTGGAAGACCGTAACCAGGTGATCGTGGAACGCAACCTGGAAATACAGAAGAAGGCGGAAGAACTGGAAGTAAGTACGAAATATAAATCGGAGTTCCTGGCGAATATGTCGCATGAACTACGTACGCCGCTGAACTCCATCCTGTTGCTCAGCAGGCTGATGGCGGAGAATAATGATAAGAACCTGAACCCCGACCAGGTAGAATCGGCCCAGGTGATCCAGAGCTCCGGCAAAGGGTTGCTGAACCTGATAGATGAGATCCTGGACCTTTCCAAGATAGAAGCCGGTAAAATGGACCTGGAATTTGCTCACGTGCCTGTACATGAGATCTGTGCAGACATGGAAGGCTTGTTCGCACCGATTGCCCGCGAAAAGAACCTGGCGTTAAATGTAGATATACAGGCAGACGCGCCGGCGCTGATAGAAACGGATAAGATGCGGCTGGAACAGATCCTCAAAAATCTGCTGTCCAACGCCCTCAAATTCACCGCAAGGGGATCAGTGACCCTGAAGGTAGCAACAGTGCCTGAACAGCCTCAAATGGTGCGCTTTAGTGTGAAGGATACGGGTATAGGTATACCGGCAGACAAACAGCAGATCGTCTTTGAGGCATTCCAGCAGGCGGATGGCTCTACCCGCCGCAAATATGGCGGGACGGGACTGGGACTGTCCATTAGCCGGGAACTGGCAAAACTGCTGGGCGGAGAGATCCGCCTGGAGAGTGAGCCAGGGGATGGCAGTGAGTTCATTGTAACGATCCCTGTTCATCCGCAGGAAGAAAAAGAGCAGACCGCGCCGGCGACCCAGCAACAGGCGGAAGATGTGTGGAAGGACGCGCTGAGATCAAGAGACAAAAACGATGATTATATCGCTACGGAAATACCGGATGAGATACCGGACGACCGCTACGATCTGAAAGCAAATGATAAGGTGATCCTCATTGTGGAGGATGATACGAAATATGCTGCAACACTGCTTGAGTTTACGCGTAAGCGTGGTTACAAAGGTATTGTGGCAGTACGCGGGGACCAGGGCATTGAAATGGCGCAGCGTTACAAACCGGTGGCTATCCTGCTGGATATTGTATTGCCGGTGCAGAGCGGCTGGCAGGTGATGGATGCACTTAAATCCAATCCGGCTACCCGTCCTATTCCGGTGCATATTATCTCTTCCCTGGAAGCGAAGCGGGAAAGTTTGCAGAAAGGGGCGGTGGACTTCATCAATAAGCCATTGGCGCTTGATCAGATGCCACGGATCTTCCAGCAGCTGGAAGAGGCCCTGACCAGGAATCCGAAGAAAGTGCTGATCGTAGAAGAGAATGCCAAACATGCGCAGGCGCTGGCTTACTTCCTGGAGAACTTCCACGTCAGTACGGAGATCACCGGTAATATCGGCAGCAGTGTAACGGCGCTGCAGAAAAAAGATGTGAACTGTGTGATCCTGGATATGGGCGTGCCTGACCAGCATGCGTATGAGACGCTGGAAACTGTGAAAAGTAATCCCGGACTGGAAAACCTGCCGATCATCATCTTCACGGGAAAGAACCTTTCCCGTGCGGAGGAGAACCGCATCCGTCAGTATGCCGACTCTATCGTGATCAAGACTGCGCATTCCTATCAGCGTATGCTGGACGAAGTGGCGTTGTTCCTGCACCTGGTAGAGGAAAAAACGGATAACAAACCGTCCCGCAAGCAACAGGCGCCGCTGAAAGAAGTGTTGCAGGGCAAAACGGTGCTGATAGCGGATGACGACGTACGTAACATCTTCTCCCTCACGAAGGCGCTGGAACAGCATAAAATGAATATCATATCGGCGCTGGATGGCAAGGAAGCTTTCCAGCAGCTGGAAAATAATCCGAAGGTGGATATTGTGCTGATGGATATGATGATGCCTGAAATGGACGGTTATGAGACCATTAAACTGATCAGGGATACGCCTAAACACAAATACCTGCCTATACTGGCGGTAACGGCCAAAACGATGTTGGGCGACCGTGAAAAATGTATCAGGGCGGGGGCGTCTGACTATATCTCCAAACCGGTGGATATAGACCAGCTGGTGTCGTTATTACGTGTGTGGCTGTATGATAATAACAGAAGTTGAGCATTAAAAAGACCAAGAATATAAAGCGATGGGATCTTCCGCTAAAAAAGTGCTGATCATTGACGACGATAACAGGAATATCTATGCGTTACGCATGGTGTTGAAAGCGAAGGGTTTTGAATGTATGACGGCAAGTGACGCACAAACCGGCCTGCAGTTGCTGACCGAACAACCTGATATCGGCGTGGTCCTGATGGATATGATGATGCCGGAAATGGATGGCTATGAGGCGATCGCACGTCTCAGGGAAAACCCTTCCCTGGACCATATCCCTGTTATTGCGGTAACGGCGCAGGCGATGGTGGGGGACAGGGAAAAGTGCCTGGCAGCAGGAGCGGCCGCCTATGTACCAAAGCCGATAGATCAGGATGTATTACTGGATCTTCTGAAAAATGAATTCCATATGTAATGAACCAAATATTAAGTATCTTCCACCTGTGAATGAAAGTGTAATATATACGTGTTAACATGTAATTAACGCTTTTGCGCTGCGGGAAAACGGATATTTACGTTAACAACTGTTAACACGTATCCCAAAACAACTCGTATGCGGCACATGGATGATTCGGAAATGCTTCTTGCGCTTAAAGAGGGTGAGATAAAAGCTTATCAATACTTCTTCATGAAATATTATAAGCCGCTCTGCTTAAAAGCGCGTATGATGTTGAACAACATGGAAGAGGCGGAGCAGCTGGTGCGGCACGTTTTTGTGCAGGTTTGGGAAGAGAAGTTATATTTGGAAATAGAACATTCGGTTGGAGGATATTTTTACAGGATGGTTCATAACAGTTGTGTCAACATTCTGAAGAAAGGACAATCCAATAACCGGTTATCAAACGATCCGGGGTTCTTACTGATGCAGCAGGTTGTATTACCTTTACCCGGGTTCCTGATGCAATATAAGAGACTGCTGACGTTGGAGCGCAATGGAGAAGGTATAAGTTTATCAATGTTATCGGACAAAAGATATCCGCAATACTTATCATCTATACTGAAAAAAGGTATTAAGGTATTGAAAAGCACATGCAAAGCAGTCCTGAAAGCCCTGATGTTTGAGATAAGACCATGAATGCCGACGAAAGCCTATAGCCCGTAATGAGTAAGAACTATGTTTTTCCCACATGAGTTACAATGAGGAACATATCTTTCAGTTAATACTGGAAAAGTTAAGTGGCGATATCAGCGACGAAGACAACCAGTACCTTGAGCAGGCTGCCCGGGAGGATCCTAATGTCCGCCGATGCCTGGAGGAACTGGAAGGCGCGCGCGATGTAGCCGGCCCCGATTTCATGAACGATCTGCATAATGAAAGGGCCTGGAGCAGCGTGTTGTCCCTGTTACATTCCGATCAGGAGAAAAAATCAGACCTGTCAGCAGCTGCTGCCGGGAAAGAAACAATGGTGATCGGCAGACATGATATATCTTCCGCAAGATCCCCACGGAGCAAGTGGTGGCTGGCAGCCGCTGTCACCCTGTTGATAGCCGCCAGCGGATACTGGCTGCTGGGAGGAAGATCTGCCACCAACAATGATAATACCCTCGCTATACATTCGGACGGAATACCTGTATGGGGAGATATGAAGTTATTGCTGGATAGTGGAGATACCATCCGGCTGTCTGGAAACGCCGGTACTGATATTCATACCAAAGCCGCTCTTTTACACCCGGGAGCCGGCTCGCTTGCATTTACTGCAGGACAATTACAGAAAGGCTGGAATACGATCTTTGTACCCACCGGAAAAGACTATAAGGTCGTATTATCCGATGGGTCTATTGTCCATCTGAACGCATTTTCAAGTTTGCGCTTCCCTTTTTCATTCGATGGCAAAACCCGGGAGGTGTATCTTGACGGGGAAGCCTATTTTGATATAGCCACCAATGCCAGCCAACCATTCATCGTACATACGGCCGAAACATCTGTTAAAGTATTAGGTACCTCATTCAACATCAATGCGTATTCGGATTCCCTTGTAGTAACGTCTCTGGTATCCGGTAGCGTTATAACAGACGTTAAAGAGAGTGAAAGCGTTATCCTGAAACCCGGCATGGAATCCATTTACCGGAAAGGCTACAGCCAGCAACTTAGTAATTTTGATGAAACGGTTACACTGGCGTGGCGTAAAGGAGAATATGCTTATTATAATAAACCGCTGGGAACCCTGGACGCCGTACTTTTTCATTGGTACGGAAAGCAATTATTGTTTGAAGATCCGCTGCTGGCAAATAAAATGCTAACTGGTGTAATAGAACGGAACCAACCTGTGACGGACTTCCTGGAAAGCCTTGATAAAACATCCGGTATAACCTATCGTATTACGGATGATAAGATATATCTTAGATCAAAATAAAGCCACATTTTGTTAGAAAGCCAACTATGATATACGTACCATAAATTAAAGAAATGGTAAAGCATGTTTGTAAGGCGATCAAGATACTATTGATGCTGTGCTGTCTGTTGCTTCCGGTTACTACTATTGTAGCCCAGGTAACTACCGATAGCTCGCGGATCACTATTACCGGAAAGAACATTCCCCTGAACAACATTTTTAAAAATATCGCCCGGCAAACGGGCTATTATTTTGTATTTGATAATGCCATCATTGATGGTAAAGAGAAGGTAACCTTACACTACAAAAATGCCCGCTGGGAAGATGTATTAGGCGATGTACTGAGGAACAGGAATATCAGCTGGCTGAAACAGGGAAAGAGGATATACCTGCAAATGGCAGCAACAACAGATCTTCCTGAGATTAAGGAAGATACGTTACGGGTGACGGTAAGAGGGCGTATTACCGACGAAAATGATCAACCGGTCCCTGGCGCTACTATTGTTATAAGAGGTACATCCCGTGGTGTTACCACCGGGAATGACGGCGAATTTGAATTATTCCATGTCGCTGCGCCGACTGTACTACATATATCTTCACTTGGGTATGCCGCTGTCGATACAACGCTGCAGGGCACACGCTTACATGAGATACATCTGAAAGAGGCCGTTAATACGCTGGATGCAACAGTAGTGATCGGGTATGGCTCAAGCAGTCGCCGGTTACTGACAGGTGCAGTGAGCAGGATAACGGCAGAACAGTTGTCGGCACAGCCTGTAGCTAACGCACTATCTGCCTTACAGGGACAGATACCCGGTATGCAGGTTACCAGTACAAACGGACTGCCAGGCGCGGAGATCAAACTTTATATCAGGGGGCGTAACTCTATCGCGGCAGGTAATGATCCGCTGTTCATAATAGATGGCGTACCGTTTGATATTACCCCTTTAAACAACACGGAAGACCTGTTTGGCGCAGCAGGAAAGATCAGCCCATTTAACAGCATCAACCCGGCAGATATTGAAAGTATCGACATCCTGAAAGATGCGGATGCCACAGCTATTTACGGATCAAGAGGCGCAAATGGCGTAGTGCTGATCACTACCAGAAAAGGTAAGCCGGGCCGGACGAAACTGGATGTGAACGTACGAACGGGTATCGGTAAGACTGCGGGCAATATGTCCATGCTCGGCATTAAAGACTACCTGGCGATCAGGAGAGAGGGCTTCGCCAATGATGGAGTAGCGCCGACAGTTGCAGGGGCGCCTGATCTGTTATTGTGGGATACTACACAGAATGTTAACTGGTTTAAGAAAATGACAGGAGGAACAGCGCCTGTTACCAATGCACAGGCAAGTTTCTCGGGAGGGAATAATTATAATACTTTTCTTGTAGGCGGGAATTTTTACCGTGAAGGCACTGTATTACCTGCCGACCTGGGATACAACAGGGGAGGCGTTCATGTCAGCCTGCAGCACCATCACCCGGAGCAACGGCTGGAAGTTAATCTGACAGGAAGTTTTGTGGCAGACAGGAATAAAAGTATTGCCAACGACATTTCTCTTTTTAATAGCCTGCCGCCTAATTATCCGCTGTATGATTCTGTCGGACGATTGTTCTGGGGATCGTCCTTTGACAACCCTGTGGCTTATTTCCGGCGGCCGTCCAACAGTAATACGACGAACCTGCTGAGTAATGTTGTGCTGCGGTACCGCTTATTGCCAGGGCTGCAACTAAAGACCAGCCTGGGACTGGCGGATATCCGCATGAAGCAGTTCTTCTCATTTCCACAATCATCGCAGCATCCCAATAATGCACCTACCAGTTTTATACGTACGGCAGAAAACAAGCGGCAATCCTTCATCGTAGAGCCGCAGGCCGATTACCAGCTGCGTATCGCAAAAGGGAGTCTGCACGCATTGGTAGGAGGCACCTGGCAACAAACATCAAGGAATGGTACTTTAGCTTCAGGACAGGGCTATGCCAGTGAAACGGATATGAAGGACCTTAACGAGGCTGATACGATCATCCGTAAACCAGATAATTATTCACTGTACAGGTACGTTTCCTTCTTTACACGTGTTACCTACGACTGGCAAAGCAAATACCTGGTCAATGTCAGTTATCGGAGAGATGGCTCTTCGCGTTTCGGGCCAGGACGGCAATTTGGTGATTTTGGCTCGGTCGGACTTGGCTGGATCTTCACACAGGAACCATTTATGAAAAAACTGTCCTGGCTGAGTCATGGTAAGCTGCGCGCAAGTGGCGGGATCACCGGCAATGACCAGATAACGGACTACCAATACATGAGGAATTATGGCAGCAATGGCAACTACCAAAGCAGCAATACCCTGAGTCCTCTGCGCATTGCCAATAACAGGTATAGCTGGGAAGAGAACCGTAAAATGGAAGCGGCTATAGAATTAGGCTTCCTGCAGGAACGCCTGTTCTTCTCCGCCGCCAAATATTGTAACCGCAGCAGCAATCAGCTGGTAGGATACCAGTTACCGGGTATGACGGGATTTACCAGTTATCAGGCCAACCTGCCTGCGCTTGTGGAAAATACTGGTTGGGAGCTTGAAATACAGAGTAACAACTTCAATAAAAGTGATTTTACCTGGACCACCAGTGCTAATATTTCCTTCTTTACGAATAAGCTGAAGAAATTTCAGGACCTGCCCGTATCATCTTATGCAAATTCTTATGTACTGGGGCAATCGCTGAACATCGTAAGAGGCTATCATTTTACTGGTGTTGATCCGCAAACAGGTCTTGCGCAGTTTGAAGATATTAATCATGATGGCCGGCTGTCCAGCATTAATGATTTTGTGACTGTCGCCAATATGGACCCGGCGTATTACGGGGGTATACAGAATGATCTCAGGTACAGGAATATCAGCGTTGGTTTTTTCTGGCAATTCATCAAACAGCAGGGCGTAACAGTGGCGATCAAACCGGGCGACTTTGCCAACCAGCTGACGGAAAGCCTGGAACGCTGGCGTAAGCCCGGTGATATCACGAATGTACCACGGGCCACTGCTACAGCAGGTAATGTTGCGTATGACCTGAACGCGTCTCTGTTGTTATCTAATGCTGTTTATGATGATGCTTCTTACCTGCGACTGAAGAATGTAATGATCGCTTATAACATGCCTGCGCTGGTACTGAAGAAATTACATCTGCAGTTGTGTAAGATCTATCTGCAGGGACAGAATTTACTGACTATGACAGGATATAAAGGTGCTGATCCGGAAACCCAGATCGTTATACCATCATTAAGAGTAATTACCAGCGGTATTCAGTTAACGCTTTAAGCTGCTTAGAAATGCCACATTATCGCACATACCATTTTATTCTTATCCTGCTGCTGCTCACGTCCTGTAAAAGGCTGATCACAGTGGATGCGCCATCCGATGAAATACCTGCCGAAACAGTCTACAATAACGATGCACTTGCAGATGCTGCAGTAGCAGATCTTTATTATACACTAGCCGGTTATTTTGCCGGTAATCTGTTACCTGTGATCAATGGAATGACGGCTGATGAACTGACTACTATCAACGGCAATTATCTTCGCTATGTAAATAATGCGATCGTACCTACTGATGCACCGCTCTTATCTTCCTGGAGAGAGATCTACAAAATTATTTATGGGGCGAATGCGATGTTGGAAGGGCTGGCTACATCCACCGGATTATCTACCGTAAAAGCCCGTCAACTGAGAGGAGAGGCAAAATTTCTACGCGCGTTCTGTTATTACTATCTCGTTAACTGTTGGGGAGATGTACCATTGCTGACCACTACAGACCTCAATCATACTGCGCTTGCGCCCCGCACGTCTGTTGATTCAGTTTACAAACAGATCATTTCCGATCTGAATTATGCGGCTCAGTTATTACCTTTTTATTATAATACAGGAGAAAAGGTAAGAGCTAACAGGTGGGCGGCTACCGCACTACTGGCCAGGGTGTACCTGCAACGGGGGAAGTGGGAGGATGCTATCGTGCAATCTTCTTTGGTGATCAATTCAGGTGTTTATACGCCGCTTATTTCGCCCGACAGTGTGTTCCTGCGTAATAGCCGTCCCGCAATCCTGCAGATATGGAGAAGCGAAGGTTATACTTACCTGGGGCAAACATTTCTGCCTGCAGATGGTAGTTTTTCTTTTTATCCCTTCACGGGAGATTTTATGCAGTCGTTCGAAACAGAAGACAAGAGGAAGGATAGCTGGATGCGACCTTTCACCTATGGTGGAGAGACTTATTACAATTGTTATAAATACCGTAACAGGACTGCGGCTGTACCTGGAAAGGAAGAGTATCTGATGGTATTGCGGATAGAAGAACAATATCTCATCCGTGCGGAAGCGTTTGCACATCTGAACAATCCCCGTGACGCCATTGCCGATCTGAATGTATTACGTGCAAGGGCAGGGCTACAGCTATTGTCAGACACTGTAATAAGAGATTCCGCCCTGACGCTGGTAGAGCGGGAGAGACGTACTGAATTATTTACTGAATGGGGTGACCGCTGGTTTAGCTTACACCGCACCGGCCGGCTGGATGAAGTGATAAAAGCTTTGAAGCCGGGATGGAAACCGACTGCGGCGTTGTATCCTATTCCGCAGGAAGAGCGGAACAGGAACCCTAATCTGACACAGAACGATGGATATCAATAACGGATCTTTATGCCGTAAACATTGTCTGTACAATGTATCACTAGTTTGTCTCCATGAACGAATAACTGATTGATCTTTGTCCTCGCAGGAATAGCAAGATAGATACTACCCTTATATTTGTTCGTACGCAGATCGTATTGATCAATGACACAACGTTCGTGAAATAACTGCTCATCATCATTATCCGCCTTTAACTTTGCCTGTACGAACAGGGTGCTGTTATGCACACAGCTGAAGCCATTCACCATCTGGTCAGGACCCTGGTTCATATAAACATTTTTGTTAGCCATTGTAGTGGAGATACTAAACCTGGATACTGTAAAAGTATCGATTGTGGCGCCTTCACTGATCAGATGCATGGCGCTGTCAAAGGTGAAATACCTGTTGCTGTAATAATGAACATATGTGAACAGACCGGTTGTCCTGTCGTAGTTCAGTGAACCATCTGTACTCATTCCACCGTCACGATGTAACGCGGACAGCCCGTTTTCAGTGAGAGCGCTATCGCCGTCCAGTGAGACACGCATGAAGAGCTGGTCTTTTTCTTTCAGGTCCAGTTTGCGCAGCATAATATGTTTACCATCGCGTAAAACATGTGCCTGGGAAAATCCCCCTGCAGTGAAAGTAGCATATGCTCCGGAGGTATCTTTGGCGCCGGTTCTGCTGATAGCAGGGATGTTGTATCCGTATACAAAGAAATCATTGTTGTTTACTTCGGTAAAAAAGTAAGTGCCCATGGAATCTTTCAAAGACTGCCGCAGTGAGATCTGAAACGTGTCTATATGTGCGCCCGGCTTAAGGGATGTAGAAAGCAGGGTAGCAGGATCTGTAGTAGAGAAATAAAAAGTGCTGTCATCAACTCCAGCAATATCCAGTATCTCATCGTGAGTAGGTATTGTAATGTAAGGTGTAAGAGGAGTTGTTTGCAGATACTGGCGCCTGAACCCATTTGCTTGTTTGTTGGGTGAAGGTGCTGTATAAACGAGTGTAGCAATAATTAAGAATGCCGCAAGTAATAGCGACGAGAGGTAATATATTCGTTTTCTCATAGTAGTAGGAAGCATAACAGGAAGCCATTAAGGCTTCCTGCTGAAATAGTTGATCAGGTTTTTCTGATGATGGTAACGTTACCATCCAGGCTTACTGCGCATTGAACATTGTTTGGTCCCGGGCAGTAGAGGATTTTGATCTGGGTACTGGTACCGGTTACAATGGTGTCGTCATTGAGCATCCATTGTGTGTCCGCTTTCATTTTCCCAGCAAAAGCACTTCCTGCCGCGCATAGGGCGGCGAAAAACGCTAAAGATAGTGTCTTTTTCATGGTGTGTTTTATTGAATATAATACATGCCTACTCTGTTCTGCAGGTTTTCGGCTCCCCCTTTATTAATGCCGGTTTGTTTCAGAAATCAGAGAGTTTATCGTGCAGGTGTGTGTCTGTCCTGCATCAGTACCCCAATAGTTGATAATATGACAAAGACGATATTAAAAACAATGTGTGCGTTCCAGGAAAGATGTTGTAATACACCTCCGCAGGAACAAGGAATAAAGTAACTGAGCCGCAGCATTGCTACCAGGTAAAACGTGAAAAGGCTGAGCAGGAAGAATGACAGGTAAAAGCCTATCAGCCGTGTACCGGGATATAAAAGAAGGCCCGCAATAATTATTTCCCCGATGGGTAATGCCCATACTATTACAGGAGCATATAAAGTAATAAATGGCGATTGTCCCAGTTGTCTTCGGAAAGTATCATAATCCAGCAGCTTGCTTACACTGGTGTAAATGAAAAGAAATACCAATAAGGCAGAAAGTATGTCTAATAACAGTTTTCGTGACATAGGATTTAACGCTTCTCCAATATAGGATAAATTTTTAAATCATTTAAGCTATTTTATAAGAGCACTTAAAGTATGATATAAACATGTCGTAACTTATATCATGTCTTTTGCAACAGCAGGGAAGTGCTTGTATAAATAATCACTGAAGATGGAGATCAGCTTCTGTACATCTGATCCCATGGTGTTCAGCTTACTCCATATGTGTAGTTGATGCGCGCGGATATTGTCGTAGTTAATGGCATTGGTATCGGGCTCATTCAGCCAGGCCTGGTGTAAGGCCAGCTCACTCTTTAATGCTTCAAAGCGGGTGTCCAGCTGAAGGAATGCAGTATGAAAATATTCCAGCCTGTCCAGCAGGGAACGATCGAAATGATATTGCAATATATGTGCGAGCTGTGTTTTCAGCGCGATGTTGCGGTTCTCCAGCACCGCAAGTTGTTTTCTGAACGTTGTTAATTCATTTAGCAGATTTTCCATTTACAAAACTATCTTATCTTATATAAAGGTAGATAGTTGTGTGCCTGCCACACAGGACCTGCATCAGCGCGAAAACTGATTTTTATCATTAATTCACCAGGTTCGCGAGTTTCTGTTCATTGAGGATGGTAATGACGCCCTGTTTTATTTCCAGCAGTTTCTCGTCGCGGAAATCGCCCAGCGTACGTATCATGGATTCGGTAGCGGTACCTGCAATGGTCGCAAGGTTTTCCCTGGAGATATCTATTGAAAAAGGCTGGTCGGTGACGTGATGATATTTCTTTTTTAGAAAGAGCAGCGCCTCTGCTACTTTTTTACGCAGAGAACTATAGGCAAGGTGTAAAAGCTGTTGTTCTTTCTCCGTAATATTTTTTGCCAGCAGGCGGATAAACTGCTGCGCTACTTCGCGGTTATTGTTGATCAGCGTTTCGAAGTCTTCACGGGGAATAGCAGTCAGTTCGCAGGCTTCCAGTGCTTCCGCATTCTCGTGGTAATTGCTTCCTTCGAGTAATGCTACATACCCGAGGAATTCGCCGGCACTGTATAGGTTCACCGCCAGTTCTTTGCCATCGTTATTGACCTTATACGTTTTAACGCGGCCTTTTTCAATATAATAAAGGCTGGTCGGTCTGTTACCTTCCTGGTAGATCAGTTGTTTCTTTTTGTACCTGTCTGTATTACCCTCTTCCATTAATTTCTTCAGAGGATTAGCGCCTGTAGCTGTTAACAGCAGTTGTTGTATTCCTTCCATATCTGCAGGTAGCACCTGTTTTTTAAGTTCTGATTTTTTTAACCGGCTTTCAACGGCATTCAGCAGATCAGTCCCGCTGAAAGGTTTTGTAATATAATCGTCCGCACCCATTTCCATACCTTTCCGGAAATCTCCCCGCTCACTTTTAGCGGTAAGGAAGATGAAGGGAGTATCCTCCACCTGTGGATGTTTCTGTAGTAAATGTAATACACCGTATCCATCCAGCACAGGCATCATAATATCGCACACGATCAGGTCTGGCTGATGTTCCAGCGCCATTTCCACCCCCGTTTTTCCGTTTTCAGCTGTAATCACCTTATAATTGGCAAGCTCCAGGATCTCGGCGGTGTTATCGCGAATATCGTCATTATCTTCTATCAGCAGGATGGTTTTCATTATCATTTTTATTTATAGCTTATAGCTTATAACTGTTGGAAAGTTACGATGAAGGTCGTGCCTTCATTCAGTGCACTTTCGCAGGTAATATTTCCGTTCATCAGTTCTGCATATCTGCTTACAATATGTAAGCCAAGACCCGTTCCCTGGATATTACTTACGTTGGCGCCCCTAAAAAAACGTTCGAACAGGTGTTGCTGGTCCTCCTGCGAGATCCCGATACCGGAATCTCTGACCTTCAATATTACACTATTTCCCGTATGTTCGGTATGCACCTTTATAACAGTATGTATCCCAGAGAATTTGATCGCATTTCCCAGCAGATTTAACAGGATATGCTTTAGCAGGGAAGGGTCCAGGTGTACGGAGGCAGGGCCCTGATGTTCATACACGATCTGTTGTCCTTCCCGGACGATATCCTGAAGTTCCTGGATAGTAATATTGATATGTTGTTCAATATCGAATGTGCTGCTGCGTACTTGTACACCGCCTTCTTCTATTTTACCAACGGAGAGAAAATCATTGAGTACTTCTGTGAGTAGCGTAACGGAAGAAATGATGCGCTGGATATGTTTGCTGCGTTTCGCCTGGTCGGCTTCCGTGGTATATTGATTGACCAGGAAGGCAGAAGAAAGGATCGTACTGAGAGGTGTCCGGAACTCGTGAGATGCCATTGATACAAAACGTGATTTCAGTTCGCTGAGTTCCTTTTCTTTATCAAGCGCTGTCATGACCTCCTGTTTGGAGTGCTCCAGTTGTTCCAGTGCATTGGTCAGCTGTTGCGTACGTTCGCTGATCTTATGCTCCAGTTCATTGTTCAGTCGTTCGATCTTCTCTTCCGCTTTCTTTCTCTCTGTAATGTTATTGATATAAGCGATCACGAAGGAACCCTCTTCATGTTCATACTGGCTGAGGCTGATCTCTACCGGGAACTCCGTACCGTCCTTCCTGACCGCAAAGAGGTCCAGGCCAATTCCCATAGGACGACTTTGTGGATGATGGTTATAATGGTTACGATGCCCGACATGCCGTTTACGAAAGTGTTGCGGCAGCAATTGTTCAACGTATCCGCCTACCAGTTCTTCCCGTTCATACCCGAATTGTCTGAGTGCGAAGTCATTGATCAGTATGATCTGGCCCTGCTGATTGGTAACAAGTATACCAATACTGGCATAATTGAACAGCGCTTCGAAGCGCTGTAGTTCTTTATTATATTCCTTCTTGTAAATACTATTACCAGAAAACATTGTCATCAGCTTATTGAACCACTTCTTCATATCGTATACTTACAGTGAAACAGAATGTGCCGTAAATATACTTTATGGACTGTAAAATTCCTTCTCAGGAGTATGCCGTCATATGATGGTGGTCAACCATTGGTCTGATAATGATCATTTTTCGGCCACGTTCCGCTCCAACCACCTGGAAGCCAGGGCTATCCAGGCCAATGCAGCCTTATTGCCCGGTCTTAGTCCGTATCCATGTCCTCCTTTAGCATAGAGGTGCAGTTCCACGAGTACCTTGGCATCTCTGAGTGCGCCTGCCATTACCAGTGCGCTATTAGCATAAGGATCGTCGGCGGTGGCAAACAGGAAAGTACGGGGAGTATGCTCGTTTACCTGCAGCTCGGGCGTTATGCTGTGATTGGCCCCCTGGTCAAGATAGGCAGGGTAGATGAGCAGAGCGAAATCAGGACGGGCGGAGCTGCTGTCGCTGGCGTCAACGGGAGCATAAGTACGCTTGTTGTACAGGGTGCTGGCCCTGGCACTCAGGCTGCCGCCGGCAGAGAAGCCCAGGACGCCGATCTTTTCGGGATTTAAGTGCCATGCTGCCGCCTTGCTGCGAACGATGCGGATAGCGCGCTGTACGTCCTGCAAAGCGCCTTCCTGCTTCTGTGGCACCCGGTATTGCAGCACAAAGGCTGTATATCCCTGTTCATTCAGCCAGCGGGCTATTTCATAACCTTCCAGGTTAATGGCGAGGATCTGGTAGCCACCGCCGGGACACACCACCACAGCCGCGCCGTTCGCCTTGCCCTTCTCAGGAGTAAAGACCTGCATGATCGGATCAGTGACATCCGTCAGGCGGACAACATCCTTGCTGGTATCTGTAGTTGGAACAGCCGCTTTTTTAGGAGCAGTCTCTCCTGGTACTGCGTCTGGCCACAAATGGATAATGTCCTTTTCCTGGGTCTGCGCAAAGGTCTGCATAGATATTATTGATAAGAAGAGTGCACAAAACAGATTTTTCATATCGTGGGTCGTTTGGGAAAACAAAATAGTAAAAGAATGAGTAATTCGGAATTAAACATGAAGATGAATAAGGTTAATTTTTTAAGTGAACTGTAACCAAATGGATATGTCGTGCGTTAATGTTACAGTTCTCTTTTCATAACAGGAAAGAGGCTTAAATTAAAATTTTCATGAGAAAACCACTAACCTTCATTTCCCTGGCGGTACTCGCCATGGTTGGATGTAGCAAGAAGAATGCACCTGCGCAGGATTGCGTAAAGTATGAGAAAGTCAATGTTTCCAGGATCGACAAAGCATCATCCGGTACAGATGACGCTACCACTGTTTATTTTAATGTAAATAACGGTTGCGGACAGTTTCATAAGTTTAATGAAAAGAAAAGCGGTAATACACGTACCATCACTGTAGAAGCGGTATATAAAGGATGTATGTGTACGATGGATATTCCTGAAAGGAAAACGTCTTACAAATTAACAGAAAAAACGCCCGGTACTTATTACCTGAAATTTGTCTCCGGAGAAAATGATTATCAGATAGATACTATCATTGTTAAATAAAAGCGAAAGGCGTCTCTTAAACGGGACGCTTTTTTTTGTAAGATTATTTTGATATGTTTTTTTTGCTCCCTTTATCAAATAACCGATTATATTCCTAATTTAGAGCTCGCCATATCGAGAACCGTGTTTAATAACAGTGAAACCCGCTATACCTGCAATCAATCAGTTGTTTATGTAAGTAGTACTGGAATTAGCTATTTCAGATAGAGAGTGCTTTTTATTTCATAACCCGAATCATTTAACCATTACAAATCTCAATCCTTCAGAATGTTAAGACATTTAAACCAACGACGTCTGGGCGTAATACTTATTACTGCCATTACTTTTTTATTACCGGCTGCCAGCTCTGCACAGACCAGAGTATCCTGCCTGGGCGCCAGCGTTGCGGCCGGGTATGGTGTAGCGCCGTCGGAGGCGTACCCCAGCCAGTTAGGCCTTATTCTTGGCAATGGCTTTAACGTGAGCAATTTTGGAGAGAGCGGCTCCACCCTCATTGAAAGAGCAGATTTCCCCTATGTAGAGCGGCCGAATTATCCGCGCGCCCTTGCTTCCAGTCCGAATATAGTGACCATTGAACTGGGGTCAAATGACAGTAAACCTTATAACTGGGCTTTTAAGGCTGACTTCATTGCTGACTACAGCAAACTGATTGACACTTTCCGCTCATTGCCTTCGCATCCGGTTATCTATATCTGTTTGCCAGTGCCTGCATACTCAGGTAATTTCGACCTGAGTAACGAGATCATTTCTAACGAAATGATCCCACTGATACGGATCGTCGCTGCACAGAAGAACGTGCGCCTGATCGACCTGAATACGCCCTTGCAGAATCATCCCGACTGGTACCAGAGTGATGGCATCCATCCTAACGCCACAGGCGCCCGTCGCATTGCAGAAGTGATAGCTACTGAGCTGGCGGCACCTGCCAATCTTACGGCGGCTGTTGTTTCAAAAAACCAGATCAATCTGAACTGGACCGACAGGACCAATGAAACCAATTTTAAGATCCAACGTAGTACTGACAGCCTTACGTGGACTGATCTTGCTACCGTACCTGCCAATACGACCAGTTACCAGAACACAGGACTGACAGCGACTACCCGTTATTATTACCGGGTATCTGCAACGATCTCTATTGGTAACTCCAGCTTCTCGAATGTAGTATCAGCTTCGACTGCAGCCGGTGCACAGATACCTGTTATCACAAGTGGCACGACAGCCACAACTACGGCAGGCGCTTCTTTTCTGTATACTATCACTGCGACCAATTCGCCGCAAACCTATAATGCTACCGGTTTACCGGAGGGACTTAACATTAACGGTCAGACTGGCGTGATCAGTGGAAGGTCTTTGTCATCCGGCCTTTTTAATGTTGCCATATCCGCCAGCAATGCTGATGGTACAGCGTTTAAAAATCTGCAGCTAACTATTAACATACCAGCAGCTCAATTGCCTTTTAATGGTAGCCCGCTTGCAATACCCGGTAAAATCGAGGCGGAAGAATATGATAAAGGCGGACAGGGTATCGCCTACAGTGATACCGATAGCACCAATAACGGTGGCTTGTTCAGACCAGCCGAAGGTGTGGACCTTGAGGCCTGTTCCGAAGGCGGCTACGATCAAGGTTACACACTTGCGGGAGAATGGGCTAAATACACAGTGAATGTTACTGCTACCGGTTCTTATACATTGCAGGCAAGACTAGCGGCTCCAGGTGTTGGCGGGCTTTTCCATGTAGAACTGGACGGCGTAAATATATCAGGAGCATTTGTTGTACCAAATACTACTGGCTATCAGTGGGGTACTGCAACAGTAGTTACACCGGTACTGTCTACAGGTAAACACGTATTACGTGTAATAATCGATGCAGGTGGCTTTAATATCAACTACCTGAACTTCACTGTAAACAATCCTGTGATACAACATCCGGACACCATAAGAGGTATTATCGTCACTCCTTTTGCCGATACAGTGAGGGCATTGTTTAACCCGGTCAGCTTTGCTGCAACAGGTTTACCTGCCGGATTAAGTATCAACACAAACACGGGAGTTATTTCCGGCACACCAACACAGGCCGGCAATTTCAGTGTAAATCTGAGTGCTACCAACATCAGCGGTAGCGGTTCTAAAACTGTCATCTTCGCTATTCAGGGAACTACTCCATTCAAAGGTTCTCCGATTAACCTGCCAGGTAAACTGGAAGTGGAAGACTATGATCTCGGCGGACAGAATGTTGCTTATAATGATTTTGACGCTAACAATCATTCAGGTCAGTACCGCCCTACAGAAGGAGTAGATGTAGAAGGTTGTGGTGAAGGAGGATATGATATCGGAGGTATCTCTGCCGGAGAATGGGAGAACTATACTGTTAATATTACACAATCGGGTACCTACACTTTACAGGCACGCGTAGCATCACCGAATTCGCAGAAGAGTTTCCATGTCGAACTGAATGGCAAGAATATCTCCGGCCCGATCAGCGTACCGAATACGGGGGACTGGCAGATATACCAGACCATATCAGTAACGACTCCCGCACTGACTACAGGAAAGCAGACATTACGTATCGTGATGGATTCTGACGGCTTCAATATGAACTACCTGACATTTGTGAGCAATGAGAATCCTCAGGCGGGCTTCGCCTTGCCAGGTCGTGTAGAAGCGGAAGACTATGTCAATATGTTTGGCATTCAGCTGGAAGGCACCGGCGATATAAACGGTTCACAGAATGTAGGTTTTATTGATGCAAACGACTGGATGGATTACAAAGTAACCGTACAATCGGCAGGCGTCTATAAATTCAACTTCAGGGTAGCAAGTCCTGGCGGCGGACAACTTCAGCTTCGTTCCGGCAGTACGACACTTGCAACTGTGAATATTCCTTCAACTGGTGGTTGGCAAACATGGCAGACATTGTCTGCTAATGTAAACCTGCAGGCAGGCAATCAGACTTTACGCATATTTGCTGGTACTGGCGGCTGGAATATCAACTGGTTTGAAGCGACACAGGATTCAAGCAGCCGTCCTGCGGCGCTTGCGTTTACCTCTCTTGATAATATGAGCTTTGATAAAGAAGGCGATGTAACTGTTAATGTTTATCCAAATCCTACGGAAGGAGTTTTAACAGTTGATCTGCCTGAATTAAAGACGAAAGGGAAGGGGACGTATGTTGTTTATAACAAGGTTACTGGATTGCAGTTCACAGTGCCTTCTTATAACAATGTGCTGGATGTGAGCAGGCTGCCTTCAGGTGTGTATGTTGTTGGGTTTAATGTGCATCAGAAGCGTGTGCAGAAGACGTTTGTGAAGTTGTAGGAGTTTGACATAATAAATGGGGTGTCTTCCAATGACAGGAGGACACCCCATTTATTATACAAGAGCTTTAATATGATCTTCTTTGATCCATTTTTTTATGCAAAAATTCTTCAGGAATAGGACATCGCGCTAATGTTGCTTTTGCCTCTTCATACTTTTTTCTTGTGAATGGATCTTTCAATGCTTCTTTGAGCGTCATACGGCGCAAGGGATTGCCCAACGAGCCATTGTCTCTAACAGATTTGCGAGTTCTTGCTTCTTGTTTTTTTGAGATTATTGTTTCCATGAATGATAATTAAAAATTTATTGTAAATAAATAATGATCTAAATGGATTTCACAGGTTTTTACATTGACAATGGTTCGTTCACTCTGAACATATGATGACAATAAAAACACGCAGCCCCTGACTAGTTACAATCAGGGGCTGCGCGTTTTCTATATCACTAAGTTACACATTTTCTTATGTCCTCAAAATGTTCTTCAACTTTTTTTTAAAAAAGAAGGGATGAAGTGCGAAACCTCATCCCTTTTTTCTTCCATCTTAAATCCCGAAAACTAATAATTATATCCCTTCCTTTTGTACATCCAGATGTTTCTCCAGCCATCACCCTGCTGTGCCAGTGTGAGTTCGTCGGCAGTAAGTTTTACGATCACGTATGTAACTTTACCACCGAGGCTGATGTCACTACCTGTTATCTTCAATGTCTTATTTAAAGTATCGAGTTCAAATAGTGCTTTCTTCGCAACACCTGCATGTGTGAAGGTATAATTCTTAGCGCCGTTCAGGTCAAAGGTCATTTCATCCGCTGCGACGCCCTGTTCAGTGAGATAAGCTATACCGTTCTGCCACCACTCAGGTGCTGTTGCTCCGCCCGAGCCGTTTCCATAACAGATACCTCCGGGAATGTCCGATGCCCATACCCATGTTTTGCCTTCCAATGCATTGGCTAATAAGTTCCACATAGGACTGGCAAAATATTCAGGATCATTTTCTGATACTGAAATGTTTGTAGAATCTGCCAGTGGTCCGCCCGGAGTATAGATCGTGTAGCGGATCGTATAGTCGCCCGCGAAAGGGAGGTTGATGGTGTCTAGTTTCTTTTTGGAGAAACCACCGGTATATTCCCAGTAGGGGATATAACTGCCAGTAGTAAGACTGTTCAACATTACTATATTGTCATGTCCCTGTTCCTGTGTAACGGAAAACTTCACGTCACTTTTCGGAATGGACGGTCCGCCGAGGCTCTCTTCGTCTTCCTTTGTACAGGATACCAGCATGGCCGATAGTGCAAGCAGGGATAAGGTGATAAACTTTTTCATAATGCAGTTTTTTGAATGATTCGACATTAGTTAGCCCAGCCGGGATTTTGTTTGTAGGTACCGCTCGATAAATTGATCTCCTGTTCCGGGATCTTGAACAATCCCATTGTTTCAGTACGGAAACCCACATCGAACTGGTTGTCAGTAACGTCATTGTCTATTGCTGCTTTGGCAACACTTAAACCCTGACGTAACAGGTCCCAGTAGCGTAATCCTTCCAATGCAAATTCCAGGCGGCGTTCTTCCATGATCAGCTTTTTGCCATTAGCATCAGCCGTCAGCGTTTTACGGCTGGTGGTGTTCAGGAATGCCCTGTCACGTACCTGGTTGTAATAGTTCTGCGCTTTGGAGAGATCGCCGTCAAGATTCAGTTCTGCCGCCATCAGCAGTACGTCGGAGTAACGGATGATCACATCGTCAAAAAAGTTGTCGATCTGGAAGTTACCTCCCTTGCTATCTGCATTGCCATCATTCAACGGCATATATTTTTTCCAGAAATAACCGGTATACTGAGACTGGTCGCCAATAGCATATGCGGTGAGGTTTTCATCCTCAATAGAAATGATGCTGGCATTTCTGCGTGTGTCAGCGCCGTCGTAGGCATTCCACAGTTTACTGGTTACAGTACCGGCGCCCCAACCTTTATAGTAAGGATTGAGCACCTGACTACGGATACCAATATCCACCTGCATACGGTTGCCATTATGTTGGTCCCAGTTGCCCAGACCCTTGTAAGTAAACTTGATAGACCAGATCGTTTCTTTATTGTCTTCTCCTGCGAAGGAACGGCCCGAAGCCTGCCATAAGCGAGGGAAGCTGTCTACCAATCCATAGCCACTTGCGTTGATGATGTTATCAAGATAGCCCAACACCTGTGTTTTGGTAACGACACCTGCCAGGTCCTGCTGACCGTAATAACCGGTATAATACAGGTATACACGTCCTAATAGTGCCTGTGCAGCCCATTTGGTAGCCCGGCCATAGTTGTTAGGTGAAATACCCTGGTAAGCAGTCGCAGGCAGATTATTCGCTGCGTATTGCAGGTCTTCTGCTATCTGTTTATACACTTCTGCAGGAGTGGCCTGTGGCATATTGTATTCAGATACCGTCAGCGGTTTGGTAGCCAGCGGAATGTTACCGAATACACGCACCAGGTCAAAGTAGAAGTAAGCTCTCAGGTAACGGGCTTCTGCAGCGTAGGTAGTTTTAAGTGTGCTGTCAGCACCCCAGTTAACACCGTCGATCTTAGACAGCAGCACATTCGCCCTGTAAATGCCGGTGTAATATTTCTGCCAGATGCCCAGGTTCATATTAGACGCCTCCTGGAAGCGGTCCCATTGTTTCCATACCAGGTCAGAGGTACCGCCACCTCCGAAGCAGTTATCACTGGCCAGTTCGGATACAAGATGGATATTATCATAATCACCGATATTCAGTTGATTATATACCGCTACCAGTGCCTGTAAGGCCTGTGTGGGCGTCTGATAGAAGGAGGTTTCCGTCTGTTCGTCGACAGGGGAAAGCTCCAGGAAGTCTTTGCTGCAGGCAGCAAAGAGTGCGATTGCTATGATGGATGCGAAGATCTTTTTCATGTGGAATGATTTACCGGATTAGAATTTAACGTTCAGACCTACCAGCACTGTTTTAGGTTGCGGATACGTACCCAGGTCTACGCCGGAAGCCCAGCCGGTCGGGCCATAACCTACTTCAGGATCTACGCCTTTATAAGGAGTAAAGGTGAACAGGTTAGTGGCTGAAACGTACAATCTCAACTGCTGTAAAGGCAATGTGTGTAATACCTTTTTGAAATCATATCCCAGGTTCAGGCTTTTCACACGCAGGAAAGAGGCATTGTGCACATACAGGTCGGAAGAACGGATCCAGTTCTGGTTCAGTTCTGCTCCATCTGTTACACGTGGAAGGCGGTTAGAGCTTCCTTCGCCTGTCCAGCGACCCAGTATTTCAGTCGTATAGTTGCTGAGCGGACGGGAGAAATCATGTGTACCATCCCATATCTGGTTGCCGTAGTTACCATACAGTGATGCAGAGAAATCGAAGCCTTTATATCCGAGGTTGATGTTAAAGCCATAGGTGAACTTCGGATAAGGATTACCGATCTGTGTCTGGTCCTTGCTATCTATGATACCATCGCCATTCATGTCCTGGAAGCGTACATCGCCGGGGAGTGCGTTAGGTTGTATTTTCTTTCCATCTTTAGACACATAGGACGCCACTTCATTTTCATTCTGGAAGATGCCAGCAGTTTTATATCCGTAGAAATATCCCATCGGGAAGCCTACCTGCGCACGATAGAATTCAGGCATACTAGCAAAAGTGATGGCGGTAGCTCCATTGATGATCTTCTCCCGGTTAGGGATATCAGTGATCTCGTTACGGTTAATACCCACATTACCATTTATGCCTACTGTCAGATCATGGAAGGTATGATTGTAACCCAGTGAAATTTCCACACCCTGGTTACGTACATTACCACCATTGATCAATACTGTCGCTGCACCGGAAACCGCAGGTACGTTAACAGGCACCAGCCAGTCTTTAGTAGTTTTGCGATATACATCTACCGTCAGATTGAAGTCTTTAAAGAGGTGTGCATCGATACCCACGTTGGCCTGTTCTGATGTTTCCCATTTCAGGTCGGGATTGGATATTTTTATAGGTGCTGCGCCGATGAAAGGAACATCGCCACTGCCAAAATAGTAACCCAGATATTGTGTAGAGATAGTTGACAGATACTGATAATATCCGGTAGGGAGGTTACCATTCTGTCCCCAGCCTGCACGTATTTTCAGGAAGTCAAGCCATGTTGGTTTGAAGAAGTCTTCGTTAGTAGGTACCCAACCAATAGAGAAAGAAGGGAAGCTCGCCCTGCGATTGTTCGGTCCAAAGCGGGATGACGCATCCGATCTTACCACAGCAGTGAACATATATTTGTCAGCATAAGAATAGCTGATACGTCCGAAATAGGAGTAGATGGTTGCAGAACTATCAGCGCCAAAGATACGTTGTGTACTGTCTGTCGTACCGTTGTCAATGACTGCATTGTCAAGACCTTCTTTGGTCAGGTCTTGTTTATAACCGTACAGGTAAGATGTTTCTGTCTTGTTCGAGTTCATACCTGCCAGTACACCTACACTGTGTTTTCCGAATTCACGCTGGTAATTGATGGTGTTATCCCAGTTCCAGCTATGCGTACGGTAGATGCCTTGTGTGGCACGGGAATGTTCGTTAATAACATTGGTAGACAGGTTGTATGTCGGCAGGTAACTTCTTGCATCCCTGTTGCTGATGTCAATACCGAAATCCGTACGTATGGACAGTCCTTTGATAGGCGATACCTGCAGGTACGTATTACCCATGATACGGTCGGTCTTGTCTTTATTCTGGTTCTGATAATCCAGCGTTGCTACAGGATTCGCTTCTTCTACATTGAAGTTGGATTTGGCGTAGTCGCCATTGGCGTCATATACCGGGAACAGCGGACTAACAGTGAACACTGAGCGTATAGCATTGCTGTAGATATTTCCTACACCGATACCTCTTTTACGGGATTGTGTATAGGTCAGGTTTTCACCGAATATGATAATGTCTTTGTACATCTTATGCTCGCTGTTCATGCGAAACGACAGCCTGTCAAATCTTGACTGGTCCTTTAGTCCGATGATACCTTCCTGTTCGGTGTAAGCAACGGAAGAAGAAAATACAGAGGTTTCATTTCCACCTGCAAAGGCCAGTGAATGGTTTTGCATAGGTGCTTTTTTATTGTAGATCGCTTCCTGCCAGTCAGTACCCTTACCTAGTTTGCCTAACTGGTCTACAGTGAAGTAAGGAAGGGAGCCCGAGTTAATGGCCATCTCATTCATGATCACGCCATAGTCATGCGCATTCAACAAGGATACTTTATGTGAAGGATTCTGTATACCGTAGTAGGAGTCGTAGGATATTTTCATATTTCCCGCACGGCCCTTACGTGTGGTGATCAGCACAACGCCATTGGCAGCTCTTGCACCGTAGATGGCTGAAGATGCAGCATCTTTCAATACGTCCATAGCGGCAATATCTGAGGCGTTCAGGTAGCTGATGTCATAAGTAGGTACACCATCCACAATATATAAAGGGTCGGCATTACCAACAGTGCTTGTACCGCGGATGCGTACTTTCATGCTTTCTCCCGGTTGTGCGGAAGTGGCGGTGATCTGTACACCGGGTGTTTGTCCCTGTAACGCCTGATCCACCCGCAAGGCATGGTTCTGTTCCAGCTGTTGTGTATTGACATGGTCAATAGCACCTGTCACCAGTTTCTTCTTTTCGGTACCATAACCTACTACCACGATCTCGTCCAGGCCTGTGGCGCCTTCGGAAAGATTTACGCTGAGGGATGTTTTTCCTCTTGCAGAGATCACCTGTTTGCTGAAGCCTACCAGTGTCACTTCCAGAGAATCGCTATCGCTCACCTGTAGATTGAAGCCGCCGTTGGCATCGGTAATAGCGCCGTTATTGGTGCCTTTGATACGTACGCTGGCACCGGGTAGCGGACTATTGTCCTTACCGGTAGTTACCTTTCCGGAAAGGGCTCGTTTAGCTGTTTGTGCCATTGCCACGTTCGCGGGCAATAACATCGCTATTAGCAGCAGGCTGCTTAATCCGCATGAAACGGGGATCATGCAGGCAGTCACAAAATCTCTGATTTTGTAAGCAGTTTTCATAATGTTAGAATGTTAGTTTACGGGATGTATTGTCTGATGGTCATACGTGAATACTATTCACAACGTGTTAATTGCTAAAATTGCTTGATCATATGCGTGGCTAATTTTTTAATGAAATTTTCTTTTCTGAACCGTCATATTTTATCACTGTTGCATTCGTATTATCGAAATCCATGCTCACTGGTTTATCTTTTCCTGCTTTCACGACACGGAAGGTCCGCTGCTGTAACATGCCTGGGAAGTTTCCTTCCCGTTTGCCTATTGTCAGCGTTTTATTCACTTCGTCGTACGTCAGGTTGATGGTGCTGTATTGTCCTTTTTCGTAATTATAGTTGGCCCCTTCATCTTCATAAAGTGTAAACTTTCCGTTGGCGCCTGTATATACATAGAGCGTGATCGTGTCTGCCGCGCGCTGTGATGTATACTGTAATGCCGGTCCGAATGGAACAATGCTGCCTGCTTTTACAAATAAGGGGATCCTGTCCAGCGGAGCGTCCGCGGTAATGTATTGTCCACCTTCAGTATAATTGCCATTGTAGATATTATACCAGCCGGTATTGGCCGGAAGATATAGTTTACGACTGCGTGCTTTATAAGTATATACAGGATTGACCAGTAAAGCGGGACCGAACATGAACTGATCGCCGATACTTCTTACAGCAGTATCTTTCTCGAAATCCATGATCAATCCGCGCATCATGGTATAACCATGATGATAGGTCTGTCCCGCAAGGGAGTAAATATAAGGCATCAACCGGTAACGCAGTTTGTCATAATAGACCATTGACTTTAATTCGTCGCTGTTTTCCGGTGCGATGTTGAACGGTTCCCTGTAAGGGTACTGACCATGCGAACGGAACAGTGGACAGAATGAACCGTATTGGAACCAACGGGTGTTTAACTCTCTCCATTCCTGGAGGTCTGCACCCTGCGGGTCTGGCTGGTCGTATTTATCTTCAACATAGAACCCGCCGATATCTGTGGTCCAGTAAGGCATGCCCGATAAACTGAAATTCAGTCCAGCCGGTATCTGCCTTGCCAGTTCATCAAAACGTGCGGCAATATCCCCGCTCCAGGTAGCCGCGCCATAACGCTGCATGCCGGCATATGCTGAACGGGTCAGGATGAATACGCGCTGGTCTGGTTTTTCTTTCCGCTGACCTTCATAGATACCTTTTGCATTCATGAGTGCGTAGGTATTGAAGTATTGCGTAGAAGGCCCCAGTGCGGTAGGGTTCATCAGTTGTTTGCGGTAGTCGATAGTGGCATTGGACAGTACATCAGGCTCCGTAGCATCCAGCCACCAGGCGTCTACACCTTTGCTGAAGAGATGTTTACTAAGCAGCTGCCAGAATAACTGGCGGGCGCCGGGATTGAATGCATCATAGAAAGTGGATACATACCCCTGGCCGATCCAGTCCCTGATGCCGTCATTGATGCTTTGTTTGTACAGCCAGCCTTTTTCGTCAAAGAGATTGTAATTGTGAATGTCCTTGTAGAACTTAGGCCAGGCAGATATCATGAAGTGTGTATGATAAATATTGTGCAATGAATCTATCATGCCTTTAGCGTCCGGGAAGCGTGCAGGATCAAATTCCTGGCTACCCCATGCGTCTTCTTTCCAGTAAGACCAGTCCATTACGATATTGTCCAGAGGAATTTGTCTTTTGCGGAATTCCTGAACAGTGCTGATCACGTCACGTTGTGTCTTATAGCGTTCGCGGCTCTGCCAGTAACCCAATGCCCATTTAGGAACAATGGTAGCTTTACCGGTGATAGTTCTGTAGCCGTTGATGACATCATCTGTTTGCTGACCATACACAAAGTAATAGTCGATCTTTTCACCGGCTTCAGAGGTCAGTGCGGCCTTATTCTGTAGTCTTGCAGGAGTAGGAGAGAGATGTTTAACGGAAACAAAAGCCTGATCTGATTCAGGGATCCACTCAAGCTTAAACTTGTATTTCTTTCCCTTTTCCAGCTGATGACGGAAAACTGAAGGTCCGGGGTTCCAGCCTTCTCTCCATTTATCCAGTTTCAATTCCCCGTCTATCCACACCTTGATATATCCGGAAGCAGTTAAATAGAATTTCTCCTGTCCACCGGTCTGAGATGCGATATCTCCTTCCCAGGATATCACTCCTTTACCCATCGGATAACCTGCCGGTATTTTCTTCAGATCGGGCAGGAAGGTAAAATCAATAACAGATTCCTGCTGTTGTAAGAAGATGCTGTCCGGTTTATAACGCATGGCGTAGGTGGCGGTCAGTCCACCAGTTTTGCCGTTTTTATCAGATAGTTGAAGACTGCCCAGTTCTTCATAAGGTCTGTCGTCTCCGAAACGGGTAATGGAGTAGTTGTCCCAGAGTATACCATAATGTTTGCTGGATACAAGGAAAGGGATCGCCGCAATAGAGTTGTATTGGGTGAGGTCCACGTCCTGGTCTTTGTAGTTCATTAAGCCTGTCTGGTGTTGACCCAGTCCGTAGAAGGCTTCTTCTGCAGGAGATTCAAACACTTGCTGGAGCTTGTAGAGTGGTTTGCCATCTATCACGGCAGGGGTGAAGGTCTTACCGCCACCTTGTTTTTCCTGGAGGATCACATTGCCTTTAAGATCTCTGAACACTACTTCTCCGGTTGTCAGATCAATACTGGCGGTTAAGATGCTGGTCTTCAGCATAACCTGGTTGTTTTTCTCCTCACTGGTCCATTTTACCTCCCGGGTACCGGTTACCACAGCCATCAGGCTGGGGGTAGATGAAATGGAATCCGCCGGACTGGCAGTTACCCTGATAATGTTGTCGGTAATTACCTGCAGCTTGACTTGTTTAACTCCACCGGCAGTCGTTTTTTCTAACCGTACGAGTAAGCCATCCTTAAATCTTTCAATTTTTCCAGCATAGCAGAAGTGCATGCAGAAAGTAAGTGCCAGGACCGGTAAAAGTCTCTTTTTCTTCATATCCATGGAATTGATCTGATTGTTATTGTTGGCGGCGTATAGGATATATTATCAATAGTTCCTATGACTAACGTGTTGAGACAAATTTAACAGTACGTAATTAGACAAAGGGGACGGTATTGTTTTTGATTAGGGGCTCAAATGTTAACTACGGAGAGGGTAAGAGGATGGTTTTGATAACGGCAAGGGTATAATTTGTTAAACCTGATGGTCAAAATGAGCTGCCAGAACTAGTTGATATTGTCATATTTCTTTTTTAACGCTCCGTTAACTCCCTGGTGCGTATAGCATTGTATATTATGTTGAAGCATGACAAAGCATTATGACAATTTTTTTGATCTTGATGATACACTGATCCCAGGAATGAAACGTTTTCCAACTGAACCGCAACGATTCTGGGATAAGTTAAATATGTAGAAATGCATCTATTAGAAAGTGCACCACATAATTGGGGACAGGGTAAACAGCATGTAGGAGTTGCTGGCAATCTGGTTGCTTTTGCCTGTAAGAATAGTTTTGACTTAGGGTTTGATGGGCATATTGCATTTACAGCAAAAACACGGCTTATAAAGCATTATATAGATACGCTGGATGCCGAAATCATTTACGGAAGAAGACTAGGGATATTTACTCCCGCAGCAAAAAAATTAGTAAATTCGTACTTCAAAAACTATTTCAATGGCAAGTAATAAAGGTTATTATAAGCTTGATGAAATTGGCTTTATTGGTGTACAGGAAGAAAAATCTCCAGCCAGTAAAAAATATCATGACAATAGAACTGCCCGGATCTTCAAAGCAGCTAAATCCACCAAACCTTCTGCAAAAAAGATCTTGAAAAAGGTATAAGTTTATATTCAAATTTATTAAAAAAGCCTGCCGTATACCCGGCAGGCTTTTTCTATATAAAATGATCCCAATCATCCTGCCGCGGCTTCTTCCAATGCCGCAATATCGAGTTTCTTCATCTGCATCATAGCAGTCACTGCCCGTTGTGCCCTGCCCGGATCTTTATCCTGCAACAACTCTTGCAAGCCATTTGGCACTACCTGCCAGGACAAGCCAAACTTATCCTTCAGCCATCCACATTGATCAATTTTACCGTCTTCTGAAAGGGCATCCCACAGCTTATCTACTTCCTCCTGTGTTTCACATTTGATGAACATGGATACTGCAGGCGTAAAAGAATAATGAGGTCCGCCGTTCAGCGCAATAAAATCCTGGCCGTCCAGTTTGAACTCTACTGTCATTACCTTTCCTTCCTGTCCAGGAACGCCTGGTGGATAACGGCTGATCTTTCCGATCGATGAATTTTTAAATAAGGAAGTATAAAGCTTTGCAGCCTCTTCCGCTTGGGTATCGAACCATAAGAAAGGAGTGATCTTTTGCATAACAGCTATTTTTGTTAAAGCAAACTTACTCTTAGAAATCCGTACAAAAGCGGTGCGAAGAAGACATCCTAAAGGGGAGGATCAGACAGTAAAGGAAGTAATGATGTAAATAACCTCTTTTATGTTGTAAAATTCGTGGGGATATACCATGTAGTAATCAGGAATTTCAACTAAAATATAGAATATTACAAGTAATTTGCATTACCTGCCGTATATGGGAAAATCATTTACACAAATACCACTCAATATCCATCAGAAGTTAGCTTTAGAAGCCAATCCGATCTGTATCACAGAACTGGCTGATGGAGGTTACCTGCTCAATTTTAATAAAGACCCGCACGTCATCAGACTTGACCAATCGTTCAATCAGGTATGGAAGAAAGAGCTGCAGGCGCAGACGATCAACTATGTTAACTGTTTGATCACTGCCAGCCCTGATGGAAAGATGATGGCGCTTTCAGGTAATGAGATGATACGCATACTTGATCTCGACGCTAATTTATTGTGGGCTTTTGAACATGAGCCCTGGGGGAAATTCCTCGGATCTCCCTGTGCTTTTTCAGCCGACGGACAGATGATCTGGTTTATTATACCTGGTAGTTCTGCACTCGAGAATGATATACTTTATTCAGTAAGAGCTTGCGACTATAAGGTCATAGATACCTGGATGATGGACGGTAACCAGGACTACAACTATATGTTCTATCCCACGCCCGATAATATGGCGATGATCGTAGAGGCTGCTGCGGGGCAGGATGCCAGTTTGTTATACCGTATGACATTACGTGACGGGAAAATTAAATGTGAAGAATTATCACAATGTCATGACCGGATTATGGGTACGTTCTCTCCCGATGGCAGAGAATTCGTAACAGCGCCGCATCATGAAGATGGCATAGAGTTATTTTCCTTCCCGGATATAAAAAAGACTGCTGTATTGAAGGAGAAGGAACTTTTCGCAGATAGAAATGAATATCCTACTACAGAAGACAACGATAGCGTTGAGTATGTAGTGCTCTATGTAAACAATAAAACGCTGCTGGCATTTACACGCTTTGGCAGGTTATTGTTAATAGACAGGGAAAGTATGAGCTGTACGGGCGAACTCGTTCCCGAAGGCTGTGAGATCAGGGCATATGATATGGCAGGTCGTCCCACCACTGACCCACGCGAGATCATTGACTATGCTGGAGAAATTGTTACCGTGTCATTAACAACGAAACATCAGTTATTATTAACCCATAACTCGGGAGAAGTAAGATTATACAATTTGCCCGAAACGCTTTTCTGATTACTCAGCCTCTCCGGCATAATTACCTTTCGGATAACCATCCGGTGTTTTTACTTCAAAGTATTCATCCAGATCCTCTGCAGGAGTTGTGCTATAAAGATGATTGATGGAAGTGATAAATGTAGTAAGGTCGGGAGCGATAGTGTTCCGGTCATTATCAGCATGCCAGAATTCAATGATCTGTCCTTTGATACCGGTGAATACGCCAAAAGTATCATAACAGATGTAATCGCCGCCCCCATTGTCAAAGACCGGGATCCAGGCTGCGTGCCAGAAGTTTTCTAACTCAAAGTCCGAACCGATCATAGAGGTATATTCCCTCGCAGTCTCTAAAGCGCTCCTCAACGGGAGGAACATGGAGTTATTGACAAACGCCTCATGAGAATTGCTCTGCTGCCCGTTCTTCCACTGATATAGCGCACGAAGATCGGCAGGAATAGTGATATTAAACTCCTTTTCAAGTGCTGTTATTTCTTCCGTTGATAGCCCTGGTTGCAAAGTAGCGTAATAAGCGGCTCTTTTACCTGTCAGGTGACTGTCCAGTTTGTTGAGAAATGCTTGCATAAGGTCCGTTTTAAGTGTTTTTATAGGCTGATGGCAATACGCCGTATTCCAGCTTAAAATACTTTGCAAAATACTTAGGATTATTGAATCCTACTTCATATGCTACTTCTGCTACTGTCAGCTGACTTTTGCCAAGCAGTTGCGCAGCCCTTTTCAGGCGGATGGAACGTATGAATTCGAGTGGCGTTTTTCCTGTAAGCGACAATAATTTCTTATATGCAGATACGCGGCTCATATGGAGTTCCCGGCTTAACTCTTCTACCGAAAAGTCAGGATTGGAGATGTTCTTCTCCACGATCTGCAAGGCCTGCTGAATGAAGTGTTCATCCTGTGAGGAAATAGCTATCTCCTCCGGATGCGCTTCAATATGCTGCTGGAAACTCTTCTTCAGCGATACCTGCTGGGTGATGATATTCCGGATGCGAGACAACAGTACCTCATAGTTGAATGGCTTGGTAATATAGTCGGTGGCGCCGTTGTCCAGTGCTTCCAGCTGATCTTCTTCGGAAGCCCGCGCAGTGAGCAGAATGACCGGCAAATGAGCCAGCTTTTGCTGCTGCCGGATACGGCGACACAGCTCCAGTCCATCCATCTCGGGCATATTCACGTCGCTCACAACCATGTTCGGAATGGTATGCTGCAGGATATTCCACCCTGCCTGCCCATTGGGTGCATCGATGATATGAAAATGAGCGCTCAGGTTATCTTTGAGATAGAACCTGAAATCTTCACTATCTTCTATCAGCAATAAAACTGGTTTCTTGCCTGTATAAACAAGTGTGGTAGTTTCTCTAACGGGGGCGGCAGACATGATCGCCGTTGTTTCCGGTTGAGTAGTGACCGGTTTGCCTGATATGCCCTGTACTGGTATCAGTATACTGAAACAGCTGCCCATACCGGGAGCACTATCAACAGTAATAGTTCCACCATGCAATTTTACAAATTCACGTGTGATGCTGAGACCAATACCACTGCCCTGATTCACCATAGAACCCGGTATGTCATGCTGGAAGAACCTTTCAAAGATCCGATCCTGTTGTTCCAGGGGAATGCCGATACCTGTATCCTTTACCATAATGGCCAATACCGACCCTTGCTGCAGTTGAACATCCACCGAAATATTTCCCTGTTCCGGCGTGAATTTGAAAGCGTTGCTTAACAGGTTAAAGATGATCTTCTCTATTTTATCAGGATCATATAACATGTTAAGCTCTTTGATACTGCTGTGAAAGTCCAGGTGGATCTGTTTCTTCTCTGACAGATCGGAGAATGAGGTGGTCAGCTCTTTTATAAAAGCAACAATATCCCCTTCAGTAGTATAGAGCTTGATCTCCTGCACTTCCATTTTACGGAAGTCGAGCAACTGATTAACAAGATTGAGCAGGCGGCGTGCATTTCGTTGTACAAGCACCAGCTGTTGCTGGATATTATTCTCCAGTCCTTTGCTTAACATCTTTTCCAGCGGGGTGATGATAAGGCTGAGCGGCGTCCGGAATTCATGACTGACATTCGTAAAGAAACGGATCTTTAATGCGTCCAGTTCATGTATACGTTGCGCCTCCTGTTTTTCCTGTTCAATGCGTGACCGCAATCGCTCTCTTTCCAGCACTACTCTTCTCGCCAGAATAAGTGCGCCAATGATCAGCAATGCATATAAAACAAAAGCCAGCGGCGTTCTCCAGAAAGGAGGGAGGACGGTGATATGTAATTCCAGTGGGGTAGGCGTCCATACACCATCATTGTTAGACGCTTTTACGCGGAAGGTATATTCCCCCGGATCGAGATTTGTATATGTAGCCTTACGCAGGTTTCCATCGGTAGTGAGCCACTCATTATTGAACCCTTCCAGCATGTAGGCATACTGGTTCTTCTCGGGATGGAAATAGTTCAATGCTGCGAAGGAAATAGAGAATACATTCTCCCGGTATTTCAGTGTGATCTGCTGTGTTTGTGTAATAGACTGTTGCAACAAAGTATGACCATTGATCTGTTCTCCCGGTTCCATACTTTTATTGAAGATCTGGAAGTCCGTTAGCACAATAGGAGGCACTGTTCTGTTGATAGCAATAGAGTGCGGATAAAAGAGATTAAAACCATTACCTCCGCCAAATATGAGTTCACCTTTGCGGGTCTTTAAAGCTGCATTTTCGTTAAATTCCCTTCCCTGCAAACCGTCCGATTCATCATAATTCTTAAAGTGAAAGGCATACCTGCCTGACTGCTGCCGGATACTTAGATTGGACACGCCATTGGCAGTACTCATCCACAGGGTGCTGTCTTTATCTTCCAGGATGTTCAATACGGTATTGTCGGGTAATCCGGCTTCTCTTCGCAGGATGCTTATTTTTTTAGTAGCAGGATCATAGAGGTTTAATCCTTCACGAGTACCTATCCATATCAGGCCACGGCTGTCTTCAAACAAACAGATCACATTTTTGTTGCTTAAGCCATCCGGTTGTTTGTCAACCGTGCCATAATGTGTGAATGTACCAGCCTTGTTCATAACATCTATACCATCGGCAGTACCTATCCAGATATTACCCGCTCTATCTTCCAGTATGGCCGATACATAAGGCGATCTTATTGAATTGGGAGCACCGTTTGCAAAACGGCGGAAGCTACCGGTGGCCCTGTCAAGGATGTTTAATCCGCCTCCCAATGTGCCGACCCAGAGGCGCTGCTGACTATCCTCAAATATTTCCCAGACGCTATTGTCACTAAGACTGTTTGGGTTAGCAGGATCATTCTTATAATGGATAAAACGGCTGCCGTCAAAACAATCCAGTCCGCCGAAATAAGAACCGATCCATAGTTTCCCGGCATGATCTATCCAGAGACTGACGATCACATTGCCACTGGGCGTATTGGTATTACCTGCATCATGCAGGTATTGTCTGAACGTATTGCGTGTACGGTCGAAGTAGATCAATCCACCGCCATTGGTGCCTATCCACAGATTGCCGTTCGCGTCTTCCGCAAAGCGGTTAACGTCATCGTAGGGTAGGCTGTTAGCAGCAAATAACTGATGCTGGTATAAGGGAAATTTAACAATGTTCTCGTGGTAATAACAGATCCCTTTCTTATAGGTACCGATCCATATAATACCGGTGTTATCGCGGTACAATGCGTTGATACTATTTTGGCTCAGACTCTTAGGATTTTCACTGTTATTGACGAGGTATTGTATGGATTGTTTTTGTTTATCGATGATGTTCAATCCTCCGTGATCTGTTCCTATCCAGATCAGGCCCTGATTGTCCTGTACGACGCCGCGTACGATATTGGTGTTAAGCTTTATCGTGCCGGTATTCTGATTATAATGTGTAAAGCTTGCTGTACGCTGATTATAGTAATAAACACCTTGTACGTCAGAATTACTGAAGATCCAGAGATCGCCGTCCCTGTCTGACATCATCTGGTATTCCTGCTGGTCGCTACGGCCATTCTGTTCGGGCATCTGTACCTGGTGAACGACCTGGTGGCTGCGGTCGTCTAATTTTTGCAACAGGCCGTCAGCATGCAGTACCCAGATGTTCCCCGAAGGATCTTCTGCGATAGAAGAGACGGGGCTGTTTGTACTTTCTGCAAATGGGACTTTTATTGTTTTATGTGTAGCGGACATATAACCAAACAGGCCATTCTTCGGCATAACAAACCAGTACATGCCTGTTTTGTCTTTCAGGATCTGCCCTACAGAATCGCCGGGAATACCATATTGCCTGAGTGTGGGCCGGGTATCGCGTTGAAAGTTGCCTTTGTCAGGATGATAGATGTTTTGTCCGTTGCGGTGTGTGACCCATAGCAGGCCATCAGGGCCTTCCATGAGACTAGCTATGAAATTATCGGAAAGGGTGGTGGAATCGCTTAACGCCTGGCGGAACACTTTGAAATTGTACCCGTCGTAGCGGTTCAGGCCAGACATGGTACCAAACCACATAAAGCCGCGACTGTCTTTCAGAATACAATTGACCTGGTTTGCTGAAAGACCCTGGGTAATATCTATCCTGGTCAGCTGATATTGCGACGAGCTTGTCTGGCCATGCAGCAAAGTAGTTAGAAACACCAGCAGGAATAGAATAAATAGTTTTTTGTTCACTTGTACGATTAACGCGGATATATAATTTTAAATGTCTGTTCTACAATATAGAATCTCTGCCGTAAATAAAAAAAGAAAGGTCGAAAGAATTCGACCTTTGTGCTAAAATTCCACGTTATGGTACTCAGGTCCATAAAAAGTTTAGCGTTTGCTTATAATGAGTTTATTTCTATTATGATGAAATTTTCAGGGTTTATGAGCTTAAATTAACATTAACGTTTTCCGGGATCATCATTCTTCACGTAGACAGGAGGTAAATCGGCGCCCGGACCCGGTGATATATGATTTACAGGACAAATGTAATGCCCCCATGAGTGATAACCAAAGGTTTGTTTGGTTTTTTTGCGCAATCGTTTGCATTTCCTTTTAAAAAGGCTAAACTTGTTAATTCTATAATAATTTCATTCTTTCACGGTTATGAATAGAACAGGTCTCATATTACTGCTTTGTACTGGGTTTGCAGGTCACCTACGGGCGCAGCAACCCGATAATAAACTGAAGTTATGGTATAACGAGCCAGCGGCTGAATGGTCCCAGGCATTGCCGTTAGGTAATGGCAGGCTGGGCGCTATGGTATTCGGTGGCGTCGGCGATGAGTTGATCCAACTCAATGAAGCAACTTTATGGTCCGGCGGCCCGGTGAACAATAACATCAATCCTGGTGCTGCCGCATACCTGCCTGCTGTGAGAGATGCATTGTTCAAAGAGAAATACCATGAAGCAGATAGTTTGCTGCGCAAAATGCAGGGCGCCTATTCGCAGTCATTTCTCCCGTTAGGTGATGTACGTATCCATCAGTTGCTGAAAGATACCGCTACGAAGCAATATTACCGTGACCTCGATATAGCCAATGCAAAAGCCACTACCCGTTTCACCAGTGGTGGTGTGATGTATACAAGGGAGATGTTTATCTCTGCTCCCGATCAGGTTATTGTGATACGTCTTAAAGCAAATAAAAAGGGACGGTTAAATTTCACTGCATCGAGCTCCAGTCAGCTGAGATATAAAAATGTAGTGACCGGGAAAAAGGAAATAGCAATGAAAGGAAAGGCGCCTTCACAAGTTGATCCTAATTATGTAAACTATAACAAAGAACCGATCAAATATGATATACCAGGCAGTTGTAATGGTATGCGTTATGAACTACGTATGCGCGCTGTTAGTCCCGATGGTATTATTACAACTGATACTTCCGGTATTACAGTAAAGAATGCCACGGAGGTTACATTGTTATTAACTGCGGCTACCAGTTTTAACGGATATAATAAATGCCCGGACAGTGAAGGTGCAGATGAAACTGCACTCGTCAACGGATATCTCAAAAAAGCGGCTGTGTTCTCTTATGATAATTTACTGAAACGTCATCAGCAGGATTATCGTTCTTTCTTTAATCGTGTGTCTTTCCGCCTCGATGGAGATGATCAGAGTACATTGCCTACAGACGAAAGATTGCGGCGTTATACTGCAGGAGGGAAAGATGCTGCATTGGAAAGTCTTTATTTCCAGTTTGGTCGTTACCTGCTAATCTCCAGTTCACGTACATTGTCTGCTCCTGCTAATTTGCAGGGTATCTGGAATAAAGAACTACGCGCACCATGGAGTTCGAACTATACCATCAACATTAACACAGAAATGAATTACTGGCCGGCGGAAGTGTGTAACCTGATGGAAATGCAGCAGCCATTGTACCAGTTGTTAAAGGAACTATCTGTTACCGGAGAACATACTGCACGTAAATTCTATAATGCCCGGGGATGGGTAGCACACCATAATACGGATATATGGGCGATCTCCAATCCCGTTGGTGATAATGGTAAGGGAGACCCGCAGTGGGCTAACTGGATGATGGGAGGTAATTGGTTATGTCAGTTCTTATGGCAACATTACTGTTATACCGGCGATGAAAAGTTCCTGCGTGATACCGCATATCCCATTATGAGATCTGCTGCACTTTTCAGCCTCGACTGGCTGGTAAAAGATCCTGCTTCCGGATATCTTGTGACTGCTCCTGCTACTTCTCCTGAGAATATGTTCGTATTGGAAAATGGAACACGCGAAGCGGTCGCTATTGCCAGTACAATGGATATGACTGTTATTCGTGAGTTGTTCGGTAATGTGATCAAGGCCGGTGAAGTATTAAAAGTAGATAATGCGCTGCGGGACTCTTTGCAGGTAGCTGCAGACCGTCTGTATCCTTTTAAGATCGGCAAAGATGGTAGTCTGCAGGAATGGTATAAAGACTGGCCATCCGCAGAAGTAGAACATCGTCATATCTCGCATTTATATGGCCTCTTTCCCGGCGATCAGATCTCACCATCTGCAACACCTGAACTGGCGAATGCCGCAAAACGTACACTGGAGATCAGAGGCGATGGTGGCACGGGTTGGAGCAAAGCCTGGAAGATCAATACCTGGGCCAGACTGGAAGATGGGAACCATGCATATAAATTGCTCCGCGAACTGCTTACACTTACCGGCAAAGGTTCCATAGATATGCATGATGCAGGTGGCACTTACGCCAATTTGTTTTGCGCACATCCGCCTTTCCAGATTGACGGTAATTTCGGCGGTACTTCCGGTATTGCACAAATGCTGCTGAACGGACAGTCAAATATGGTACATTTGCTGCCTGCTATCCCTGATAGCTGGGCTGGCGGTGAAGTAAAAGGATTACTGGCTTATGGTGGCAATACCATCGATATGAGCTGGAAAGACGGTAAGATCAGCAAAGTAACAGTGCATGCAACGAAAGGAGGAACATGTTACCTATTATCAAAACATCGCCTGAAAGCTACCGGTAATGCGCAGCTTGCGCCAATGAAACCTAAAGATCCATCCGCAGGTTATCCTTATGCACTGAAGACAAACGCCGGTGGCGTATATACTTTGCAGGGAGCAGAATAACGATAAACGGAAAACAGATCACTATGCCAGAAAATAAGAAATTAGCGCTCATATGCGAAGATCCTGCCAACCTGTTTGAGATGGCAAGGAATGAAGATAAAAAACTCCTCGAAACGCTTAACGCTCAAGGCTGGGCCGCAGAGGCAAAGGATTGGAAAGATCAGGCGGCTGACTGGTCTTCTTACGGTCTCGTGATCCTGAAATCGCCTTATGATTATCATAACAGGCTGGAAGAGTTCAGGGCATGGCTACATAAACTATCTGCATTGGGCGTACAGTTACTGAACCCGGTAGAAACAGTGTTATGGAATGCAGACAAACATTACCTGAAGGAGATAAACGACGCAGGATTTTATATCATTCCATCTGTATTCCTTGAGAAAGATATTCCGACTGATCTGAACGGGTTATTCGAACGCCTGGGTACGGACAAGATTATCGTAAAACCTTGCGTAAGCGGTGGTTCAAAGAATACTTTTACATTGGTAAAAGGTGAACCGGGATTGGCTGAACATCCGCTGAATGCACTGTTACAACAGGAAGCATTTATTGCACAACCGTTCTTACCGCAGATCCATGCAGGGGAATGGTCATTGATCTTCTTCGGTGGCCGCTTCAGTCATGCGATAGTGAAAAGGCCGAAAGAAGGTGATTTCCGCGTACAGCCACAATACGGCGCAACTATTAGTAGCGCACTGGCTGGTTCTGCTGTGATAGAAGATGCGACAATGATAGTACAGCGTTTTGCCGGAGATGCTTTATATACCCGCGTGGATGGTGTAATGGTAGATGGAAGGCTGGCGCTAATGGAACTGGAACTGATAGAGCCTTTGCTATACGTAGCATTTGAAGAAAAGAGCCTTGATAACTATATAAGGGCGCTGAATAAAAAAATGAAGGCTGTCAGCTGATATTTTCTTTTACTTATTTCAAAGGCAGGTTGTAAAGGCGACCTGCCTTTTTTGTTGCCGAAAAACTGAAAACAGCCGCAAAAAGGAGCAATTAATGACCTTCAATCCCTTATGGACAGGCAGTTTTCTCGGTCCGTCCATATCACTTCACCGTCATCTCCATATCATTTTAGGCTCATCTCTATATCGAAAGGATATACATATGACGGTAAAGTGACGGCCAGATGACGGTTACGCGATATGGAGATATAGAGATTTGAACCTGAACACAAAGGGTTTGGATGGAAATTATTTGCCAGAGTCATGTATTTCTGTTAAATTCATAATAACTATTGAAAATTCCGTTAACACCTGAAAACCAAAACATTTTATGGCAAGAGCTAAGAATAATCTCCTGTTAACCCAGGTATCCGGTACCATAGGAAAACAACTCACAGTAAGCCAAAGGGGAGGGCAAGCCATCCTTAGTAAGGCAAAGGAAAAGAAGGGAAAGCGGTACAAGTTTTCTCCCAAACAGCTGGACGTACAGTCAAAGTTTGCTAACGCAGCTGATTATGCCAGTGACGTGAAAGCTGATCCTGACATGGTAGCCGCCTATATGGCCATTGCAAAACCAGGCCAGAATGCCAATAATCTGGCGATTAGAGACTTTTATAACGCTCCGGAGATCCATAGCTTTAAAGCCGATGGTTACACGGGAAAAGCTGGTCAGAAGATCCTTGTTCGCGCTACAGACGATTTCCGCGTTTACCAGGTCGTAGTGGCTATTTATTCAGCCTCGGGGACCCTGGTTGAAGAGGGGAACGCCTTACTGGGCAGAAATGGCATAGAATGGACGTATACGACCGTAAAAGATAATCGCAGTTATAAAGGGTATAAGGTGAAAGCAATGGCGGAAGACTTGCCGGGCAATCAGACGTTTGAAGAGATTATTTTGTAAAAACTTTAAGATATAGTTTCCCCAACACATCAGTATCTTTTCTTAACATTGCGCTGCAAGCTGAATAACAGTGTTGCACTGTAGAACGTATGTCCGTTTATACCTTTAACCGAATGAAATGGAACTATTTGCTTTTCTATTGTCTGTAGTGATGCTGCCTCAACAAACTAAAGACAGGATATATACGCATGAAGAGATCTTATGTTCTTACGTGTACTCTACAACCAGGCAATGGACACTAGAACTAAAAGAGCAGGGGGCTTTTCATTTGAAGTATAGTAATGAGCGCTCGGGCGTCACTAAAAAAAAAGCATATACCGTTATCGGTACCTGGGTAAATAAAAATGATACGATCATACTTTCGGCTTCGCCCACGTTAATGAATGATTGCTATTTCCGAACCGCACAATTTGTAGCTGTAGGAGAAAACCTTAAACTGGTTAGTGGTGGCAATGAATGTTTGCCGCAACTCTTTGAATATGGCATGCGGCTTAAAGCATGGGATGGACATATTTTTTAAATAAACATGTATCTTCGGGACATTAACTATTAATGCTGATGAAGATCTACCTGTATACTGCACTCGCTATCGTACTCCTGTCCCAGGCCGCTGTATTTTTTATTGACTTCACACCCATGCAGGGATTGCTGGTGGCAGGGCTGATCACCTGTTGTTCCGTGATTAACTTTGTCCTTGCCTATACAACAGACTTCAGCAAACGGCTCCGTTTCCCGAAAAAGATCATCCGTCTTTCAGATAAGAGCATTGAACTTACCAATTTACGCGTAGGCGGTATGGGGCTGATACTGGCGCTGTTTGGAGTTTATTGTTTCTTCATGCTGAAAGCAAAAGCCATTGGTCTGGTCTTTATAGCTGCAGGCGTTAATTATATTTCATTTTTAAAAGTTGAAACACGTAAAGTAGTGTGAATCCCTTTAAACGTGATTCCTATCCTGGTATGGCTATTCATGAATGGAACGGGGCGTATGAGAAATGATCCCGCTACATCTATGTTCAACAAATGGAACCAGGTGCATAGTGTGAGAAATTTCTTTGTGACGGATAGCGCTGTATGACCTCTTCAGCCTGTCAGAACCCGTCTCTGACCTACATGGCATTAACCGCACGTGCAGCTGATTATGCTGTAAAGAACTGAAACGGATGTCGTTATAAATAAAAGGAGCAGGTGTTGCCTGCTCCTCTCATATCTTAACGGATCCGTACGTACGTTTCTATGATCTCATGATTGATGTTCAGACTATCGATCTTCTCAATACCATTCTGGATGATCGTATCCTTTTTGATCTGCATAACAAAAGAAAAATCTTTGTCTTCCCATTCCCTGTAGGTACAATATTCCAGATGCTCGCTATATACATCGTTCACCAGTGTGTAGGTGCCACTGCCTGAACCATATACCTTAGGTGAATCAGTCCCATGTTTCAGGTCATGCGTAAAGAATGCAAAGTAACTGTCATTGAATATTTTGATGGTTTCCTGTCCGGCGACAGGGGCGGTGATAGTCGTGTCTTTATTTTCGACCGACTTTGCGCTGATCAGTTTCCAGGTACCGTTTAATGGTGACGTGGTTGATGCTGCTGACGGTTCTTTTTTCTCGTTGCAGGATAGCAATGACGCCACTACAATGGCGATAAGCGGAATATATTTCATGGATTGAGATGATTTAGTATCAAATATAGCGAATGGGGTAAAATCTTCACAGGAAAGACCAATTATTCACAGGAAATGTATACAGTTATATATGATCATCTTATCCAGTAGTACGGGTTTTGTTTGATAAGGCCGGTACAAAAGGGCAACGGCACAGTTTTTAGGCTACATAAGGGTATGATTATGACTGATGAACAAAAGCGGGAAGCGCATTCTTTTTATCACGAAGCCTTGTCCATTCTGGTTGAAAGCGGCAATGATTTCCTGCTGGGCGGAGGGTTTGCTTTATTTCAATATACCGGCCTTTTCCGGGACACCAAAGACCTGGATATATTTTGTACGCCCACGCAATACCCCGGATTGATGAAGTTATTTGCCGCTCACGGGTATGAGATCGTACTAACGGATGTACGTTGGTTAGCCAAAGTCTTTAAGGGCGAGTACTATATAGATATCATCTTCAACAGCACGAATAATATCTGCATCGTAGATGAGAGCTGGTACCAGCATGCCGTGCCTGTAGTCTTTATGGGACTGCCGGTCAGGTTGATAGCGCCTGAAGAGCTGATCTGGAGTAAGGTCTTTATACAAAACCGCGAACGGTTTGACGGAGCGGATGTTAATCATGTTATGCTGCGATACGGCAAACAGCTTGACTGGAAAAGGCTGTTGCATCGCTGTGATCCTTACTGGCACCTGTTGTTGTCGCAAGTGTTGAATTTTCAGTTTGTATATCCGGCCGACTACGCAGAGATCATTCCCCGCTGGTTATTCGATGAACTGATGCAAAGAGCGCATGAACAATATGAGTTGCCTCCGTGTCAGGAAAAGGTATGCAGGGGACCACTGATAGATCAGACACAATATGCAGTCGATATTACTGAATGGCATTATAAAGGAATGACTATAAAAACAGTTTGATGATGGATACTGAAAACAAAAAAGTGCGCGTCGCCGCTGTTGCTGATATCCATGTAACAGATACGGATAAGAATAAATGGGCGGAATATTTCAAGGAAGTGTCCCGCAAGGCGGATGTACTGCTTATCTGCGGTGATCTGACAAATACCGGCGATGAAAACGAAGCAAAGGTATTATGCGATGAATTGAAGTCATGTACGATACCGGTAGTGGCGGTATTGGGTAATCATGACTATGAGAAAGGCAGGCAGAAACTGATCAGGCAAACATTGCAGAATGAGCAGGTGCACATCCTTGACGGTGAAGCTGTAGTTATAGAAGGTATCGGATTCGCAGGGGTGAAAGGCTTTGGCGGCGGTTTTGATAATTATATGTTGTCTATGTTCGGAGAAGAAGCCATGAAAGCGTTCGTGCAGGAAGCCGTTGATGAAGCATTACACCTGGACAGGGCCCTTGCCAGAATAGATCAGCAACATGAACATCTGAAAAAAGTGGCTATACTGCATTATGCGCCTATGCTTGAAACGGTGATCGGAGAACCAGAACCTATCTTTCCTTTTCTCGGATCTTCAAGACTGGCAGAACCATTGATCCGCCGCCAGGTTGCAGCCGTTTTTCACGGACATGCACATATGGGTACGCTGGAAGGAACACTTACAGGAGGTGTGAAAGTGTTTAATGTTGCTAAGCCAGTATTGTTAAAGGCCGGATATGAAGTACCATTCTATGTGATGGAAATTTGATGAACCGTTATATGGAAAGATAGTGGTTCACTGCCTGAATGCTACAGTGGATGGGAGATAATACTGTTAATAGTAATATATTGTAATAAATTCAATATGATCTTTTGCTCATTTTATCTTCATGAAATTATGAAATCTACCAAAACATTTATATATTTATTCAAGATAAGAATAACGACCAGAATCTAATCAAACGACCAGAATCTATTACGGCCAACACTCTATTGTGGTGATGTTACATTAGCTTGGAAAACCCAGGTACTATGCCTGTTTTAGTATTGACTTTTGTGGTGAACAGACGCTTTTAACCTATTTACTTTTTGTCACTTGAATTAAAAGATATGCGAATTATCTAAGGGGAATGTTATGTACTGAACAAAACAGTACATACAGGCTTTGTTATTTGGTGCTGCGCCTTATGGCGCGGTAGTGGACCGTATTGTACCTATTATTGCCCGGCTTCCCTCTGCACGAACGATTACACGGTTAACTGTAATACTTTAAATCACAACTATGAGAAAGAAAACGCTATTATGCCTGCTGGTATTGCTATGCCATGTCTTTGTCAGCACACTTAATGCCCAGACCACCTCAAAGATCACCGGGACCGTGTCTGACGACTCTGGGGCGCCTCTCCCCGGTACAAGTATCAAAATAAAAGGTGGTGGAGGAACTGTAACAGATGGAAGCGGCGCATTCGCGATCAATGCGGAAAAAGGCCGTACACTGATATTTACTGCTATCGGTTATGAAACCAAAGAAGTAACTGTTAATGGCCCTACGCTTCATGTTATATTAGGAGTGGACAAAAAGATATTATCCGAAGTAGTAATTACCGGTGTGGGTACTGCAACGAGTAAACGTAAACTGGGCATTTCTGTTGAATCAGTTACAGCTGAAAAACTGGTGAACGGTCCGTCTACCAGTATAGATCAGGCCCTTATCGGTAAGATCCCTGGAGCACAGATCTCTTCTGTGAGCGGTAATCCCGGCGATCCTGTCAACATCCTGTTAAGAGGTGTTAACACCGTGCAGAATGGCACCAAACCACTGATCATGCTGGATGGTGTACAGGTATCTGCAACAGACCTTAACTCACTTGATCTCAGCAACGTGGAAAGGATAGAAGTTGTGCAGGGCGCTGCTTCAGCATCTATGTACGGTGCGCAGGGCGCAAATGGTGTAATGCAGATCTTCACTAAAAAAGGAAAGCGTGGTCCCATTGCTGTTACCTATTCTACAAACTATACCGCAAACAGTTACATCAATAACGGACATGTTGAAAAAGCACGCCTTCACCCTTATATGACCGATGCGAACAATAATATAATAGACGCTTCCGGTAATATCCTGCAATACACTGACCTTGGCGGTATTGAAGGCATATCGTACGCTTACGGAGGAGCTACCCGTTATGGTATGCTCGATCCGAGGAATATTGCTAATAAGCCCTACAACGCCAATCTGAAATATTATGATCACTTCAAGCAAGTGTTCCAGACAGGTACTTCCTGGAATAATAACCTGAGTATTTCCGGTGCTTCCGACAAGTCCGATTTCTCTCTCGGCATGGCCAACAATCACACGGTAAGCCCTGTAATGAAAAATGGTTATGTAGACAGATCGAACCTCACCGCCAATCTCGGCACAGAACTGTTCAAAGGATTCAAGCTGCGTTCCATTACACAGGTGATCTATACGAAGAATACGACCGTTCCCGGTTTAGGCGGCGCAGGTGGTTACCTGTATGGCAAAGGGAATACAGCAGGTAAAAATGATAACATCTTCAGCTTTCTCAATACTTCGCCTTTCTTCGACCTGACGGCTAAAATGGCTGATGGTAATTCGCCCGCATTTCAAACAGCCGATTTCTTAAGTATCAATGCCTTCAATCCCTATTTCGTAAAACAGTATGCCAGCGGATTGGATAATAAAGTAGATATCGTACAAAGCTTTAATGCCAACCTACAGGTGAACCGTTTCCTGGAACTCGATGCTAAATACGGTATCAACTACAGAACTGAAAAAGCCACATGGACCTACCGGAACCAGACGCAGAATGCGAATACTATGTACTATGATGCATGGGCATTCCAGTTTGCAAATGACGCCACCGGAGAAATAGACAACTGGAACTATAATACCACCTTCCAGAACTTCCTGGGAAGCGCATATGTCAGAACAGACTTCGAGAAAGACTTTAACATCAATCTGCCTGTCCAGACCACTACACAGGTTTCCTTCGACTACAGAAAGAACAAGTATAAAGAGGAGGACGTATATGGCCTCGGATTACCACTTTCTCCGCCGGTGAATATCTCAACAGCGAAACAATTGTTTGTAGCGCCTTATTCCACCACTACTAAAACAACGGGTAACTACGAGGAATCATTTATTACCTATGGTTACCTGATCAATCAAAAGATCGATTTTGGCGATTTCGGAGGTATAGGTGGCGGCTTTAGAAGTGATTGGTCTTCTGCTTTCGGAAGCGGTGCTTCACCTTTCACATTTCCCAATGCATTCGGTTATATCCTTCCTTCTTCCTTCGACTTCTGGGGTGCAAAGCTCGAGAGCGCCATACCTTACTTTAAGCTGAGAGTTGCGTATGGTGAAGCGGGTATACAGCCTGGCCCTTTTGACAGATATCCTACGCTTGACCAAAATACTATCGGCTCTGATGTTGTGTATTCTGTGCCGGTTACCGGCCAGAATTCAGGTCTGCAGGTAGAAGTGTCTAAAGAGCTCGAAGCCGGTACAGACCTTACCTTCAACGCAGGCAAAGGTAAATGGCTGAACAGCATTAACGCCTCCTTCACCTACTGGAAACGTAAGAGTGAAAATGTGATCTATACTGTGAGTGCGCCACTTTCTTCCGGTGCTACAGGTATCCTCAATAATGCGATCAACATGTCTTCTAATGGTATTCAGCTGCAATTGAACCTGCCTGTATATCATAGCAAGAACTTTAACTGGGACTTCACCACTAACTTCAGCCGCCAAACATCTAAGATTGACCGGATCAATGGCGGAGCGGATATCATCCTGACTTCCCAGGCAGGCAGTACGGCATTGGTGCTGACCGCAGGACAAAAGATCGGACAGATCTACGGTTATAAGGCGCTGACAAGTCTGAATGCCACTAATAAGAACGGAACCAAATACATCTCAGAACAGGATGCAGGCAAGTATCAGCTGGTAGAGGGACGCGTGGTAGATACTGCTACGCGTAGTATCCAATTCTCTTCCGAGGCTTATCCGCTGGGTGATCCCAATCCAAAGTTCAATGCATCCTTTATCAGCGGCTTTGGCATTAAGGATTTCCTGACATTCTCATTCCAGTTTGACTGGATATACGGTAGTCACCTGTACAATCAGACGAAAGAGTGGATGTACAGGGATGGTATCCACGGGGACTTTGCAAAACCTGTTACCATCAATGGTGTTACAGCCGCTTATACTGCTTACTACGGCAGTGCTTACAGTTCTGCATGGGGTAGTTTATATGGCCCCGGTAACAATGCTACCAAGGATTATTTTTATGAAGACGCCTCTTTCCTGCGACTACGTAACATCTCTGTAGGATTTGACTTCGCGAAGGTCATGAAGATAAAGTACTTCAATAAACTGCAGCTGGTCCTGACAGGCCGGAATATCCTGACGGTTACCAACTATACAGGATATGATCCTGAAGTGAGCTCCGGTGCGGTGAACTCCTCTTTTGACAGGGGGATAGACAACAGCACCATACCGAACCTCAAATCTTATGCAGTCGGCTTAAACGTTGGATTCTAATGTTTACTAAAAAAGAGAAAATTATGATCAGGAATAAATATGTTTCAGGACTTTTAGGGATCTTTCTTTTATGCAGCATTTTTGCCTGTAAGAAAGAACTGAATGTAGGTAATCCCAACCTGCCTACGGTAGATGAGAATGTAAAAGACGAATCGGGCATTATAGCACTGGCTATCGGTGCGGTGTATATAAACGGCTTTCAGAAAGGCGATACCTGGCTGGGAGATAGTTATTTTTCATTACCCTATGGTTACAGCGAACTGCTGGCCGATGTAATAGGCGCACAGGCGTCCAATCAGCTGGTCAGTACGATCAGCATACCTGAATATTTTGTGTTGGATAACAATACAAAGGTCACTACGTCCATCTCTAATATCAGCCAGTTAAGGGCTAATAACACACGCGCACAAACAGGTTCCGGGTATAATCCGCTCTATTATCAGTGGTTGAATATGTATGCCCTGAATGGCGCCTGCAATAAGGTGTTGAGCGTAGTTGACAATATTCCTTTTACAGGAGATGCAACAACTAAAAGCAACACGATCAAAGTCTGGTGTTACTGGTGGAAAGCATATGCATATGCCTCGATCGGTTCTATGTACTATGCGGGACTGATCGTTGACCAGGATGGCGTGATCGGTAACAAATATGTTGTGAAAGACTCAGTAATAGCAGCTTCCGACAAGTACCTGCATATGGCGGCGGATATATTATCGACAGGTATTTCCAGCTCCGGCGATTATGCATCGGTATTGGGACGATTGATCCCTTCTTTCTGCCAGGTAGGAAAGGGTGGTGTACTTACAACCGATATGTGGCGCAGGAATATCAATACGATGCTGGCCAGGAATATCCTTGTGAACAAACTGGCTCCGTTTGTAAACGGGAACCCGGATGCGTTGATCACCAAGTCATCCACAGGCGTAATGACAGCAGCTGACTGGAATGAAGTACTGGCGCTTGTAACAAATGGTATCAGGGACAATGATTTTGTGTTTACCGGCAGGAGCGCCCCCGCTAACGGTTTCTTTACTGCAGATGGTGGTACCGTAGCAGCACTGACCACAGGTGTGAATACATCCACTACATTCAGGTTGAGCGAACGTTTTGTACAAAACCTGAAGGCTGATGATAAGCGACTGGCCAATAACTTCAACACGGCCACCAAATACCTGGATGATCTGACTTTCGGTACCCGTTACAGTATCATTGACGGCGGAGCGGGTACCGGCGGTGTATATGTATACGGTGCAAAGGCTACGGGAACCTACGAACTGTTTATAGGACCCAGCTATGAAGAGAACGCCCTGATGCTGGCAGAGGCAAATATCCGCCTGGGCAATATTGAAGAAGGACTTGGTTATATCGATGATGTAAGGACATATATGGGCGCAGGAGTAACGGCGGTGTCGGGTACCGGACTTACAAAAGCAGCAGCATTGAAAGAGCTGGTGATGGAAAGGAGAGCGGCGCTTGTATTCAGAGGATTGTCATTTTATGATAACCGCAGATGGGGATGGACGTATGATATCAGCAATGGAGGAGGCAGTTATGGCAATACCTTCCTGACTGCTGCCAGTGCTGTGAATACGAATGTCACCATCAATTATAATTTCCTGGATTACTGGGATGTACCGGCAGATGAAGTAGATATAAATCCTCCGGGAGAAGGAAGCGCACCAACGAAAAATCCTAACTTCTAAAAAATATTTGAAGGTCTTGAATCAGGCCCGACTCCGTCAGGAGTCGTTATGTTTGTAGCCCGGGGTTTCAACCCCGGGTTTAATATATCCCGGATGCCACCCGGGTTTGGTGTATCGTATGAACGCTACGGGTTTAATATATACATTGGTTTTCCACCAGGTTTAATATCGACACATCATATAAAAAAAGTCCGTTGAAACCAACGGACTTTTTTTATACATCTTCCTTATAATCCGAAGACAATGTAATGATCTCTTTTATCTTCATATCGAGCCTGTTTAAGCCCTGTTCCAGTTTCTGCGTGTATATGAGGTCCAAACCACGGCATTCGTCCTTAATCAGCTCCAGAAGGCTTTGCACGGACGTTAGCGGGCCTCTCAGTTCATGCGCCTGTATGAACGAGATCTTTTCCAGCAGCTCGTTCTTACGTTCTATCTTCAGTTTGTAAAGGTAAGCGTCAGTAATGTCTTTCATGACCATGGTCACACCAATGATCTCTCCGTCTTCATTCCTGGCAGGATTAAAGGTACTTAACCACCAGGTTTCCTTTGTAGCATAAACGCGCTGAAACTCCCTTGCGATAGATGTTCCGCCTAATGCTGTGTTGAAACAGTAATGAAAAAGTTCCATATTGGACTCGTGCACAAACTGGTCGATATTCTGTTCCGCTTCAATCTTCCTGCCGTAGAAGTTAGTCGTCAGGTCCACTGCCGCTTTGTTAAAGTAAAGTATACTCATGTTCTTGTCCAGGAGCACGAAGTTGTCCGTAAGACTTTCGAAGAAAGCGCGCAGGCGGATGCCATATTCTGCAATATCGGCTGTTCTCTGTTTCTCACGTTCCTGTTGCGCAACAATATGACCTTTGAAAGTGGACATGGCGAAGAAGATATAAATAGTAGACAGCACATAACAGCCGAAACGGTCAATAAACTTTTCCGTCTCGCTTTTATACTGGCCGGTGATAAAGTTGGGGAAGAATAATTCGATGCACAGCAGGGTGCCGGGAATAAGGAGGCTTAAGCCCAGCCACAGGACATATTTCTCTTTATGTGAGATATTCAGCGCCAGCTGCAGTGTGGTGAAGAATAACAGTAAAGTGGGACCATCTATTCCTGCATTGAAGAAATAATTGGCACTCAGACCTGTGTAAACCACGATGACGTAGCTGATAACGATCGACTTGTATTTACGGAACTTTCTGGATAATATATAGAAGATGGCCTGTATGGCGATGAGCCCGAGCAGTAAAAGGGTGGATCTATTTGCGCCGATAACAATGTCAATAACAAGAAAAGGCGCCAGAAGCATCAGGGTGATGGCGCCGGTTAGGTTAAATAACCGGTGCTCAAAGGAAAATTCCCCTTCCCTTCCCATTAATATCACTCCGAGCGAGGGTACTCCGGGAGCGGATTGTCTTTTCCTTATTGGCATGATGTCTGGCTATTCCATCGAAAAATAATAAATTAATTTATAATACATATTGTTTCTGGTATTAATTCATTGGTTTTTGAGGAAAAGTACCCCGAGACGGGTTAATTACTTGAGGATCATGACCGGTTCCCGGGCATTGCGGCAGATGGCGTCAGAAATACTTTTATGCGTAAGGGAATAGAGGAAGCTGTGTTTACCGGGCAGGGAGATAATTAACTGGACCTTTTTTTCCTCCGAGAAGCTTAATATGCCATTAATGACATTTTTATCGTTGCTGTAATGGATCTCATGTTTATAGTCACGAAGGCGTTCATGGACATGTTGTTCCGCTGCTTTAAGCTGGTCATCCGGATTGAGGTAGCGTTCCCTTGCGTCCACGTTCAGTACCAGCAGTTTACTCTCTTGCCACTGGGGTGGGATCTGAAGGTTTTCCAGTTTGTTGAGGGAATCCAGCGTTTTGTAGTCGCAGGGCACCAGTATGTTTTCTACCGGTTGGTAAGTATAAGCGGCCGGTATGATCATTACCCTGACAGGACTGGCTTTTGCAATGGATATCACATTGCCCGCAATAAAGCTGCCGCTGGAATAGCGGTAGTTATCGCTTCCCAGTACGATCACTTCGGGAGCTTCGTCTCTGACCACTTCCAGTATGGCCCTTAACAGGGGGGCTTCACTGACCATGGAAACCACCTGCAGGCCATGGGCGGCTTTGGAAATAATATGTTGGGACAGATTTTCCATCTGTAAACTGGCTTCTTCACGTTCCCTGGCCATATAGTGTGGACTGACCGGGGCATATTCGGCAGAAACTACGATATGGTCGAAAACAGTATCGTAAAAGGTCTTGAGAAGGATAATGCGGTCATAATTGTAGGTTTTGCTCCACTCAATCGCAAAATCGACTGCATTGTCGGAGGTATCTGAGAAATCAACGGGAATCAGTAATGTTTTCATAACGATTTCATTTTTCTCTTTTACTAAGTTAAGTTTGTCCTGCCTAAATCTGAAAAAAATATGCCATTAATTGGCGGGCATGAAAAGTGCGGTGGAAGAACGTGTATTTGTGTTAAATTGAACAATATGAAGATATACCAGGAAGCAGTGCAGCTCCATGAAAGAAGAAGAGGTTTCCACCTGATCACGGGCGAAGTGGTACAGGCGATACCACAGTTAAGGGAGATCAGGACAGGCATGTGCCAGGTATTCATCCAACATACTTCTGCATCTCTTACTATCAATGAGAATGCAGATCCGACTGTGAGGCAGGATTTTGAAATGTATTTCAGCAAAGTCGTACCGGAAAATGACCCTGATTATGAACACGACTACGAAGGTGCCGATGATATGCCGGCGCATTTGAAAGCTGCTATGCTTGGTAGTTCTGTAATGATCCCTATCAGGAACGGCAATCTTGCTTTAGGTACCTGGCAGGGGATCTATTTATGCGAGCACCGTAACCGTGGCGGCGGCAGAAGACTGGTTATTACCGCGTGGGGAGAATAATCTTTATTGAAAAACTGATACTATACCGTATGTTAAAAAAACTGATCGTACTCCCGTTGTTGATGATGGGATGCTATTTCAATACAAATGCACAACGCCAGCCTGTAGACGTACAATATTATGGCGTTTTCCTGACCCTGCTGGAACACATTGATAAAGTAGCAGGAGTGGCCGATGTCGCTGTTGTTTTTGAAGACGATGTGAAAACATTCCATCTTGATCTGCATGGCCCTGAAAAAGGAGATACAGGCATGACCGTACGGAATGTAACAGAGGTAAGAAGAGAACTTTCTACCAGCATGATGGACAGTGTAGTTCAACTGAAAGTTATTCCCTTCAAACAGGATAGCAAAGGCGTTTATTTATCTGTGAATGCCAGAAAAGGTGAAAAGCATACCTACAGGGTAGAATATATAGGCATACCAAAGGATGGGCTGATCATTTCCAGGAATAAATTCGGCAACCGCACCTATTTTACAGACAACTGGCCTGACCGTGCGCATTACTGGCTGCCATGTGTAGATCATCCTTCAGATAAAGCCGCTGTGGATCTCAACGTACTTATCTCTGACAAATACGCTGTAGTGGCCAATGGAGCAAAAGTGAAGGATACTCTGTTAAAAGGAAACCTCAGGTGGGTCCATTACACGGAAAAGGCTGAAATACCTACAAAAGTGATCGCTATCGGTGCTGCCGCCTTTGCTGTAGATCATTCGGCAGATGTGGAGGGCGTTCCGGTTTACAGCTACGTATTCCCCGAAAATAAAGAACAGGGTTTTAAAGATTACGGCGGGGCAGGGGAGATCCTCCGGTACTTCACAAAACAGATAGGGCCGTTCCCGTATGAAAAGCTCGCGAATATTCAGTCTAAAACTATTTATGGCGGTATGGAGAATGCCAGCGCTATCTTTTATGCAGAAGAATCTGTAGGGTCCAAACATATTGAAGAATTGCTGGCCCATGAAATAGCGCATCAATGGTTTGGCGATGCTGTTACAGAAACTGACTGGCACCATGTATGGCTGAGTGAAGGCTTCGCTACTTATATGACGCTCCTGTATCTGGAACACAAATATGGAGTGGATACACTGAGAGCAGAGTTAAAGGACGACAGGAAAAAAGTGATCGCTTTCGAAAAGAAAAGGAATACGCCGATAATAGATACCACGGCTACAGGTGATTTTACACAGTTACTCAATGCCAATAGTTACCAGAAAGGCGGATGGGTATTACATATGCTAAGAAGACAGGTAGGGGATAGTGATTTCTGGAAAGGGATCAGGGCCTATTTTGCTACCTATGGCGGACGGAATGCCAGCACGACTGACTTCAGGCGTGTCATGGAACAGGTTACTGGAAGGGACCTGGGCGAGTTCTTCCAGCAATGGCTGTATACACCGGGCATGCCTGAACTGACTATGCGGCCTGGTGGTGAAGCAGGTACTTTCATTATAAAGCAACAACAGGAACACCTGTTTTCATTTCCGCTGGAATATACGATTGATAATGACCCGATGATCCGTAAGGTGATCGTCAAGGACAGGATAACGACTATTAATATACGGGCGCATCATACTATCCATATTGATCCGCAGATAAACCTGTTATTTAAATACGGCAGCGGCGATCTGTAACGGACAGAACGTGTATCAAAACCGGACAGTTAAGCCTGTTTGTTGAATTATAAGTAGCTGATTATTAGTCATAGCGTAAAGTGGTATCTTATTGGTGCAATGTTGTACTATACCCGGACTGTACTATGCTTAAAAACGCCCTTAAAATCGCCTGGCGGCATCTTGTGAAAGACCGTCAGTTCACCGCTCTGAATCTCATAGGTCTTTCAACAGGATTGGCCTGTACGATCTTTATCTGTCTCTGGATATGGGACGAATGGCAGGTGGACAGGTTCCATCAGAACGACAGCCGTTTATTCCAGGTCATGATCAATGAAAAGAACGGCGATCAGGTGGCTACTTCTCCCGGTACAGATGGCGCATTAGGCAATGTACTTGCACAGCAGATGCCGGAAGTGGAATACGCAGTGACCACTACACCGGCCAACTGGTTCCAGCAATTCAATGTTTCCTATAAAGGAAATACAGTAGGCGCTTCAGGTAATTTCGTGAGCGGAGATTTTTTCCGCGTCTTCTCTTATAAACTGATTGAAGGAAGCCCCGCAGGAGTACTGTCGGATAAAAACGCTATCGTTATCTCAGCCAGCATGGCCAGGCGTTTGTTTAATACTACCGTTAACGTGACAGGGCGGACCCTGGAATGGAAATGGCTGACCTTTAACAAACAGTGTATCGTCTCCGGCGTATATGAAGATATGCCTGCCCGTGCCAGCGAACGGTTTGACTTTGTATTATCGTTCGAAGCCTGGAAAGATATCGTGCCTGTTTCTGGTCAGCTCGTAACCGGTAGCGGGCCTTTTAATACCTATGTGGTGCTGAAAAAAGGAACGACGGCAGCGCAATTGGATACTAAGCTCCGTTCATATGTCAGCCAGGTATTAAAGACAGATGGTGTGCAGCTTTTCCTGCGCCGCTTCTCTGACGGGTATCTCTATGGTAAATATGACAACGGCGTACAGACCGGCGGGCGTATCAGCTATGTGAAACTGTTCTCCCTGATCGCACTTTTTATACTGGTATTGGCCTGTATCAATTTCATGAACCTGTCTACCGCTAAAGTAGCCGGCAGAATGAAAGAGATCGGCGTGAAAAAGACATTAGGAGCGGGCAGAGGGGCCTTTATTTTACAGTTCCTGGGCGAGTCTTTACTGATGAGTACATTGTCGCTGTTGGGTGCACTGGCACTTGTAGTATTGCTGTTGCCGCAGTTTAACAGTATAGCAGGAAAGGCGCTCAATCTGCAATGGGATCTGTGGTTCATACTGGCAATAGCCGCTATTACAGTACTAACTGGTTTTGCCGCCGGTAGTTACCCCGCATTTTATCTCTCCCGCTTAAGACCCGTGAATACACTGAAAGGAAAGATCGAAGCATCCCCCCGTGGTTTGCTGGCCAGAAAAGGACTGGTTGTTTTCCAGTTCACTGTATCCGTTGGATTTATCATTGCAGTACTGGTGGTCAATAAACAGGTCCGCTTTGTTGAAACCAAACAACCCGGTTATAACAAAGACAATGTGATCTGCTTTGAGATGAAAGGAAAAGTAGCAGCGCAATCCGGCAGTTTCCTGTCTGCGTTAAAACGTATTCCCGGTGTGGTGAATGCTTCCAGTATTGAGCAGCAGATCGTCCTTCCCGCATTTATGCCTTCAGCAGGCGTGACCTGGGAAGGTAAAAACAGAGACGGAGCTATCCGTTTTTATCAGATGCCTGTGAACTATGGCCTGATAGAAACGCTGGATATGCAGATGGCAGCCGGAAGACCTTTCTCTGCAACCTATGGAACGGACAGCAGCGGCATTATACTGAACGAGGCTGCAGTACGGGTGATGGGACTGAACGATCCCATTGGAAAGGAGATCAGCATGAATAATAAGCCCTGGCATGTGGTAGGTGTGGTGAAGAACTTCCATTTCAATTCCCTGCATGAAGCCATCAGACCATTCATATTCAAGTTAGCGCCTAACGAGACATTAACGGTCATGGCGAGGATCGCGAAAGGGCAGGAGCGGGCTACTATCGACAGGATCAGTAGTTTTTATAAAAGCTTCAATCCCGGTTATGTCTTTGATCATACTTTCCTGGATGCCAGTTACCAGCGCCAGTACGCAGCCGAAAAACTGGTAGCTTCCCTTTCTCGGTATTTTACCGGTCTCGCTATTTTGATATCCTGCCTCGGACTGTTTGGACTGACTGCCTTTACCGCCGAACGCCGGCGTAAGGAAATAGGTATCCGTAAGGTGCTCGGCGCTACCGTCGCCAATGTAGTATGGATGCTTTCGATGGATTTCCTGAAACTGGTACTGATAGCAATAGGTATTGCATTCCCACTGTCGGCATGGCTGATGAACAACTGGCTGGACGATTTTGCTTATCGTGTAAGTATAGACGCACCTGTCTTCCTTGGTGCGGGTGGCGCAATTCTTTTTATTACACTGCTGACGATCAGTTTTCAGGCCGGTAAAGCAGCGTTGACCAATCCTGTAAAAAGTCTGAAAATGGAATGAGTGTAAATACTATCTTTGTCCGGCACATCTATTCCGGAACCCATAAATCACATCATTGCCTTGCTGAAAAGATCATACCTGCTGCTGCTGGCATTGCTCGCCAACAGCCTTATCTATGCCCAGACGACTTATCTGTTTGTAGGGTCTTATAACGACACGAAAGAAAAAGAAGGGATCTACATCTATAGGTTAGACATGACCAGTGGCGACCTTGAGAAGGTCTGCACGTTTTCTGGTATCATGAATCCCTCTTACCTGGTCCTTTCGCCGGACGGGCAATATATCTATGCCTGCAGCGAGACGCGCACAGCAGGCATGGGCAGTGTAAGCAGTTACCGGTTCGACAGAAAACAGCATAGTATCACGATGCTTAGTAAACAGCCCAGTGGTGGCGATAACCCGGTTTATCTGACCGTACATAAAAGTGGTAAGTGGCTGGTGAATGGGAACTATACAGGCGGCAGTATTTCGGTGTTCCCGTTGAATAGCGATGGTACTATCGGAACAGCCAATACGGTACTGCCATTCAAAGACAGCAGCATTACAGAACGGCAGAAAAGTTCTCATATTCATTCAACAGTATTCTCTCCTGCATACGATTATGTATTCTCTCCCGATCTTGGCGCAGATAAAATACGGCGCTTTACTTTTAACGCTGATCAGTCAAACCCATTACAGCCGGATAGTTTTGTAACCACTATAGCTGGCGGAGGCCCCCGTCATTTTGCTTTTCATCCTAATGGGCGGTTCGCCTATTGTATAGAGGAGATGTCAGGTACTATCACCGCCTATAAATACGATAAAGGCCAGCTGAAACTTCTCCAGCGTGGCGCAACACATGACAATACACCACGTAACATGTATAGCAGCGCTGATATCCATGTTTCCGCTGATGGCCGTTTCCTGTATGCATCGAACCGTGGGGAGGAAAACAATATTGCGATCTGTCGCATCACTAAAGACGGAAGATTTACTCCGGTTGGATATGAGTCGGTATTGGGAGATCATCCCCGTAACTTTACCATAGATCCGACAGGTAAATTCCTGCTGGTGGCAAATCAGATCAGCGGTAACGTAGTGGTCTTCAAAAGGAACGCCCGTACCGGCCTGCTCACCAAAACCGGCATTGAAGTAAGGATGCCCGGACCTTCCTGTTTACAGATCAGAACTTACAACGACTAAATACCTATGAAACGTTTCCTGTTGCCACTATTGCTGGCAATTACCAACCTGTCCTACAGTCAGAGTATCCGGTCTTTTGCAGATAGTGTAAGACGACACTATAATGTACCCGAGCTGGCATTCGCAGTCGTCTCTTCAGATAGTGTGCTGGAATGCCATACACTGGGCGTAAAACGTGCCAATACGGCTTATGCAGCACAGCAGGGCGATCGTTTTCATATAGGCTCCAATACCAAGGCAATTACCGCTTTTATTGCGGCTTTACTGGTACAGGAAAAAAAGATCCAATGGAATACGACCATTCTGAGCCTTTTCCCTGAACTGAAATGGAGGACCCGCTACTCGTACGATACAGTTACGCTGGCTAACCTGCTTACATTCCGTGGGAAATTACCGGCTTATACATATACGACAGAGTCACCCACCTTTCGCGAACTGCATGGTGATTATGCTACACAACGTATGCAACTGGGGGCTAACTTTCTTGTACAAAAATCGATGAGCCCCGACGAACATGGCCTGACGCCTTCAAATGCTGACTATATCATGGCAGGGCTCATGCTGGAAAAGGCGTCAGGGAAACCTTATAAGGAACTTGTGGCTGACCTGGGCAAACGTTTGGGGATAGATTTCCGGTTTGATTATCCTAACCTGAAAGATACGTCACAACCCTGGGGACATAATGCAGATCTGCAACCATTACCTCCGGCGGAGAACTATAAAATGAACTGGCTGCAGGCGGCAGGTAATATCAATGTCAGCCTGGAAGACTATACCCGTTTTACACGGATGTTATTATTAGGATTAAAAGGGAAAAGCAATCTATTGCCAAAGAAAACCTTTGAACAATTGCTTTTTGGGACGCCCTGGTTTTCCTACGGATGGTGGTACAATGTACCGGAAACGCCGGGCAGTCGTCACGTGGCTTTCAATGAAGGGAATGCCGGTGCATTCATCACAAAAGTACATATTGTAAAAGAAGCAGACAGGGCTTATGTTATCTTCACCAATGCGGCCACTACCGCCACGCAGGATGCAATAGCTGTGCTGTTGAAAGAGCTGACGAAGCGGTACAGAGAATAACAGCACTGATAACGTATATTTGTTAAGATCAGATAACGGCAGCTATGGAATATGTCTCAAACCCGGACTTACCCGGAATGCAATTACCTTTTGAGTGGAAAGGAACGCCTGTGGATGATGAGGGAAGATTCGTGAACCATGAATTCCCGCATCAGTACTCCTTCTTTGAATTTCTGAAGTGGCGGTTCCAGCGGAACCCGCAGAAAGCGGAGAGGAAAGCAGATACCTGGCATCCGGAGATTGTCTATAGTGAGGACTTTCTGCATTCCGGTAAAGATTGTATTGTCTGGTTCGGGCATGCTTCATTTTTCATCCGGTTGGGAGGCCTGAACATACTGATAGATCCTGTTTTCTATAATATCCCCTTCTTCAAACGGCATACACCTTTTCCCATAGACCCCGCAAAACTGAAAGGAATAGATTATATCCTCGTGTCCCATAATCACCTGGACCATTGCGACAAACACAGTTTGCAGTTACTGGCGCGGAATAATCCACAGGCGACCTACCTGACAGGATTAAAAATGGACAGCTTACTGAAGCGGTTTACGCATAGTGGGCAGGTGCAGACCTCGGGATGGTACCAGCAATATCACACAGACGACCGTATTAAGGTCTTTTTCCTTCCGGCAAGGCATTGGTCTAAGCGAGGGTTCAGAGACCTGAACAGGCAGCTTTGGGGCGCATTTGTGATCCAGGGAGGAGGGAAGACCATTTATTTCGCCTCCGATTCCGGTTATGGCAGTCATTTTAAAGACCTCGGTCAGATCTTCCCGGTGATAGACTACAGCATCATAGGAATAGGCGCTTACAAACCCGCTTTTTTCATGAAGCAAAGTCATATATCCCCGGCCGATGCCGTAAAGGCCGTAAACGACATGAATGCCAGGACTATGATCCCTATGCATTATGGCACCTTTAACCTGGCCGATGAACCGATCAGCGACCCTATTAAAACCTTGTACGCGCTGGAACAGGAGGGCGCCATACATGGCAGGCTGGAACATCTGAAAGTGGGAGAAGAACTGGATGTGTAATAAACAACTGATAATCAGGTGTAAGGACGGACCGGTTAATTATTTGTAATTCACTTGCATTCTTAACTAATTCGCTTTTACTTTACGGTTCACCAAGATCTAAGATGTTCGAAACGCATATCAGTGATGGGGACTTATTACAAAGGCTAAAAAGTGATGATACCGCTGCTTTCGAGGTGCTGTACAACAGGTATTGGAAGTCGTTATACACGCGCGCCTGTCAGCGGGTAGATGCCAATGATGCAAAAGACCTGGTGCAGGAGGTCATGCTGAGCCTTTGGCGAAGAAGAAATGAGATCCCCGTCTTCAAGGAAGGAGAGTTTGCAAAATATCTGCATGCTGCAATTAAATACAGGGTGATCAGCCATTATGCCTTTAGCGCAGCGGAGATCAAAAAAATATCCTTATTTGATATATTGGATAGCCAGGAATTCAATGACAGGCTGGAAACGAAAGAATTGACGGCTAAGATCGCCACTGCCGTGGGTCAGCTGCCCGCACGTATGCAACAGATCTTCCGGATGAGCCGGGAGGAAGACCTGTCTATTGCAGAAATTGCCCGCAGACTGAACCTGTCGGAACAAACCGTCAAGAACCAATTGACCGAGGCCTTACGCAGAATGCGCAGTTACCTGAAATCGACTTCTTCAGGTGACTGGGCCTTACTGGTGGCGTATCTCTTTTGCCATGTAAATTAATTATCCCAGTGCTGATCATTATCCCCACCCGACTGTTATTATAGTGTCATTCCCGTTGTAAGTATAGATTGATAGAAGCATTAACGGAATTGGATAACCATCAACACCTCCAGCATGCAAGTTGCAATCAAAAGAATTTATGATCCTGCCGGTCCAAAGGACGGCTACAGAATCCTCATAGACCGCTTATGGCCGAGAGGCATCAAAAAAGATGCTGCCGCGATCGACCAATGGCTCAAAGAAGTAGCCCCTTCCACAAAGTTAAGGACCTGGTTCGGGCATGATCCTGAAAAGTGGAAGGAATTCAAAAAGAAATATAAAGATGAGTTAGACGGGAATGAAGCCTGGAATGAACTGGAAGCTTTAGCCAAAGCAAAGAAAAAGATCACGCTGTTGTATGGCGCTAAAGATGAAGTACATAACCAGGCGGTTGTATTGGCGGAATTACTTGGTGAGTAAGCAGTCTTGTGCTATTACAGGTGTTAGCCCTGTCCCGTTTAAAAAAAGGATTGACAAGATGGGGAACAAAAGGAAAGCCCGGCTTTAACGGTATTACAAATCGAGATCAAGAGCGCTTACGGGAACAGAGCAGCAGATCAGCACATTCCCGTCTGCCGGAGGATCAAGTGGCTCGGGGGAATAAGCAACGGCTCCATCTATCACACCTGTTTCACAGTTATGACAAACACCCATGCGGCATGACCAGGATACCGGGACATCACAGGCTTCTGCTGCTTCAAGCAAACTGCCAAAGCGGGGATGCCACCTGAAAGATATTTTGCTTTTACTGAAGGTAACGAGCGGGCCTTGTCCGGTATTATCTGACGGTAGGTGAGGTGTTTTCCCATTTCCAGCTGCCGCATCTAAATAACTTCCGAATAGCTCAGATCTGATGTTATTACCGGCTATTCCAATGGCTTCCAGTGCTGCTGTGATATTATGAAGATATGCTGGCGGTCCGCAGAGATAACATTCGCTTTCCACCGGCAGCTGCATCGCTTGCAATTGCTGTAGATCAAGATGTCCTTTGATATCGTAATCAATCCCGGGATGATCAGCATCATTAGGTGAACTATATATGACCACGCGATGAAATGCTGACAACTGCGTTTCAAGTGTTTTTATTTCCTCTCTGAAAGCTTCATAAGCGCTGTTCTTACAGGAATGTACCCACCACAGCTCGCGGGCAGGGTCGCGGTGAGCGATATGATGCAGCATGCTTAAAAGGGGCGTAACACCAACTCCAGCACTCAGGAGCACTAATGGTCCGTTGGCTTCAGACAAAGTAAAAGTGCCACGTGGTGCACTGATCTCAAGTATATCGCCTTCGTGTACCTGCTCATGCAAATAAATACCGCCAGGGCCATTGAGTTCCCGTTTTACTGCAATGCGTAAACCGGTCGCGTTCTCCGGTCCGCAAAGAGAGTACATACGTATAAGGGGAGCGCCGTCTTTTGGTTGTATACGGACCGCAATATGTTGTCCGGGTAAAAAGGGTGGCAATGGGGTTGCATCGACCGGGCTGAGCTCAAATGAGCGAACACCTTCGCATTCCATGTGTGTACATTGCACAACGAAAGACCGGAAGCCTGTCCAGGCGGGAGCTTCTGTGGGTGGTCCGCTTAGTCCGGCATTTCCTTTAACCACACCATTCATTGCGGCGTTCAGCAAATTCCTGAGAGACTCTTTCCAACCTTCGCTGAGTGCGGTAATGCTTAACGCCTTTTGCAGTTTATCCTCCGGATGGTCTTTTAGATAAAGCAACCCGTCAATCTCCGCGACGCTCATGCTCTCATTGCCGTTTGCGATCTTTTCTATCACATCTCCTGCACCAACATCTCCTTCCTGGATCACACGGAAATAAAACCCCGGTCGTTTGTGTGTTACCAGTAGTGCAGGCATTTCGGGAACACCTGTACTTATGCCGACCCTCCAGCAGGTAACCCTGGGTTGTGTGACCTCAAAAATTGCTGACCCGATCCGGAACCGGTCGCCAATGCAAACCTTGTTATCAGCCATGTCCAACCCTTCGACAGTGAAGTTCTCACCGAATTGTCCATAAACGAAATCCTCTCGTTGAAGCGCCTCCCGCCAGTACTGATATGATTCAGCCTGGTAGACAAAAACAGCGCGATGCTCGCCGCCATGTCCCCGGAGATCCGCCTGGGCGTCTCCGTCAAGATTGATCCGTCTTGCGTAAATACGTCCGGTAACAGGGGTTTTATAGACCGATGTTCTGACCATCTGGCCCCGCCATTCGATCTCCCGTGGCCGGCCTACGTTTACCGATATAAGTTTCATGCTGCATTAGTTGTGCTTATTTGAAGATATACTCTATGTATGGCTTATAGCATCCTGTCGTGGCAGGATCGCTGACAACAATTGTATTAACAATCATAATGAAGGTCTGTTGCATAGTTTGAAAGAAAAAATGAAGAAAATTGCCGGTCAGGCGTTTGTGAATGTAAGGGGCCTTTAACGGAGATGGAAATCTATAAAAATAGTTAGCTACTATAGTCAGGAGCAATCATTCAAATTGAAATTTTAACCATATATTTAACTGCGAAGTACCCTATTTTACCCCCTTCGCTTTTTCTCATGTGATTGCATTGAATATTACAATTATAAAATCCTAATAACTATTTAACCACTCACCATGGCTAAAAAAACTGTTCAATTTAGTGTGAATGTCAAAGACATTACTATCACCTCCGCTACCTATGAGATCCAGGGTATTGTTAATGGATATGTCGGTACTGCAACCTCCAGGACGCCATTTCAGGGAAATTCTTTCAGCGTTGACCTGCCGGAAAACGAATCCGGATATTTTGCGGTAACTGTTTTCGTACAGGAATATACGAGCAACGACACTGCCTATACGATAAGCGCCCATCCTGTCAGTTTACTGGCTACATTGTATTTACCCGCTGTTAGTAGTGAGGTGGTCGTTTGTCCGGAATCGTCCATTGCATCTATATATACATTTGCACGGATGACGACTGTCGGTAGCGACGGTTTGGTAACGATGGCAGGTACGGAGCGCAATATGAAGATCGCCTATGGCATGAAGCAGAATATTTATCTGACGACGGGCGGTGTTGCTGATATGATCAAAAATTCTCCCAACGGATTTGAAACAAACAGTTACCCGATGTTTAACTCGTTGTGTAACCTGTTTTATTACTGTCTCACAAATCCCTTAACTGATTCGGGCATAACTTTCTATGACCAGTTCCTCAATTACGCCTGGCACGAAAAGAATACACCCAATACCAGCTTCCTCGGTGCTGTAAGGAACATGTTGTACGATCCGTTCACCAACGCCGGTAACATTTATCAGATGCTGGTCGGTAGAAAAGAGATCTATACAGATTCCCTGATCTCCATGAAGAATGTTCCTGACGATCAAAAAGCGCCCGGTCAATGGACACTTACCTTGAAGAGCAACTCTTCCGGATCAAAGAACTTTATACCGGCCGGCGCTGCTTTTGTCGTATTCGATGCTGACGATAATGCCTGGGTTGCCAATAACTTCAGGGCAGGTTCTAATCTTTCCGGAACACATTGCGTCGTGTACAAGTATGATGCTACCCCGGCAAGTTTTTCTCCTGTACAAGGTGGCGGATTGTTAGGGGTAGGCTTTGGCGCCTCAATAGACCCTAAAAAGGAATATATCACATTTGGCAACTTCGGCTGGGGACCTGAATTGAACAATCCCCAGGAAGGAAGCATCTCCCGGTTTTATTACAAAGATGGAAAGCCTGTAAGCCCTTCCAATGGTTTTACAGCAGGCCTTTCACGGGTACAGGGAATGGAATATGACGCATCCGGTAATCTCTGGATGGCTTCTGTGGGATGCCAGGACCCGTTTGCTCCTGCGCCGACAGGTGTTTATCCTTTTAAAAGTGAGCCCAGTGCAGTAGTTGTTTATCTGAATGGTGAACCAACTGTAGAAAGTATGCTCATCTGCGATGAGTTTCCGGTTAAAAGATCTTCAGATGAAGCCCCAGTGTATTTACGGACGCCTTATCTCAAGGTATTCGATGTAATTCCTGATAATAAGGGGAATGCTTACGTTTCCTGTATCGGTAACTATGATAAAGACATTGAGAAATGCGCGCTTTCGGCGGTATATAAAGTAGCGATGGAGGGAAACAAGCTGGTGGTAAAAGGAGCCTGGTACAGTAATTTTTACAGTGATATAAACAAACAGTATGGCTTTGAATCACTTCGTCAGGTAGCTATAAACGGCGAAGGAGATGTTGTGGTGGTGGGCGTAGCCAGTAGCCAGGCGACTATATTAAGTAATGATCTTTCAACAATTAAAGGTTATTACAATATAAATACCTATGCTCCATGGGGAGTAAAGATCGATAAAAAGCAGACTGTTTTCCTGGCCAACTTCGGGCCTGACAAAGATGCTGCGGGCGATAACACCCTGGACATAAAAGGACCCTTTGGCGTAACCATGATACGCGATGCCTCCAATCCAGAGTCCGCACAACTGATGACTGTTCCGACAGGCGGATCGGAAGTGATGCTGGCAAATGGTCATCCCCTTTATGGCACACAACCCAAACCGCAGCCGCCTGGCGCAAAACATGAGCCTATTCGTATGAAATCTTATCAGCCGATCATGAGACTCACTTCTACAAATATAGATGGCGCAGGCAACCTGTGGTGTATGAATAACTGGAAGCCCTCGGCCTTTATAGATGTAAAGGATAATCCGGGTGGAGATGGTGTGGTGATCTTTCTTGGGATTGCGGAGCCTGAATAGACATTGCTATAATAAAAAGGAAAGTCTTCAACGTTATGCTGAAGACTTTCCTTTTTATAGTGTAGATCGACTGAAATCAACGCCTCTCAATTTATACATGCTACTGGTTGATTAACAGATCATTAACTTATTTAATAGAAATATAATCTAACTTTGCCAAAGGCAGATACGAGAGTCGCACACCACAATGAAAAAATCGCTTGGATAATTCCCTGAATCAGTACATATAATACCTCGATATACAAAGTCCTGTATCTTAATCTTATTGTAGCACCAACAGCACAGCCAGTACCTCCTTAAAATTGTAAAGATGCAAACCAATAACTTCCACCGGATGGGGTTTAAGCAATATCTTCTGCTTACACTTATGCTAACTGTTTCCTTAAATCTTTCTGCACAACTCCCCAAAACACTCAAAAATGCCAATGACATACTGAGGACTGGAGCAGAAACAATGAGAAATCTAAATAATTTTATAGACGCCACCAAAAGGACCACTGAGCAGTTTAACAAAAATGTAAAGGTGGTGAATAGCAGTACCCCGGCGCCATCAGTACCTGCCGATCAGGTCACGAAACCGAAATATAAAAAGGGCGACTTCACTAATTTCAAGTGGGAACCCGTTGCATATTTCGATGGACAGATATTTCCTTCCATGGTGATAAGCATGGCAAACTATACAGGCAATGTAGACAACCCATTCATGAACTCAGTTAAAAGCAGTGCTTTGGGATTCAGGTTTCTTAGCGATAAATCCTACATCCCGGTAAGATGGGAAATTGAGAGTGTCGACAAATCTTATTTCGACAAAGTAAGCGGAGATTTTATGTCGCAACAGGCAGGGCAGGAAGTATATTTTATGCCTAACATTCCATGGAATATATCAACACTTGCAAAACAGGTTTCAAGTTCCCCTATTAATGTAATGTTCAGGGTATTTGATGAAGACGGCAATAAGGCTGAAAAGTCGATCCCGTTATTTATGCGAAGCGTCAATGATTGCATCTACCGCTATCATGAACAGAAGTTCGACTTTCTATTCACGGCCTTTATACAGGAACAACATCCGGAGATAGATAAGATATTAAAAGAAGCATTGAATACAAAACTGATATCCTCAGTGAGCGGTTACCAGGGAGACGATGTAAATACAATACTACAGGTGGCCGCAATATGGAAAGTATTACACGATAGAGGTTTTCAATATAGCAGCGTTACAACCACATCCACTAATAGCACCAATATTATGCTCAGTCAGGCGGTACGGACATTCGACAATTCAATGAAAACGAATCAGGCGAATTGTGTTGACGGTACAGTGGTCTTTGCGTCTTTGTTAAGGGCTATCAATATATCAACCGTGATGGTCATGACACATAACCATTGCTTCCTGGGATTTTATACGAGCAGGAAAAAGGATAAGATCTTATACCTGGAAACAACAATGCTTTCCAATTCTGATATTATTGATCAGGCAAAGACGCCTGCTAAAAAGAACCAGGCCTATGTGGACCAGTTTATGAAAGCAGTAAGATATGCATCTAATAAAGAATATCCGGAGTACAAAGCTGCCAACGACTTGATAGAAGTTGATGTTGACTACTACAGGAATTTCGTCAGACCATTACCCTTCCAATAGATATATACAAACAAAAAACGCTTCAGGGATTAGCACCTGGAGCGTTTTTGTTTTACGACTAGAACAACTTAATAACATCAGAAATCTGCATTCAGAACAATCCGGTAATTGGCTTTCCCGGCTTCGAGATGTTCCATTGCTTCATTTACCTTGCTCATAGGAAAGTGTTCCACTTGCGGAGATATTTTATGAAGCGCAGCAAATTGAAGCATCTGGTCTATCTGCACTCTGCTGCCTGAAGGTGAGCCGGAAACGGACTTTTTACCTGTGATCAGCGCCAGTGCATAGACTGGTATAGGTTCGAGTACGGCGCCAACTACATGCAATCTGCCTCCCGGTTTCAATAGGGAAATAATGCTGCCCCAATCCAGCGACACATTTGCCGTGGTTACAATAAAATCAAAAGTTCCTGCAAGCTTTTTCAATTCTGCGGAATCAATACTGGAGGCTGTATGTGTAGCACCGAATGAACGGGCTTCGTCATACTTATTGCTGCTGGAGGTGAATGCAGTTGTCTCACATCCCCATGCTTTCAAGAATTTTATAGCCATGTGGCCTAATCCGCCAATACCAAACACGCCCACTTTATGAGTAGGTAGTATATCGCCGCCAAGCAATGGCGCAAATACAGTGATACCACCACAAAGTAGCGGTCCCGCAGATGGAGGATCAATACCATCCGGAATAGGTACTGCCCATACCCAATGGCTGCGCACCTGCTGTGCAAATGCACCATGATGCCCTACAATGGTCGCCCCGCCATTAATACAGAGTTCATGATCTCCCCTTAAACAATAATCGCAATGCATACAACTATGGGCATTCCATCCAACACCTACCCGCTGGCCTATTTTTAAGCCCTTTTCTCTGGCTATATCGCCCATTGCCACTACCTTTCCGATAGCTTCATGTCCCGGTACAAAAGGATAAGAGGATATTCCCCATTCATTCTTTAACATGGACAGGTCCGAATGACAAACACCACAATATTCAACTTCGATATCTACTTCTTCCGGCCCTAAGACGCCTGACTCATATTGGAAAGGCGCTAATTTCCCGCCAGCGGAACTTGCCGCCCATGCATTTACTACTGCCATTACTTTCGGTTTACGTTTTAAATAATAATGTCCTGAATCCACGATGTAACTGAGGCCGCAAGCAATAAAAGTGTTATTGCTATTCTTCTTCTCAGTGTAAGCGTCGACAAATAAAAAAGACGACACGAAGTTCGCGCCGTCTTTTTTATTACAGGTTACCTGTTAGCTCAACTTTTATTACTATTCAGCTTTTTTGCTGACATCCGCCTGACGGACAGTACTAGGTGCATAACCAAAATATTCTTTAAAGATCCGGGAGAAATGTGAAGGGTTCTCAAACCCTACCATATAACACACATCAAGTACGGAAAGGTCTGTGTTCTCAAGCGCATCCTTTGCCTTGTTCAATCGCTTAACACGGATCCATTCAGATGGAGACATGTTGTACATGTTGTTGAAGTCACGTTTAAAGCTTGCAAGGCTGCGACCTGACAGATAAGCAAGTTGCTCGATAGTGATCGGATTAGTGAAATTCTCTTCTATGATCTCTGCAAGTTCAGATTTTACGGGCTTCTTCATCTGCAGTAACTGTTGTAAAAGATTCTTGTCTGTAGCCGCGACATCGTAAAGCAATTCCAGCATCTTTATTCTCAGTAAGCCTTCATCTACATTATCTGGTTCACCAAAATAGGGAACGACAGACTCAAAAAATCGCTTCATTCGCTCTCCAACAGGCTTAGCTGCTATTTTCGCAGGCTCATTACTGCTCACGTCTTTTATATTGGCAATGCGTATAAAATCCTGTATGAACTCATCTTTCAGGAAAAATAGTACACTGGAATAGGTTGAGTTCTGTTCGAGATTAACTGATTTATCATATTGAAGCAAGGCATTCTTTCTCACCAGCAGCATTTCATTCTGCCTCACAGGATAGATGTCCTTCCCATGTGTAATGTTATTCTGACCCTGCGAAACATAAAGGAGCAGATGCTCTTCCAGGAACATAGAGCCTTTTGTGCCTTGTATATGCGTACATGACTCTACTACTGAAAGGCCGTTTATCGTCAATGCCCTGTTGAAATAGGGGGCGTGTATCAATTCGGTGGGGACCCTTGTATATTTCATACTATAAAGTTATGATATTCTATGCTTTAGGGGCTGTTCTTTTTAGCTCAGATATCTTTACTTTACAGCTGCCATATTGCAATAATCACCCTGTTTCGCATCAGTTAATAATACTGGAAGACGATGCGATCTTTACATCAGCATATTGCCATGAATCGTCAAAGGCGGATTTAACCTTTTGCGCTTCATCAACTTTTTTCTGTAACGCTAACGAGTTGTATAATCCAATCAGTCCCCAGCCATTTTTTCTCCACGTTTGTAGGTCCTGACGATAGATCTTTTCTGCTTCGCTATATTTTCCTGCTTTGAGAAGAACAGCTCCCAGATAATGCCTGACAGAGAAAAACCAGTCAGGAGGTTCGTTATAGTTAAGATTATCTTCAAGGGCTACGGCTTCTTTTAGCAAAGCAATGGACGTATCCAGTTGGTTTTGCTTTGCGGCTAAATTAGCTGACGACACTTTTACTGCAATTTGTACAAGATCTGCAGTTGTATTAATATTCCAGATGGTGAGATGCTGTAACGTCGTGTCCGAAGACAGCTTTCTCAGGTTTGCCAACTCTTTTTGAGCCTGAGGTGTATCGTTCTTTCCTAAGAAAGCCATGCTTCTTGCATAGTGCCAGATGGTCTGCGGATACACAAGGTCTTTGGGGGGCGCAGGAAGTGACAGAATAGTATCCCACATGGCAAATTTTACAGCAATGTAATACGGGATCGTATAGTAATGTTGTAAGGTACCCCATCCCGGCATCGGCATGATATCTTTTGCAGTATGCAGTTGCAGTTGCTTTGCTGCATCCCATGCCAGATTTGAATTGCCTTCAAGTGTGGCGGTAGCGGCCAGGAAATGGTAATTGTGTGGGTAATAGGCGAGGGGATAGGCTCCTTGTGCGTGGCATGCTGTAGTGTAACTGCTGTCAGCGTTTACTGCCAGAATGTTAGAGAGCGAACCCAGATGATAGTCGCCCGTATTAATGTAAATATGCGAAGGCATGTGTAGCAGATGCCCTGCTCCGGGTACCAGGGTCTCCAGCAATTTTGCACTTGCCAATGCTTTTTCAGGAGTGCCGGAAGCTTCTAAAGCATGTATATAAAAATGATGTGCCCCCGGATGGTTAGGATTAACTTTCATCAGGTGATCTAATACAACAAGCAATTCCTCTGTCCATGCATAAGGCTTTTTTGTTTTCTTGTCATACAGGTCCCATGGATGAACGTCCATCTGCGATTCTGCATAAAGTGCTCCAATGTCAGGGTCAGTGGAATATTGATCATATACCTTTTTCATGGCTGCAGCATAGGCAATATCCAGCGGTTTCCGGTCAGCCGGAGGCTCGGGTGCGTACCTTGTGGCCAGGGCTTTAATAAGTGCGATTTCCTTTTGTGTTGAGTTTTTAGAAAGTGATTCCGCTTTAACGGCAGCTTTATAGGCAAGTTGATAATTATCGTCTTCCATTCCTGCATTATAGTTAGGTCCCAGCACATAAGCATATCCCCAGTAAGCCATGGCACAGGTAGAATCCAGCCGGGTGGCTTCATAAAATGATCTGGCAGCTTCGGCATGATTAAAGCCGTAAGCAAGCATCATTCCCTGATTAAAATATTCCTGGGCTTCTTTACTGGTTGTTGAAATGCTGAAATCTATACCTTTTAATCCATCGAACTTTGGGGCTTTCTTACCTGAAGTATACCAGTCTTTGTCGGTTACTTTTGAGGTATAACAACGGATAGCGTCTGTTTTTTTATCTGATGATTCTTTCTCTTTTGTCTTGCTGCTGTTTTTGCATGCGAAGAGAGAAATAGTAATGAGTATTAGATAGTGTGGTTTCATTGGGGTGTATATTTGATTTATTAATTTCTTTGATAGCACTCTGTCTGCTGCTTAGGTTCAGTACTGACAGATTGTAATGGTGGTGGAAGTTCGGCAAGATAACGGTCCAGGTTAAGCCCGAAATCACCCACTTTCTGGAAGCTCCATTCAATTACCTGTTTGGTAATAGGACTACGCTCTGGACGAACCTCCCGATTCATCTGAATGCTCAATCCTAGTCCGGCCTCCCAGTCTTTCGTTGATCATTGCTTTTGCCTTACCGGTCACTTCCCAGAATCCGCCGGTATGCCTTTTAAGTTGTAAGGGGCCTCCTCCAGGTAGTCCGGATGGGATATTATTATCGTTTTTCATGTGTATCGTTTTTAATGGGGTAAGTCTCGTTTCGGGGCGTAGGTCTGTATCTTTAAAGTTAATGGATTTCTGGTTAACTATTCTAATGTCAAATACAGCCGGTAGGGGGATGATACACCGGCTCCCGCAGCATGAGCGTATAACTTATGATGATGGCTTGCTCCAGGGCACCCAGAATCCCTGCCAGCATTTCTGGTCCGGATGATAATAGTAGGTAATTACCTCTTTCCAGTAGGGAATATCAACATCATCCAGTTTAATTGCTTGCAGGGCATCCAGTTCAGGAATACCTTTTACCATATCTATATACCCCTCCGGATAATCTTCATCATAGTAGGTGGCTGTGAGCCCAAGCTCTTCGTCAAATTCCCTCATCAAAAAATGACGTAGGCTCCATGCCGATATAATTGTATCAAAACCGTAGACAGACATTACTGGCCGCAAACCATCTCCGACATCATCCATCAGGTATGTATGGTCAGTAATGGGTAGTAAACGTGGTGCTTTATGATACCACTCTTTGAATATCCGGACTTTCTCTTCATCAGAATCCGGACGAGGCCCCCATGATTTAAGCCATGACCTGTTGACTCCTAAAATGCTACTGGTATAGAAATCATCGATCCACGCAAGCCTGCTTTCAATCCATTCCGTTTCAGTTATCCAGTTATAAAAAAATGAAGGGCGATACGGTGGAAAGAAAAACGCTCTTTTCATCTTCTCTTCTTCAGATTCCTCACGCGACCATTCTTGTTCATCGGAGGATTGATCTTCCTCGTTCATTTCATCATAGTAATTCTTATCTATTGTATGCAATATTTTTAAAAAAGCCCTATGTTCAACCCCAAATTTTATAGCGTATTTTAACTCTAATTCATCGATCTGTTGGTCCGTAAGTGGCATCCATTTTGCGCCATGAATAGACTCATTGTCAGGTACTTCTCTCCAATACGCTTCTGTCGTTTCTTTTATCCAATAAAGAAATGCTGGTAGGCTTTCAGGAAAGGTGATCTGAGTATTCATAGGTGTTTCGGTAGTATAATAGATAGTTGAAGTATAGGTAATATATTTATCGGTATTCACTTTCTTCCTGTTTTACAAAAGAAAAATCTTCTGCAATAACATAGGAGTTCCCGAAGAATAATATTTTCATATCAGTGTTCGCTTCAACATACCGCTGTCCGTTCCAATACCTTGCAGGCCGTTCTCCAATAATGGTGAAGTCAAGGCCGTTTTGAGTTAAACATTTTGAATATATTTCCATAAGCTTTTTGGACCCTTGAGCTAGCAAACCGTTGCTGTATTGAAACGGCTTGAAATGATTTGTTTTAAACGGATAAATGCTGAGATGATCGTATTGCTTAAACAATCGTTCCTGTACTAAGTACAGATCGTAGAACAGTTTAGCGTGATCATTGCATTGTCCTGTAAAATATAGCTGGCACTGTGTGTCGTTAAATTCCCAAAGCAATGGATGGTCGATAGTGACTTTAAGGTATGAAGCATAACCCAACGAAACAACATGCTTACTTTGTCCAATCGCTTCAATAGTCCATTTCTGAGAAATGCCGCCTCTTTCATTTATGTCTTTAACATCTAAGGAAAAATCAACCGAGAAAATGTCTCCGGAATAATTCAGGCTGGATATATTTAGATTGAAATCATCTTCATCAAACTCGCTGAATATATTTTCTAACTCTATTGGAAGCACTGCCGTTATGTTTATATAAGTTGATAACTGCCTAAATTACGTAATAATTTCCTGGCTTGGAAATACGAAGAATTGAAATAGTCGCAAAATACCTCCACAATGGCTCAAATGCACCCGATGTAAGAAGGCCGGCCGGTTTAACTTTGCTCATCACAAACTAACAGCAAACATGAGCAGTATCAACAACACCATCGCCGGTCTCGAACTCGCACAGATCGGTTGGGTAGTACCGGACATTCACGCCAGCGTAAAGTTCCTTACGAACGCCCTGGGCATCGCTGGCTTTCCGGAACCGGAACATGTCCGTGCACAGGATCTGGATATGACCTACTATGGAAAGGTCGCAGCTGCCGAATGGCTGACCACTCAAACTTATAACGGAGGCACTTTCATCGAACTTATTCAGCCGCTTTCAGGCCAAAGCATGTTTCATGACTACCTCGAAAAATATCCTGCGGGCGGTACACAGCACATGGCTTTTCGTATGCCCGTTAGTGATTTTGAACGGGTCACTAATGAGCTGCGCGAGCAAGGTTATGAAGTCATGAGTGAAGTAGATCATCCAATTGCCCGGATGGCTTTCTTTGATACCTACCAGACACTAGGCGTTGCTACAGAGATCATGGGCATTACACCGGAAGGATGGACCGCTATCAGACAGATGGAAAAGGCCAGGTAAATCTATACCACAGAAAGATATATGTCAGCACCTTGCTGTTAATCCATCAATTACCATCAACCCCTCTGTCTGATAGTTGCTGAACATCTCGGGCATTATCTGCATAAATTTATCAGGCAAAAATTATTTGACCTTGACATTCAAGAACGAATACCCTATGTTTGTACATACAATTACTACAAATGTACAGACATAGATATATTATACTAGCCCTGGCCTTCCTGTATGCTTGTGCAAGCCCGAGGAAAAGCCTTTTGCAATATGCAGATCCCGGCATAGGGACAGCCCATAGCAGGTGGTTCTTCTACACGCCGGCCGCAGTACCACACGGAATGGCGAAACTGGCCCCGTCTACAAACGGGCATTATGGTAATCCCAGTGGCTGGGAAGCTGTTGGGTACGATACAAGGCACAGGTCCATCGAAGGATTTGCCCATTTTCATGAATGGCAGGTAGGGGGCGTCGTTGTTATGCCCGCAACAGGTCCGAGAATAGTAACACCTGGTACCCTGGAAGACGCTGAAAAAGGGCTTAAAAACGGCTACCGTTCGCTGTTCGACCATAAGAATGAAGTAGCCCGACCAGGGTATTACAAAGTAAAATTGGACGATTATAACATCATTGCCGAGCTTACAGCAACGGAGAGGGTCGGCTTTCACAGATATACCTTTCCCGCCGCCCCGGATTCCCGGATCATACTTGATATGGGTAATAAACAAGGCGAGAGTGGGGAAGTGCTGGACGCTGGCGTAAGCATGACGGACGAGACGCATTTTGAAGGGTTTGTGATCACTTACCCTGCGTATATCAAAAAGTACGATCCGCAAGGAAAAATAGCCATGTACTTTTATGGAGAGATCAGCAAAAAGCCCACATCCGTAGGGGCGTTCAACGCCAGCGGTCAGAAAGAAAACACAAAGCAGAGTAAAGGTAAGGGCGCTGGTCTGTTCCTCGAATTCGCCACCGCAGAACAGGAGGCCGTTGAACTAAAAATCGGGCTCTCATACACATCTACGCTGAACGCAAAGAAAAACTTCGAAGCCGAAGCTGCAGGACTTGACTTCGCAAAAGCAAAGAAACGTGCACAACAAATTTGGGAGCACGAACTGGGCAAACTCACAGTAAGTAGTTCAAACGAAAAGGATAAAACCAAATTCTACACGGGCTTATATCATGCGCTTTTAGGCCGTGGCATTATTAACGACGCCGGACAACCCGATCTTTACAATACCGATGCCATCTGGGGTGCATTCTGGAATCTCACCCAGCTCTGGGCGCTCGCATACCCGGAACATTACAACGATTATGTCCGTTCACAGCTTGACATATATCAGAAACGGGGCTGGTTCGCCGACGGTGTATCCAACGGCCATTTCACCTCCGGCGTCGGTACCAATTTCGTCGGATTGGCAATAGCAGCCGCCTACCAATGCGGCATCCGTGACTACGACACCGCATTAGCGTATAAGGCTATCAGAGCGAATGAAATTGACGGTACAAACAGACCGGTTGGTTCCGGGAAACTGGATGTGGAAGCCTTTAACAAATATGGTTATTCGCCTTTCGTGGAGGAAGATAAAACTGATTCCACCGGTTCACAGTTTTCGGCGTCGCATACCCTGGAATACAGTTACAGCGCATTCGCGGCCGCGCAAATGGCAAAGGCCATGGGAAAGACGGCTGACTACAATTACTTCATAGAGAAATCTAACGGCTGGAAAATGCTGTTCAATACGGATTCAAAGTTGATACAACCGAAAACTGTTGATGGTAAGTTCATTGGTAAATTTGATCCGCTGCAACCCTGGCGTGGTTTCCAGGAAGGGAATGCTGTCCAGTATACTTTTTACGTACCGCAAAACCCTGCAAGCCTTATCACCGCAATAGGTAAGGATGAATTCAACTCCAGGCTTGACGGCATCTTTAATACCGCCCGGCAAAACAGCTTCGGAGGAGGAAAAACAATTGATGCTTTTGCTGGTATACATGCAAGTTATAATCATGGCAACCAGCCCAACCTGCACGTCAGCTGGTTGTTTAACTATTCCGGCAAACCCTGGCTCACACAGAAATGGACACGTGCGATCTGTGATGAGTTTTATGGAACTGAAAGTATCCACGGTTATGGTTACGGACAGGACGAAGACCAGGGCCAGCTTGGCTCCTGGTATGTAATGGCTTCATTGGGCCTGTTTGACGTGAAAGGCCTTACCGATCTGCGCCCGGTTATCCAGCTGGGCAGTCCCCTGTTTGACAGGGCAGATATTAAACTGGGTAACGGCAGAACGCTGAGCATCGTTACAGAAAATAACAGTAAGGAAAACATTTATGTACAGGAAGCTACCTTTAATGGTAAGCCACTTAATAATGCCTGGCTATATCGCGATGAATTAATGAAAGGCGGTAAGCTGTTTATGAAAATGGGAAGTGCACCGAATGAAAAATGGGGAAGCCTGGTACCGCCACCTTCGGTACAATAATAGCATATAACATGGCGTTTACCCGGACGAATAAATGAAAACAATATCCGATTGAGCGTATGAACAACATTTTGATTACAGGCGGGACCGGTTTGCTTGGAAGCGAGATTGTAAGGCAGTTACTGGCCCAGGGTAAGCGGGTTGCAATTCTCAGCTCCCAGATCAAACCAAAAGTGGCATCCGGTGCTCGCGTGTTTCATGGAAGCCTGGTTAGCGGCGAAGGCCTGGCCGATGCACTGAAAGATACAACAGCAGTTATTCATTGTGCCAGCAACCCGCGGGGTTTTCAGGATACCGATATCACCGGTACTAAAAACTTACTGGAAGCAATTGATCCGAAGCAGGCGACACACCTGGTTTACATATCGATTGCCGGCGTTGGTAAGACCGCTTACCCTTATTATGCGGCAAAGGAACGTGTGGAAGAAATTATTCAGGAAAGTGGTGTTCCGTATACCATCCTGCGGACAACCCAGTTTTATCAATTTGTGTACAACCTAATCAACGTTGCGCTGGTTGACGGATATAATGATGTGGTGATCCCAGAAGGAATGCGCTTTCAGCCGGTTGATCTTTCTGAGGTAGCCGCTAAACTGATCTCTGTTGCTTCCGATGCCCCGGCACAGCTTTTACCGGAGTTCGCAGGCCCTGAAATAATGACCTACGAAAACATGTTTGCCCGGTACCTCGAAGTATTTAATATTACCAGGAACTGGAAAACAGGGCCAATAGAAAACCCACGGTTTGATCTGTTCCGTTCAGGTGTTAATATATTTCCTGCTAATGCACATGGTAAGATAACATGGCAGGACTTCCTGCAGAAAAAAAAAGCAAGATTAATCTAACGTGTTTGGGGTTGCATTGTCAATTATAATTTAATTCGCATAGGTTCAGGTGTAGAATATAGCACTAGCCTATAGATAGACATTAGTCCGAGCTTTTTTGTTATGTTGTGCAGCTGTTAGAAAATATTAAGACTTTAGTATATTTTAGAGGCCATTATTCGCTTAACTTGGCAGCTAGCTTTTCCTTATGTGCTCAAGTTCTCCTCTCTCGTCCTTTTCTGACGTTATAAATTTACTTTTTATAAAATTTAAGAAGGTAATGTTTCTTGCATTTGCGTCATCAACTACGGCATTTATGTCCCAAATAAATACTCCTATAGGTAGTGTCTTTTTAGGATTTAAGGACACTGCGACTGATGTCTCTCGATAGTACATTTTGCCTGTTGAATAAAGTTCCGTGTATTCTCCGGAAAGTGCCAACTCAACCTCTTCATTGAATTCTATTATACCGTAATACCATATCCTTTGAATTCTATTGTTATAATACTTCATCAACTTTCTGGCCCTAGTTTCAAGTTGATTTATTGCCTTTAGATTTTCATATAATCCTGCCCCTCTTTTTTTGAGTTCAACAATGACTACATCGAATGGCTTGTCACCAGTTGGACTATTAGAAAAAATAAATGCTAAATCTGGTCTGTCAATGTCTTTTTCTACCTCTTCTTCATTGGTTATGTATTTTATTAGATCACTCATCTCTCTGTTACTCAGCGTAACTTCGTAAGTCATATATTTATCGTCAAGAAGCCAGCAATTGTTTTTGTATAGATCATTTGCGACATTACTTTTTTCAAACTTACCATCCTTTCCCATTGCCGCGAATAATTTATGCAGATCAGATTCGCTCTCGTGAGTTGTAGATTCTTTAAGTTTGTTAATAGTTAATTGTCTAAACAGTATATATTCAGTTAATGCCCTTGCCGAAATTTCAAGAGATTTTTTGAATTGTTCATCTGTTAAATGATTGGAATCGAGCAATTCTTTTTGCGCTTTGAAGAATTCCTCTTGAGCATTTTTTAAAATGTCATTTCGTTTCAAATATCCAATGCTATTGGTCTCAAAGTAGCCTGATAGATGAGGATAGCGATCAACTAAGTTGCGTTTAATTTGCTCATTGTTTTTCTTTACTGATGGTATTTTTTCTTCCATTAAGGAAGCAACTTTTTTTCGAAGAATACTTTGAATTTCCCTTAATTCTTGTTTTGATATGGTTAGATTCTGTCTGGCGGCATCCACTTTTCCAGTAAAAAAGTCAGAAAAAAGTAAGAAGACCATCTTATATGAAGAAGGAATATTTTCGTCAGCAATTATTTCAACTTTGAATGTTCTATTGTCCACCGAAATTGCCGAAATTAGAGACGCCTCTTTTATATCAACTTCCTCAATTGAATAATATAAATCAAATTTATCAATTAGATTTACCGAGCTATCCAGCTCAATCACTTTTAAATCAGGTATTTCATTGTTACTTAATGTTTCGGCATATAGTTTTTGATCAATAACAGATTTAATATGGATAGTTATCTCTTTCTTTTTTTTCTTGTATAGAAATAGTCTTGAATAGAACTCCTCGAAAATTCTTCTCTTAAGGAAAGTCGGATTGATATATTCATTTTTTGCAATCTTCTGTAAGGTATAACCTGTCATAGTGAAGATTGACCCGGTTTTTGAGGTTTCTGGGTCTATGTCTGAGACAGAGAAGTCTTTTTCATTAAAATGTTCTGAAAAGATGAAGCTCCTTTGCTTGTTTTTTGAAAAAACACTTTTAATATTTATCTCGTCGAAATAACATAAATAGACAAGTCTTCCTAAACCTTTGTGTGAACTTTCTTCAACATCGAACAAATTCGAAAATTTTTCATACCGATCGTCGGTAAAACCAAAACCGTTATCAGTAATTTTTATTTGTAGAGTTTCAGGTCGATTGGCAGCAGCGATTGAAATATCAACATCGATTCTTGTGGCACCAGCATCTAATGAATTAGCAATTGCCTCGAAATAAACCATCTCAAGAGAGGAACCACTGAAAAACATTTTTACGGCTTGACCTAATTTTACTTTCATTTTCTAGATAAAATATTTGTTGGTATTTCTAGAATTAATTTCCATCACTGTTGACTAGCTCACTTCACTGACCAAATTAAACCTTTTAAAGGAATATCCGATCAACTAAAACCAAAATTTCCAATAGGCAATTTTTATCACTGTTTTAAAATACAGTATGGGTAAACATGGATATGCGTTAATTTCATTTATTCTTCACGGGTAGAGCGAATTACGCGTATGTTGACTCCCAATAGTTGCACTTCCCCGTTTAGGGAAATATATCTTGCCAGCTGCAAATCAATTAAAATCTAATAGATCCCCCATCCTCTCAATTTCCTCCCCCAAAAAAAACTTCAACTTTTTTTCCTTCCCTCTAGTACCAAACATCAGTTTTCCGGATAAGCTAGTAAAACGTCCACATTTGGAAACTGAAAAACTTAAGCGGATCTTCCGGCAATATCTCCTGGGACAAGCCAGGGACAAGGATACAGATACCATCGACAACTGGTATCAGTCCTTCGACGACGAGCCTGTTGCTCCACTCAGCAGAGAAGCGGAAGAAAATATCCGGCTGGAGATATGGCAAAACATCCGTCCGGAACTGGAGAAGAAGAAGGTACATTTCCTGAAACGAGGATTGGCGGCCGCTGCTGCAGTAACCCTGTTGCTGGCCGGCGGACTGACATATTACCTTGTCAACAGCTCGCCTGCTAACGCCTATACAGAGATCACCACTGCCGTAGGGCAAAAAAGGACCGTACAACTGGCCGATGGCTCCCGCCTGATACTAAATGCCGGTTCTACCGTCCGTATCCCGAAAAACATGGAGAAAGAAAGACGCCTGGACATTGTGGACGGGGAAGTCTTCTTTGAGGTAAAGAGTGACCCCGCTACACCTTTTATCGTGGAAAGCGGTCCGCTGAAAACCACCGTACTGGGTACCTCGTTTAACGTGACCGCCTACGAGGCAGTGAACAAAATGAGCGTTGCAGTAACAGATGGTAAGGTAAGTGTGCAAAGCGCTGACGGCTCCGCTAACGTACTGGCAAAAGATCAGGCACTGACCTATGATAAGGCAAAGAACAATATATCGATAGATGCACTTGATAAAAGTCTGCTGGGATGGCGCGACGGCATCCTCGTTCTGAACGATGCCTCTTTTAATGACCTGGTGGTCCTGATGCAGAAGAACTACGGTTTGCAGCTGACCACTACTCAGGATAAGATCCGCGCAACCCGGTATACTACTGAATTGTCCACCGCTATGGACCCTGTAAAAGCCGCCGAGGTACTGGCAGCTATCCACAATCTGAAAATCGAAGTGACCGGCCACGTGGTCACGATCTATGAATAAACCAACGGCTCGACACAAACTGTATGCAACCACTGCTAACGTAACATCTTAACGCCTAAACTACGTATGAAAAAAATTGCCACGACTTTCAGAAGACGATTATTTTCTATCGTCTTCCTCCTGATGGGAGCCTCCCTCTTCCTGCCGGTGTATGCCGGAAAAGGGCAGATCCTTAAAGAAACCAATGTCACGATCCGCCTGAAAAGCGGTTCTTTGGAGTCGGCCATACAAGAGCTGCACTCCAGCACAAAAGTTACTTTTGCCTACGACAAACAACTGCTACGCTCTTTCCCTATCCAGGACTGCTCTTTCTCCAACGAGCGACTGGATGTAGTGTTGCAACAGTTACTCCGCAACAAGCAGCTTGAATTTGAAGAAGTCAACAACATTGTAGTCATCAGTAGAGCGGCTGCTAAAGTAGCTGCTGTTAACAAAACCGGAAGGGAAGACATCGTGGTGTCCGGTACTGTACTGGACGAAAACGGGGCGCCCATGCCTGGCGTGAGCGTAGCCGTACGCGGGGCTACTACCATGACCTCCACCGGTAACGACGGTAAGTTCAAGCTGATCGTACAATCTGCGGATGCCGTGCTGGCCTTTAGTTTCATCGGTTATGAAACTATTACGGTAACAGTAGGCACGCAAACCAGTTTGAACATCCGGATGAAAATAGCCAGTAAATCGCTCGGTGAAGTAGCCGTGGTAGGTTTCGGTACACAGCGTAAAGTGAGCCTGGTAGGCGCACAGTCAACAGTAAAGGTGACAGAGTTTAAACAGCCCGCTGCCGACATTACGACAATGCTGGCGGGCCGTATAGCCGGTGTAGTAGGTGTCCAGCGCTCTGGCGAACCTGGTAAGGGAAGCGCCGATATCTGGATCCGTGGTATCTCTACTTTCGGTGATGGTAATAGCGCCGGACCACTGGTACTGGTAGACGGTGTGGAACGTTCTATCAATAACATCTCTCCTGAAGATATTGAGTCGTTCACCGTGCTGAAAGATGCAGCCGGTACAGCCGTATATGGTGTACGTGGCGCGAATGGTGTAATACTGGTGAAGACAAAAACCGGTAAGGTTGGCAAACCTCAGATCTACCTGGACTATAACGAAGGCGTGAACACCTTCGTACGCCGGCCGGAAATGCTGGATGGTATTACCTACATGAACCTTGCTAATGAAGCGTTGACCACCCGTAACCAGAACCCGAAATATTCACAGGAATATATCGCAAATACAAAGAATGGCACTGATCCTTTGCTCTATCCCGATGTAGACTGGATGGACGCCGTATTCAATAAATTCGGTCATACCCGCAGCACCAATCTTAACGCCAGTGGCGGTGTGGAGAACGCGCAGTATTATGTGTCGCTCGGCTACTTCAATGAATCCGGTTTCATGAAAACAGATGATCTGGCGAGTTATAATTCTTCAATGAAGTTCAATCGTTATAATTTTACCAGTAACCTCAATCTGCGTGTAACAAAGAGCACTAAGCTGGATGTCGGTTTACAGGGATATTTTTCTAACGGTAATTATCCTGGTATTAATTCCGGCGATATCTTCCAGAGTGCCATGGACGCTGCGCCTGTAGCATATCCTATTATGTATCCCGGAGGATTAGTGCCGGGACAATCCTCCAATGGTGGTTTCCGTAATCCTTATGCTGACCTCACCCGTAGGGGATATCGTAATGAATTCCGTAATCAGCTGTTCTCCAATATCAGGGCTACACAGGAACTGGATGCGCTCACCAAAGGCCTGACCGCCAGTGTGATGTTTGCCTTTGATACATACAACCAGAACTATATTACGCGCTCAAAAAGGGAGGATACTTATTATCCCGATCAGAGTATGCCATATAAACCAGACGGAAGCCTGAACCTGGTGAAAACATTCACTGGCAACGCTTACCTCGGATTTGACAATAATGCTAATGACCGTCAGACAAGTCGTAAGTTCTATACAGAAGCCTCTCTGAATTACGACAGGAGTTTCGGTAAGCACCGTTTCGGCGGTCTGGCATTGTTCTATTCCAGCGATAGGACGAATGCACTGGCAGGCGATTTTATCAGCTCTATTCCTGAAAGGGCGTTAGGTCTTGCAGGCAGGGTCGCTTATTCCTATTCCGATAAATACTTCCTCGAAGTGAATGCCGGTTATAATGGTTCCGAACTGTTCGCACCAGGTAACCGCTTCGGTTTCTTCCCGGCTGTAGGTGTGGGTTGGATCATCTCTGAAGAGAAATTCTTTGCACCGCTGAAGAATGCGATATCCTTCTTCAAGGTCCGTTATTCCAACGGTAACACCGGCCTGGGAAGCGCAAGGGAACGTTTCCTCTATATCACCAACCTGAGTACATATAATGATGCATATAAGTTCGGTAAGACATTCAACAACGTCGGTGGTATCAACATCAACCGTTATGCAACCAATGTAAAATGGTCTGTCTCGAACAAACAGGACCTGGGTATTGAGTTCCATACACTGAAAGACCGCATGTCTGTTATCATAGACCTGTTTAAAGAACATCGTACAGGTATCTTCCTGCAAAGGGCGTCTAACGTGGACTTTATGGGACTGCAGAATCAGCAGTTTGCTAACCTGGGTATCGTTGATAATAAAGGCTTCGATGCAACACTGGAATATAATACCAAAATAGGGGCCGTAGACCTGCGCTTGAGAGGTAACGTTACCTATACAAAAGATGTGGTGATCGAAGATGATCGTCCGCCACAGTCTTATCCGTGGATGGAGCACAGAGGTAATAATGTACTTGCTCGTTATGGATATATTGCGGAAGGCCTGTTTGGTAGTGAAGATGAAGTGAACAAGAGTGCAGTACCGGGAGATAGATCTAAAGTGAAACCCGGTGATATAAGATATAAAGACCTGAACGGTGACGGGATCATCAACAGTTATGATATTACGAAAATAGGCCGTGGCGATCTGCCTACCACCGTATACGGATTTGGATTTGACCTGGGGTATAAAGGCTTCCATTTTGGTCTGCTGTTCCAGGGTATTTCCGATGCAGACAGAATGTTGGCAGGGTCCGCTATCATACCATTCAACGGTGGCGGCGGTGTGACCAATGCATATGCTATCGCTACAGATAGATGGACAGTAGATAATCCTGATCCTAATGCATTCTATCCAAGACTGGCATATGGTGAAGCAGAGAATAACAACAACACACAAGCCAGTTCCTGGTGGATAAAAGACATGAGTTTCCTGCGACTGAAATCGGCACAGCTGGCATATAATCTGCCAACTGCCTGGTTAGGCAGAACAGGCATTCGTAATGCATCTGTATACATGCAGGGCATCAACCTGTTTACCTTCAGTAAGTTTAAACTGTGGGACCCTGAACTGAACACAGACAATGGTTCCAGGTATCCTAATATCAGAACGATCTCTGTTGGCATGAACCTGAAATTTTAATTCTACAAGCAACTGATGATGAAAAAGCTATTATATCTATTCCTCGTTATAGTACTCGCGTCCTCCTGTTCAAAGTACCTGGACCAGGTCCCGGACGACAGGCTGACCATAGAAGAAACCTTTAGGACCTGGGGTACGGCGCAGCGTTACCTGGCAGATGTATACCGTCGTGTACCGGATGAATTCGGACAACGCGACGCTGGTTCCGAAAGCAACCGTGGTATATGGACCGGTGGTTCTGATGAAGCTGATTTTGTATGGGGCTTCGTGAAATCAAATGATGTGAACATCGGTAACTGGGATGCCAACTCCGGTTTTGTGGGAGACTACTGGCGGAATTTCTACCGTGGTATCCGTGGTGCCAGCGTGTTTATGGAAAATGCAGACGCCATCAAAGACCTGTCGCCCGACCTGATCAAACAATACAAAGCTGAAGCAAGAGCGCTGAGAGCGATGTTCTATTTCTATCTGATGCGCATCTATGGTCCGGTGATCATACTTGGTGAAAATGCGCCGCCCGTAGATGCCGACCTGCAATTGCCACGTAATACTTTCGATGAGTGTGTGGAGTATGTAGCGACAGAGCTGGAGAAAGCTGCGGCAGATCTGGCGGTAATACCCAGGAATGACGAAGAGTATGGCCATATTACAAAGGGCGTCGCACTTGCTTTCCGTGCCAATGCATTAATGTATGCAGCAAGCCCGTTGTACAACGGAAATACCGACCTGGCCGATATGGTCAATAAAGATGGCAAAAACCTGATCAGCCAGACCTATGATGGCAATAAATGGAAAGTAGCTGCTGACGCATATAAGGCCTTTCTTTCAACGTTTGTTCCCGGTACCTATGACCTGTTCAGAAAAAATGATACAAGCGGTAATTTCGACCCTTATTTGTCCTGTCGCGATGTATTGCTGACCGACTGGAACAAAGAAGTGATCTTCGCCCGCGCAGGCAGCTCTATCGGCCCGCGACAGTATGAACTCACCCCTTATCACAATGGGGCCAGCTCCCGCGATGTAAAAGGCAGTGGCGGCCTGGGGGCTACACAAAATATGGTGGACGCTTTCTTTACAAAGAATGGCCGGAGCATCAGCGATCCTTTATCCGGTTATGTAAAGGAAGGTACATCCATGTTCCAGACACCATACGATACACACGAGAAAGAGATCTATAACCAATGGGTGAACAGGGAACCGCGTTTCTATGTAAATATCACTTTTGACGGAAGTACCTGGTTGAACAGATCTTTCGGTGAGATCACGACCCGTCTGTATAATACCGGTAATTCCGGTAAACAAACAGGTGGCGGCGATTATTCCACAACCGGTTACATCGTGCGTAAAGCAATGGGATTGGGAGCCTGGGATATCTCTAATCGTACCCTGATACTGATACGCCTGGCAGAGGTCTACCTGAGTTACGCAGAGTGCGTCAACGAATCAGATCCCTCCAACCCTGATGCATTAAGATACCTGAACCTGATCCGTGAGAGAGCAGGTATACCACAATACGGAACGGAAGGCTTAGACGTTCCCGCCGGACAGGAGGGCATGCGCGAAGCGATCCGTAACGAACGCAGGGTGGAGCTGGCCTTCGAGAACAACCGTTTCTTTGATGTACGCCGTTGGAAGATAGGAGAGCAGACGCAAAGCGGCCCTATGTACGGACTGAATATTAGCGCAGATATGCCAGACTTCCTGAAGGTAGTGACCTTCGAGACACGTGTGTTCAACAAGCGTCATTACTTTTTCCCGATACCGTCCAATGACGTAAATAATGACAGACAGCTTGTGCAGAATCCCGGATGGTAATATCTTTATTGACAGACATTAACTCGTTTTAAGATGAATAAACTTCGTTGTTTTCTAACTATTGCTGTGATACTGGCAACTATCTCCTGTGGTAAAAGTAATACGCCAGGTATAGGCCCGGGTGATCCTCCAGTATTGCCACCGGTATCTTTTACAGCAAAAGATGCTACTGCTGCTTTTAATACCTTCAACAAGTATTTCTACAGTACAACTGACAAGCTGTATTTCTCCAACACTGAAAAGAAAGATATCGGCGCTATCTGGACACAGGCAGTGTACTGGGACCTGATCATGGATATCTATAAACGTACCGGCGATGCCGCACACCGTAAGATGATAGATGATCTGTACCAGGGTGGTTATAACCGTTATGACAAGTATAACTGGAGTAATAAAGTAGTATGGTTTATTTATGATGATATGATGTGGTGGATCATCTCCCTGGCCAGGGCACATGAGATCACCGGTAATAAAGAGTACCTGGACAGGTCAATAGAAGGATTCCAGTACGTGTACAAAGAATCGTACGATCCCGCAGGCGGAGGTATGTGGTGGGACTTTAAGCACTCAGGTAAGAACTCCTGTATCAACTTTCCCACCGTCATCGCAGCTATGACTATATACAACATTACAAAAGATACGGCCTACCTGAACAAGGCAAAGGATATCTATAGCTGGTCGTTGGCTAACCTGACCGATAGCTCCACCGGCAGGGCGGCCGACAACAATATCAAAGGCCATAAAGGATTCTCTGATTATACCTATAATCAGGGAACCTTTATTGGTGCAGCAGTGATGTTGTATAAGGCTACCGGTCAGCAATCCTACCTGGAAAATGCCAGGAAAGGCGCTGATTACACCCAACAGAAAATGTGTGATGCAGATGGCATCTTACCAGCGGAAGGCGACTGGAATGAGCAGGGTGTACTGAAAGCTATTTTCGGTCACTATATCATGACCCTCGTGAAAGATGCCGGTCAGCAGCAGTACCTGCCATGGATCAGGAAGAACATTAACGCAGCCTGGGGGAACAGGGATGTCACCAGGGGCATTACCTACCGGAACTACAAGGTGCCTTGCCCTTCCGGTATTGTACAATCTTACGAAGCCAGCAGTGCGGTAGAGCTGATGCAGGTTTGTCCGCCTGAAAAGTAGTATAAAATTTAGATTATCAATAGGTTAAGCCCTGCTGTCTTATACTGACGGCAGGGCTCTTTTCTTCCGCTTAAGTCCACCTATGCGTCATGTATACGTCGGGTATACGTCATGTATAAAGCGTACTTTCCCCCGATCAAGTCCACGTATACGTCATGTATGCTCCATGTATACGTCATGTATAAAGCGTACTTTCCCATACTCCGTGACCCCATTAGCCCTTTTTTATTATCTTACCGGCGAGGCTGAATGAACAAACCATGTTGTGCAAACAAAACACAATAGGACTCCGTTAGGAGTCCCCATGTTTGTAGCCCCGGGTGACAACCCGGGGATCGGTGATAACCCGGGGACCGCGGTCGGGTAATAGCCCCCGGAACGGGGATCGATCGTGTTATCGCCCATGGAAACGCACGAATATGGGACCGCATCATTGCGGGATACCATGAATATTTAAAAGGAGTTTAATATGATCTACGTAAGTGAGGTAAAAGATACGGTGCCTCAAACCTTTAAAACGGAATTACAGGAAAAGGTCTACCTGACATTGCAGCAACAGGGTGTAAAGTTCAAACGTGTTGATACAGGAGAAGCGATTACGATGGAAGACTGCATTCTGATTAACGAACGCCTGGACGTGAAAACAGTTAAAACAGTGTTTCTATGCAATCGCCAACAAACGAGATTTTACCTTTTGGTAACCACTGCCGATAAACCCGTCAGCTCGAAAGATCTGAGCAGCGCATTAGGTATTTCCAGGCTTTCATTCGCTCCCGTTGAACAGTTGGATAAGATATTAGGTGTGCCCGTTGGAGGTGCTACCCTGTTCGGCGTATTGATGGACAAGGAAAATCAGGTGCAGGTAGTCATAGACAACGATGTTTTGTCAGAAGAATGGTACGGTTGCAGTGACGGTACCACTACCGGATATATGAAGGTCAGTACAGAGTGGATAGTAAAAAAGTTTCTTGATTATGCAAATCACTTGCCGGTGATTATCCAGGTATAACTCAATACAGGAGTTAACGCAATTGAAAGATATATTTTTTTGAAGAAACTCCCAGTGTGTAAAAGGAGATAATTCTTCAAGCGTTACCAGAAATATAATTATTGATATACTAAACAGAAAGCATATATTCCAATTTACAAAATAGACAAACATATATAAAAATGGCCAAATCACCCATCGATCAAATACTTAGACCTGTGAACAAATTCATTCATCAGGAATTTACAGGTGGTATTGTTTTATTCGTGAGCGTAATCATAGCGATAATATGGGCCAATTCGGCATGGCATCAAAGTTATCATCATCTGTGGGAGATAAACCTCTCTGTAGGATTTAACGAAATGAGTTTTAACCGGCCATTACATGTATGGATAAATGACGGTTTAATGGCTTTATTTTTCTTTGTCATTGGACTGGAGTTAAAGCGGGAATTTATGGCAGGGGAGCTTTCTTCTATTAAAAAGGCATCATTACCAATGATGGCCGCCTTAGGGGGCATGCTGGTACCTGCCGCTATCTTCTTTGTAATTAACCATGGACTATCATCCGAAGGTGGCTGGGGCATTCCCATGGCCACAGATATTGCATTCTCACTAGCTTTGCTGTCTCTGGCGGGAAAAAAGATCCCCGGCTCCGTAAAGGTCTTTCTTTCAGCGCTGGCCGTTGCCGACGATTTAGGCGCAGTGCTGGTTATTGCATTTTTTTATACCGCACACATATCCTTTTTCCCACTCGCTGTTGCCGGTGTTTTTTTACTGATCCTGGTATTGGGCAATTTACTCGGTATCCGGAACACAATATTCTATCTCATTTTGGGTATTATAGTTTGGGCAGGGTTTCTGTTGTCGGGAGTACATGCAACTATTGCAGGTGTACTGGTTGCATTTACCATTCCAGCGCGTACAAAAATTGACGAAGATGAATATTTAAGAGATATGCGTTGCTATGCAGATCAGTTCGAAAATGCAATGCGCCAGGATGGCTCGCTGATTTCGCACGAGCAGTACAGAGCGCTTGAAAAAATAAAACAACGGAGTGTTGATGCTGAAACACCCCTTCAAAAAATCGAAAATTCATTACATCCCTGGGTCGCGTTTATCATAATGCCTTTATTTGCTTTGGCTAACTCAGGTATGATAATAGGCAAGGATTTCTTCTCTTCTCTTGTTAACCCTGTCAGTTTAGGAGTTATGATCGGCCTCGTTCTGGGTAAGTTTTTAGGAGTCTTTTCCTTTACATGGCTGATGGTACGATTGAAACTGGCAAACTTGCCTCGCGGGGCGAGTTGGAAGCATATCTCAGGTGTAGCAATTCTGGCCGGCATTGGCTTTACAATGTCTCTCTTTATTACAGGACTGGCATTTCAGGAGGAGACATTAATAGACCAGGCAAAATATGGTATCCTGGTGGCTTCTCTTATTGCAGGCGTAACCGGCCTCTTGTTGCTGCGAAACACAAGATGAACAAATACCGGCATGTGGTTGTAGTGTTTACTGACCGGTATCTGTGGCACGTCTCTTGTCACAGCATTCTTCTGTAATCCTTACAAATAAATAGCAAGGGAGATCTATATGAAGAAAATACTACAAGCTATCAGAGATTTTATTGCAGACAGATTTAATCTTAATGAAGATAGAGCTGATGAACAGCAGATCATTGAAGCGATAAGGAAAGATGTCAATTTTAAAGGTACGAATCTCTGGACTTTAATTTTTGCCATATTCAAACGGATACAATCAGACACAATAAAGATTTTAGTTGAATATTAATGTCAGATGTTCGCATTGCATCGGTCATTATACCAGGATTACTGCCTGGCACACATTTAACCAACCTGACGATCAAGAAATAAAGTTTGTGTAGGGTAGGCAAATTCGATTTCATTTTGCTCAAAAGCAGCAAATATCGCCAGGTAAATAGCCTGCTGTTCATCCATAAAAGTATTGTAATCAGCGTCGAGAATATAATAGACAAACTCAAAGTCGAGACTGAATGCACCATACTTCGAAAAATGCCCTCTGTCGAACTGCACATTACTCCTCTTTGTAATTATATCTTTCACAATTTCCGGGATCTGGCTCAATTTGATATATGAAGTTTGATAGGTCACACCAAGTGTAAACACAACACGTCGCTTCTGCATCCGTTTGTAATTATGTAGTCGCGCATTGGTGAGATCTGTATTGGAGCACACCAGCTGCTCACCGTTCAAGGTACGGAGCCTGGTGGTTTTAATGCCGATATACTCCACCACACCCATTTTGTCGTCGATAATGATGAAATCACCGATTTCGAATGGACGGTCGAAAAAGATCACAAAATAACTGAACAGATCTCCAAGTATTGTCTGAGCAGCAAGAGCGATGGCAATACCACCAATGCCAAGACCGGCTATTAAAGTGGTGACATTGTATCCGAGGTTGTCAATAAGGAAAATAATACCGAGTACCCATATTACCGCGTTTAAGATCACAATCAGACCTCCCGCCTGTTTTTCCCTTCCTTCCTGACCGTCACGTCCTTTGATATAAGAAAATACAAATCTTTTAAATACGGTGCTTATAATCCGCAACACAAAGAAAGTAACTGTAAAAAGGAAGCCGATATGTAACACTTTTACGGCTTTTATTGGTAGGGTAAGCATAGAAAGCGAAAAATATGTTGCCGATACATACAGGATAGGCACCACAGCTCTTTTAAGGATCTGTACCAGGAAATCATCCCATGTTGCAACTGTAACCTTCGACAGTCTCTCTATCTTCCTGACAAAAATAAAAACAAAAATACGGATGATAACGAAGGATAATGCAATGGCTGCCGCCACGATGATCCAGCTCTTCAATGTATTGTTCAAGAAAGATTGTTCTAAATATTCACTCATCATATTTGATACTTATATTTTTTAAGAAACAGAGCCGCGCAAAAAGACGTATTCGGGGCATGTTATCAGTTTCCTTATAAATGTCTGTTAGTCTCGTCTTCAGGCCTTTTCCTGGAAGCAATTTCTGCAGTCAGAAGTGTAATAAGCATTTTGCATTTGTCGTATTCTTCCTTTGTACCGCCACTTCTCCGCATTTGCGTGAAATTACTTGTATATGTTGCAAGCATATCGAGCAATTCCTCAATAGGCAAGTTTTTAAAATCATCCACTCCCTGATATTTTTAGATTAATATTCTTCCTTTTTCCACATTGTAAATTGCTGCCGATTCGGCCATTGCTCTATCCGGAAATGCCTGATTCATAAAGTCTTCCGCCCAATAATTAATATCATAGTGCGATACTTGTTCATAAAGGCGCTCCATACGCATATTTCTCTCTTCAGGCTCGAGTTGGAATGCCTGCAACAGGTTTTCCTTTAATGCCTTCGGATCATACGGATTGGTTAATATAACATAAGACAGTTCCACCGCAGCTCCTGCAAATTCTGACAACAACAAGACTCCTTTATCTCCTTCCAATTGCCCTTGTACAGCCACGTACTCTTTTGCTACAAGGTTTAATCCATCACGAAGAGGAGTGATCCATGCAATATCGGCAGCTCCATAATAGACGAGGATTTCGTCAAAAGGAATAGAGCGGAAGAAAAGCCTGATGGGTGTCCAGTTAAGGTTTGAATATTTGCCATTTATTCTTCCCACCGCGCTCTCCAGTTCAAGCTTGATATTATCATATATTTTCATGCCCTTCGCAGGCGGGGTGCAGATATTTACAAGTTCTAAATTTCCGTGCAATTCCGGATAGTCTTCAAGAAATTGCTCGAAAGCTAATATTTTTTCAAGCGGTCCTTTTACATAATCCAGACGTTCAGCACTCAATACCATTTTTTTGCCATTCAATTGTCGCTTCATGTCAGCGATCCTTTCAATCATAGAGCCGTCCCTGAAAAGTTTCTTTATATACTCAACGTTGATGCCTACAGGAGCTGCTCCCAGCCTTACCCGCCGATGTTCGGTTTCTATTAAAGTTGTCATCTTGTCAATTCCCATCGCAGTACTATAGGTCATAAACCTGGGAGCGCAGCTCACAGACTCGATTGCTTCCAGTGGAAAAAGACTTCGGGCCACATCTACAAAGTTTTCTACATACCTGGGAATATGAAATCCGACATAATCACACTGCAGCAGGCTGCTAATGATCTCACGCCGCCATGGTAAAATATTAAATGTGTTGGCAGCCGGGAAAGCGGTATGATGGAAGAAGGCGATCTTGAGGTCGGGCCGTAGTTTTCGCAGGAAAGCGGGAACCATCCACAGATTGTAATCATGCATCCAAACCATGGCGCCGATATCAGCCTGCTCAGCAGCTTTTTGCGCAAAACGCCTGTTGATGTCTACAAAATGATCCCAGTGATCGTGATTGAATTGGACCTTGTCTATGAAGGCAAATATCGTGGGCCAGAATGCCTCCTTGGCGAAGGATTTGTAATATATTGATACCTCCGTGTTCGTCAGGCCTATGCGGGAGGCGATCAGGTTGGGATATTTATCTTTATCTATATAGATGTTTCGAAGTTCTTCTCCTTCGTTATCTACCTCTTCCCATGCAATCCACAAACCGGAACGGCCATTGGCGAAAAAGCTTTGAAGTGTCGGAAGTATACCATTAGGGCTCGTAGGCGGTACGCGTTCTTCTTTACCATTAATGATCACTTTTTCATAGGGAAAGCGGTGATACATCATTACTATTTGTGGGTTGGTCACACTTTTTTCTGCCTGTACCGCCTGGGGAAATTTGTCTCCAGCCGGAGTTGAAAATTCAGGAAAGTGAAAAATAGCTTCCAGTATGCCGCCGGCGCCCGGGTTGTCAGCATGAAGGATATCGTCCGAACCTGCCGTTGCTTCTAACAGTTTTGCTTCTGCATTTCCTACAACCACGCCCTTAAACCCACAATTGTACATTGCAAGATCATTTAACGTATCTCCCGCCACCAGAACCTTTTCTTCATCTACGCCCAGGAATGACACTAATTTCGTGAGTGATGACCCCTTGTTTACTTCGCCGGGAATTACATCCAGGAATTTTCCTGCAGAATAGATAACATCACAATTGAGGTCTGAGACAAGTGCTGCCACTACATCTGCAACTTCCGGTTCTTCGACAAAAAAAGAACATCTCCTTTGCTGAGGTACTTCCTGGTAGGTCAAGCCAGGTACATCTTTCAGGAGCCCCGCTATTTTAAGGCGGCCAGGCCAGTTCTTTTCGATGTCGGACTGAAGCGAATGGATTGGTTCCAACGTCTTCCCATCTACGATGGTAGCGCCTACATCACAAATAATATAATCCGGATTAGGAATAATGGGATCATTCAGTAAAGGTATCACAGACTCAAGTCCACGGCCGGTTACAAAAACGAGAAGTATATCATGGCTCTGACTGATCAGCCTATATAACTGTTGTTTATGTATGCTTTTTCCCCCAAGGAAAGTTCCGTCTAGATCTGTTGCTAATAACATTGTTCCTCTTTTTAACATAGGCAATTATCTAACAGCCAGCGTAGTGGTGGCAATTTCCTGCAAAGTTATTTATAAGAGAAGAGGAAGAAGGCGTATCGTATTAGAATAGTATTAGAATTCACTTCAGACAATTCTTAAAATGTAGATTTAATTTTAAGCGATGTCTATCTTACAGCCAATACAAGTGTCTGGGATTCAGCAGGCAGCATGTCTGACATATGGCGGTTTGACCAGCCGCCGATTCTCGTCTCGCTTCCTGCATGGACGATCAACATATCCGCATCTATACTTTTACTATAGGCAAGGAGTGCCTTTGCCTTATTTTCTCCATGTAATTTTATGTACTTAACAGGAATGGCTAACTGACCTTTGAGTGTCTGAAAGATATTTAACAGTGACTGCCTTGGAAAGGCATTTTGAGTATCATCATCGGGAAATATCACCAGTTGTATCTGGATCAGGTTCCTGCATTGGAGTGCCTTGATAACAGCCACCTTCCTGGTAGGGAAATGTGCATTGACAGGTACCACCACGGTCTTGATCTGTTTATCTCTGGAACCTGGTTTGGCGGTCAATACCGGAATACCCGACATTTGAGCGATCCTGCTCGGAACAACCGTGTTTAAATGAGGAAATCTTGAATGGTGGGCGCATTTTCCCACTACTACCAGATCGGCGCCCAGGTTAGCCGCCTTTTTTATAATAGAATCTTCAATAGAATCTCCGTAACAGACATTAACATATACCTTTATGTTGCTTCGCATACCTTCGATGCCCGACTTGAGGGTTTCCAGCCGTTCCTCGGAGTTTTTAATCGCAGCTTTCACCTGCTTCCAGGAGTATCCTTTCAGTAAACGCGCAAGATATCTGAAGATATTGGACGTGCCAATTTGCTGCACATGCAGCAAATGTATAATGCATCCTTCGTTGGGTGCCATACATAATGCTTTATTTATTGCAGTCTCAGTGTTGATCGAAAAGTCAACAGGGATAAGTATAGTCTGGAAATTTTTTACCATACCCAAATATCCGTTCTCATGCTTAGAAAGGTGTTAAGCAGACATTAGAATTGGATTAGAAAATATACTAGAAAAACACAATCTGATTATGAGGGGCTATAAATTGTAACTTTGGGGAAGCATATACAATCTTTTGGTATAATGGATACAATAAGTATTTTATTGGTGGACGATGAACCACGGATCGCGGATATGCTTTCATTCGGTCTGAAGGAGAACGGCTACAATGTAACAGTAGCCTATGATGGTAAGATCGGATATAGAATGTACGAAAACCGTGTTTTTGATTTACTTGTACTGGATATTAATCTTCCGGGAATGAATGGGTATGAACTTTGCAAACTTATCCGCTTGAACGACGAGCAGGTACCTATTATTATGCTTACTGCACTTAGTACGCTCGATGATAAAATAGAGGGCTATGATGCCGGAGCTGATGATTATATCATTAAGCCCTTCGAGTTTCGTGAATTACTGATGAAGATCAGAGTATTGTTACGCCGCAGCTTAGACCCCGCACTGCCAGCCGGCAATATGCTGAAGGCAGGAGAGCTGGTAATGAATCTTGACACCCGGGAGGTAAAACGTAAGGGAAAGGATATTAATCTTACTGCTAAAGAGTCACAGCTGCTGGAATATCTTCTTCGCAATAAAAACCGCGTAGTGTCCAGAGCAGACATTGCTGTAAATGTTTGGAATATTGATTTTGACACCAATACCAATATTATTGATGTTTATATTAACTATGTGCGCAACAAGGTTGACAAGCCTTTTCCGGAAAAGATGATACATACCCAGGTTGGAATGGGATATGTATTAAAGGACAATTGATAAAAAATAAATAATGCCTGTACGTTTACGTATCACAAGCTTGTTCACGTTATTGGTTATCATTATCCTCGGGATGGTGTGTCTGTCAATTTATTATTTTTCCGCCGCGTCGAGACTTAGTACGTTAAAGACCCGGCTTACTAACAGGGCCATTACTACTGCCCGGCTGCTTACACACGCAGGAATGATAGATCCTGAGTTAATGCATCGGATAGATTCGTTAACAACACTGGCATTAAAGAGGAAGTCAGTTCAGGCATATAAAGACAGCGATAGACCTATTTATTTTTATAGTGATGTGCCAAACGATAGTATAAGAGTTGATGAAACTTTATTGCAATCTGCAAAAGAAGAAGGAATATTTTACTTCACGGACAAAAAGAAGGAAGCCGTAGCTTACTTTGAACAAAGAAACGAAGAAGGGCTCATCGTTATTTGTGCGGGGGAAGATGAAGATGGAATAAGAACACTGGAAAAACTGGCAAAAATTCTAAGCTTTAGTTTCATATGCGGTACCTTGCTTTCATTTGCAGGAGGGTACTTTTTTTCACGTGGACTGCTTAGACCACTGGGCCGCATTGCCAATGAGGTGAAGGATATTTCTGCTTATAACCTGGATCGCCGTATTCCCACTGGAAACAGTAAAGATGAATGGTATAAGCTTTCAACCACACTTAATGAACTACTTGACCGATTGAAAGAAAGTTTTGAACTGCAGCGGCGTTTTATTTCAAATGCTTCACATGAATTATCGACGCCTCTTACACTGATCTCAAGCCAACTTGAGATATCGCTTCAACGAAACCGTACCGAAGAAGAATATCGCCAGGCGATGAGACAGGTTTTAAAAGATGTCCGGCATATGAGCTCTCTGGTACAGACATTGCTGAAATTTGCCACAGCATCGGGTAATACCGGAGGCCTTCAGATAGATCTCATCAGAATTGATGAAATATTGATGCGTTTACCTGGTGAAATTCAAAGTAGGGAAAAGGGACATAATGTTTCCCTGCATTTCGGTCCACTTCCTGAAGAAGATAATAGATTATTGGTGCTCGGTAATGAAGAATTACTATTTACTGCTGTCTTAAACATTGTATCCAATGCCTGTAAGTATTCAGAAAATCATCATGCAGACGTTTCCCTTACAGTAGCCGCCACCGGTTTTATCATAACAATTGCCGACAATGGCATAGGAATAGAAGAAAAGGAACTTGAAAGGATTTTCCTGCCATTCTATCGGATTCGTCAGGGTACAAACATACAGGGATTCGGTCTTGGGCTTTCCCTGGCCATGAGGATCATTAAATTACATAAAGGCGACGTGAAGGTTCGGTCTACACCTGGCGAGGGTACATGCTTTAATATTGAGCTCCCCGCAGGGCAAATTCAACGATCTGATTTGTCGTTCGCTTAATAAAAAGCTTCCGGTCACCTCCCATTTATTATTCAGCAATGCGCATAATGAGTTTATGGCCTTTTGTCTGGTTATACTCCATCATCTCGTGCGCTTTCTTAACCGTCCCCAGTTCGAAACCGCCGATCACCTCAATAGGAGACGGCGTGATAGTTCCTTTCTCCACCAATGCCGTGGCCCGTTCCAGTAATTCACCATAATAGGAGAAATTACCTTTCAGGCTATAAGCGTAATTCGAGATATAGACAACCACGGCGCCAATATTAAAGAGGTTCTCCCTTGCTTCTTCTGTCGTGAATGCTGTAATGTCAACAAACGTTCCGTTAAGGCGCAGAATATTGCTGCACAGCTCTGACATCTGTCTGCCTACCAGGTCTATACAAAAGTCAAACAGCTGGTTGCGGTTAGCCTGGATGATGAGAGGAATGGCATTAGCTGCCTTATAATCGACGATCTGGTCGTTTCTCAGACCTGCGTTGATCAGTTCCTGTCTGCTGCCTGGATTGCCTGCTATTGTAACGATCTTATTGATGCCGTGGGAAAGCAGGATTTTAATAAGTACCAGCCCCACACCACCAGCTCCTCCGCTGATAAATACAGACTCTTCCGGGGATATTTTAAGCCGGTTACAGCATTGCATGGCTGTCAGGGCGCTGATAGGCAACGCTGCCGCTTCCTCAAAGCTGATATTAGCCGGTTTCCGGGCGATGATCTGTTGCGGTACACTGATATACTCCGCATACGTGCCGTTAGATCCCATACTGCCCGATGCACAAAACACTTCATCTCCGACCTCAAAGTCTTTGACCATCCTGCCTTTATTGGCAATAACACCGGAAAACTCTCTTCCCAGGATGTGTGAATGCATACGTTGGCTCACACTTGCCCCGAGCCTCATCTGATAATCGATGGGATTGAATGCCGTGGAATAGATCTTTACCAGTACGTCGTTATCGTTAATTGCGGGGGTATCTGTTTCTGTAAAAGCGAAATTGTCCGTACTACCAAACTGCCTTAATGTAATTGCTTTCATTATCTTGTCTCTTGTTGATTCAACCGATTGGGGTTGAAGGGAATAGCTAACTCTCCGGCAAAAATAATGGAAAGGGAGCATATGATGCCAGTTCTTTCCATAGCTGGGATTATTGTGACAGGAACATGATCTTTCGGTAGCCCTAAATGGCATAAATTGTATAAATTATGGCATTTGTGCCATTTATTACAGTCCGTACCTTTACCTTGTTCAAGCAATCTTATGCCGGTAAACATGAAAAAACTCATTGTTATAGTACCTATGCCTGGTACATTCCTGTTGGACATCGCCGGACCGGTAGACGTCTTTACAGCTGTCGACGGCATATTGAATGAAACAGGCACTGCGCCTGGAGAAGGATATGAAGTGATCCTCGCATCCCCGCTCAGTACAAAAAAGATCATTACCAAAAGCCAGGCGGAACTAAGCTGCAATGTGAAAGTGGATGAAATTAGCAGGCCTATTGATACTTTGATCATTGCGGGTTTCCCGATGAAAATGCTGGAAACGAATCCCCGTTTTATCAATTGGTTACACGATGTTTATCCTAAGGTACGGCGCATCGGTTCTGTATGTGTAGGTACCTACGCACTGGCGGAAGCAGGCATACTGGAAGGAAAAGAGGCCACTACGCACTGGCAGTACAGCCAGGATTTCCAGAACAGGTATCCCGGTATCAAGGTTGACAGTAATCCTTTTTATACCCGTGATGGCAATGTGTATACTTCTGCCGGAGTGTCTTCCGGTATCGATCTGTCGATGGCGATGGTGGAAGAAGATTACGGAAGGGATATCGCCCTGAAAGCGGCACGCAAGCTTGTATTATACCTGAAGCGTACAGGATACCAATCACAGTTCAGTTCCTTACTACAGGTGCATACGCTGGAGAACTCCATAGCAGGGAAGCTGCATCCCTGGATGATCCGCCATTTACAGGAAGATCTCCACGTAGAGCACCTGGCGGAACATTGTAATATGAGCCTGCGCAATTTCAACCGGGTATTTCTAAAGGAAACAGGTATGACACCAGCTAAGTTTGTAGAAAAACTGCGCGTGGAAATAGCCAGGAAATACCTCGAAGACAGCGATCTCAGTATGGAACAGATCGCGGAGAAGTGCGGACTGGGAGGGCTCGTATCTATGCGGCGCACGTTTATGCGGCACATGATGGTATCGCCGTCAGATTACCGCCGCACTTTCAGAACATCATTACAGGCAGTATAATTGATCACCTAAAAATATAATACGATGAAAGTAGCTATTAATGGATTCGGACGTATTGGTAGAATGACACTCAGAGCATTACAGGACAAGAAAGGAGTGGAGGTAGTCGCCGTTAATGACCTGACAGATATCGAGCTGCTCGCGCACCTGTTGAAATATGATTCCTCACACGGAAAGTTTCCCGGAACAGTTACACACGACGATAAACATCTTATCGTGAATGGCAAAAAAATATTGCTGTTGAATGAACGTGCACCCGAGAAGTTGCCGTGGGAAGCACTGGGTATCGATGTAGTGATTGAATCTACCGGTCGCTTTACACAGCGGGAACTGGCGCAGCAGCATATTGCCGCCGGAGCAGGAAAGGTATTGATCACAGCGCCGGCCGGCAGTGATGTTAAAACCATTGTGGCGGGCGTGAACAGTGATCAGATCACTGCGGATGATGAGATCCTTTCTACAGCTTCCTGTACCACAAACTGTATCGCACCTGTATTGTACATATTGGATAAAGAGTATGGTATTGCATCCGGCTTTATGAGCACTGTGCATGCGTTTACAACAGACCAGATGTTGCAGGATGGACCGCATAGAGATTATAGAAGAGCCAGAGGCGCTGCTCAGTCGATCATCCCTACCACTACCGGCGCGGCAAAGGCTATCGGAGAAGTATTACCTGCTTTAAAAGGTAAGATGGATGGCTTTTCTTACAGGGTACCTGTTCCTGATGGCTCTATCGCAGAGATGTCTCTGAACCTGGTGAAACCTGCTACTGCAGCAGAGATCAACAAGTTGCTCAAACAGTACGCAGAAACGTCGCTGAAAGGTGTGCTGGAGTATACGGAAGAACCACTGGTTTCTTCAGATATATTAGGGAATACAAATTCTTCTATTGTAGATGGTAGCCTGACACGCACAATTGGCAACCTGGTAAAAGTAGTGTCCTGGTATGATAATGAAGTCGGTATTTCCAACAGGATCGCTGAACTGACAGTGGCATTGGCTAAACAGCAGGTGACCGCGTAATCAGGAAGAAGCCTGTACGATCAGGCTTGTATTCAGGATCTTTCTTTCAAATTCCTTCACTGGCTTTTTACTCTCAATAAGTTGCAGCAGTAGTTGCGTAGCGATCTGCCCCATTTCAAAGGCTGGCTGTCTTACTACCGTCAGCGGCGGATGCAGCAGTTCGATCAGGTCGGAATTGGAGAAACCCACCAGTGCAATGTCCTGTGGGATCCGGATACCTTTGGCTTTTAATACACGCATACAATTGGTGGTCAGCTTGTCTGACGCCGTAAAGATAGCATCGGGCCGTGGGCGCAGCTTCAACAGCTGGCTTACGGCCTGTTCTACTTCCTGCAACTGCAGGCCTGCATAACGGCTGTATTTGATCAGCGCCTTGCCAGGTTTGACCCTCGTATGCGCTAGCGCTTCCCTGTACCCTGCAATACGCTCACGGCTGATAGACAGGTTTTCCGGTCCTGCAATCACCGCAATATGTTTGTACCCTTTATTGATAAGATGAAGTGTGGCGTCGTAAGCGCCTCTGAAGTTATCGACCATCACCTTATGGGTCTGTATCTCCTCCACAATACGATCAAAGAAGACGATAGGGAAGCCTCTTTCGTGTAATGCTTTCAGATGGTCCAGGTTCTCCGTACCGCTTGAAACAGATATCAGCAGTCCGTCTATAGAGCGTGAAGCCAGGTATTGCAATGTCATCACCTCCTTGTCGAAAGACTCGTGCGTCTGCGAGATCATTACATTGTATCCTTTATCTTTTGCAACGGATTCTATGCCGTTAATGGCCTGTGAAAAGAAACTATTGGCGATCTCTGCAACGATGACGCCTATAGAGCGGCTTCGTTTCTCTTTCAGACTTAATGCTATCGGATTAGGATGATAATTGATTCTCGTGGCATATTCCAGCACCAGCTGTTTAGTGGCAATACTGATCTCATGACTGTCCCGCAAGGCACGGGACACGGTAGAGGTGGATAACCCCAACGCAATGGCAATATCTTTTATAGTAGCAGCTTCAAATTTCATAACGGTAGGAGTAAATATACTTATAATTTATTTTATACTATATTAGTGTCATTCTAACACGTATGAAAAACGCTTCACAGATGAATAAAGCGGTGGTATTTTTAGTTGCCGGACTATCCTGTTTTACTGCCGTTTCAGGGCAGCAGGTATCCCAGTCATGGGTGCCCGACCTGGGAAATGGCATGTATAAAAACCCTGTTCTCAATGCCGATTATTCCGATCCGGACGCCTGCCGGGTAGGAAATGACTTTTATCTTGTCTCATCCAGCTTTAACGCAGCGCCGGGACTACCTGTCCTGCATTCGAAAGACCTTGTCAACTGGGAACTGACGGGGTACGCACTGCAAAGACAGCCGCCTGTGGAGCATTTCCGTAAGGTACGGCATGGCAATGGCGTATGGGCCCCATCTATCCGTTATCACGGGAACGAATTCTACATATACTATCCCGATCCGGATTTTGGTATTTACATGATCAAAGCGAAGAATGCCGCCGGCCCCTGGTCTGAGCCTGTTATGGTCAAAGCAGGGAAGGGGCTGATCGATCCCTGTCCGCTGTGGGATGACGACGGCAAAGTATACCTCGTGCATGCCTGGGCCGGCAGCAGGGCAGGCATTAAAAGCATACTGACGCTTAACCGGATGAATGCATCCGGAACGGCAGTGACCGACGAAGGCGTGCTGGTATTTGACGGTCATGGTACGCATCCTACACTGGAAGGTCCGAAACTATACAAACGGAATGGCCTCTATTACATATTTGCGCCCGCTGGTGGCGTAAGCACGGGCTGGCAGCTGGTACTACGGTCAAAGAACATTTATGGCCCCTATGAAGAAAAGATCGTGATGGACCAGGGAAAGTCGGCCGTTAACGGCCCTCACCAGGGCGCCTGGGTAGATATGCCCTCCGGTTCCAGCTGGTTCCTGCATTTCCAGGATAAAGGCGCATATGGCCGTGTAGTACATCTCCAACCCATGCAGTGGATCAATAACTGGCCAGTGATCGGTGCTGATCCCGATGGAGACGGTAAAGGTGAACCTGTCACGACGTTCCGTAAACCACTCTCAGGATCTAAAGTGATAACGCCGTCAGAATCAGATGAATTCAATGAACGCTCATTAGGACTGCAATGGCAATGGCAGGCAAATCCTGCTTCCACCTGGATGATGCCATTCCCTTCAAAAGGCGTCTTACGCTTATTTTCCGCCAGAATGCCCGACTCCAGCCGCAATTACTGGGAAGCGCCTAATCTTTTATTACAAAAATTTCCTGCGGATAGTTTTACTGCAACTACCAAATGCACATTCACACCTAACCCTTCACTGGAAGGGGAGCGCACGGGTTTGATCATCATGGGTGTAGACTACGCAGGGATCTCTCTGGTGAAGAAAGGAAATACACTGCAAGTAGTGTATGCAACCTGTCTGCAAGCCGACAAAGGCAAGGCAGAGGAACAGGAGGTGCTGGCCACAATGAAAGACAACACCTGCTGGTTCCGTGTGCAGGTAGGTAACGGCGCACTTTGCCAGTTTAGCTATAGCGAGGATGGTCAGCACTTTATACCTGCAGGAAAATCATTCACAGCACAACCGGGCAGATGGGTAGGGGCCAAAATCGGTATATTCTGCAGCCGGGCGTCTCAGATCAACGATGCAGGATCGGCTGATTACGACTGGTTCCGTATCACTGCAGCGCAGTAACAATCATAAAATTGTAACAGTATATGTCTGTCTGAAAAAAGGGCTGTAGTCCGCAAACGTTTGCGTAAATAAATACCGGCAAACCTTTCCGAATTAATGAATATAGCTGTAGAATTGTTTCGGATATACCGGTATAAGGAACTGATACAAACCAGTACTGCTTTGTATTGCCACTGTAGCAATAAAATTCCGTTGCGGATTAACAAGACCCAAAATTAAAAGACATATACAACACGTTACGTTATGAAAAAACTGTTATTGATCTACTGGCTGCTGCTGGGTAGTGCCGGAATGGCATTGGCGCAAAGTCAGATTATTAAAGGGCGTGTTACCGATGCCACCACAGGCGAAGCGCTTGTGATGGTGAACGTACAGCTCAAAGGTTCCACAACAGGTGCGCAGACAGATGCCACCGGTGCATTTTCACTTACAGTTCCCGATACCAGAACAGGTGTATTGATATTTAGCTATCTGGGATATCAGGCACTGACACAAAATATTAATGGTAATAGCAACATCATTGTGAAACTTGAAAAAGATAATAAACAACTCGACGAAGTCGTGGTAGTTGGTTACGGTGAAGTAAAGAAACGTGACCTCACAGGAGCTGTTGTTTCTGTCAAGGGGGAAGAACTGAAGAAAGTTCCCTCCACAAACGTGATGGAATCCGTACAGGGTAAATTGCCCGGTGTGGATATTACCAAAAGCAGCGGCGCAGCCGGTGCTAAGATCAATGTTACCGTCAGAGGTAACCGTTCTATCCGTGCCGATAACGGTCCGCTCTACATTGTTGACGGTGTTCAATATGAAAATATTCAGGATATTAACCCGAACGATATTCAGTCAATGGAAGTCCTGAAAGATGCTTCTTCTACCGCTATATATGGTTCCAGGGGCGCAAACGGAGTTATCATCGTTACAACTAAAAAAGGAGCAGGTGGTAAACCTCGCGTGTCCGTGAATACATATGTAGGCCTGTCGCAGGTGGCAGGTTATCCTGCAATGTCTACCGGTCCGCAATATGTTGCCCAAAAACGCGAAGCAAACCGTACCACAGGCCGCTGGAAAACAGAAGCAGACGATCCGCTCATCTTTAACGCAGCGGAAGTAGACGCTATCCAGAATAATCTCTGGACAAACTACGCAGACCTCCTTATCAACGATGGTCTGCAACAGGATTACCAGGTAGGTGTGTCCGGCGGTTCTGATAAAACGAAAGTTTATCTCTCGCTGGATTATTTTGATGAGAAAGGCCTCTTAAAACTCGATCATCTGAAAAGATATTCCGCCCGTCTGAACCTCGATCAGATCGTGAACGATTATCTGAAAGTAGGTATGCAAAGCCAGATAACCTACTATAACCAGGATACCCGTCGCGATCCGCTGAACCAGGCCAATAAGATCATTCCGATAAACAGTCCTTACGACGAGAACGGACAACTGGTCATCTTCCCTAACAACGGCCCGATGATCAATCCACTGGCAGATGAACAGCCGAATGCCTACCAGAACAACGGCCGCGTGACCCGTACCTTCGTGAACACCTATGTAGAACTGACGCCGTTAAAAGGCCTGTCCCTCCGTTCCAATTTTGGTGTTACACTGGATAATACACGTACAGGCATCTACGCTGCTAAAAATACAATTGACCGTGCTACCGCTTCCGCTTCCCGTTCGCAGCTCAATAGCGGCAGCAGACGTTTTCTTAGCTGGGAGAATGTGTTGAACTATCAGCATACCGTCGGCGATCATTCATTCGGAGTGACCGGAGTAGCCAGCATACTCTCCGACCAGCGGGACTCCAGTTTCCTGCAGGGTGAAGGACAGCTATTGCCTTCACAGTTGTATTATGCCTTGCAGAATAGCGTAAGCGGTATTGCTATCCGTTCCAGCTACATGGAGAATAAACTGATCTCATTTACAGGACGTATCAATTATAGCTATAAAGGAAAATACCTCTTGTCACTGACAGGACGTTCTGACGGATCTTCCAAACTTGCACCCGGCAATAAATGGGCGTTCTTCCCTTCTATTGCAGGTGCATGGCGTATCTCTGATGAAGCCTTTATGCGTGACCAGCATATCTTCAGCGATCTGAAACTGCGCGCCAGTTATGGTATCGCCGGTAATGACGCTGTACCGCCTTATGCAACGGCGAGTTATCTCACCAAGATCCCGTTCTCCTATGACGATACCAACTCTTCAATGGGTTACGCCATCGGTAGCCAGGTCGGTAACAAATTCCTGAAGTGGGAACTGTCCTCGACTACTGACGTCGGACTGGATATGAGCTTCCTGAACGGCAGGATCAATGCAACTGTCGACTACTACGATACACATACCAAAGACCTGCTCCTGCAGAGAACTTTGCCTACATCGTCAGGTGTAAGCACCGTGATCCAGAACATTGGTAAAACAAGGAACAGGGGTATTGAAATAGGCATCAATACCAGCAATGTGAGAGTGAATGGATTCAGCTGGACATCCAATATCACCTTCTCAAAGAACAAAGAAGAGATCGTGGCATTGGCCGATGCCAATACAAACGATGTAGCCAATAGCTGGTTCATAGGTTATCCTGTTAAAGTGTTCTTCGACTATGAGAAGATCGGCATCTGGCAATCAAAAGAAGCGGATGCAGCTGCCTTATACAAGAACAAACCCGGCGACATCAAAGTGCGCGATCAGGAGAACAATGGTGTACTGAATTCCAGCGACCGTATTGTAATTGGTAAACAGGTGCCTACCTGGAGTGGCGGTTTCAATAACGATATCCGCTTCAGAAGTTTTGATCTGAACATCTATGTGTTTGCTCGTATCGGACAATGGATCAATTCAGAATATGCCGCTAAGTTTGATCCGCAGGGACTGGAGAACAGCGCACCTCTGAACTACTGGACTCCGGAGAATGAAAGCAACGAATATCCCCGCCCGAATGCAAGTGTTTCAAAAGACGGTACTCCTTACATCAAAACACTGGGATATAAGGATGGCTCTTTTGTGAAGATCCGAAACATCTCGCTGGGATATACACTGCCGGCCGGCGCATTAAAGACCATGCATATGAGTAATCTGCGTGTCTACGTAACAGGTAAGAACCTGTTCACCTTCAGCAAAGTGAAAGACTATGATCCTGAAAGGGGTGGTGATCTGAGCAATCCGCTGACGAAGATGTATGTGGCCGGACTGAACGTCGAATTCTGATTTCATTCAATTAACCTGACAACTCATGAAACGTTATATAAACATATTGATCATTATACTGCTTGGCGCCAGTCTGCTGGCCGCCTGCAACAAACAACTGGAAGAATATAATCCTTCCGGACTTACCGTGGACCAGGTGTTCAGTACCCCCGAAGGTTTTGAAACACTGGTAAACGCCGCTTATTCCTATAACCGCTGGTGGTACGGAAAAGAAGAAGGCTGGAACATTGCTGAAATGGGAACAGATCTATGGACCAGTGGCACTGGCGACAAATACCCTGATCTTACTCAATACATTAACCTGCAGGCGAGCAATGCCGTGATGGGTGGATTGTGGAAACAGTTGTATTCCGCCGTCAATCTCTGTAATACCGGAATAGCCAGGGTAGGTAATGCCGGGTTCACGCCGGAAAGAAGTGTGATCCGTGAAGCGGAACTACGTTTTCTCCGGGCCTTCTATTACTGGCACATCGTGGAAACATGGGGCGGCGTTCACTTTACGCTGACAGAAACAAGCGGTGTGGAAACAGTGGCCAACCGCACTCCGGTAGATACTTTTTATGCGCAGATCTTCCGCGACCTGGAAATGGCGGCCGCCAATCTGCCTCGTACTACAAGCGACTATGGCCGTGCTACCAAACCGGTTGCAATGGCATTCCTGGCGCGTATGTACCTGACCCGTGGACAGAACGATAAAGCGGCGGCGCTGGCCGATTCAGTGATTAATAATTTTGGCTTTGCGCTGCAAACTAAATACGCTGACCTCTGGCGCATGGACAACCTGCAGAACAAAGAGATCGTATGGGCCGTTAATTATATGAAGAACCTGGTGTTTAACGACAGGCTGGATGCTACTTTATATCCTAACGGGCACTCCCGTGGCGCTAATAACGGCCACCTGATGTTCACAATGAAATACGACGACCTTGTCGGTATGCAACGTGACGTTGCCAATGGCCGGCCTTTCAACAGATATATGCCTACGCTCTACCTGCTGGAACTTTTTAATGAAAAGGCCGACGCACGGTTTGATGCCAGTTTTAAAAGTGTATGGTTCTGTAATAACCTGGCTACAGCACGCAGAGGTATGAAACTGGGAGACACTGCTATCATCTGCACCAAATATGTTGTTTCCAGTGCGGATACTGCGGGAAAGCCATATCGTGTGTATGACAGGAATATCTCTTATCTCTCTGATGAAGGAGGCTCCGACCGTACGCATTATATCTCCCTGAAGAAGTTTGAGGATCCTACCCGAGGTGGAAAGGATGAAGAACAAAGCTCCCGTGACGCTTATATTATCCGTCTAGGAGAGGTATACCTGATCGCAGCGGAGGCTCAGATCAACCTGGGTAACAAGGGCAAGGCGGCGGCCTATATCACGAAGCTGCGCGAACGTGCAACTATCCCGGGCCACACAGCAGAAATGGCCGTGACAGATGCCGACATGACCATTGATTTCATCCTGGCGGAAAGAGCACGCGAACTGGCTGGCGAACAACTACGCTGGTTCGATCTGAAACGCACCGGCAAGCTGGGCTCACAGATCGGTGCGCATAATCCTGACGCTGCTAGAAATTTCCAGTCATTCCATACTGTCCGTCCTATTCCACAGGATCAGATAGATGCAGTGACGAACAAAGGGGAGTTTACACAAAACCCGAACTATCAGTAATACCATAAATCGAAAGCTCATGAAGTTGTATCTATTGGCGCTGCTTTTTCCGTTGATCAGCTGGATCGCGACCGACGATCCGCCACGCGTGTTTATGATTGGCGATTCCACAATGGCGAACAAACCATTGGAAGATAATCCCGAAAGAGGATGGGGGCAGCTGTTCCCGCTCTTCTTGCAGAAAGGTGTCACCGTGAAGAATTATGCCGTCAATGGACGCAGCACCAAAAGCTTCATTAATGAGCATCGCTGGGATAGCGTTCTTGCCCAATTAAAGCCCGGAGACTGGCTTATTATCCAGTTTGGGCATAACGATAGCAAGAAAGACGATCCGAGCCGTTATGCGGCTCCTGATGGCGATTATAAGACTAACCTGCTTCGCTTCGTCAAAGAAGCCCGTGCAAAAGGAGCGAATCCTATCCTCGTCACCCCGGTACAACGCCGGAAGTTTGATGATAAGGGCGCCTTTGTTGACCAGCATGGCGAGTATCCCCGTGTGGTGAAAGAAGTGGCGGCCGCCAATAAAGTACCGCTGATCGATCTGCAGAAGAGTAGCGAAGCCCTGATCCTTCAACATGGTGTACAGGGTTCTGAGAAACTGTTCAAGACCACTCCGGCAGGACATTATAAAGCACTGCCTGATGGTGTGACCGACAATACGCATTTCAATACCTATGGCGCTACCCTGGTAGCAGGACTGGTTGCCAGAGAGATCAGGGATAAACACATCGGACTGGAAAAGTACCTGGAACAAACTGAATTTGAAGGGAAATATCGTTTCGATCTGCCGGAAATATATGAGCCGCATTTCAAAAGAGATACATTGAATATCGCAGCCTTCGGTGCAAAAGCGGATGGCATTACACTGAACAGTAAGAGTATCAACGATGCCATTACCGCCAGCAACAGCAAAGGCGGCGGCGTAGTTATGGTGCCTCCCGGACTGTGGATCACCGGCCCCATTGTACTGAAGAGTAACGTGAATCTGTACCTCGCACCTAACGCTATCTTACAATTCACAAAAGACTTCGACCAGTATCCGTTGGTAGAAACCACCTACGAAGGATTAAAAGCCATGCGTTGCCAGGCGCCGGTATCTGCTGTAAATGCAGAGAATATAGCCATTACAGGCAGCGGTATCCTGGACGGTGGCGGCGATGCCTGGCGCATTGTCAAGAAGGATAAACTGACGGAATCGCAGTGGACGAAACTGTTGGCTTCCGGTGGCATAGAAGGGGAAGATAAAAAGACCTGGTATCCTTCTGCCAAATCATTCAAAGGTTCTCACACTAAGCTGGCAGGTGTGATCGCACCCGATAAAACGGCTGCAGACTATAACGATATCAAAGACTTCCTGCGTCCTAATATGGTCAGCATCACATCTTGTAAATACGTACTGCTGGAAGGTGTAACGTTTCAGAACTCACCGGCCTGGTGCCTTCATCCGCTGCTGACAGAACATATCACCCTGCGGAATGTATACGCCAAGAATCCCTGGTATGCACAGAATGGCGATGGCATCGACCTCGAGTCCTGCCGTTACTCCCGTATAGAAGGCTGCACTTTTGATGTAGGCGACGACGGTATCTGTATTAAATCCGGTAGGGATGAGCAGGGCCGCAAACGGGGCGTTGCTACGGAAGATGTGATCGTCAACAACTGTGTTGTATATCATGCTCACGGAGGTTTTGTAATAGGTAGCGAAATGTCTGGCGGCGCACGTAACCTGTTTGTCTCCAACTGTTCTTTCCTGGGTACGGATATTGGCTTACGTTTTAAAACCACGCGCGGTCGTGGCGGTATCGTAGAGAAGATCTATGTGAATAATATCAGCATGAAGGATATTCCGGCAGAGGCTATCCTGTTCGATATGTATTACATGGCAAAAGACCCGGTGCCACTGTCAGGCGAAAAACGCGAGGCGCCGAAAGTACAGCTCATCCCTGTAACGGAAGCGACGCCTCAGTTCAGGGATTTTCATATCAGTAATGTGGTATGTTATGGTGCTGAGAAGGCGATCTTTATCCGCGGACTACCTGAAATGCCGATCAGTGATATTCATCTGAAAGATATCACGATCACGGCGAAGACTGCGGGCGACTGTATCGCAGGTAATAATATCAACCTGACCAATGTTACTCTCGTTACTAAAGACAATGGTAAGATCAATGTGCAGGATAGCAAACAGGTTAAACTTGATATTTCAAAACGATAAATAGATCAGGAGTCAGGCATCGGCAATAAGTGCAGTAGTAGTTCCCTGTATTTGTTGCTGGTGCTTTACTCCTGATCTCTTCAGAAAAAAGCACGGCATGAAAAAATTACTGAACACCCTTTTGCTCCTCCTGCCCGCATTCACATTCGCGCAATCTGCAAAGATGGCCGAAACAATGATCCGGATATGGGGAGACTCTTTGCAACTGGCCGGAAGGCACGCACACTGGACATATGACCAGGGCGTTGTGCTGGAAGGTTTTACAGGATTATGGAAGAACACCGGAGACGGAAGATACTTCCGTTTCATACAGACAGGTCTGGACCATTATCTTGAAAAGGATGGTACTATCCGCACCTACAAAGCTGAAGATTACAACATCGATAATATCAAAAATGGCCGTTCTCTGTTGTTGCTGTATAAAGTCACCAACGATGAGAAATACAAACTGGCTGCCGATAAACTAAAGGCACAGCTGGATAAACAACCACGTACCAATGAGGGCGGCTTCTGGCATAAGAAGCGCTATCCTTACCAGATGTGGCTGGACGGCCTGTATATGGCAGAACCGTTTTACGCTGAATATGCGGCGCTCTTTCATGACGATGCAGCATACAAAGACATCACACGTCAGTTCGTACTGATGGAACAACATTCCCGCGATGCAAAAACAGGACTGCTCTATCACGGATATGACGAATCCCGCGAACAGCGTTGGGCTGATAAAACCACCGGCCGCTCACCCAATTTCTGGGGCCGCGCTATGGGTTGGTATGGAATGGCATTGGTTGATGCACTGGAATATTTCCCACAGGCACATCCCGGCAGGGACAGCCTGATACAGATCCTGAACAGGATGGCTGCAGCCGTGAAGAAATACCAGGACCCTGCCAGCGGTTGCTGGTGGCAGGTGCTGGATAAAGGAAAAGAAAAAGGCAACTACCTGGAAGCATCTGCTTCCTGCATGTTTGTCTACGCACTGGCCAAAGGCGTCCGTCTAGGATACCTGCCCGCCAGTTACAGCGCTGTAGCCGATAAAGGTTATAAAGGACTGACTAAACAGTTTGTAAGACCTGCGCCTGAAGGTGGTGTGAACCTGGAAGGCACTGTAAGCGTAGCAGGACTGGGTGGTGATCCTTACCGTGATGGTAGCTATGCCTATTACCTAAGTGAAAAGGTGATCGTAAACGATCCAAAAGGAGTAGGAGCCTACATGCAGGCGGCAAATGAAATGGAGCAGGCGGCTATTCCCAAAACAGGGAAAGGCGTGCGCGTTACTATCGATAATTACTTCAATAACGAATACAGAAAAGGACCGTCAGGACAACAGGAATCATGGCACTACGTATGGGATGAAAGAGACAATGGTGGTTATTCCCTATGGGGACATATCTTTAAAAACAGGGGGGCAGTAACGAATACATTATCCGCAGCACCTACCGCTGCCAGTCTGGCAAAGACCGACATCCTCCTGATGGTTGACCCTGATACTGAAAAGGAAACCACGAAGCCCAACTTTATGACAGATGCACACGCAGAAGAAATATATAACTGGGTGAAGAAAGGTGGTGTATTGGTGGTCCTGCAGAACGATGCAGGTAACTCCGAAATAAAGGAGTTCAATAAACTGACGGGGCGTTTTGGTATCACATTCAAAGAAGACAGCCGTAATCATGTAGAAGGCAAACAATTTGAACAGGGCGCATTGTTTCTGCCTGCAGGCAATGAAGTATTCCCGCATACCAAAAAGATCTATATCAAAGAGATCTCTACTATCGCATTGAAACAGCCGGCGAGAGCGGCTTACACCGATAAAGGCGATGTGGTGATGGCAGTATCAAAAGTAGGTAAAGGAACAGTGTTTGCCGTGGGCGATCCATGGTTCTATAACGAATATCTTGACGGACGTCGCTTACCGGCGTCATTTGAAAACTATCAGGCAGCTACTGACCTAACAGAGTGGCTGTTCAAACAGGTCGTGCGTAAATAAAGTAAACGAGGTATATGCAATTGAACAAACAGTTATTGAACGGCGAAGAACGTACTGTGCTGCCCGAAAAGGTGCTGCAGTTTGGTACAGGCGTATTGTTACGCGGGCTGCCGGATTATTTTATTGACAAAGCCAATAAAGCTGGCATTTTCAATGGCCGTATTGTCATGATCAAGTCCACGGACAAAGGCAATACAGATGCCTATACAGAACAGGATAACCTGTACACACACTGCATACAGGGAATTATGCAGGGCCGCAGGGTGGAGGAATATATTGTGAATTCGGCTATCAGCAGGGTATTGTCGGCCGCAGCAGAATGGAACGCTATCCTGGACTGCGCCACCTTCCCTGAAATGGAAATCGTGGTCTCCAATACGACGGAGGTGGGTATTACATTGTCAGATGATGATATACATGCTACAACTCCTCCGCCTTCTTTCCCGGGTAAGCTGTTGGCATTTCTGCTGCACCGCTATCGGCATTTCAGTGGTGACCCAGACAAAGGCATGGTCATCATTCCTACGGAGCTGATCCCCGACAATGGCACTAAACTGAAAAATATACTGTTGGAACTGGCAAAGCGTAATCAGTTGGACGAATCGTTTATTCAATGGTTATCTACCGCCAATCATATCTGCAATTCACTGGTGGATCGTATCGTGCCTGGCGCCTTACCGGCAGCTGCACATGCAGTTGTTGAAAAACAACAAGGCTACCAGGATAAACTCATGATCATGTCCGAGCCTTATGCGCTTTGGGCTATAGAAACAGATAATGAAACAGTCAGAAAGAAGCTGTCTTTTTATCAGGTGGACAGTGGCGTAGTGCTGGCGCCGGATATCAATATTTTCCGGGAGCTGAAGTTACGCTTGCTGAACGGCACACATACGCTTATCTGCGGACTGGCGGTGTTAGCCGGGTTCGAAACCGTGAAGGAAGCAATGGAAGATCCTGCAATGGAAAGTTGTATATCAGCATTAATGAAGCATGAAATAGTACCCGCTATTACAGATCTCAATATCCGTGAAGACGCGGCTTTGCGCTTCGCAGGAAATGTGCTTGACCGCTTCAGGAACCCTTATATAGAGCACCGCTGGATAAGTATCACCATGCAGTATACCTCCAAGATGAAGATGCGTGTCATCCCGGTATTGCAACATCACTTCCATCGCTTTGAAGAGGTGCCGGCATTTATGGCATTAGGCTTTGCCGCCTATCTGTTATTCATGAGGGATGGTAATGTAACAGATGATCATGCAGCTTATTTCAAAGAAAAATGGCAACGCTTGGAACCAACTGTACTTGTACAGACCGTACTAAAGGATACGGCTTTATGGGGAACAGACCTGACTGCGTTGACAGGCTTTGCGCATGCAGTGGCGGTTATGTTGGGTGCTTTATTGAATGAAGGGGCCAGTTCACTAATCAGAAAAGTATCAGAAGAAACAACGATTGCTTAAATAAAACAGATATGACGACGGGGATGAAAAGGAAAGTGTTAAAAGTGCATCCGCATGATAACGTGGTGGTGGCGCTTACAGACCTGAAAAAAGGAGACAGTGTGCAGGAAAATGGCCAGGTATATACCGTAACGGAAGATATACCGGCAAAGCACAAATTTACGGAAACAGCACTCAGTACAGGAGATGCAATTACAATGTATGGCGTACTGGTAGGTCGCGCAAAGCAAACATTACCTGCCGGAGCTAAAATAGCAGTAGGCAATGTACAGCATGCCGCCAGCGACTTTCAGCTGGCTTCGGCAAGAAGGACGGCCTGGCATATTCCGGATATCTCTAAATGGCAGCAACGCACATTTATGGGATATCATCGCGCAGACGGCAGTGTAGGTACAGGCAACTACTGGCTGGTGATCCCGATGGTGTTTTGCGAGAACAGGAATGTGGATGTATTAAGGGAAACACTGGTTGACGAACTGGGATACGGACGTCCGAAGAAATATGCAGGATTCGCCCGTATGCTGGCAGAAAAATACAAACAGGGCGCAGACGCTAAGGGTATACTGGAAACAGTTTATACGGAAGATGATGCTGCAATACAACAATCCCGCCTCTTTGAAAATGTAGACGGTATTAAGTTCCTGACACACGAAGGCGGTTGTGGAGGTATAAGACAGGATGCACAGACCTTATGCGGATTGCTGGCAGGATATATCACACACGCAAATGTTGCCGGTGCTACCGTGTTAAGCCTGGGATGTCAGAATGCACAGATCACCATGCTGGAAGAGGAGATCAGGAAACGATCGCCACAGTTCAGCAAACCTCTTTACATACTGGACCAGCAGCAGACGGGTACAGAGCAGGCTTTGATCACTGCGGCTGTAAAGCAGACCATGGCAGGATTGATCCAGGCTAATACGATCACCCGTCAACCCGCACCATTGTCCAAACTGTGTATAGGGCTTGAATGTGGCGGATCGGACGGTTTCTCAGGGATATCTGCCAATCCGGCCATCGGTTATACTTCCGATCTGCTGGTGGCGTTGGGAGGTTCTGTGATCTTATCAGAGTTCCCTGAACTATGTGGCGTAGAACAGGAACTGAGTGATCGTTGTACAGATGAAAAAGATGCATTACGTTTTATAGAATTGATACGCACTTATGCGCGCCGTGCAGAAGAAGCCGGCTCCGGTTTTGATATGAACCCTTCGCCGGGAAACATCAAAGACGGTCTGATCACAGACGCTATTAAATCGGCCGGTGCAGCCAAGAAAGGTGGTACATCCCCGGTAGCGGCTGTACTGGATTATCCGGAAAAGGTGACCAAACCTGGTCTTAACTTACTTTGTACACCCGGCAATGATGTAGAGTCCACCACTGCCGAGGTAGGGTCAGGAGCAACTATTGTATTATTCACAACCGGTCTGGGTACACCCACCGGCAATCCTGTGACGCCCGTAATCAAGCTATCCAGTAATACGAAACTGTATGAGCGTATGCCTGATATTATTGATATCAATACAGGTACTATCATCGATGGAGAAGAGTCCATTCCTGAAGCGGGTGAGCGCATTCTTAACTATGTTATAGATGTAGCCAGCGGGATCACCAAAGCCAGGTCCGTTATCAACGGACAGGATGATTTCATTCCCTGGAAAAGAGGCGTGTCACTGTAATCACTAACCATTTCAATTAATGTCAACAATGAAGAAGTTCCTGGATGAACACTTTCTCCTGAGTAGCACAACTGCAAAACGTCTGTACCACGATTACGCCAAAGACATGCCGGTAATTGACTATCATTGTCATTTGCCCCCGGCACAGATCGCGGCGGATACCGGCTTTGGCAATCTCACGCAGGCATGGCTGTACGGTGATCACTATAAATGGCGGGCCATGCGTACGAATGGTGTACATGAGAGCTATTGCACTGGTAATAGGTCAGACCTGGAGAAATTTGAGAAGTGGGCGGAGACAGTGCCATACACCCTGCGTAATCCGCTGTATCATTGGACACACCTCGAACTACAGCGTTACTTTAATATTCACGATATTCTAAGTCCGGCCACAGCCAGAGATATTTATTATAACGCCAGTGCGCAACTGGAAACCAGTGCTTACAGTACGCGTAACTTGTTGCGTAAGATGAACGTAGCATTGGTATGTACAACAGATGATCCGGCAGATACACTGGAATATCATCAGCAAATAAGACAGGATGGCTTTGAAATACCTATCCTGCCCGCTTTCAGGCCCGATCAATCCATGAATGTGGATGATCCTGAAAAGTATAATCAGTACCTCCAGCGTCTGGAAGAAGCTAGTGGTATTACTATCACCACTTATGCCGACCTGCTGGATGCATTGAAAAACAGGCATGACTTTTTTGCCTCACAGGGTTGTACCGTGTCGGATCACGGCATTGAAGAGATCTATGCAGAAGATTTTCATGAGAAGGACATCGACGCTATTTTCTTAAAAGTAAGAAGCGGCCATAAGTTAAGTCTGCACGAAGCACGACAGATCAAATCAGCATTGTTGCTACAGCTGGCAGAATGGGATTGGGAAAAAGGCTGGGTGCAGCAATACCATCTGGGTGCATTACGGAATAACAATTCCCGCATGATGCACTTGTTAGGACCCGATACCGGCTGGGATTCTATCGGCGATTTCTCTCAGGCAAGGGCGCTGGCTAAGTTCCTGGACCGCCTGGACCGCCAGGATAAACTGGCCCGGACAATCCTCTACAACCTGAATCCTGCGGATAATGAATTGCTCGCGACGATGATCGGCAACTTCAATGATGGCTCTATTGCGGGTAAAGTGCAATTTGGTTCTGCATGGTGGTTCCTGGATCAGAAAGATGGAATGATCAAACAGCTGAATGCCTTATCCAATATGGGATTATTAAGCCGTTTCGTAGGAATGCTTACGGATTCCCGCAGCTTTTTATCTTATCCGCGTCATGAATATTTCCGGAGGATCGTCTGTGAATTATTAGGGCAGGAAGTTGAAAACGGAGAACTGCCAAACGATATAGAGTGGATCGGTAAAGTCGTGAAAGATATCTGCTATTACAACGCACAACAATATTTCAATTGGAAGGAGCTTGGCGTTGAAGCTGGCGTAAGCCGTTAGGTTTATAGAAATCCGGGCAGTATAAAATGGACGCATCTGTTTTATCAACTATGGCTAAAGCTGTTTGAAATCCTATCTGTTTACGTCTAAATTTATCCTAAACAGATGCAGCCCATTTTATACTGCCGGTACTATTGAAAATTGTTTTCCAGTCTAAGTCCTATTTATCCATTTCTTTTGTCTCCCAAGTCATTGATCCCAAAACAATCGTATTATATTTCCTTCACTGAATGTCCAAATGTCTTACTTGAAAGAACCACTTCCGCAGCAGAGCTTCCACTACGGAAGTGTAAACAACTAAACAACTCTCAGATTTATGATTAACAATTCGCGCAAGCGTAATTGGGTTTTTTAAGCGGCTCACTGGAAGTCATTTCGAACTTACCGGAGAGGGGAGAAGATACGCATGGATTCTCGAAAGCGATCAGGTCTGCCAATCCGTTCAACACTGTCTGTTCTGCACGTATGGCATCATAGTCGCCATTCAGGATAAGCGTACCTCCGAACCTGGAGCGTATGCCTGCTATCAGCGTAGCAGGAGTGGCCGGTTCTGTTAGCAGATGAATATAGGACAATCCGTAGGTGTCCAGGGCATCTGCCAGGAACTCGTAAGTAGCATCTATCTCATTATGATGTTGCAGATCATTTACCTGGCTATAGGGCGACAGGCGGATACCTGTACGGTCCCTGCCGATGGCATGACTTACGGCGGCTACTGTTTCGAGAATAAAACGTACCCTGTTATGAATACTGCCCCCATACTTGTCGGTACGTTGATTGGTGTCAGGGTGCAGGAACTGGTCCATCAGGTAGCCATGAGCTGCGTGTAGTTCTACGCCGTCAAAACCAGCTGCAATGGCCTGATTGGCGGCCTTCACATATTGCTGTACCATCTTCTGCACTTCAGATGTGGTCATAGCTCTTGGCGTAGCGTATGGTTGCCATCCGTGTTGTTCTGTCCATATCTCTCCTTTGGCAGGAACTGCTGAAGGAGCAATAATGTCTGTCTTTGCGGGCATATTGGCGGGGTGTGAGATCCGCCCCGTATGCATGATCTGCAGGAAGATCCGGCCTCCGTTCTCATGAACTGCTTTCGTAACTTTTTTCCATCCGGCTATCTGGTCCTTGCTATAAATACCCGGCATGTGCGCGTGGCCCATACCGTTTTCCGCAGGACCGGTCCCCTCTGCTATGATCAGGCCTGCTTTGGCCCGCTGGCTATAATAGTTCACCATCACGTCGTTTGGAATGCCCGCAGGAACGTGAACTTTGGTCAAGGTAGGCGCCATAACTACCTTGTTGGATATGGCGTAATTGCCTATTGTAGTAGATGATAAAAGTGTTGGATACATTGCCTTTCTGTTGTTAATATTCTAGAATGATTGTTCCAGAAATGGGTAAATTTTTTTAATGCCTGATGCTATACAATATATGGTCTGCCATCCGCTCCAACATCTCTCTGTCACCAAAAAGAACATCCATCATCCAGAGGGAGCTAAAGCTTGCGTAAAGGAACTGGGCTAATGTGGCAGGGTCTTTCTCTGCCGGGATCTCATTCATCTGTTTTGCTTTCTCCAGTAGTTCCTGTAAAACGCTGATACTAGCTTTGGCCTGTTCCTGAACGATCATTTTGATACCGTCATCCATAGAAGCGAGTTCGAAGGATGTTTTGACCATCAGGCAGGTTTTGCCCTCTTTTTTATTTGATACGGCTCTTCGTACGATACTTTCTACTGCTGTCATAGGAGAGACTTTATCACAGCATTGTTTATAATCAAATAGCTTCTCTTTCGCGTAGTTCTGCAGGCACTGCTGGAAGAGGGCGTATTTGTCGCCATAAGTATCATATATACTGGCCCGGTTCAGCTGCATTCCCTCCACGAGGTCCTGCATAGACGTAGCATTGTATCCCTTCTCCCAGAAGAGATCCCTTGCTTTTTCGAGCCTTTCCTCAGGATCAAATGCTTTATTCCGTGCCATGATGCAAATGTAGAATTTCAGAACGAATGTTCCAAATAAATTTAGAACGACTGTTCCAGAATATTGTTTACCCAAAAGAGCAGGACGGGGAGAATGATCTACAAAATTATTACATATACTGGCGTAGGTGTTGATAATCATTACAGTACAGGCCGCAGGCATGAAAGCACGACCAGATGAACATCTGAGCGGTTTTGCCTGCTTATTGTGCACCCCGGCGGTTGGCATGGTACCCTTTTTGCCAACTATCAGGCGTGACTGTATAACACGTTAATACTTATTATATCTAAAAATTGTTAAACCAAAAAGGGTACAAATGAAAAAGCTCACTTTTTTTGCCGCTACATTGCTGGCCGCCTGGATGTTTCAGGCCTGCGGAGGAAGTAACACTGCCAAACATGATAACGCTGTGGACAGTGCTCAGGAAGTAAATAAGGAGATGGCTCCTGTCGATAAGGAATCTTCTGATTTTGCAGTTGAAGCTGCAAATGGAGGTATGATGGAAGTACAGGCCGGTAAACTGGCCCAGGAAAAAGCACAGAGTCAGCGCGTAAAAGACTTTGCTGCTATGATGGTGCGTGACCATTCCAAAGCAGGCGACGAACTGAAAGGTCTGGCGCAAAGTAAGAATATTGCGTTACCTGACAGCGTTTCCGGTGATGCCAAAGACCATATCGACAAGATGAATAAGATGTCTGCAAAGGAATTTGACAAACATTACGTCGATATGATGGTAGACGATCATGAGAAAGACGTGGATAAGTTTGAAAAGGCGTCTGGCAATCTGACAGACCCTGATCTGAAAGCATGGGCTACCAACACATTGCCAACGCTTAGAGCACACCTGGATTCCATCAAGGCAATTCAGGCAGCCTGGAAGAAATAAGGCAGCGCTTTAGCGTTGATTTGTTAAATAAGTAGTTGTTAGTCTCCGGGTGATAGTTGTGATTGTTGAGTTCGGGAATGTCGCTCCTGGTGGCTAACAACTCTTTGTGAAAATATATAATTCTCCACGTACGAACTTGTCTTTATATTTGTTCGCTGAGTGGAAGAGTTATGTACGCAATAGTTGATATAGAAACCACAGGAGGCCACGCCAGTGCGAATGGCATTACTGAAGTAGCCATTTTTATTTACGACGGCCAGGAAATTGTACAGCAGTATGAAACGCTGATCAATCCGGGTGTGCCTATTCCCAGGTACATTCAATCCCTGACAGGTATTACCGATGACATGGTAGCAAGTGCTCCTCCTTTTGAACAGGTGGCAGCCGATATATATAGCCTTATACACGATAAGATCTTCGTGGCGCATAATGTCAATTTTGATTATTCCTTTTTACAATATCATCTGGCAAAAGCCGGATACCAGCTGCGTAGCAAGAAGTTATGCACCGTAAGGCTCGGACGGAAGATCGTACCGGGCTTACCTTCCTATAGCCTGGGTAATCTTTGCAAATCCCTGCAGATAGCGGTGACCCAGCGTCACCGTGCCTCCGGCGATGCTTCTGCTACCGTGAAGCTGTTCTCCCTGCTCTTAAGACAGGACGTGAATAATGCGATCGCCCATGCATTGAATGTACACTCCAAGGAACAGTTCCTGCCGCCTAATCTGCCACCTGAACAGGTGACCGCATTACCAGGTGGTCCCGGCGTTTATTATTTCCATGACCAGAAAGGCAAAGTGGTATACGTAGGGAAGGCTAAAAATATTCGGAAAAGGGTCAATAGTCATTTCACAGGCAATAGCGCCAGCCGCAAACGCCAGGAATTTCTCCGCAATATTTACAGTGTGTCACATGAAACGACAGGAACAGAGCTGATGGCGCATATACTGGAAAGCGTGGAGATCAAACGTTTATGGCCCGTATACAATTACTCCCAGAAACATATTGAATTTAAATACGGCTTCTACTGTTTTGAAGACCAGCAGGGATATCTTCGGCTGGCTATCGAAAAACGGAGAAAGTATACAATGCCGTTGCACTCATTTCCTTTGTTGGTACAAGGGCACCAGATGTTGCGGGGCCTGATCAGGGAGTTTGATCTTTGTCCGCGGTTATGCTTCCTGCAGAAAGGGAATGGCGCCTGTTCGCCTATTCCTGATCATACCTGCCGGGGCGCCTGCGAGAAAAAGGAACTGTCGGAAACTTACAACCTGCGGGTAAAAGCTGCCATTATCCATATGCAGCAGCAACAGCCAACTTACCTGATCATGGGCAATGGCCGTGATGCGCAGGAGCAAAGCTGTATATTCATGGAGAAGGGCCGCTTCTACGGGATGGGCTATATTCCCCGGGATACAGCCATTACAGAAGAACATGCGGTAAAGGAATGGCTGACACAGTATCCTGAAAATGAGTATATTCTGAACCTCATCCACCAGCATGCCGGGAGCAACCATGAGGAACTCCTGAAGTTTTCTTAGAGATTATCTGCAATAATTAACGCAACCTAAAGTATTTTTGCGAACCTGAATACATAACCGGTTGTTGATGTCCTTGTCAACACCCTGTGGATGAGGGACTATTCATTAATCATTTTTAATAGGCAATTAAGTTCATGTTAGAGTCAAATTTGCAGATTCCCGGACAAACGGCTTTTTATAAGGGGAAGGTAAGGGACGTATATACTATTAACGACAAACTGATGGTAATGGCCGCAAGCGACCGTATCTCAGCATTCGATGTTGTATTACCCCGTCCAATTCCTTATAAAGGACAGGTACTGAACCAGGTAGCTGCCATCATGCTGGAAGCTACAAAGGATATTGTTCCCAACTGGGTAAAGGCGGTTCCCCTGCCAAACGTAACCATCGGCTTGAAATGTGAAACCTTTCCTGTAGAAATGGTCGTGCGTGGTAACCTCACCGGTCATGCCTGGAGAACATACAAAAGCGGTAAACGTGAACTGTGCGGCGTAATCATGCCGGAAGGACTGAAGGAAAATGACTTTTTCCCTACCCCGATCATCACGCCTACTACCAAAGCACACGAAGGTCATGACGAAGATATCTCCCGTGAAGAGATCATCGCCCGGGGACTGGTGAGCAAGGAAGAATACGAAAAGCTCGAAAAATATACCCTCGCCCTGTTCGCACGTGGTAAGGAAATAGCAGCTAAACGCGGCCTGATCCTGGTAGATACCAAATACGAATTCGGAAAGATCGGCGACACCATCTACGTGATCGACGAGATCCATACACCTGACTCTTCCCGTTACTTCTATGCAGAAGGATATGAGGAAAAACAGAAAGCAGGTCAGCAACAGAGACAGCTGAGCAAGGAGTTTGTACGTGAGTGGCTGATGGAAAATGGTTTCCAGGGTAAAGACGGGCAAAAAGTTCCTGAAATGACCGATGAATTTGTCAATGTCGTAAGCGAACGTTATATCGAGCTGTTCGAAAACATCACTGGTCAGAAATTTGTGAAGGAAGATGTTTCCAAAGCAGATGCTGAAAAGAAGATCGCAGATACGTTGCAGAAATTATAAAAATGGCAGCTGGTCGCTAACGGGAACATGGTAACGCTTATGTGCCCGTTAGCACAGTTAACAACAGATATTCTGACTATAGACCAACATGAAACACCTGGCCACGCTTAATAAGTATTTCGTAAAATACAAATGGAGATTCCTCACCGGTTTGATCTGTACTGCTGTATCCATTGTATTCAGCGTGTTCCAGCCCATAATGGTGAGACAGATCTTCGACCTCCTCGCTCTCAATCTTAATAATTACAACCTTCTTAGCGATACCGGGCTGAAAGCCGGCTTCCGAAGTAACTTTACCAGCGTACTGGCTTTTTATGGCGTCACCATCCTGCTGTCTGCACTACTCAGCGGATTTTTCCTTTATCTCCAGCGGCAATCCCTTATTGTGATGAGCCGTTATATTGAATACGACCTCAAGAACGAAATTTACCAGCATTATCAACAGCTGGACATCAACTTCTATAAAATGCACCGTACCGGCGATCTGATGAGCCGTATTACGGAAGATGTGTCCCGTGTGCGTATGTACGTCGGGCCAGCAATTATGTATGCTACCCGTACAGTCTTTCTGATCGTGATAGTGGTGTACCTGATGATTGACGTGAATCCACTCCTGACACTTTATACATTATCCCCGCTGCCGGTACTGGCACTGGTCATCTATTACGTGAACCATATCATTCATCGTAAAAGTGAACGTATACAGGCGCAGTTATCTAATATAACTTCCATCGCACAGGAGTCTTATTCAGGGATCAGGGTCATCAAGTCTTATATACAGGAAGATGCCAGCATTCAGCATTTCGAGCAGGCGAGTGAAGCGTATAAGGAGAGCTCTGTCAGCCTGGCCAAAACAGATGCCCTGTTCCAGCCGAGTATGTCCCTGATGATCGGGCTCAGTGTATTACTGACCATCTTCGTAGGTGGTATCCAGGTCATACATGGCACTATCACCGTTGGTAACCTGGCCGAATTCGTGATCTACGTAAATATGCTGATGTTCCCGTTCTTTTCTATCGGGATGGTGGCTTCCATGATCCAGCGAGCCGCCGCCAGTCAGCAACGTATCAACGAATTCCTGGACATAAAACCGGCCATTGCAGATAGTCCCGGCGCACAACCTGTCAATATTAAGGGAGAGGTGACGTTCAAAAATGTCAACTTTACCTACCCACATACCGGTATTCAGGCAATTAAAGACTTTAACCTGACTATAAAACCGGGAGAAAAGGTGGCCGTCATCGGCCGCACAGGTTCCGGTAAATCCACCCTGGCACAGCTACTCATACGTATGTATGATCCGCAGGAAGGGGAGATCCTGCTGGACAAGCAGGACATCCGCCAGGTAACACTTGAAAGCCTGCGCAACCAGATCAGCTACGTCCCCCAGGACGTATTCCTGTTCTCCGATTCTATAATGAACAATATCCGCTTCGGCACGCCGGAGGCTAATCCCGAAATGGTACATACTGCCGCCAGACAGGCGTCTGTGGAAAGGGACATCCTTGGTTTCAGGGAAGGCTTCGATACGGTAGTAGGGGAGAGAGGGGTGACGCTTAGCGGCGGACAAAAACAACGTATTTCCATTGCCCGTGGTCTGATCAAAAATCCTAATCTATTAGTATTTGACGACTGCCTCTCTGCCGTTGATGCCCGTACGGAGAAGGAGATCATAGGTAACCTCTATGCATATCTGAAAGATAAAACCGCTGTTATCATTACCCACCGCATCTTTGCGCTCTTCGATTTTGATAAGATAATTGTACTCGAAGATGGCAGGATCGTTGAGACAGGTACACATAACGATTTATTGGCATTAAACGGTTATTATGCCGAATTGTACGCCCGCCAACAGTCTGGAGAAGAGGAAACTGTAATAGAATAGTAATCACATTCTTATACATGCCTGTAAACCAGTAGGTAAAGAGACATTCTATCATTTTTCAAAATCATTTAAAATTATTTTGATATTTGTAAACTAATAGTATATTTGTTTCTTATTGGAAAAAGGATTTGATTCGTTAACAACTTAAATCTATCAACTGTGGCGTACGAAAATACCAATCAGCAGGAAAGAAATAATGACAGTATCTTTTCTAAACGATTGAAAGCGGGCAAAAGAAGAACTTACTTCTTTGATGTAAAGACCACTCGTGGAAATGATTATTTTCTGACCATTACCGAAAGCAAGAAACGCTTCAACGACAATGGTTATGACAGGCACAAAGTATTCCTGTACAAGGAAGACTTCAACAAGTTCCTGAATGCATTGACAGAGACCATCAACTATGTAAAAACTGAGTTGATGCCCGACTTCGATTTTGATGCCTACAACCACGACTACGTGCGCGATGATGAAGATGGTGAAGGTGCTGAAACTTCTGAATCAGTAGTAGAAGTTGAAGCAGCTGTAGCCGAAGTCGAAGCTCCTGTAGCTGTTGCTGCATCCGCTTCTTCTCATAGCGAGGACGTAGACAAGTGGTAATCTAAGCTTGATCATTTTTATTTGATGATAAATAAGACCTCCGGTTTCTCCGGGGGTTTTTTTGTGCCTGATAGTACCACCCCGCACTGTATATCATTGTAGATGTCCGTTTGAACTTGCATCTAAGCCAGTTCCTTTCATGATTACATACACTTTCGATTAAGCGCTTACTATACGAGGTTTATACAAGGTTCATACAAGGATTAACTTACGTTCATCTTACGTTCAAAGACGTAAGATGAACGTAAGTTAATCCTTGTATGAACCTTGTATAATAGGAGTTTAATCGGAGATTAAAGCATGCTTGACGAAGTCAATAAACCTTTAAAAGCAGTACGGTTATATAACATGACGAAGTCAATAAAAAATAAAAAGGGCCCCCGAAGGAGCCCTTTACGATAAATATCTGCTGATAAACTTATTTCTTCATTTGTTTCCAGGCATTGATCAGGCCATTGGTAGAGGCGTCGTGGCTGGTAACTTTATCTGCACTTTCCAGTTCAGGCAGGATCTTGTTAGCCAGTTGTTTACCCAGTTCCACGCCCCATTGGTCAAAACTGTAAATATTCCAGATAACACCCTGCACAAAGATCTTATGTTCGTACAGTGCTACCAGTGAGCCCAGTGACCGTGGAGTGATCTCTTTCACGAGGAAAGAATTCGTAGGTCTGTTACCGGTAAATACTTTATATGGCAGCAATGCTTTGATCTCGTCTTCTTTCAGTCCTGATTTTTCCAGTTCTGCACGTACTTCAGCTTCTGTCTTACCATTCATCAGCGCTTCTGTTTGTGCAAAGAAGTTGGACAACAGTTTCACATGATGATCGCCGATCGGGTTATGGCTGATAGCGGGTGCAATGAAATCCGCAGGTATGATACGTGTACCCTGATGGATCAGCTGATAAAAGGCATGCTGTCCGTTAGTACCTGGTTCACCCCATACAATAGGACCGGTTTCGTAAGTCACCGCTTTGCCTGTACGGTCTACATATTTACCGTTGCTTTCCATATTTCCCTGTTGGAAATAAGCTGCAAAACGGTGCATATACTGGTCGTATGCCAGGATCGCTTCGGTGGAGGTGTCGAAGAAATTACCATACCACAGGCCGATTAAAGCCATGATAGCAGGAATATTCTTCTCCAGCGGAGTAGTGCGGAAGTGATTGTCTACCGCGTGCGCACCTTCCAGTAAAGCCTTGAAGTTGTCATAACCTACAGTCAGCGCGATGCTCAGACCGATCGCGGACCATAAGGAATAACGACCGCCAACCCAGTCCCAGAATTCAAACATATTGGCAGGATCAATACCAAAAGCCGTTACTGCCTTTTCGTTAGTGGAAAGGGCCGCAAAGTGTTTCGCTACAAATGCCTCATCTTTCGCTGCATCGAGGAACCATTTACGTGCGGTAAGCGCATTGGTCATTGTTTCCTGCGTAGTGAAAGTTTTAGATGCTATGAGGAAGAGGGTTTCTTCCGGAGTTACTTTTTTCAGTGTTTCTGCGATGTGCGTACCATCCACATTGGAAACAAAATAAGGCTGGATGCCTTCTTTCCAATAAGGTTTCAGCGCCTCGGTCACCATCACCGGACCCAGATCTGAACCACCGATACCAATGTTCACGATATAACGTATAGGCTTGCCGGTATAACCTTTCCATTCGCCGCTATGGATACGCTGGGTGAAGCTTTCCATTTTCTTCAGCACAGCCTGTACTTCAGGCATTACGTCTTTTCCGTCCAGTAAAACAGGATTGCCGGAGAAGTTGCGGAGGGCGGTATGCAGTACGGCCCTGTTTTCAGTAGCATTGATCTTTTCAGCACTGAACATAGCCTTGATACCTTCTTCCACGCCACTTTCCTTTGCCAGCTGCAACAGGTATGAGCGCGTTTCTTCTGTGATGATGTTCTTTGAATAGTCGAACAAAATATCTTCAAAAGAGAGAGTGAACTTGTTAAATCTTTCTGCATCCTCCGCGAACAATGTGCGCAGGTGCGTTTCCTTCATCTTGGAAGCATGCTGCTGCAACTGTTGCCAGGCTTTTGTAGCAGTCGGATTAGTCGTTGGGAACATAAAAACGCATTTTATGGTATCAAAAGTAATAAAATAGTTAAACAGTGTCAGAACCAATACGCCGGAAAGGAAGACCAATATTTAAAGATAAGTCACTCAGATACTGTAAACTATACTTCCGGTAATATATACAAGGGAAACATGGATAATGACAAATCAGGACAATCTTCTGTTGGTAATAAGCCGCCAGGTACCACTGATAGCGACAATGATCATTGCTCCGATACATGCACAGACAATAGGCATTTCTGCTGCGCCACCTATGGACTGGCGTTTCACAATAATGCCATAAAACGCCCAAATGGCCACCAGGCCTGCCACAATGTTATGTCTGCGTATAATCAGTAACGTTGACGCCACAGTACATAACAATATGAGCAAAATAGTCCCCGGAATACTCATGCCATTCCATCCCAGGTACACCAGGAAGGCGGCAATATTTGCAACCGTGGCAATACATATCCAGCCAAGATAGAGACTGAAAGGCAGATGTACAAATAGTTTTTCCATCCTGTCTGCCGCCGGATGGGGTAAAGCGATATTAAAGTTCAGGTGAATGGCCAGCAGGCATACCAGCAGGGCTATCATCAACAGGATAGAAAGCGGCAGCAGCTCGTAATGCCAGGCAAACAGCCAACATGAATTAGCCATACAACTGATAAGCCACCAGCCCCGCAGCCGTTCCATAAATGGCTCCAGTTCTGGTCGTTTTTCCTTCGAAAAAGCCAGCCATAACTGGAAAAGAATAAAAGCCAGCAAGGCAAGGTAGATCAATCCCCATATGGCAAAGGTGAAGCCGGCAGGTACGAAGAGATTGTCGTATTTGTCGGAGATGTCGCCGGTGCTCTTGTTGTTGATGAGATCGAGGTTGGCCAGTGCATTAACAACGATCACCATCATGTACCCAATTGTGTTAAAAATCGCGCTGTTCTTGTAATAGGGGGTCTTATGGGAGGTTGTCATAGATAGCAATAGTTTTTTAATTAACTGGGAATTAATATGATAAAAGTCCCGCAAATATTGTTCCCCTTTTTCCGTACATTTGCGCCCATTATGACAGCAGAACAACTTGAAGCTATGAGGGACCGTCTCCATGTCCTGGGAGGTTTTCTTTAACGTCCAGGACCGCATAGCAAAAATAGAAAATGATAAGCAACTTACGTTAGCCCCCGGCTTCTGGGACGACAATGCCCGGGCTACGTCAATTTTGAAAGAGATCAAAGTGAATAAGTTCTGGGTTGAACTTTATGAGAGCGTGCAAACGGCCATAGAGGACAGCAGTGTACTGCTCGACTTCCGGAAAGAGGGTGAAGCCTCTGAAGAAGAAGTAACGCAGGCATACCAGACGGCACTGGTAGCTCTTGATGAATTGGAATTTAAATCAACGCTGAACGAGCCGGAAGACGAAATGCAGGCAGTGCTCACCATCAACTCCGGTGCCGGTGGTACCGAAAGTCAGGATTGGGCAGAGATGCTGTTGCGCATGTACCGTATGTATGGCGAAAAGCAGGGTTGGAAAGTATCCGAAATTGATGTACAATACGGGGATGGCGCTGGTATTAAATCAGCTTCCCTGGAATTTGACGGCAGTTTTGCCTACGGGTTACTGAAAGCGGAAAGCGGCGTACACAGATTGGTGCGTATCTCTCCGTTCGATGCTAACGCCCGCAGACATACTTCCTTCGCTTCCATCTTTGTATATCCGCTGGTGGATGATACCATTGAAATTGCAGTGAACCCCGCCGACCTGGTATGGGAATTCTACCGTTCCGGTGGTAAAGGAGGGCAGAACGTAAACAAGGTAGAAACCGCAGTGCGTTTGAAACACATTCCTTCCGGCATCATCATCGAATGTCAGCAGGCACGTACGCAGGGCGAGAACCGTGAAAAGGCGCTCACCATGCTGAAATCCCGCTTGTATGAAGAGGAGCTGCGCAGGAGGGAAGAACTCAAGAATGCCGCCAACGCTAACAAGCGTAAAATCGAATGGGGGTCTCAGATCCGTTCCTACGTATTCCATCCATACAAAATGATCAAAGATCACCGTACGGATTTCGAAGTAGGCAACGTTCAGCCTGTTATGGACGGCGAACTGGAGGGCTTCATCAAGGCTTACCTGATGATGTCCAAAGGAGAAGAATAACGTAACTTTGCCCATATGCCATGTGCTGATAAATTGAGATCACTCAACTTATCAGCACTTTTGCATATTAGGCCAGACGGCGTTAGAAGATATTACGGGACCTGTAAACGGCCAATGTCAGCCGTGCTTAATGTGAAGAAAATCGACATATTATACCTGCGAACAACAGAAAGAAACAACAAGATCGAACATAAAACTTCTGAGAATGCATAACGCTTATTTCCACTTTGCTGCACCTGCCAATGAACCAGTGTACAGCTATGCTCCGGGTTCACCCGAAAGGGATGCGCTGAAAAAACAACTGGCTGCTTTTAAAGCCCAGGAATTTGATATCCCAATGTATATTGGCGATAAAGAGGTGCGTACCGGGAAAACCATTGACATTCGTCCTCCCCATGAAATAAAACATAAGCTGGGCCATTTCCATGAAGGTGATGCCAGTCACGTAAAAGACGCTATCGCTGCAGCGCTGCAGGCACGTGCAAAATGGGCGGATACACCCTGGGAACAACGTGCCGCCGTATTCCTGAAAGCCGCAGAATTACTCGCTACCAAGTATCGCTACCACATCAATGCGGCGACTATGCTGGGGCAGAGTAAAAATGCATACCAGGCAGAAATAGACAGCGCCTGTGAATTGATCGATTTCCTCCGCTTTAACGTTCATTATCTCGCAGATATATACAACCAGCAACCCGTTAGCTCTCCAGGTGTTCACAATCGCCTGGAATACCGCCCGCTGGAAGGTTTCGTAGTAGCCATCACGCCGTTCAACTTCACCGCTATTGCCGGTAACCTGCCTACATCCGCCGCTATGTGTGGTAACGTGGTGGTATGGAAGCCCGCCTATACACAGGTACTGGCCGCACATGTGATCATGAAAGTATTACAGGAAGCAGGTCTGCCAGCCGGTGTGATCAACCTGGTATACACCGATGGTCCGGTACTGGGTGACGTATGCTTTAGTCATCCTGATTTTGCAGGTATCCACTTCACAGGTTCTACCGGTGTATTCCAGCAGATGTGGAAGACGATCGGTACCAATATCAGCAAATACAAAACATATCCACGCATAGTAGGAGAGACCGGTGGTAAAGACTTTGTGCTTGCCCATAGATCTGCTGACGTAGATACAGTGGCTATTGCCCTGGCCCGTGGCGCTTTCGAATACCAGGGACAGAAATGTTCTGCCGCTTCCCGCGCGTATCTGCCATCCAACATTGCAGAAGCGGTGAAGGCCAAACTCGTAGCGGAGCTGAAGACCATGAAAATGGGTACTACAGAAGATTTTACCAACTTTATCAATGCCGTGATCGACGAGCGCTCGTTCGATAAGATCGCTAACTATATTGAGAACGCAAAGAAAGATCCTAACGCAAGCATTATCGCCGGTGGTAACAACAGCAAAACAGAAGGTTACTTCGTAGAGCCTACTGTGATTGAAGTAAAAGATCCGCGTTATGTAACCATGTGTGAAGAGATCTTCGGACCCGTACTGACCATTTACGTGTACGAGGCTGATAAGTTCGAAGAGATCATGGATATCGTTGATACGACCTCACCATATGCACTGACAGGTTCCATCCTGGCGCAGGACCGCTATGCGATCGATCGGGCGACCAAACGTCTGGTGAACAGTGCCGGTAACTTCTATATCAACGATAAACCTACCGGTGCAGTAGTTGGCCAGCAGCCTTTCGGCGGCGCCCGTGCTTCCGGTACGAACGATAAGGCAGGTTCCGCGCTGAACCTTTATCGCTGGTTAAGTGCCAGAACGATCAAGGAAACACTTGTGCCACCGACCGATTACAGGTATCCATTCCTGAAAGAAGATAAATAGTACGTATGTACGTTGAAATAAAAACGGGGAGATCTGAATGATCTTCCCGTTTTTTATTTAATTCATTTTCTCCAACGCGGCCAGCGCCTCTTTTACATGTCGTGGGCCGTCGCTCAGATTATTGAAAACATACGTTACAGTGCCTTGTTTATCTACGATGTACGTTACCCTGCCAGGTATGAACAATGTTTTAGGTACACCGAACAGTTTACGTACTTTATTACCGGTATCGGCCAGCAATGTAAAAGGCAGCTTGTGATGCGTTGCGAAGCTTTTATGCGATGCCACATCATCTCCGCTGATGCCGATCACCTTGGCGCCACGGCTTGTAAAATCTTCGTAGGCATCCCTGAAAGAGCAGGCTTCCTTGGTGCAGCCTCCTGTTTCGTCTTTGGGATAGAAATAGATAACAAGCGGCTGTTTGCCTAGTACGCTGTTAATGTCAAAAGTATTACCATCCTGGTCCTGTAACTGAAAAGAAGGCACTTTCCCGCCCGCTTTCAATTGGGCGGCTGTATTACCAAATGAGATCATAAATAGGAATATGAGTATTGAGAGTTTTTTCATCTGCTTACGTTGTAATAAATGTACGGTGTAAATAGAAAAATAGCCGTGAAACTTTTCTTACCCGCTATTAATCATTATTTTTGGCGCTTTAAATCCACATAATTTGAAGACCATATTGAATGGTACGCAAGTGGCCATAACCGTAGACAGGCTTTGTCACCAGTTGATTGAA
>CABHOY010000027.1 GCA_902168105.1 uncultured Flavihumibacter sp.
AAAAACTCAAATTGCTATGTAAAGCTTAAATTGTGCATCCGTAAAGTCCATACTGAATTTACAATTATCTGTAAAGTCAATCCTGATCCTCACTATAAAAACTGTAAAGTTTTTCTGTATTAAGACACCGTTCCGTCCGGCAAGGGTTTATATTCGCTTAGATAACGCTTAGATAACGCTAATCCTACGTTAATCCTACGTTCATGAACGTAGGATTAACGTAGGATTAGCGTTATCTAAGCGATATCTAAGCGAGAATCTGGTTGATTAGCGCCTGTTCATTCATGTACAGGCTTCCGATATGCCTTTCTTTTATCCTTCAGGGCCAGCATCAGTCCCGTTGAACATGCCTTTATATGGCGTTACACCTGAAGATATGCAGGCATTTAGGTAAAGAAAAGACCTTCCTTATAGTTGTGAATTGGACATGATTGTCGGGAGAATGGGATGAAATTGTACACAAAAAAAGGGTGCATCCGAAGAAGATGCACCCTTTGCTATAAAGATAGTTTAACGGTATTAATGATGTGCCGGAGTTGCTGCCAGTGCTTTCACCTGCGCTACCTGTTCAGTAGCAGGGGCCTTTTTAGTGGCCGCAGTTGACGGGCGTGTATGGTGCAGGTCAGCGAGGGTAGGGGCTATTACCAGCGATACAATGGACATCAGTTTGATCAGGATGTTCATTGACGGACCGGAAGTATCTTTGAATGGATCGCCTACAGTGTCTCCCGTTACGGATGCTTTGTGCGGCTCTGATTTCTTATAATAGATCTGGCCTTTGATCTCTACTCCTTTTTCGAAGGATTTTTTGGCATTATCCCAGGCGCCACCGGCATTGTTCTGGAACATCCCCATCAATACACCACTTACAGTGGCTCCTGCCAGGAATCCGCCCAATACTTCAGGGCCAAAGATAAAACCTACCACCAATGGCGTCAGGATAGCAATCGCGCCTGGCAGCATCATTTTTCTGATGGAAGCCTCTGTGGAGATCGCCACGCATTTATCGTATTCAGGTTTGCCTGTACCTTCCATGATACCTGGAATTTCCTTGAACTGGCGGCGTACTTCTTCCACCATCGCCATTGCAGCTTCACCTACCGCCCTGATGGCGAGAGAAGAGAAGATGAACGGGATCATCGCACCGATGAAAAGTCCTGCCAGTACATCCGCTTTATAGATGTCGATACCGCTGATACCAGCCACACCTACGAATGCGGCGAAAAGGGCCAGCGCTGTCAGTGCTGCAGAGGCGATAGCGAAACCTTTTCCGGTTGCAGCCGTAGTGTTACCCACAGCATCCAGGATGTCGGTTTTTTCACGTACCTCTTTAGGCAATTCGCTCATTTCAGCAATACCGCCTGCATTGTCGGCGATAGGGCCGAATGCGTCAATAGCCAGCTGCATAGCGGTGGTAGCCATCATACCTGCGGCTGCAATCGCTACGCCATAAAGACCTGCACAGGCGAAAGATCCGTAGATGCCTGCCGCCAGTACAATGATCGGGAGCAGGGTGGATTCCATACCTATCGCCAGACCGGCTATTACGTTGGTAGCGTGACCGGTGGAAGACTGACGGATGATAGACAGTACAGGACGTTTGCCCATAGCTGTATAATATTCAGTAATGAGGCTCATGAGCGTACCCACGGCAAGCCCAACGAAGATGGCACCTACTGCGCCGTTCTGTGTGATGGCTTTAGCGCCTTCCTTTAATTCACTGGTACCTGGAACGAAGTCACGTTTCAGATAGATCGCTTCTGCCGGAAGGATGTAATATACCAGGGCAGCGCTCGCAATAGCGGAGAGCACAATAGAGCCCCAGTTACCCATGTTCAGGGCTCTCTGTACTGCGCTGGTATTTAAACCCGCATTGTCAGATATTTTTACAAACAGGGTAGCGATGATAGAGAACACAATACCGATACCTGCAATAAGCATAGGTAATATGATAGGGGCCAGGCCGCCGAAATTATCATTGGAAATGATCTCACTGCCTAATACCATGGTAGCCAGTACGGTGGCTACATAAGAACCGAAAAGGTCAGCGCCCATACCGGCTACGTCGCCTACGTTATCGCCTACGTTATCGGCTATAGTAGCGGGGTTACGCGGATCATCCTCAGGGATGCCTGCTTCAACCTTGCCTACGAGATCTGCACCTACGTCGGCTGCTTTTGTATAGATACCACCACCTACACGGGCAAAAAGGGCGATGCTTTCTGCACCGAGAGAAAAGCCTGTCAGTACTTCGATGGTGCGGATCATTTCTTCCGTATTGGCATTAGCGCCGAAATATGCTCTGAGTATGATGAACAGTCCGCCGAGACCTAATACGGCCAGTCCGGCTACCCCCATTCCCATTACAGAACCTCCTGTAAAGGATACCTTCAATGCACTGGAAAGACTGGTACGTGCTGCATGTGCAGTGCGTACGTTAGCTTTGGTTGCGATCTTCATACCTATGAAACCTGCTGTAGCAGAGAACAGGGCACCGATAACAAAGGCTACGGCAATAGTCCAGTCAGAATTGTGGCTTGTTGCGCCCATATAGCCTAACAGTAGTGCGGCTATAATTACAAAATAGGTGAGGATCTTATATTCAGCTTTGAGAAATGCCATTGCTCCTTCTGCAATATGCTTAGCAATTTCTTGCATCTTTTCATTGCCGGCGTCCTGGCGGGATACCCAGGAACTTCGGATAGCGGTAAATAGCAAAGCTAGTAATCCAAAACATGGAACGAGGTAAACGATATTCATATACGTGATTTTTGACAATTCTATAAATATAACCTTTTATGATTTATTTATGATGGGGTTTTGGCGACATGACTGGGAGAAAAACGGGTCAACAGGACTTTGATCTGTGCAATTCAAGAAAAGTCTTGCCGAGGAACTCAACAATATCATCTGCTATCATGGCTTCTTCTGAGTGCTCTGCTGCAGCGTGATCGCCTGCCTGGCCATGCAGGTAAACACCAAGTAACATGGCTTCCTGTGAGCTATATCCCTGGGCCAGGAGAGATGTGAGTATTCCAGTAAGTACATCTCCGCTGCCCCCGGTAGCCATACCGGGATTGCCGGTGGCATTGAACCAGATGGACCCGTCAGGGAAGGCCATGGCTGTATACCGGCCTTTCAGCAGGATACTTAATTGTCTTTCAACAGCATTTTCAGATAATACCCTCAGTCTGTCCACATCATTGACCGTTTTACCGAAGAGGCGTTCAAATTCTTTCGGATGTGGCGTCAGCAAAGAGCCTGCGGGCACCTTTTTCAGCAGTGCAGGAGAGTTGGCAAGAATATTCAGTGCGTCGGCATCAATGACGATCGGCTGCCGGTAATGGTCCAATAGTTTTTCAAATGCCCAGCAGGTGCCTGCTGCCGTACCGAGACCGGGACCGATGCCTATCGTTTTATATTTAGCGGCTGCTTCCGGCGTAGGAAAATGATTGTGAAAGCCGGAACTGTGGTCACGTTGTTCATCAATAAAACACATCGCTGCTGGCGCTGAGATCTGCATGATCTCGTACCCGCATTTGGGAACATGGCAGGACAGTAGTCCTACGCCTGCACGCAGACAGGCTTTAGCGCTTAATACGGCCGCTCCGATCTTCCCTTCACTGCCTGCTATGAGCAGGGCATGTCCGAATGTGCCTTTATGAGAGAATGGCTTACGTGGGCGGTACATGCTGCGTACCTGGAAGCCATCGGTAATATTAAAACGGGAAGGTGTTTGCGCAATGTATTCCGGTGACAGATCTATCGAAAGGATGCATATTTCCCCTACAAATGCTGCATTTTCAGGCAGGAGAAAGGCCAGCTTATAAAATTCAAAACTAAGCGTATGATCTGCTTTTATGACCGGTGTATCCAGGGAAGAAGCATCTGCCTGTAACCCTGAAGGCATGTCTATAGCCACTATATCATGTTGTGCTTTCAGATCGTTCAGCTGCTGGATAACACTGGCTATCCAGCCTTCTGCAGGACGGCTTAAACCTGTGCCAAGAATGGCGTCCACGATCAGTGCATTTTTATCCGGCAGCGGAAGCGGACCGTTATCCAGGATATCATGAATAGCGGCAGGATATTGTTGCTGCAGTGAGTTACGGTTAGCAGTATGATCATCAGAAGCTTTGGAGCTATGATGAAGTATAAACGCAACTGCATTGTAACCCCTGTTGCGTAACAGCCGTGTAATGGCGAGTCCGTCGCCACCATTGTTGCCTACACCGCAGAACACATAAACGGGCGTGTCCTCATTGTAATGACGACAGATCCATGCCGTGCATGCGATGGCTGCCTTTTCCATGAGATCCAGGCTGCTGATGGGTGCATGCCTTATTGTATAGGCGTCTGCGTCGCGTATCTGTTGAGCGGTGAATATTTTCATAGTTAGTATCAGCCGTATGGCATAGCTTATAAATATAAGCAAAAAAAAGCGACCATGCCAGTCGATGGCATGGTCGCTTTTCAATATTTTGTGAGGTAATTAGAAGGTATACCTTACAGAAGCACCACCGATCTCTTCTCCTACGAAGTGAGTACCTCCGGTGAAGTTAAAGTATGGCTTCAGGTCACCGCTCACTACTAACGGAATCTTCTTGAACTTGTATTCAATACCTACGATACCATCCAGACCTGGAGTTACGTAAGTACCATCGCCGTGCCTGTTCCAGTCGTCATTGTAGTAGTCGCGACGGTCATAAATACCAACGTGTGCACCACCACCGAAATACAGATGGAATTCTGGTTTAGGGAATGGAGCAATGTGGTACTCGTACAGGCCGGTAAAGGTAACGTTCCGCCTGTTGCTTACGTTGGTGGTGATCAGACCTTCAATTGCATGTGGTCCGCTAATAAAATGCTTAATAGTACCACCTACCAGCCAGGGGTTTACGCGTAGACCTACAGCAGTCTGGTAGCCAAATGATGCGCTACCGCGTCTTTGTGCATTTGCCTGTACTGCCATCATTGTGCACAGGCTGAGTAATAACACAAGTTGTTTCATATTTATAACTGTTTAAAGAATTGTGTACTAGGTTTTTCTCTACTGTTATCTTCCAAAGATGTACCTCACGGACAGAGCGAAATCCGTCAGGTCGGAAGATGTGTTAAAGTGGATGGCCGGTTTCCAATCAAGACTTAGGTTCAGCGGCAACGTCGGAAAAGTATAATCAATTCCCCCGATGCCATCCACGCCTGCTATAAATTTTACATTCCCATCTGTTTTACGTGTTCCCATGTGTGCCCCGGCACCGATGAACCATCCAAAACCTTCAGTTGTGAGGGCTGAAAGATCGAAATGTCGTTCATAAAGGCCGGTCACGGTAAAGGTCCCGGAATATATGCCGGCAATACCTTCTACGGCATTCGCATCATCAAAAAAGTAACGTGCGGTACCGCCGAAAGGCAGGCCAAGGCGTAACCCCAATTGCGGATTACCTTTCGTCTGGGCATTCACTGTGTGAATAGCCGCTCCAAGCAGTAGAATAATGAAAAGGCGCTTTCTCATGTTATCGCAAATCCAATGGCAATAACGATGCCAAGATACAGATTATTATTTTTTATATTGTAAATAACTGGTCATTTTGATATCCTCATGTAACAATAACCTATGATACCGCTAAGCAGGGATGCAGCAATAACGGCTATTTTGGAGATAATCTGCCATTCTACCGTCGTATAGGCCAGGGTTGAAATAAATATAGACATCGTAAAACCGATACCGGCAATCATCCCTATTCCTATTAATTGCTTCCAGGTGGCCTGGTCGGGTAAGGTGGCCAGCTTAAGTTTCGTTGCAACATAAGAGAACAGGAAGATCCCCAGCGGTTTACCAAGTACCAGCCCGGCCAGGATGCCGTAACTGATGCTACTGGTGAATGTTTGCAGTATATCCGGTGGAAAAACGATAGCGGTATTGGACAATGCAAAGATGGGCATGATCACAAAATTGACGGGATCATGCAATTTGCGGATCAATCCGGAGATCTTTGGCAAAGGTATACAAGCGGCCAGCAGCACCCCGGCAATCGTGGCATGGATACCTGAATTGTATATACAATACCAAAGTATGATACCCGGTATAAAATAGCACCACAACGCACGTACTTTGCAAATATTCAATACGATCAGCAGGGCGAGTATAACGCCGGCTGCCAGCAGGTAACCTATCTGCAAGCTGGCGGTATAGAAAATGGCGATAGCGAGAATAGCGCCCAGATCATCTATAATGGCCAGGGCTGTCAGAAAGATCTTCAGCGAAAGCGGTACTTTATTCCCAAGCAGGGAAAGGATGCCCAGTGAAAAGGCAATATCCGTCGCCATCGGAATACCCCATCCGTTTGCGTAGGGCGTACCGCCGTTAAATATTGTAAAGATCAGTGCGGGGCATACCATACCGCCAATGGCTGCTATTATTGGTAGCATGGACTGGCGGATAGATGATAATTCGCCAATGGTCACCTCTCTTTTGATTTCCATACCTACCAGGAAAAAGAACGGGACCATCAGGCCGTCATTGATCCAGTGCAGTATCGTATGAGGAAGATGAAGCTGTGGGAGAGGGCTTTGTACAACGGTTTCCCAGCTGTCAACATACATTTGCCGCCAGGGTGAGTTAGCCAGTAACAGTGAAATAGCCGTGCAGATGATCAATATAATCCCTACTGCACGGCTATCCTGTAAAAACTCGTAAATCGGAGATAATAACTTTTTTATCAAAACTCGTCTTCTGCTTTTGGTACCGGTGGTGGTTCATCTTTCACTTTGACTTCGCCCACAGTGCCCATCAGTTCATATTTGCTCTTAGGCCTGCGTTTGATATCCCAGTGGAAATTCTCCAGTTGCATCTGGTCCAGCGGACGTTGTGTGAAAGGATACATCGTTCCTTCCGGATCTTTGATGAAAGCGATATGATGCAGCTGGCCTTCCCTGAAATAGATGTTGATCACACCACTCAGTGTTCTGTTTACACTAATATATGCCGAATCGTCGTCCTGGACGTAATAGATACTTTCTGCGTTGCCGTCCACATGCATCCAGTCAATTGCCTGGCCTGCAAAGTAACCGGTGATCTGGTTGCCTTTGATCTGGTTATACATGTCACGGCCGGTTTCTTTTACAAGCAAGCCATTCTGATCGAGTAACAGCCTGTCTGCCTTTTGATTTTTTGTATACAGGAAGATGGTATCTCCGCTAAGCTGTGTATCGTTTGCCCACAGTACAGGGTTCCTGTAGAAGCGGAAGATGGAATCTTTGCTGGAATAATAGAGGCTATCCGCTACGCCCTGCAGGGAATCGGAGTAGATGCGTACATGATGCCATGCACGGATGTACCTGATCTCGCTGGTATCTTTTGTGGTACTGGTATCGGTTTGTAATGCCAGTGCAGGCGGTGCATTCAGGGAATCTTTCGTTAAAGTTAAAGCTTTGGATTTCAGTCCGATGATGGCTGAATCTTTGGACAAGACGATGCTGTCGGGCTTTAAATTCCTTGTGGTATCCCTGAGGATGGCCATTGCTTTGGCGGTATCGCTGAGTATACCTATGGCTTTGGTTTTGAGCGTAATGAGAGCGGAGTCTTTCGGCACTACCATCGCTGGTATCAGCTTCCTGCTGGAATCTCCCGGCTGTAATACGTTCTTCAGTTTCTTCGCGAACGCAGAGGTATCTGCAGGCAGGGTCTCTGTCGAATCGGGCAGGGGAGCCAGTGTGGAGTCTATGACGTTCACTGAATCTATGGCAGCTGATAGACTGTCGGTCGATGTACGCACAGGCGCCACCGTAAAGGTGTCTCTTTTCAATACGCCGGAGAAGAGCGTGTCAGCTGCGAGATAGAGTGTATCTTTTTCCCGTTCCAGGATCATCAGCGGATGCTGGGTAGCCAGTACGGTCTTTTCCGTCTGGTTGACGGTACCGTAGTTGGACAGGAGGGTCATATGCTGTGCGGTGTCGCGATAGATCATATTACCTACGGCGTATGCAAGACCGGTACGTTTGTCCATCGTGATCCTGTCGGCGGTAATGGTAGCCGTGCTATCTTCGATGGTGGGCCTGCTGTCGAAGTTACCTTCTCCTGTTTCGGTATTATATTCCCCGGAAGTAGCGTACATGACCGTTTTGCCATCATTGATGGTAGTAGGGGCCACGATAGTGGCTATCTTGGTTTGGGTATTATATAACAGCGTGTCGGTACTGAGTGTATACTCCGGATCTACCAGCAGTACATTGTAATTGAAATAGACGTCTTTGGTATCGGCATAATAATATCCTTCCTGGCTAGTCAGGACGCTGCTACCATTGACGAGTTTTCCTCCTTTGACATAGGTACCGATCCTGGCGTTCATATCATATAGCAGCTCGGGGCCGGAAAGGGTGACCTTACCGTCGGTAAGCCGGGCGTTGTCACGCAGGGTGGCCAACCTGGTATCTCCTTCATAGTGAAGGTATTCGCCATAGATGTGGATACTATCCGCCTGATTGATATGGATATGACCGTAGGCGTCCAGTACGTTGGCAGCCCTGTTGATCAATGCACTGTCACAATAAAATAAAGTATTGCCCTGGCGGAAAATGGCATTGCCGATAAACCGGTTCAGTTGAATACTGTCTTTTCCGGTGATCACATTCAGTTTATCTGCCTGAATGATGTGGATCACATTATTGGTATCTTTCGCGGCGGGTTGTGCATCCTGCGCGGCGGCTGGAAGGAGCCTGCCGAGAAAGAGCCCTGCCAGGATAAGCCCGCATTTTGCTAATTGCTGCATTTTCAAGATCATAGTGCCTTAGCGGTATCAGATGGTATGGGCTGTACTTTGGCTTTTTTGCCAAACAGCGAGAAATGCACGTACCGTTTAGGGTTTACGCGCAGATCTTCCAGTAATTTATTCAGGCTATTGAGCGAATTTTGCAGGTTATTATATACTTTCTTGTCGTTCAGCATCAAGCCGATAGACCCATCCGTACTGTTTAATTTAGCAATTGTTTCGTTCAGGCGTGTAGCCATTTGCTGTAGTTCCAGCAGTGTTTTATCGAGTTGACCATTCGCCAGGGCGGCAGTTGTTTTTTCTGCATTTCCCAGGATGGCGGTGATCTTGTCGTTATTATTTTTCAGATTAGCTGTCAGTGATTCCAGGTTGTCGAACGTTGCTTTCACGTTCCCGTGCTGGGGGTCCAGCATATTGTTCAGGGAAGCGGAAGTACGTGTGAAATTGTTCATGGTGGTATTCAGGTGAGCGATAGCGTCGCGTAGATTACCTTTGGTGGTAGGATCGAAAATGGAATTCACTGTAAGCAGTACGGAATCAACGGATCCGAGGGTTACTTCCAGTTTTTTAACCAATGGGTTCAGTTGTTCTTTAAGCGCATCGGTAATAGAACCATCTACAGCGGCATATATAGTATCTCCATCTTCAAGATAGGCATTCGCGTTACCGAAGTCTATCTGTACGGTTTTGGAACCTAAGAGGTCACTTGCTATACGGGCTACTGAATTCTGAGGAATGTCCACTTTTTTGGTGATCCTGAGCTCTACCAGTATCCGTCCGGCGTTCTTGTCCATAATTTCCAGATTTGATACACTACCTACTACGAGGCCATTCACCTGTACTGTGTTTGAAGGCTGTAATCCATTTACCTGGGTATATACGGCATAAATTTTCTTACTTGTTGAAAAAAGGCTTTTACCCTTTAACAAATTAAAACCCAAAATCAGCATAGCAATCGAGACAGCTGCAAGGATGCCTACTTTGGTT
>CABHOY010000028.1 GCA_902168105.1 uncultured Flavihumibacter sp.
ACAGTTTGTCCGCCGCTTCCTTCAGATTCCACCTCGCGGTGGACACCCTTGCTTTGGACTGACGATTCCCGTTGGATGGCTCGTTCAAGACTTTCACTTTAAAGAACTATGGCATGCATGGCGCACATAAAAGGGCCGTCCGCCTTCCGGCAAACGGCCCTTACCTCCATATATCAGTCTTTAATTCTGTAATGTCCACTGACCGCTTTCAAAGAATGCCGGCACATTTGTACACTGCGCAAACCCGCTCTGGTTCTCTAGGTTCAGGTACGTGTTCTGCCACTCATTCTTCAAACGGGTATAACCGTTGTAACTTTCCAATACCCAATAGCTGCTGTAATAAGTATTTGGTACAGCTGAACTTTCAACATAATTATACAGGTGTTCTATATTCAGGTAATTCCCCGTTGCCACGTTCTTAAACCGGATGTGGCCATTCACTGTTTCCTGTGCCCATCTGTATTGATTGCCGCTGCTGTTGCTATTATATTTCACCTGGCCATTTTCTTCATACAGGTAGGTATTCAGCCATTTATTCTTAATCAATACGCCGGTTCCGCCGGGAGGAGGATTACCACCTCCACCAATGCTGTTCAACAGATTTTCCGCATTGCTGACCTGAAGATTAACCAGGTAACTGAATACCTGGTTAAGTTGTTGCTGCACGCCACTATTACCTGCATACTGTTTTCTGTATTCATATAAGCGGGAAATCACTTCAAACTCATGCTGTCCGTAAGGTACACCTAACTTCTGCTGCATGATGGTCAGGAATGAGTACCCAAATTCATCTGTAGGTTCAATGATGGTACCTTCCCCATAGTCATTCCAGGTAGCAAACTGGATAATATTTACACTTGAATTCAGCGCTTTATCCAGCATGGTAGAAAACGTAGAAGTTCCATTAAAAGGAATCTGCCAGGTAGGCCCGTCAGCACCGCCTGCCGCATAGAAAGACTTGAATCCCGGGTACACTACGCCAATAGACAGTGGGAAGCTGGCCGCCTGCGTATAATAGCGGTCTACTACACCCGGATGCTCCTGGTAGATCCATGGGAACTCACCACCGGCATTATTAGCGCCGACTTCATTTGTAAATCCGAAAAGCGGTATGATCTTAGGACGCGGATTGATTCCATTCAAGATGGTATTCCATTCGGAAGGCTGATGAAAAGTGATAGGGCCGAAGTTCAATACTACAGGTGCATTGCTGGCGTTGCGCAGATAATTCCCCTGGTTAAAGTAATTGTTCTGCATATACACGAAATCGCCGTTGGCACTGGACGCCATGCCAGGGTCCCAGTTACGGTCTTCATGTACGATAGAAAATTGGAGCCCTACCGCATTTAGTTTACCGATCAATGCATTGGAATTAGCCAGGTTGTCAGGATAGTCATAACGCTGTCTTGTGCCCGGCCAGTCGATAAATACGCCGTCGGCACCGGCATATTTCATCAGCAGCAACTGGTACTCAATAATATCCGGATCGCCGGAGGCATAAGGTCCGGTTTTAGGATAAAAATAAGCAGCGATCTGTCTTTTACCATTAACAATAATATCCGGGTTCTGGTTATTCATTTTCCAATGATAGCCCCAGGCGCCCCTGGATGCCGGTGTTTCAAACCAGGGCATCCAATGGATAAAGATCTTCTTGTTAGTTGATTTGTTGATTGCAACCGCATTAGCTGAAACATCCGCCTTTAGCTTACCGGATAAAGAAGGTTCTTGTGGCTCAAGTGACGATTTGTTACACGCAAACAGGAACAGGGCACAACAGGCCCATAATAGAGTTCTCATTTTGAGGGAGATTTGATGAATAAATAAATGGTTCTTTTGAGAATAGTTTGATATGGCTTTTCCGGGTCGAAAATACTCACGACAATTTAACCGGCACAATTATATATTGGAAATATAGAAGAAAAAACCACCTTCAAGATAGAAGGACCATGATAATCAACCCGTTGAAACAGGAGCAATATTATTAAAATATAGACGTTTTAGTTACAGAAAGGAAAGTGAACTTCCCGTTGGAACATGCGTAGTTTTGATGGTTGGGAATTTATCCCTCAACCATTTCGCCATAAATTCCGATCCCGGTTCTTCACTTGCAATATGTCCGAGTACGATCAACGCCAGGGACTTACCGGCTGCGCGGGCATCGCGTACGTATTCTGCCGTTTCCCATTCCGATACTTCACCACATACCAGCACGTCAGGTTGTGTATCCATGACACGCTGTATCTGGCTCTTTCCACCGGCGGCGCCAGGTAACAGGAGCACCTTCCTGCATTGTTGCCCGGGATCTCCGATATACCGTACTGCTTCAATATTCAGTTTTTGTTTCAGATCGCCGATCAGTGCTTTTAGTGTCATAGCCTGCGATAAATTGTAGATAACATGATTGCTATCTTCAAACTGCTGCCAGCCCAGTTGGTCCGCCAGACCTTTACGTACGCCATCCGGACGTACCCGGTGTATATGGTCGTGGTTACGCCACACAACAATGTTATGTTTCTTCAGCAGATCTGCCTTATAACGGTATACATCGTCTTTTTCCAGCCAGGCGGTTTCGTCCTGGTGATTATAAAAAGTAGGTTCGTGTGCAATGATAAAATTCGCGCCAAGTGCAATGGCCTTTCTGATCACTTCCACCGTAGCGAACATGGTGGTAATGATACCGGTCACTACAACATCCCGGTTACCTGACTTCAACGTATCAACGGTGTTCGCTAAAGGAGCACCCGGTACTTCTTTCATAAACAGGTCCATGACCTGGCCCACGGTGATCCGCTCCTGTACCGGTATAAAAGCGGCAGCTATACCTGTTAACGGCGATACAAGTGAAAAAGCGGCGCCTGTAGCTACTGTTACCTGTGAAATGAATTTCCTTCTGTTGATCGACGTGTTGTTCTCCCCTGACATAGTGATTAATTAACCCGATAAATATAATATTTTCCAGGAAGTAATATTCATAAACAGAAAAGGCATTCTCCGTGGGGAACGCCTTTTCTGTTTATGAATCCTAATGATCAATAAAGTAAGGACAACACGCGCAAAGCGACATCGCGCCCGGTTTGTGCTCCTATCTCGCTATCAAACTGGTAGTGAATACCTCCGTAGACCCTCGAGATGGAAGCCTCATCGACCATTTGCTCAAAACTGCTGAAAGAACGGGGAGCGAAACCATCAGCCACTTTCTGGTTATCAGTGAAGGATTGGTTACTGCCGAAATAATCAGCCAGGATAGTACCTGCGGCACCGGTAAAACTTGCATGCCCTGACGTATAGGAAGGGAATGGAGGCGTCCCTATCAGGGAAGTCCAGCCTGCAGATATGTAAGTCTGGATGTAAGTTATTGGCCGCAGGAGATTGTACCTGTACTTATACTTCCAGCATACGATAGCGGCATCGTTTTCGCCAATGCCTACCTGGGCAAAAAGTTTCGCAGCTTCTGCTAAACCTAGTCCGTTGTCAACGATCAGTTGGGACGTGATTGCCAGCATATGACCGGGAGGCGTGAAAGTACCACCGCCATCGGCCCAATAACGGGCAATAAGGTTCTCTTCAGGCGTTAGCGTATTTTGCTTATTATAGACGAAATAAGCGGCTTTATAGAACGCCGAAGCCGTATCTGTAGAAAAGGCAGGATGAGCGATATTTGCCGTCTCTGGGTGGCGAGGCCTGACCATTAGGCGGTTGTTCCCCCAGTAGGGCAACAATGCACGCTGAAAAGCCGGAGGTGTAGGCACCCAATAGGCAGGGCCTACCGGTGGTACGTAATCGGTAGGGAAGCTATTCAGATAACCGTCCTTTCCGCCGTCAGTAGCCGACCACGCATAAACGGCAGCAGCGACCTGTTTACCAAAACCGACAGAGCGGCTGATCTCATCCTGTCCACAGCTACCGGATGCTGCTGCTTTGTTCGTACTATCCAGTGCAGCTATCAGCAGCAGGTTTGCAGCGCTGGCATTAGGGTACAGGCTCCTGATAATATCGGCCATCGCACTGTTGGCTACTATCTCCCAGTTGTATCGTTTACCTGTTACCGGGCGAGGTACAGCGCTCAATCCATTTAACTGACCGCTAAGGGAACGACCATACCTTTCGCTCCATATCACGGCTTCATGTAATGCTACACCGGTGTATGCAAGTGCCCGGGCAGCTACCGGCGGACTAAATCCCGGTGTTTCCTTAATGAGTTTGAATTCCAGCTGATACCATGAAACAGGTATAGTGGTAGCTGCGTTACTTTGGGGTGTAAGTTGCACAGCGGCAAGCGTTGGTTTTGGGGGTGCCTGATCTTCCTTGCTACATGCGGCAATAACAAGGATCATAAAGAGGTAGATGCACCACGAACGTAGGGAACGAATGGTCATATTCTTGAGTTTAGAGGGCGGTAATATAGCGATGCCCGGTAGAAATATGCCAGCAGTCATCTAACATGAAAACTTGCCAAAATACCAACCACTTTGTATAGGTCTTTAGCGAAAAAGCCTGTATCTTCGAGCCTGTTGTTATAACCTCAATTACAAGCACCCCAATATACTAATGTTTAAAAAACACCCATAAACCACAACCCCATTATATAACCAAATAACCCTTCCAAACATCATGGAACTTAAACTCATCAGGATCAACAGCCAGGGTCCTCTGGTAACTAGCTGGCAATTCTTCTTGACAGGTCAACAGCTGTATTCCGGCGTCGTTGATGGCAATTTCACAAGTGAAGTACAGGATGCAACTATCGAATTCCAGCGCAGAAACAATCTTCAGCCCGATGGCATTGTAGGCAACAAAACATTTGGCGTGGCCATGCAGCTCGGATTTGATGGTGCAGTAGATGATCGTACTGATAAATCGGGAGCTGACTTTCCTAAACCACCGTCATTTAAGCCCCTCGTTTCTAACGAAGAGCGGGCAAAGGTATTCGGCAAGTTCACATTCGTATCACAGCCCATTCCTGGTAATCCCGAAAATATCAAGGTTACAGGTACCTGGGCAAGCAAGAATATTGTGATGACTTCCATCCCGCAGTTGATCAACATCAAAGGCTCAGATAAGGTGCAATTCCATACGCTGGCAGCCAATCAGCTTGTCAAGCTATGGAAAGACTGGGAGAAGGCAGGACTGCTTCCATTGGTGCTCACCTGGGGAGGATCTTATGTGCCGAGATTTATCAGGGGTAGCCGCACCACTTTAAGTAATCATGCTTTCGGCTCTGCGTTTGACATTAATGTAGCATGGAATCAACTCGGTGCTGTTCCTTCACTGGTGGGCCAGAAAGGTTCTGTCAGAGAGCTCGTACAGATAGCTAATCAGAATGGCTTTTACTGGGGCGGTCATTTCTCACGTAAGGATGGAATGCACTTTGAAATAGCACAGATAAAATAACACATATGCCGGGCCATTCTGTTTACTTGCATGGCCCGGCATCTATATCGTTATCGATATAGCTCAGCTGTTCCGTCACGCAGAAAGATTTTGTCCGCAAATGAGGGTCAGGATTTCCGTAAATGAGGCGGTAGTTTACAGTCCTGATACGAAATTACAGGCGTCAACAAACTTATACCTCAAATTTCCTCACCCCCAGATGCGAACATATAATCTATAATCATTAAGTACTATGCAGACGGAATATAACAGGCTCGCTGATATCAAGCGATTAGAGTTTATCATAGACAGCTTAAAAAAGCACCTTCCTGATGGCGCCGTTGTGCTTGACGTAGGTTGTGGTAATGGGATCATTGCCCGTCAACTTGGTCGTGAAGGATTCAATGTATACGGCATTGATATCAGTACTAAAACAATTGAGAAAGCAAGGGCATTGACTGACCTTCCTAATGTCAGCTTTGATGTGATCAGCGCCGAAGAGCTTGTAGCTGACGGCAGAAAATATCACGCCATTATCTGCAGCGAAGTACTTGAACATCTTAATCAGCCGGAGAAGCTCTTGGATGTACTGTATCAGTCGCTTGCCGACGACGGTGTGCTGATCGTTACTGTGCCTAACGGCATGGGCCCGAGGGAAGTACTGATAACAAAACCTGTCATTGCCTTACAGAAGAAAGACAACTGGGTATGGCGAAGCATACTGAAAATAAAATCTATGCTTGGTTATAAAGGCACTACCGTTCAATCAGATGCAGATGACCTGACGCATGTGCAGTTCTTCAGTAAAAATTCCCTTGAAGTATTGGCGCGCAAAACACGGTTTAAGATCATCAGGTTCGGCAAGACAAACTTTATTGACGATGTTTTTCCTTTTTCTTTTTTCACCAAAAAGATCAAAATTCTGCAGAAATGGGATGGAGCACTTGCCGAAGTCCTTCCTTATCAACTGACTGGAAGTTTTGTAACAGTCTGGGAGAAAACTCCATAAAAAAAACAATCTGATTTATTGGCATAAAAACCCCGTTTCATAGGCTTTCAGGGCTATATTCTCGTGGTATTTACGTAACTTCGTATTACCTATACCCGTAATATAACCTATGAAAACCTTCAGTGTCCTATTCAACATACTGAAAACCATTCTCGTATCTTTATTGATCATGCTTCCTATTATAGCCAGGTCACAAACGATGCCGATATACCTGGAAAATCCATCCTTCGAAGGGGAACCAACAATGAATGGAATTCCTGCTCCATGGTATCAGAGAGGTGTGAACCTTATCGCGTATACATTACCAAACGGAAGTAATAATGAGATCCCTCCATCAGATGGAAAAACATATGCTGCATTACTGGCTGCGTCAGAAAATAATGCATCTGTGGGACATCCTGTATGGACATCTATCGGGCAACAATTGTCAAAGCCGATTGAAGCCGGCAAGGCTTACCTGATCTCTTTTGATATGGCCTTGATGCCCGAAGATGATCGCAGTGACCAATCGGCCGCAACCTCTACAGCCCTGGCCATCCTGGGAAGTAGTTCAGAGAGTGATATTGGAGAAAGGATCTGGTATTCAGATATCTGTTACGAAAGGAAATGGAACCGCTTCACAGCAGTATTAAAGCCTAAAAAAAACTACACGCATCTTCGTTTTGAACCTTACGTGACAGACTATGACGATACATGTTATGTAGTAACTTTCCTGGATAATATTTCGATGATTGAAGAAACGCTCAACTTCGACGTAAGTGCAGAGAATACATGTTATGGTCAGAACGATGGTAAAGTTGCTGTCACAATAAATAGCCTGGAAAAAGATACTTACACTTACCTCTGGGAGCCGGGTGGTTATACTACACCATCGGTGGCCCATCTGCCTGCAGGAAAATATACTGTCACTGTCACAAGTGGTAAAGGCAGCAGAAGAGCTGAAAGCATCCAGGTAAAACAATGGGATATAAACATTGATGCAACTGTTACCGGCATCAGTTGTTATGGAGAAGCAGATGGAAGTATCCTTGTAAATGTGAGCGGCAGCTTAACCCCGTATAAATATGCGTTGGTAGGTCAGTTTCCTGACCAGGATACACCCGGCTTCAGTAACCTGCGCGCTAACTATTATACACTGAAAGTAACAGATAGTATGGGCTGTTATAAAATGGAGGGAATTAATATTGCCAATCCTGGTCTTTTACAGATAAAAGATCTTGTGGCCAGACCCGTATCATGCAGCAGTGTACAGGACGGTCAGCTCATCTTCACACCCACAGGAGGCACTACCCCTTATTATTACAGCATTGCTGATACCGGATTTCAGAATGAGAACAGGTTCTACCATCTCGACGCCGGCGACTATCGATATACCGTCAGGGACAATCATAATTGCATGATAGAAGGTACTGCTACTATCGAAAAAGAGTGGCGTGATTGTGCCATTTATATGCCGACAGCTTTCAGTCCGAACGGAGATGGCAAAAATGACATTTTCAGGGCCAGAGTGCAGGATGATGTAACCGGATTCAGGCTAGCCGTTTATGGACGCTGGGGACAGCTGATCTTTGAAACATCCGATCCGGAGACTGGCTGGGACGGAAAACAAAAAGGACTTGACCTCCCACCAGGAACTTACATATGGGTGGCCGATTATACAGACAGCAAAAAACAGCTGACGCGGCAGCAAGGAACCGTCACCATGTTCAGATAAAATAAAGTGATTGTGCTCCGGATTGCAGTTAAATAACGTAACTTGATAAGAGTTAATCTCTTAGCAATGGAACTGGTAGTATTCGCAGCACTTCATTTTCAGCTGGACACCCGGCCTTCCGGTGGAGATACGGCAGATAGCCGTCCTCCTTTACAAACATTGCTTGACCTGATCAAAACAAAGCAAGGGTCGGCATTATTACACATCAATACAAACACCAATTCATCACCAGTACTGCCGCGAATAGCGGTTAGTCCCAGCATGACCAGTTATCTCAGTCATCTATCCGGCACCATGCAGGGTAATGATGCAACATGCGATTATGAACTAAGCAATATTGTGGTGGAATTACTGACAGAATACCAGGAAAAGGAAACTTCTCCTGCTAACTCCGAAACAATAGTAACGACAACCATGATGATCATACGGAATGAAGTGATGTTAAATCCTAATATTCACGAACATAGTCTGCGGATACTGGCCAAAAAACACTTTATTAACGAGAAAACGTTGAGCAGGGCGTTTACCAAAGCATTTGGGATCAAAATCAGTGATTTTATACTAACGCAGGTCATGCAACGGGCAAAATATCTGCTGGAAAATACGAAGAGGACAGTTGCAGATATCGCCGAAGAATTAGGGTACAGTAACAACTATAACTTCGCGCGTACGTTCAGGAACGTATATGGCATTTATCCTATGGAATGCCGTAAAAAGAATGCAACAGCCGGTCAGTCTACATACTAAACTCTTCGTAGAACGCTTGCCTGGTTTTAGGATTATACCACAGATATTGCCAGTACTCATCCTCTTCTCCAGCTTTATATGGGATCAGTTTATCTATCGTGTCCTGTTTCCACCAATTGAACATTCCCGGATAGGAAATCCCACACCTGTCGTCTTCTGTCGATAGCTGTAGTCCATTCTTCTTTACTATCCTGTCAATCGTAGCCTGATCGCAGCTAAATGACATTAGAACAGCATAATCGATCCCCATGAAATCGCCATAGGTATAAAGATCTTTCACATCGCCTGTCAGTTCGATCTGTAAATGTTCCTTAAACCGATCTTTATTATGCTTTGTGTCGGCATCGTGGGCATTGTAAGTAGGAAATACCTGATCAATTTGCTCTGTCACAGCATCTTTGGAATTGTTTAAAACCTGATGCCCTTTATGTTTGATCTTCCCGCAGGAAAGAACGGTCATTGACAATGACAAAAAGAAAAACGTCAACAATAACCGGCCTGAATGCTTTTTCATATGACAATTTGAAAGGGATACACAAATATCATTGCATATGCTGCAACCTACCTGCTCCGTGCTTTAGCATAGTTCAATCATAGGCATGTTCCCAGAGGTAGATTCACTGTCTTTACAATACAAATATACATATGAAAATTTAGAATATCATCAAGATGCCGGGTCGTTTTGCAAGATTTAATTTGGGGTAATTCAGTTCAAATACTCAGGTATTATATTCCGGTATCATATTTGCCTTATTCTTTGCAATAAAGCGTTATATAATGTTCAAAAGACCAATACTCATACTGTCGCTACTGTTTGCTTTCGTCACTTGCTGTACGATAAGTGCATGTACTTATCATTCTACCCCTCAGGGAAATCCGCACGGCTTACCTCCAGGACAAGCCAAAAAATTAACGGGTTCAAAATCCGCCAAACCCTATGCACCGGGTCAACAAAAAAAGAGGTATTGAGCTGTTACCTGCTTTCCAATAACACCCAGGGGCTGCTATCTTCGGAAAGAAGATCACAATGAGCGCCATGCAGCTCATCGAGCTGTTCAAGATCGCCACTCCACATAGCAAATCCCATCAGGTAATTTTCTCCCAGGTTAGTCCAGGTTGTATAATTATGCAGCAGTTCTTTACCGAACTTCCTGATATAGGCAATCGATTCATCTCTGGAAAGGAAGCCCGCGTCATACCCCCAGCGGCAAAGATTAATAGCACGGCCGAGGTCCCAGGTCAGGGCGTCGAGTTTGCACTTTTTACCTTCAAAGCAACTGGCCTCTTCGCGCAGGTGTTTATAGCCGTCAGAGATGTTGGACGCATAGAGGTCCACAGATATTTCATCTCCCTTAGCAGTAAACTCTTCCTGTAGTTTCGCCAGTGCTGCTTCCCTTTCTCTTACCGGTAACGTGGTCAGTATATGCCAGATAGGTTTGAAATAAACACGATGGCCCTGATTGACCAGCCAATCAATATTAGTCAGCAGTTTGTCTCTGGAATTGATATGCCATTCTCTTCTAAGCATTCCCCTAATCTCATCCTGGTCGCCGTCTGTTTCCAATGTATCCATCCGGTCCCCATGCAGATAAGCCAGGTTAGCGCCACAAGCGATGTATTGTCTGTCATGCAGCGAAAGTGTTCCGTCTTCAGGCAGTTCGGGATCATCATACTTCTCAGGCTGCATTTCACGCTCCTGTGTAGCCCGGAGAGCAATCTCCTTTGCCCGGCGATTCAATTTCATCAGTTTAACAATAACGAGCAGGATGTAAATAGCGGCTACGGCGCCGACGATTATAAACGTTTTCATGTGGAATTTTTAAATCTGACTCAGTTCGAAACCTGTTTTCTCTCCCCGATCTAAAGTAAATGTATTCTTACCTGTATAATTAAAGTGCTTCCTGACCGTAGGGAATGATTGTTGTTCTCTATATGCAATATCGCATTTTTAAAGGGAATATTCTATTAAAAGAAAAATCTATCTTTGCCATCGCTCACATTTATGAATGTAATACAATCTATTATGAAACAAGGCTTTTTTGCATGTATTGCAGCCGCACTTCTTTTAACCAGTACCGGTTGTGAAACTTCACAACAGATCCTGAACAATCTGCCATCTAATCTACCTACTGCCGGAGGATTGAGTTCCGCACAGATCGCCGCCGGTCTGAAAGAAGCACTTACCATTGGCACACAGAACAGTGCAAATAAACTTTCCGCCGCCAATGGATTCTTTGCCAACGCCGCGCTTAAAATACTGATGCCTCCCGAAGCACAAAAGGTAGAAAGCACCTTGCGTAATGTTGGTCTGGGTAGTGTAGTTGATAAAGCCATTCTGTCTATGAACAGAGGTGCAGAAGAAGCTGCTAAATCCGCAGCCCCGATCTTCGTAAATGCTATCAAACAAATGACCATTACTGATGCCCTGGGCATCCTGAAAGGCGGCAATTCAGCCGCAACCAACTACTTCAAGGATAAAACCACCGCAGCACTTACCAGCGCATTCAAACCAGCTATCAGCGATGCGTTGAAGAAAGTGGACGCTACTAAATATTGGTCAGACCTTTTCACCGTATACAACAAATTCTCTTCTACTCCCGTTAATACCGACCTTACTGCATATGTAACTGAAAAGGCGGTTGCCGGTATCTTCCAGGAAGTGGCGCTTGAAGAACAAAAGATCAGACAAGACCCTGCCGCCCGTGTAACCGACCTGCTGAAAACAGTATTTGGTAGCGCGCAGGCACAGTCACAAACACAAAAGAAATAATTACCTTATCAGGTACAAAATAAAAATAGGCTGTCTCAAAATGAGCAGCCTATTTTCGTTTCATACAGTTTTTAGCATTTGTCATTCCAATGATCTGACCCGCTATTTAATTTATAATGTTTTTTAATCCTTCCGGAAGGTGCCCTGGTCAACACGTTTCATAAATGAGATCAATCCGGGATAATAATGTTTCTGATCGTCCCAGCAACTGAAATGGCTGCCTTCCGGACAATATACATTACTGCCATTCTGTACCTGTGTGCTCATCCACTTCATATGCTCGGGGTCCATGGTATCAAATTTTGCTCCTATGGTCAACGTGGGCACCTTGATCTTAGGCAGATCGCCGGTACGGTCCCAGTTAATAAGCCGGCCGCCCGGTTTGAATTCACTCGGCCCCTGCATGGTAACATAAACAGCGCCGTTAAGATGTTTGAAGGTCCTGTTAACAGCTTCCGGCCATTCAGGCAACACACAGATATGCTTTTTGTAGTATTCATTCATTACGAGTGACTGATATGTACTGTCCCCGTATTGGTTATTGTTCTCGTATGTTTCCAGTGAATCGACCAGCGATTTTCTCATTTGCCCTCTGAGCACTTTATTGTATGCAGCATATGAACTCATACTTGCCATCATATCTGAGATAATGAGACCTTTCAGATGCTGTTGGTATTTCAACGCATAGTCTATTGCAAGCATACCGCCCCAACTATGTCCCAACAGGTAGAAATTCGTACTGTCAAGTTGTAATGCCTGACGCACCTGTTCTACCTCTTCGACGTAATGTTCCATTGTCCAGAGGCTGCTGTCGTTAGGCTGTTCGCTATAGTAAGATTCGAGCTGGTCGTATTCGATCAGTTCAATACCTTCTTTAGGCAGGAAGCTCTCGAAACATTCAAAGAATTCATGCGTTGCACCGGGGCCTCCATGCAGAAGTAATATTCTCATTTTGGGATTATTACCTATTCGTTTTGTCCATACATGAAATTTACCTTTAGGTGTTTCTATCTCCACCATTTTAACACCGCCGGTCTGTACACCGGAATCGTGCGGTGCGAAATACTGTTCATAACCGGTATTATGTGATTGTTGATTACATGCAGCAAAGAGCACTGCCAACAGATAAACAAGATTTTTCATTAGTCGCTGTTTAAGTTTAAAGCTACGTCTGTGTTTACAGATCGCGAAGGTCAGCAGAAATATGTTTGCAACATATCCCCGAATGAGGGGATTTTGCCTGGACACCTATCCCCCTTGATCCGCTTACAGAAAAGGATTACACTAACATGCCACGTAAGAAAAATCAGCCTATAGACGGCCATTTGGAAGACCATATTAATTTAAAGGTACTGTTATGGTGAACCCGCTTGATTGGAGAGACCTTTATCCTTCTTTCATGGCTGACTGTCCGACAAGTTTCTGATCAAGATATTGTATCAGTAATAAAAGGATCGTGCCTAATGCCAATATACCTCCATAGCGGGAAATATAACTCATGACCAGTGCTTCTACTCCGAAACGCGACAACACAGCAAAGGCACTTCCGCCAACAAACAGGCAGCAAAAGGTAACAATTATATAAAACCGGATCTCCGCCAGGCGTTCTTTCCCGGATCTCACTTTCGCCACTACTTTTACAGAGAAATCGCGAGGTAGTTCTGGCCTGGGTTCATCTCCCAATGCTTCAAACAACATACTGTATACTTCCAAATCCTCGCCCTCTTCCGGCGTTAAACCGGTTTTCCGGCCGGCTAATCCCTTTTCCAGCAATTCCTGCAGTTTCTTGTCATCTATCTCCTTCATAACAGCTCATTTTTAAGATAAACGCTTAATTTCTCCTTCAATAGTTTTCTCCCTCGGAACAGATAACTTTTCACCGTTCCTTCCGGCATTCCCGTAATTTCCTCTATCTCCTGGTAAGAGAACTCATTCAAATGATATAAAGTTAAAACTGTCCTGTATTGTTCGGGCATTTGTGTTATTAACCGGTTAATGTACCCGGCCACATCCTTTTTATCCAACAGTTGTCCTGGATGTTCCTCTGTAAAAGAATGATGCTCAATATCAACAGGATGAACAACCGTATTGTCATTGTTGTACTTTTTACTATAGTTAATGGCCGTTACATAAGCAATACGGGCAATCCAGGTCGACAGCCTTGACTTATATTCAAACCGGTGCAGGTGTTGATGTACTTTTATAAAGACCTCCTGGCAGATGTCTTCCTTATCCTCCTTAGTATTGATGATCCTGTTCACAACATGGAACACCAGTGCCTGATATTGTTTCACCAATATCTCAAAGGCCTTAAGATCCCCATGCAGAATGCGCGGAAGCAGCTCCTTTTCATCAATCATGTCAGAGTAGACAACGGTTTGGCTATAAATGTTGCAAAAATCATTAGAGATTTGCAACATTTTTGAAATTACTCTTGTCTACTGAGAAAAACCGCTAACTATGCAAGCTATAATCGAATCGATAGGCGCCTTTACAATGATCATCTCCATTTTTGCCATCACTGCCACTGTCATCAAGACTTATCTTAACTATCGCCTGAAAAAACGCATTCTTGATGCAGGCCCAGTAGATGATAACCTCTTGAAGCTGGTCCCGGCATTTTCACAGATGAACACCGAAATGCTGAAATGGGGCGTCATTCTTCTTTTTGGGGGTCTTGGTCTGATAGTTCTTGAATTTATTCCGTATACAATAGAAACGTCTCCTCTCCCGTTTGGCATTGAAACAGTATTTATCGCAATTGGATTCCTCGTGTACTTCTATATGGTAAAGAACAAACAGCAATAACCTACAGACCAACCACTAGCCCCCTTTTTTTCAATCACCAGTTATAGTAATTCCTGTTTTTAAAGCACGCGCTGCTTTAACGGGGATTGCCATGCCACAAACGCAATTATCATGAAAAAGCAGTTACTCCCTATATATACCATCTTGCTACTTACAGCTGCGCTCACGGCAAGGGCGCAAACACCAGATACGTCCCGTATAAAAGGACTAAAGACCGTCACTATTACTGGACAAAAGCCACTCATACGCCAGGAAACCGACCGCCTCATCTACGACCTTCAGGCGGACCCTGACAGTAAAGGCAGTAATCTCCTGGACATTATGCGTAAAGTGCCTTACCTTTCTGTGGATGCAGCCGGCAACGTTCTTCTGAAGGGCAACAGCAGTTACCTTATCCTGATCAATGGTAAGCCTTCCGGTATGCTGGAAAAAGATCCTTCCCAGTTGCTCCGTACCATTCCTGCATCAACTATCCAGCATATCGAGGTCATTACAAGTCCCCCTTCGCGATATGATGGCGAGGGACTCACCGGCATCATTAACATTATTACCATAAAAAGAAAAACGGATGGTTATAATGGCAGTATCAACCTCAATGAAAAGTTTCCTGCCAACGGTCCCGGGTCAGGAGCATCTCTTGCTATTAAGAGCGGGAAACTGGGCTTATCAGCCTTCGGTGGCGCCAGCAGATCCGATCTGCCACATGCAAGAAGCAATATGCAGCGTCACTCAGAGGGAACATTACCAACCTTTCTTGAACAGGAAAGCGATAACCGGACAAACCGCAGGTCCGCTTATCTGGGCACCGAAGTCAGTTTTGAAACCGACAGTCTGCACCTTCTTACCGGCCTGTTTAATATAAATGGCAACAGATCTGCCGGGAATGGGTTCCTTTTTTCCGGCCTGAGTAACGGCAATGCTATACTTCAACAATATCATCTTGATGGCAGAAATAATGGGGAAAGCCATGGAATGGATGCCGGTATCAATTACCAGATCAGTGGGCGCAAAAACAAAAACAATATGCTCACACTTTCCTACCGTTATATGACCAATAACCGGGAACAACAATACCAGCAAGCATTTACAGATACCATCAAGTACAATGTTCCTGGTTACCGGCAAACTAACAATGAAACACTCCGGGAGCACACCGTTCAGGCCGACTATGTCCGCACCTCCCGGAAATTCAGCATGGAAGCAGGAATTAAAGGAATATGGCGTAATAACCGGAGTGACTTCAGGTATGAATATTACCAGCCATCTTCAGGAAAGTTCGAGCCAGACACTTCATCTAACAGCTTTGATGGTAACCAGAATGTCTTAAGTGTTTACAACGCCTATACCTTCTCCACAAAAAAATGGGATATAAAAGGAGGTGTGCGCGTGGAACAAACATTTATGAACGCAACCTTCCAAAGTCATTCCGTGCAGCTGCATCAGCAATTCTTCAATATTATCCCTTCACTTATAATCAATCGTAAGCTGAATAGTAACAGTTCATTAAATCTTGGCATCACCCAGCGGCTAAAACGCCCCAATATTTACCGGCTTAATCCATTCACAGACCGTTCAAATCCTTCGAGCGAAACATCCGGTAACCCACGACTCCGGCCGATTTCGATGACCAACCTCCAACTCAGCTACAGCTGGTCGGGAAAGATATCTATCAATACCGGTGTCAGCTATGCCTTCGTCAACAATATGTTCATGGAAATAACGGCTTTTGATACTGTCCGTTATATCACCCGTACTACCATTGAGAATAATGTCAAAGGTGGGGCAGTTGATCTCGACTATAGTATGAACTATCCTATTGTTCCCTGGCTGAACCTGAATATTAACAGTCATGCCACCTATATTTCAGTTAAAGGCGGAACAACTGAAACGACTTCCATTAAGCTGAACACATGGATATATTCACTAAATACAAGCACATCCTTCCGACTGAATAAAGGCTGGAGATTAAACGCGGCACTGAATGTCGCCAGCCGTAATCAGATATCACTGCAGGCTTACACAAATGGGCGGATCAGTTCTTCTTTTGGATTTAATAAAGAACTGATAAAAGATAAACTTTCCTGCGCCGCAGGCATTAACAATCCTTTTACCCGCTATCGTTACAACCGTGCCACGCTGTCAGGGACCCTATTCGCACAAAATTCCAGCACGCAGGAATACTTTCGCACGGTGAACATGAGCGTCAACTACAATTTCGGCAAACTCAGGCAGGGTATTAAGAAGAATAAACGCGGTATCAAGAATGATGACGGCAACTAATTTATGAGATAGCGTCGTAGGGCAGAACCGATCTGCATATTAGTTTGTATCTTTAGATAAGACATTGCAGGAAAACGTAAATACAAACGACGATCTTATGAAATTCAGGAAACTAGGTAATACAGACGTCCTCTTATCGGCAATAGGACTGGGATGCATGGGAATGAACCATGCCTATGGCGAGGCAAACGATATTGAATCCATCGCCACATTGGAAAGAGCGCTTGAACTCGGGATCAATTTCTGGGACACGGCAGACATTTATGCCAATGGAAAAAACGAAGAACTGGTAGCCAAAGTACTAAAGCCAAACAGGTCAAAGATATTTATCGCTACCAAATTCGGGTTCACCTTTGATGGCCAGCCTTCGGCATTCAACGGGTCTCCTGCATATATGAAAAAAGCGGTAACAGACAGCCTCAGAAGGTTACAGACGGACGTCATAGACCTCTATTACGTGCACCGTGTTGATCAGAATGTACCTATTGAAGAAACAGTGGGTGCCATGGCAGATCTTGTGAAGGAAGGAAAAGTACGTTACCTGGGATTGTCTGAAGCTGGCGCAGGCTCTATCCGTAAGGCACACGCAGTTCATCCAATTTCAGCATTACAAAGCGAATACTCTCTCCTGACAAGAGATGTCGAAAACAACATCATTCCTGTCTGCCAAGAGCTAAATATTTCCTTTGTTCCATTCAGTCCGCTGGCGCGTGGGCTTGTAACAAATACCCTGGATGTAAGTACCCTGAAAGAAGATGATTTCAGGAAAACCTTACCAAGGTACCAGGCGGAATATGCAGAAAACAATAAGAACCTCGCACAGGAATTCGCAGCGCTGGCTGCCAGCAAGAACTGTACAGCAGCACAGCTGGCATTGGCCTGGGTGTTAAACCAGGGTGAAAACATTATTCCGATCCCAGGTACCAAACGAAGAAAATATCTGGAGGAAAATGCAGGAGCAGTAGATATTACCCTCTCTTCCTCCGACAAACAACAGATCGAGGACCTGCTTGTAAAATATCCGAATACGGGTAACAGATACGGTGAAGCACAAGAAAAAATGGTCGACAAAAGTTAATAAAAAGCGCCGTTGGTTATAGCTGATCAAACAGGTAATCCAACGGCGCTTCTTCCAATACTATCCTGTTGACGTTTTTTCCCTCCTGCTCCCACTTCACAAGACGAATAAATCCTCCCGTGATCTCTATACCGGTAATATCACCATCACTAAAACAACAACAACCCGTATTGAAGTAACTGGGGCTCAACATTGTTTTTACATAATGCTTTCCTGCATACTCCGCTTTTCGCTTTTCCAAAGCCGCCTGTAATGCATTTGTTTTTGCCTCATCATTTTGCGCAGTAGCCTTGAGCAATTGTTTGGTAAGCATGTCAATATGGTCCATGGAAGCAAACACCGGTTTATGAGTATGTCCTGATATCAGCAATGTTTTTTTGTATTGCTGGCTCCATTCATACATAATGACATTATGTTCATCTACCAGGTCAAAATTATCTGAAAGTGTATCCAGCTTAACGTCAAACATACGTTGCACAGGCGTCCAGATAGCAGCTACAAACCATTTACTAAACGCATTCCCGTCACTTCTAAGGTCGCCCTGATGACCATGTGCCAGAAAGATCGTTTCGTCAGCCTCTTTATACTTCATCTTCAATATAAGTCCCTCATACACTTTCAATCTCTTTCCGAATATTGGTTTAAGGTACTGGTCCCTCGGCACCTGGTAGTTCCACTCCAGGTCATGATTTCCCACTATCCGATAGTAGCGGTCCTGTTGCAGAAAGCGGGCCTCTTCCAGCAACGCTTCCCTATTCTTTTCCACTACTACTGATGGCTTGCTTTCCCAGAGTTCCTCACAATCTCCCAGGTTTACCAACGTAAAGCCCTTCTCGTTATAATAACGTAAGGCCGCAAGGTAAGAGGCTTCTGCCAACATAAAGTCGTCCGCTCCATCTTTACTCCCTTTATGTTGGTCTGATAATATAATGATGGACGTAGTTTCATAATCGCATGTCATTACGAGCCCTTTGTCCTTCTTCCCGTCACATATTTGTTTGTATAACTGTGTTAACGACTCGAACACCAACTTTTTATCCGGCTTTGAGGAAACTGAGTTTGACAATCGTACGATGATGTTCCTTATAAATTTCTTCATATAACTATTGGCTAAGATTGCTTACCGTTCTGGCATAGTTTTCAGGGAACTAAGTAAAACATAAAACAATGAACCACAAAACATTTTATATCACCTATAATGGGGAGAAAACCCAGGTAGATGTCGACGAGATCTCCGGCGCACGAACATTTCTTGTGTATATAGCTGGTGAAGACGGACATCTGAACATCAACATTAGAACAGACGTGAATGGGAATGAAAACTGGTATGAAGGCGAACAGCCTACGCCCCGCGCAAAAGAGATCGGAGAGTTAATAGAACAGCAAACCATGTGATCAGATCCGCTGAAAATCGGCCGGTCCTACCAGGTACCACTCCCCTTCCAGTTCAAATACATCTCCCGGTGCTACAGACCGTGTACCTTCCGCTACAGCATTATTGGGCGTCACCTCTGTTCTGTCTGTCCACGGTTGATCTGTATTTTGACAAAGCTCGAAAGCCTCGCGCAGATCATTTACCTCTACATCAGCAACATGCTGCAGATTTTCAATTCTTACTTCATCACCGGTCAACGGGAAATCCAGCGTATAATCAGGATTAAAATATACACGTACCATATTAATGCTTTTCCATTTTATCTTCTGCTTCCTTTTGTTCATCTGCATCCGGAACATCTTCGATATTACCCGCCTCCTTTATATACCTTTCTGCCCTTTCATCAATCGGATGTTGCCCATCCGCTTTTTGATCAGTCGTTTTTGGTTGATCCTGGTTTGGCTTATTATCTGGCATCTTTACAAGTTTAGACTTTTTCAGCAACAAAAAGGGTTCCAATTAAAATAGCGGATCCCATTTTTACTTTAACATTTCTTTTAAGGGTTACCTTTTACCAGTTTATGGTATAAAATGTAAACACCATTTTATGCGTCGTCCCCTATATTTTATAGCACCAGTGCTACTGGTAGCTGCATGCTCTGCTGGTCCGTCCAGCTATATCAAAGAAGAGGATTCAACCGCTACCACAGCTGATTCCACGAACTTTTCCAATGACATCACAGCACTTAATTCTCCTTCCAGGAAGAGGGTGCGGACGGCGGATGTCCGGTGTCGTGTTAACAATGTATTCAATGCGGTATCAGTCATGGAGCATGCTGTTCTTGGCGTAAATGGTATGATTGCAGAAAGCACCATGCAGAATCAATTGGGCTTAACACAGGATGTGCCTTATTCTGCTGACTCGCTAAAGCGTGTACAGTTGTATACGCCAACAGCCAATCTTACTTTGCGCATTCCTGTAGCCAGTCTCGATTCTGTTGTACACACGCTGACATCAATGGCCACGTTTATTGATTCCCGTACGTTAAAAGACGACGATAGAACACTGCAATATCTTTACAACGCACTGAAGAATGATGCGCCGGCACCTGCTACTATAAAGCCCGCAGCGAAGGGCACTACGTTGGACATTGTTACTTACAAGGACGAACAACATGACGCAGCTACCAGTCGTAGAATTGAGAACCTGTCTATCCTGGATGATGTACACTATGCCACTTTTTCTGTTCAATTATTTCAATCAGAGCGGGCGGATATCCAGGTCATTGTCAACCCTGACCGTATCACCAGGGCAGGCTTTGGTACAAGAATATTAACCGCGCTGACTACGGGAACAAATGTGCTCAGCAATCTTTTCTTATTCATTCTTTCCTGCTGGCCATTCGTTATAGTGTTAATCGCTGGTTGGTTCGGTTACCGGAAAATCGCCGTAAGGAACTAATATATTTTGAAAGTGTCCTGTAGCCAGGGCACTTTTTTTATGTCGTTTGTAAAGATGACTTTCATCATATTCTGGTCGGTAGTGTCATCTTACATTCACACTATGTAAACTATTACTATGAACAATTTATTCCGTACCTGTGCCTTGCTACTACTGTTAGCGAGCTGCAACTCATTGCCTTCTTTACCGCCCCTGCCGGCAATGCTTAATACCTCCAAACTTCCTTCGCAATTACTGAACATCAATACAGAGAGGGACACCACATTGACACTTAACGGAGGTACTATCATCACCATTCCTGCAAATGCATTAAAAGCGGAAGATGGTATAGCCCGGCTGGAAGTGAAAGAAGCGCTCACTATTGAGCAGATATTGATTGCTGGTTTGCGCACACAAAGTAATGGCACACCCTTACGAAGTGGTGGTATGATCTATATCGATGCGGCTAAAGATACAAAGGTCAGCATACTTAAACCAATTCAGATACAGGTCCCCACTACTGAGATCGTAGATGGTATGCAACTATATAAAGGAGAAGTCGAAAAGAATGGCATCAACTGGGTAGACCCGCAACCGTTAGACACGGCTATTACACCGCCTGCACCGGCAATGCCCGCAACATCAGATCTTACTGCAGGTAATGCTCAAAAAGGGAAAGCGCTATTTCAGCAAAATTGTGCGTCCTGCCACAATGTACATAAAAAAGTCACCGGCCCAGCCTTAAATGGCACAATGCAGCGCTGGAACAATGACACATCTGCCGTTTATAGCTTCGTCCATAACAGTGGCGCCATGATTGCAAGCGGTCATAAATATGCCGTCAAGCTCTTTAATGAATATGGTAAACAGGCCATGCCAGGATTCCCTTCTTTTACATATTATGATGTCAAAGACATACTTGAGTACATACAAGACCCGATCTGTCACGGCCCCGTACCATCTCAACCGGATAGTTGTCAGTATTATTGCGCAATACTGAACATGGCCTATAATACCGATAATGACGACCAGTTCATCAAGATAACAGAGTCCCTCGCAGACACAGCCAACGAGCTCTTAACGGGCAGCGAACTGCCAGATACTACAGATTGGACAGATACCACAGATCTGACAGAAATAATTCCTGTTATGCCTGATGTGCTTATTCCAAACTTTGTCATTCCAAAGTTTAACAGATCTTATTACTATAATATTGAGATCGACAAATTAGGATGGTATAATTTAGATATGGCATTAAAAACGGACAGCGGCATGCTTCCAAGTGAGTTAAGCGTCAACGTACAGGAAAAAGAAGAACAAAGCATTTCAGTATTCCTGGTTATCCCCTCCCACAAAATAATGGTGGAAGGAGGATACCTGAAAGACGGTAAGTTATATGGATTTGACGATGATGATGGTGCCACTCATCTTCCCCAAGGTGTTAAAGCATATATTATAGCGATCGGAGAAAACAAATACAAACCTGAACTGTATTTCGGCCGTACGACCTTCATTACATCGAAAAGCCAGGCACTTCATCTCATATTGAATGTTTCATCAGAAGCAGACATACAAAAGCAGATCGCAATGCTGCAATTGCCCGATTTTCTGATGAAGACCAATAAAAAAGAAGTCAGCGCCCAAATGCAGGCATTAAAGCAGGAAGCCTCACGGATACAAGCTAAAGCTTTGGACGTGCCCTGCGATTGTGCAAGCTATGAAGATACATCTTCCGTCGGGCTACAAGTCGACACCTCCTCTTTTGAAGTTTATCCACAATAACTGAGAGAGCAGCATCTGAAAGGCGCCCTTATACCTGGACATAGCAGATTGACTATCGATACCATCTCCGTCAAATAATCAATACCCGGCTAAAAGCCATTTGCTTTTAGCCGGGTATTCTACCCCCACCCCACACAACACCATAAAAGCCATCTACTTATATTTATTTTATCCCATTTTATGGAATCCAATTTCTTCCCGCATCATACAGCCGGAACATGGACCACCGGAATCACTATATTTATATCACCTAAAATCTGATACCTTGAAATGTACTTTACTCCTTCTCTTATTCCCTGCCCTTGCATTTGCACAGGTCAAACAGAATGTAGAACCGGTGATATCCTGGGATTATATGGATCAGGTAAGGAAGCTCAGAGGTAGCATAGACCCCGTAGATTCTGTCAGTAATAGCCGAAACGTTCTTCTGAAGCTGAAAGGCCAGTTCTATCCGGATTTTCCGATCAAGCGTGTAAAAACATCAGGGGAATACGTGCAGGTATCGCCACAGTCCACACGTTATATTTCTCTTTCAACCGCATATAGCGGAACAATAGAGATCAAAACCCATAACCGGTTGCCCGAACTGCAAACAGATTATGTACAGGGGCGCTCAATTAATGGAACAGCCGCCTGGAGAGGTCCGGAAACCGGGGAACTGTTTAGTTATGGCCCCAATATCCATTCCCTTGAATTTGACGGTAGTAATTATCCCTACGACCCAAACGGCAGATTGGTTCCAATAGGCACAGGGAATGGAAAACCCTCTACAGTATATAACAATAGCATTTTCAGAACTGCTGTTGCTCATTCCCACCAGTTAAAGGTAAATGGGGAACTATTCAGATATGGAAAACGTACCTGGAACTTTGGATTAAAACTGGGACAGAACAACGAAAGCACCATCATCAAAGAGAATAAAAGCAAATCACACACACTCGGAGCCGATATAGGCACAAGCATCAAATGGCTAACGGTTAAAGGCTCCTACCTGTATAACAATCACACGCTTTCGAACGGTAACAGGGCAGGTTTTCTTAACAGGGCTTATCAAAATGCACTGCTTACGCCTTCATCTTTTAGCAATGCACAAGGTACAGTGAACGGAAACGTACAACGCAGTTATAGTAGTATGGCCGACAATCCGCTGTTCCTGTTAAAAGACAATGACAACCGTTACCGCTTTACCGAACAAAATGCCTCGCTGCTCTTAAACCTGGTTTCCGGAACATTTAATGTTAAACTCACCCAATCCCTTCAATATGTGCAGGAGAATACAATTGAGAGCTATAAACCCGGCACTGCAGAATGGGCTACCGGCATGTATACCGACAGGAACAAAAGAGATCTTAACTATCTTTTACAATTACAGGGTGTTTACAACATTCAACATAATATTGACCGCCTGAATTCCGAGCTGGCATTGTACTATACCTATGGTAATGCGAACACCCGTATACGGTATAACCCGGATGAAAGCCGGTATAATTATCAGCGGTCATCACAGGATGTATTCCTCAACCTGCATAATGAACTTATATGGGACAATACCGAGCTGAAAATTAATACCGGTAATAAAGTGTACCTGTCAAACACGGCATCAGAAAATCGCTTTCTCTTACCGGCAATTGATGTGAACCTGAGAATAAGGAATATACTTCCCAGGGTTATATTGAATATATTATCCTCCTATCATGAAACAAGCAGTGAAGCCCTCATTGATAAATCAATGGCCTATACCAATCTGCTGCACTACACTACCGGTAATGTATTCAGCTACCGTCCTGTTACAGAAGTATCGGGCTACGATGACCTCGCTCCTGTCAATCACAGGGAATGGGATGGAGGGTTCAGCCTGATCTATAATACACGGTTTGAATTCAGCGCCAACGCTTACGTAAAGAATACACGTAATGATGTCTTCCCTGTTTTCGGAAATGGAACGCTTCACCTGAAGAACATGGCAGACCTGCAAACCAAAGGCATTGAGCTTTCACTGCAGGTTTACGAAAAAAACTATGCAAAAGACTTTGGCCTCGCCGGTACCCTCTCATTCTTTGCCTACGGCAGCAGGGTAACCAGGGTTAATGAAGAAGATAATTATACACCGATAGCTGGTTTCAGCAATGTATATAAAGCCATTGTGCAGGGACAACCACTTGGCGTGATCGTTGGGAACGCCTATTTAAAAGATGCTTCCGGCAACATGGTGATCGGCAGCGATGGTTTTCCTCTTACAAACCCAAACCCACAGATCATCGGCAACCCGATACCTGACTTTGTAGTAAAGTTTAGCAATACAGCCCGATGGAAGAACTCAACATTACAGGTAAACTGGGAGTGGAAAAAAGGCGGCGAAACCTGGAACGGTACACAAGCTGCGCTGGACTACTATGGCAGATCTGCGACTACGGGCGCACAGCGGGTGATCACAAACTATGTATTCCAGGGCGTACAGCAGGACGGTCATGTAAATGATATTCCGGTCAGCTTTTACGATGCGGGTCAGCCGGTGGAAAAAAATCGCTGGACCAGATACGGCTTATCCGGCGTAGCAGAAGCATATGTACAAAAGACAGATTATCTCAGGCTGAACAACATTTCGCTTGCGCATAAATTTAATCTGAACAAAAGAAAACAGGTGCTCACACTGTCGGCGTATGTGACCAATATCCTGCTATGGTCACCCTATAAGGGAGCAGATCCCGATCAACTGCTCTTTGATCAGTCCAATACCTCAGGTCTGGACTTTTTCAACCTGCCTGCGTTGAAAACCTATGGACTTAACGTTTCACTCCAATTTTAAGACCTATGAACAATTATACAAAAGCTTATACTTCACTTATACTATTTCTGCTTGTTTTTATGGGCAAGGGAAATGCACAACTGGCAGCATATAATGATAATAAGGAAAAGATCTACATACAGACCAATCACGTATTTTTCAAACCTGGGGAAGATCTGTTCTTTAAAGTCTACCTGGTAAACGCAAAGAACCAGTTAATCTCAGTGATCAGTAACGTCGTGTATGTGGAGGTAGTCGGTCCTTCCGGTAGCGTATTGCAGAAAATGAATTACAGGGTTGAAGATGGATACGCCGAAGGGCACTACCAGTTCAGCAAAGAAGCCACGGGAGGATTATATAAGATAAGAGCATATACTACCTGGATGCGGAATGAAAAAGAGACGACCTGGTTTACAAAAGAGATCACTTTACAAAAGGTGATCTCTCCGAGGGTATTAATGAAGCTCGACTTTCCCAGAAAAGGTTATGGTCCGGGCGATGAAGTAACTGCTGCTTATTCCATCCGCGATCTGTCAAATAAAGCCATTCCGGATTATGAGATAAAATATACCGTATCCATTGGTGGAAAAGAGGTCCAAAGAGAAAGATCAAGGACGGATGCAGCCGGTAAAACAAATATCCGGTTTAGACTACCTACAGATCTTGTTACAAACGATGGTATCCTGAATGTAACTGTTAATTACGCTGCCTATACAGAAGCCATTTCCCGTAGTATCCCCATTGCTCTTAACAAAATTGATCTGCAGTTTATGCCGGAAGGTGGGACACTCGTTGAGAACATCACCACCAACGTCGCGTTTAAGGCCATTAATGAGCATGGTAAACCCGTTGACGTAGCAGGAGAAATACTTGACGACCTGGGGAATGTAGCCGCTACATTTAACAGCTATCACGATGGTATGGGGCAGTTCTCTTTTACACCACAGGCGGGAAAGATCTACAGTGCAAAGGTTACTTCCCCTTCGGGGATAAAACAGCCTTTTGACCTCCCCGCCGCCGCCAAAAAAGGCATCGTCATGAACATTGACAGAAAGGAAAAACTGCTGCAGTTCAAGATAAATACTACACAGGATATGAAGATAAGGCTGACCGGCCAGAGTAGGGATGACACTTATTACAATAAGGAGATCTCACTTAAAAAAGGCGAACAGCTCATTGACATAGATCCAATAAAATTCCCCACTGGTATCGCACGGTTCACCATTACTAACGAACAACGGATGCCGCTGGCAGAACGTATAGTATTCCTGCATCCTAACCGGATCTTACAGGTAAAAATAACAACCGATAAAAATAAATATCAGCCACGGGAGAAAGTAACACTTCACCTTAAAACACTGGATGAAAACGGCAGCCCTGTAACATCTAATTTTTCGCTGTCTGTAATAGATGATAAGTTATGGTCGCTTGCAGACGATAAACAGGATCATATCCTCTCCTGGTTGTTAATGAGTTCCGAACTGCATGGTAAGATCGAAGAGCCTCAGTTCTATTTCAAGCAAGAAGAAAAAGCGGCCATTCCTTCCCTTGATCTGGTGATGCTTACACATGGTTACCGCTATTTCGACTACATTGACTATATCGAAAAAACTGGTAAACCAAAATATAGCCCGGACCTGAATAATATCCTGAGTGGAATAATACTTGATAATAACGACCAGCCGGTCCGGTCAACGGTATATCTCGTTAGCAGTACGGACAAGTCCATTTATAGAACCGGTAATGTTGTGGAGCAACACACAGGTAATGACGGCCTTTTCTTCTTTACAGATATCTCTCCCGCGATGAATTATCATCTGATAGCGCGGCCTGAGGGTAAAAAGAAGCCGGTTACTATCAAGGTATTGGAACAAGGTAGCGGTTATGCACCAATGCCAGCCAGAAAGACAAGAGATCCGTTCGATGACGATGACCGCCTGCCTCCTCCTATGCTGGCATTAAACAATCCTACCAAAAACCAAGCTGCAGCTAAACCTGAAGGTTTCTGGCAGAATAAGGACGGTCTCCCTAATAACCAGGGACTTAATGAAATTGTAGTTGTGGGCTACGGTACGCAGAAAAAAAACGAGCTATCAGGCGCAGTAACTCAGATATCATCAGGTCAGGATGTTGTAACCAACGTATTGAATTCTTTACAAGGCAAGGTTGCAGGTGTGAACATATCCCCTGCTACAGGAAATCCCGATGGAGGTGTCAACGTAAGGATCAGGGGCGCCAAAAGCGTTTCAGGATTAGATCAGCCATTGGTCATTTTGAATGGTATCCCTGTCAGCAGCCTGGAAGACGCTATTAATGCTGTTGACATTGAAAGCGTTTATGTACTCAGGGACGCAGCTGCCACAGCCATATACGGCAGCAGAGGCGCCAATGGGGTCATTCTGATCAATTCGCGGAATAACAGGTTTCCGAAAACTGTTGTCAGCCTGGATCGCAATTACCATTATACCTCGCAGGCCGTACAGGTGAAAAACAATGCTTATACAGTCGCCAGACGGTTCTACGCACCTAAATACTATTCTCCTGAAACAACAGAAAGAAATGACTTCCGGGAAACCATCTATTGGAACCCTGTTGTTCAAACTGACAAAAACGGAGACGCTACAGTGGAATTCTATAACTCAGACGCCACGACTACTTTTCGCGCTATCGCCGAAGGCATTGGCTTTAATGGTAAGATCGGCAGAACAGAAATGACCTATGCGGTAGCACCACCTATGAGTGTAGATGCCAAGATCCCGCCTTATATGACTGTTGGTGATAATGCGCTCATTCCGCTCGTTATCAGGAATAGCAGTAACAAGGCTATTCCGGCAAACATCAGCACAATGCTACCCAATAACATAATTGCAGGCAGCTACAGTAATACAGTTGAGATTCCTGCTGATACCGCAATACAGGTACTTATCCCGATAAAAGCGACTGCAGCAGTAAAAGGAGATATCAAGTTTATTGTCTCCACAGCAACAAATACCGAAAGGCTCTCACTGCCTATCACCGTGAATAGTAACGGCTTCCCGGTTATTACGACCATTTCTGGCAATAAGTCAACAGCAACCAGTTTCACGATCGGCGACATGATGGAAGGCAGTCTTGCAACAGAACTCAAAGTGTTCAATAATCTCGAAGGACAGTTGTTAAATGATATCGAATCTATGCTGCGAGAGCCTCATGGATGTTTCGAGCAAACATCCTCCAGCACTTACCCTAACATTTACATCTTAAAATATCTTCGGTCATCCAATAGGAGCAATCCTGACATTGAGAATAAAGCACTGACCTACATCAAAACCGGCCACCAGCGATTGATCGGATTCGAGACTGCAGAACATGGCTTTGAATGGTTCGGCAAAACACCACCACACGAAGCGCTGACGGCTTATGGCTTATTGGAGTTTACAGACATGCAGGAATTCATTAATGTCGATAAACAAATGCTGGCACGTACCAAAAAATTCCTGTTAAGCCGCAGAGATGGCAAAGGTACCTTCAACATAGTTAAGAACGGATTAGATGCTTTTGCATCTGTACCTGACAAGATTGCCAATATCTACATTGTTTATGCACTTACGCAAGCCGGCATTGGCAGCGAGATACAGTTGGAATATGAAACTGCAGTGAAGCAGGCGTTAAATAGCAAAGATGCATATCAGTTGGCGATGATGGCACTTGCAGCCAGCAACATGAAGAATGAAAACGACTTCTCTCAATTGATGAAAGCCCTGCAGGAAACAAAATTAAGATCAGAAACCAGTGTCACAAATTCCAGGGAAACATCACTGAGAGTAGAAACAATGGCCCTGTATACCCTGGCGCTTACAAGAAAGAGATCACCTGACCTGGGCGCAATCGCCCAAATGGTATCACGCATACTTGGTGAAAAAACTTATTATGGCTATGGCTCCACACAAGCTACCATACTTGCGTTACAGGCCATCGTTGAGTACAGGCGACTAACAGGTGAAATTGCCGCCGCATCCAAAATGGAAATAAAAGTAAACAACAGGACCACCCTCGCAGGAAAAGATGTAATTACTAATATCAAAGAAGGTGACAATACCTTCTCTGTAAACTACACCAATGAAAAGGAGACCATCCCCTATCAACTCGAGCTGGCGTATTATACCTTACTGCCACCCGACAATCCGGAAGCAGAACTGAAACTGTCTACACAACTTTCCACCAATAATACCAAAGTAGGTGAAACGGTGAGATTACAAATAGACGTGAAGAATACCAAAAACAGCTTGCAGCCAATGAGCATTGCGAAGATCGGCATACCGGCAGGATTAACAGTACAACCCTGGCAGTTAAAAGAGATCGTGGAAAAAAATCAGGTGGCCTATTACGAGATCTTCGATAATTACCTGGTATTATACTGGATGGGATTTGCGGAAGAAGAAACGAAGACTATTAACCTCGACCTGAAAGCTGAAATTGCAGGTAAGTACAGAGGAAAGGCAAGTACCACATTCTTGTATTATACACCCGAATATAAACATTGGAATACAGGTACCCAGATAACAATAGCAGAATAATCAGTCTGACATATTGATGGAAAGAGGCTGTTCCGCTCCGGCGAACAGCCTTTTCTCATATGTACATCAATGATATATAACGTTAACAATCGGTTGTCAATATTCACGTATGTAAGAAGCTTAGATCAGGCCGGTTGACAGGACTAACGGCTATCAAATTCATTTCGCCTCACTACATATATATACAATATTACATAAGTTATCCGGTAGCGTGTAGAGCCACGTATAAAATTTTTGTTATGCACAAAATTATATCATCTGATAAATGAGATAAACGGTTTTAGCAATCCTTTAACTAATATTATTTTATTGCAAACCAATGCAATCCTGTTTCGTATTACAGCGATCGGACTGGGTTAGCCGGCATACCAGCAGTACAGATCTCAGTAGCGTTTCGTCAGGATGACTTCAGCGCCGATACTTCCCTTCCTTCCGGATGGAGCCAGGCGGGCGCCAGCAGCTACTCAGGCAGCAAATGGTCACCGCAATTCATCTACTATCCTGACGACCAATTTGATCCTTCTGGCGCCACAGAACAATCAACAGACATGGAATAATCTTGAAATGTATATCCGCACGCTTGTTACAGCAGGTAATGAAGTATACGTAGTAATGGGAAATTATGGTACCGGAGGCACGGGAAGTAATGGAGGGACCACGACCACTATTAATAATGGTCATATAACAGTACCGGCACGTGTATGGAAAGTAATTGTAGTTCTCTCTAATGGTAATAATGATCTCAGTCGTATTACTACATCAACACGGGTGATTGCAGTGAACACACCAAACATCAACAGCATCGGAACAGACTGGAAAGTTACCGCACAAGTGTAGATGCGATAGAAGCTGCAACGGGCTATGATCTGTTATCCAACGTATCTCCAAGTATACAACAGGTTGTAGAAGCGCAGGCAGATAATCATAACGGAAATTAAGAATTACGATTAGAATCATGATTTGATACAAGGATCACCCATAGTATGCAAATCATGATTCTATTTCGTAATTATTGGCCTACTAGAGTTTTTTCACATACCCAGCTGTGTAACCGCCAGTAAGCGCCTTGTTTGTGATCTGGTACAAGCTGCTTGCAGAAGTACCGGCTTTAGCCACTGTTGCAAACTTGTAGTTCGCCAGCGAACCAGTACCTTCAGTCACCACTGCACCATTCTCAAGGTAGATGTAGTATTTAGAGTAGATCGTACCAACGCCTTTCACCGGAGCGATGAACACATTGCCATTTACAATGTTCCTACCGGTTTGGCCACTGTAACCATTGATACGGAGGTTATTACCTTTAGTGTTAGCCACAGTATTGTTTAAGAACTGTACGCTAGCTCCAGCAGCACCTCTCATACTTACGCCGTCACCTTCATTATCAGCGAACAGGTTATTCTTGATAATGTGAGCGGTACCTGAACCATAGAACTGGCACAGTTCACCCCAACCGTTACGAACGATATTGTCGTGCGTATTGGTACCGGTTGTACGACCACCGATCAGGATACCACCATTGTGAGCCGAGTTGTGCTGTGTAGCCCAATTCGTCACGGTGTTACCATAGATTTCAACGTTGTCCATCGCAGATGTCTGAATACCATCCAGGCCACTGTTAGATACAGTGTTGCTGTAGATCTTCACACCATTCCATTTGATTGGCTGTACATAAGTGTGACCTGCAGTCATACCTGCGGTAGTACCATAGTAAGGTACCCACGCTGTGAGGTCCCAATAGGTTGCAGTGTGACCGAGATACATCGCTTCGTTCCTGGTATTGTTAACAGAAATACCGTGGATGGACAGGTTGTACATAGTTGAGTTAGGATACGCGGTAGATGCATCACCTTTAACTGGTTCTGTCTTCGCTACGATACCTGTACCACCATTGTTGATGCTCAGATTGTAGATCTCGAAGTTGTCAGTATGGTTGCCCAGATGAATGTTGAAGTAAGCTTCTCTCGCAGCACTGGTAGAACCGTTCACTACGAAATATGCTTTACCATTCGGGCTACCCAGTTTAATGTAGTGGCAATTTGAAAAGTCAAGTGCGCATGGATAACCACCACCGCTCCATGAAGGATCTCCAAAATAGGAAATTACGCCCGCTGGATTCCGGAAAGTGATCGGAGCAGCTGCCGTCCCACTCATGTTAGAAATAAAAACCGCTTTAAATGTCCCTTTCAGGTTAATAATGTCGCCCGGCTTATAAGTACCATTCTTATTGTCTATGATCAATCTTCCGTTCGCATCCGGTACCAACGTAAAAGTCCTTCCAGTTGTAGCGGTAACACTCGTTGCTGAATTTTCGATCGTCTTATCAATGCTTTCGTCTGCTTCTTTTTTACATCCTGCAACAAACGATAATAGTGCTGCTGCGGCAATAAGCGTATGCCTGCGGTAGTTGTGTGTAATTTTCATGGTTTTTCTATAATGTTATGGTCATGCAAGCCGCCTTCTTGCGTTTTTCCCCCTGCAAGCGGCTCAAGTGATATGGTTTAAATATTAAAAATTCCTCTAATGTTGTTTTACTCTTAATTTTCTCAAAAATTTGGCAAATTTTCTCTGCAATGCATTTAACTTATAACAATACCCCCTTTTTTTTTAGACGTTTTCAAAAAATAAGCAAAAGTACTTTCTCCAAAACGGGAGCGAAGTTAAAATATTATGCCTGGAATAAAACTTTTTTTTCGCTCCAAAAGCCAGACTATCAATAACTAATATACAAAATAAATATACATAAATTTATTTAATGTGTTAATTATTTCTAACCTGAAATTGACCCGGGATAATTAGATCTCCTAATCTGTAACGGAGAAGAATATATTTAAAATCACCCGTTTTCTAACGGCGAAGTCTGTATTTATTTACACCAAAATCTAACGAGCAAGGATATAAAAAAGAAATATATAATACATAACGAACATTGACTGGCACCCGGTTTTCCATACGGAAAATTCAACTTTTTAGCCCCAGAAACACTATTGTACAGGGCATATGAAATATAGGCATACCGCAAGCAACGCTCCCGTATTATCTATGCTTCAACGAAACAAAAGCTTACCTTTTTTTTAAGAGATATTTGAAATGGTACACTGAAAAATATGTAAATCTCCACTTATGGCATTCTGTAAGATCTGTCAGACTGCCTTTGTAGCAAATCACAACACATTGATAATTAACAAATAATACATCTGGAACCGTTTTTGCAAGCACTACTGTTATCATCCTTTTTGGAAAGCCTTTATTCAGCAAAACATCTTTATATGAGGACGAAAGCACAATATGTCGTTGCAGTTTGGCTGGCAAATTTTGACCATGAGAAAGAACTGCATAATTATCTGGAAGTAACGTATGATGAAGATGGCAGCCGTCAGTCGGAATTTGGCAATGCCGTAGGCCTAAAAAACTTTGATAGTGACTTCCTGGAACATACATCTTTCACCGATACAATGAAGGCTGAAGAGATCGTAAGCGGTGTTTCCTTCAGTGAATACTTTAAACAGGATCTCACACCGTTACTCAATCATGCATCACTATCGGCGCACAATACGATCATATTCCTGTATGGCAAACAGGATGTATACGGCACTATCAACGAGCATATATTCTCCCTTGCAGGAATGCCCAGAAAGCCGTTGCCATTCAGTTTTATTGGTACTATAAAATTTGAGATAGAGAATCAGTGAACTGGTTCTAAAAGAGGGTTATAACAGTGAAGGTCTCACTGATCGTGAGACCTTCATTTATTTAAAGACTAATGCCATTGTCCTTTATTCTTCTGGAAACTATAGATCAGGTAAAATAAGGCCGGTAAGATAAAAACGCTACCCAGCAACAACGCCATTCCCAACGAGTAGATCGTTTTCTCCTGCCCTGCGTGTTCCATCAGTGAGAGATACTTCCCTCCTTTCAGGACCACGATATTAGGATAATGCCTTAAGGTTATTGCAAGGAGTATCATAGTCACCTGAAATCCAGCCAGCACACGGATAATATATACTTTGCCCTTCTTCAGCAACAGGTACCACAACAGTGCCAGCGAAAGCAATGCTGCTATCAGCGCAATCACTCCTACTGCATTATCAAAAAGCCACTCGTTGAGAGGGATCCCTTCGCTATGCGCCACCCAGAACACCAGTGCTCCTAATATTCCCGCCGCTACGTTCATCTGTTTGGCCTTCCTTATAAAACGAATGCGACTGGCATCATCTTTTGTTTCCCCGATAATAAAGATGGCCGCCAGATAACCACAAATTGCCACCGTAAAAAAGCCGACCGTTACAGAAAACCAGTTCAGCCAACTGAATATATAAGCAGTCCCAAAGTCTGCCGCATTTGTATCTATTTTACCTGAAACTGCACTCGCTGCGATCACCCCAAGGAAAAATGGCGTTACAAAACTTGAATACACAAAGATCTTATTGTAGACCTTTTGCATATTGTCCACTACCGCATCGTAGTTCCTGAAGGTAAAAGCAGTTCCTCTGGCAATAATACCAAACAACATGATCACCAACGGGATATGCAGATGTGTAGATACGGTTGTGTAGATCTCCGGGAAGCCAACAAATAATACAACGATAGCAATGATCAGCCACATGTGATTTGCCTCCCAAACCGGGCCTATCGCCTGGTACATGGTCGTACGTGTATATTGCTTATTCTTATTGGATGTGAATAATTCAATGATCCCAGCTCCAAAGTCTGCTCCTCCCAATAATATATATAACAAAATGGCTGCCCATAAAAATGCGATCACTACATAGATCATGATACTGAAATTTTAAGCTGTCGGTGAAACATCATACAATTTATCCACCATCTTTATCTGCCGGTACAGCAGGAACGTTACTATCAGCGACAAGGATATATATACTGCGGTGAAGATGTAGAACGAATAAACGATACCCGGCATCGGTGTAACGGCATCCGCTGTACGCATAATGCCATTAATGATCCATGGTTGACGTCCCACCTCCGTTACTGTCCATCCTGCTTCTACTGCAATGAATCCCATTGGCGTAGCCAGTACAAATAAGCGTAGCAGCCATGAATGCTGCAGCCAGCTTTTCTTTTTCAAGATCGCAACGAAGTAACACAGGGATATCAGTAACATCAATACTCCCAGGCCCACCATTATCTGGAACGCATAGTGTGTGATCGCAACCGGAGGCTGATCCTGCTCCGGAATTTTATCCAGTCCGGTCACCGGTGTCTGGAAGTCGCTATGCACCATAAAGCTTAGCATACCCGGTAACTTAAGCGCATATTTTACTTCCTTCGCTTTACTGTCCGGTATACCTCCTACTATCAGTGATGCAGCCGCTTCCGTATGAAAATGCGCTTCCATGGCCGCCAGCTTTGCAGGTTGTCTTTTCGCCACATCCTTGGCAGAGATATCTCCACTCAATGGCTGAAGCAATGCCGCCACGCAGGCAAAAACTGCCGCTATCCTGAAAGACTGCATATGAAAGCGTACATTCTTTTTCTTAAGGATCATTAACGCATGAATACCCGCCACTGCAAATCCTGTCGCAACAAAGGCTGCGATACACATGTGCAACGCCTGAGAGAACCATGCATCATTAAACATCGCCTGTATAGGATCTATATTCAGATATTGCCCATTCACATAATCAAATCCTGCAGGACTGTTCATCCAGGCATTGGCAGCCACTACCAGTATACCCGACACCAATCCGCTTACTCCTACCACTACACCCGTGAACCAGTGGAACCACCTGTTAAATCTTCCCCATCCATACAAAAAGAATCCTAACGCTATCGCCTCTATGAAAAATGCTGTTCCTTCCAGCGAAAATGGCATACCGAATATCGGGCCTGCATGTTTCATAAATTCCGGCCATAACAATCCCAGCTCAAAAGAGAGCACCGTACCCGATACTGCCCCCGTAGCAAAGAAAATAGCCACACCCTTACTCCATGCTTTCGTGATGTTCCTGTATACGACGTCGTTGGTCCTGAGCCAGTAAAAGTGCGCAACCGCCATAAAAAAAGGCATAACCATACCGATACAGGAGAACACAATATGGAAACCTAATGACAGCGCCATCTGAGACCTGGCAGCTATAAAATCCTCCATTGGCAATTTCAATTTACATGTCAAAACTACTAAATACACAACAGGCGACTATGACAAATATCATTTCAGTACAAACAGGTATAAAAAAAGCGCTAAGTTGTATTAGCGCCTTCATATTAATAATCGTTAAACTGCACTTTCATTACCTTTTCCTCTTCCCTTATCCGGTTCACCAACGGGATCATATAAATAGCCATCCCTATCAGCAAAGTGCCCCATGCATGAAAAAATATGGCAAACCCGATCAGCTCCGGTATCACACTCAAATAATAGTTAGGATGTCTTACGATCCTGAACAATGCTGATTTGTTAATTGTATGATAACCGGGAGGAGCAATGATCAGTTTCAGTGTCCATATATGCCTTATGGAATAGATCACATAGTACAATACCGCCACAGATGTCACAAAGATAGCCAATCCTGCATAACTTATATTGTCATAAAAGAATGCTCCTTTAAGTGAGCCCTCTGTAATACAGGACAAATAAAACAGTATATGGGCCACTATCAGGAATATGGAATTCCGCTTGCCATATTCAACAGCACCCATTTTTTTGAGCTTACGCTCATTGATCCCGGAAATAACCATGCTGATAAGACGTAAAAGAACGGTTAAGAAAAATACGGTTAGAATAATGGTATTCATGAGTAATTATTAAAACATTTATATCGCAAAATAACATAATTCTTTTCATGCACTGACATATCGCCGTCCGGACCAATATTTGCACTATCAGTCCAACAAATTAAATCGTTTACAGGAGCAGCACCAAAAGACCGCCTTCCTTATTAAAGGCATTCATAAAAACAGTAACCATGAAGATTAAGCAATTTGAAGATAAAGCACTATCACAGTATTCATACGCTATTCTCAGCGAAGATCAATCAGCTGTTACCCTAATCGATCCGGCCAGGGACATCCGTCCCTACCTGGAATACGCCACTGCTAACCATGCAAAGATCACTGCAGTGATAGAAACACATCCCCACGCTGACTTTATCAGCAGTCACAAGGAATTACATGAACAGACCGGCGCCGTTATTTATTGCTCTGTGCAAACGGGAGCCGCTTATGCCCATCAGGCTTTTGACGATGGACAAACCATTACATCCGGGCAGATCTCATTTAAAGCGATCAATACACCCGGCCACTCTCCGGACAGTATTTCCGTTCTCCTCATATATAGAGGAAAAGATCACGCGGTGTTCACCGGCGACACTCTTTTCATCGGTGATTGCGGCAGACCTGACCTGCGGGAAAATACCGGCAATCAGAAAGCACTACGGATCGAACTGGCCAGACAGATGTACCATTCCCTCCGCGAAAGACTAATGCCCCTGGCGGACGATGTGATCGTTTATCCGGCCCATGGCGCCGGCACACTATGCGGAAAGGACCTACGGGACGCCGATCAGTCTACCATCGGCGAGGAAAGGAAAAGCAACTGGTCATTGCAGAAAATGAATATTGACAAGTTTGTGAGCACATTGCTGGAGGATCAGCCATTTATTCCGCAGTACTTTCCGTACGATGTCGAGATAAACCGACAGGGCGCACCAGCATTGCAGGCCACATTATCAACGATCCACATTACAAAACCGGACGCCAGCTTCATTCCTGACGAGATCGTAATAGATACCAGACCTGCGGCTGACTTTAAAGACGGGCACCTGTCAGGCTCTTTTAACCTGATGCTGGATGGCAGGTTTGAAACCTGGTTGGGGGCGATACTACCTCCGCATGAACCATTCTACCTGCTGGCCGCTGATATGGTATCTTTGCAACAGGCCATGGAACGGGCAGCAGGCATTGGTTATGAGCCCTTCATTAAAGCCGGGCTTATTATGCACACCGCTTCTGAAAAACAGACACCTTTTGATGTGGAATACTTCAGACAGCACATAGATGAATTTACTATCATCGATGTCCGTAACGCTACCGAGGTGAAGCATCAGCAGGTATTCGATCATGCCATCAATATTCCCCTTCCCGAGTTAAGGATGAGACTAAAGGAAATCCCACTGGATAAGCCTATCGCCGTCCATTGTGCCGGAGGATACCGCAGTGCCGCAGCCAGCAGTATCCTGGAGGCTGCTCTGCCGGATAATATGGAGATTACCGATATTGGCGGGCATATCAAATCATTCTGACTATCGTATTGAGCCCCGAATGCTATGAATGTTATAATCCATATAGCACGCTTTCTACCCGTTCAAGTCCACCGATGCGTCATGTATGCGTCATGTATGCGTCGTGTATAAGGCATGTATAAAGCGTACTTTTAATCCTGAAACGTATTTCATTTCCTGTGCAGCCTGGAGTATTTTCTAACCGGACAGTATACTGTACTGCGGCAGCATTGCCGGATGGTCAGTTATATTGCCAGACTTAAACCACCTGCACTTTGTACATGAAACGTTTTGTAAAAACCATTCTGCTGTCAGGTCTCTCCTGTATAATCTATGCCGACAGCCATAGCCAGTCCTCCTGGAAGATGCAACCTGTCGCTATACAGACCCGCTGGGCTAAACAGGTCAATCCCACCAATGTGCTGCCGGAATACCCCCGCCCCCATATGGTGCGCAAACAATGGGTCAACCTGAACGGATTATGGCAATATGCTATTACAGATAAAGAGGCGACACCGCCCTCCTCCTTTGACGGGGAGATCCTTGTGCCTTTCGCAGTAGAATCGGCCCTGTCAGGCGTTAAAAAGCCGGTATTGCCATCGCAACGCCTATGGTATAAACGCAACTTTCAGCGCCCGGCTGTCATGGACGGAGAAAGAGTAATATTACACTTTGGGGCGGTTGACTGGCAAACGAAGGTGTATGTAAATGGTAAAGAAGCAGGAGAACATACCGGCGGATATCAAAACTTCTCCTTCGACATCACGCCATTGCTGGTCAACGGTAAAAACGAGCTGGTACTTGACATATACGACCCTACAGATCAGGGACCTAATCCTCACGGGAAACAGGTGCTTGCTCCTAAAGGCATCCGGTACACCGCTACTACCGGTATCTGGCAGACGGTATGGATGGAAACCGTACCCGCTGTTTCCATTACTGGTCTTATAACCACTCCCGAAGTCGATAGCAACTATCTGTCGCTTACCATTCAAACCTCCGGCAACGGAGACTATATTATTGAGGCCACAGCCAGTGCAGCAGGTAAACCGGTAAGCGCGGTAAAAGGCCCCGCCGGTAAGCCGCTGAAACTCCCGATGCCGCATGCGCGTCTCTGGAGCCCGGAAGATCCCTTTCTCTACGATTTAACAGTTAAACTACTGAAAAACAATGTTGTAAAGGACCACGTAACGTCCTACTTCGGCATGCGTAAAATAGAAATAAAGAAGGACGACCAGGGACAGGAACGCATTTTTCTCAATAACACCTACACTTATAATCTTGGCGTACTTGACCAGGGGTTCTGGCCGGATGGAATATATACAGCGCCTACCGATGAAGCACTGCGGTTTGATATTGCAGCGATCAAAAGTATGGGTTTCAATACGATCCGCAAACATATCAAAATAGAGCCTGCCCGCTGGTATTATCATGCAGATAAACTGGGCATGCTGGTATGGCAGGATATGGTTACCTGCGCCAGCCTGGAACCGGATGCCAAAGCTGCTTTTGAGGCAGAAAATAAAGCCAGCGTAGACCAGTTGTACAACTATCCTTCTATCATCTGCTGGGTATTGTTCAATGAAGGATGGTATACCTACGACCAGCCACGCCTTACCCAATGGCTGCAGGAACGGGACCATACACGGCTTATCAATGGTCACACCGGAGAAAATTACGGGAAGGATGGCCCGCAGGACCTTGCAGGCAAATGGGCAAACAGTGATCTTACCGACATACATGACTACCCCGGTCCTGGCATCGCCCCTCCCCTTCCCGGTAAAGCCAGGGTACTGGGAGAATGGGGCGGCGTAGGTGTACCCGTAAAAGGGCATCAATGGAATGCCGCCGCAGGATGGGGGTATGTTAAGATCACCCCCTCAGAGATGATCGGCAAATACTCTTCTATGGTTAAACGCCTGAAGGAATATGAAACCGCCGGTCAGTCAGGCTCAATCTATACAGAACCATTTGATGTCGAAATAGAAGAAAATGGGTTGATCACCTACGACAGAGAGGTCGTGAAAGTACCGCTGGAAATACTACGCAATGTCCACGCACCCTTCATCGCCCAGGACCGCAGTAAACTACTGTTACCCACGCTGGCATTAAAAAATGCAGACACGACCTCTATTCCTGATCCGCACCGGCGGCAGTTCCTTGCGCTACTGGAAATGGATGCAGATGTAAAGAAAACCGGGAACTACAAACTGCTGACAGATACCCTGACTGACTATCTAAGCAGTGGCGGCACCAGTTTTTCCCCAGCCAAGATCAGCAGCATTTCAAAGAAGGTTTTTGAAGGTACTGATGATCCTACCTTGTTGAACCAGGCACTGAAATGGATGGAAAAAGCGGTAGACATGGAAAGGAACTCCTTCACGATGAGCACTTATGCTAACCTGTTATATAAACTGGGCAATAAAGGAGAAGCACTGAAATGGATGGACAAGGCAGTTGTCCTGGCGCCTGAAAATGAACAACCCGATTATAAGGTGGTAATGGATAAGATGCAAAAAGGAGAGAATACCTGGCCATAATAGCGGCTGCCATAAAACGAAGAAGGCGCCCCATTACAAAGGGCGCCTTCTTTATGTTAATGCTTTTTATCTTTTTCTCTTAGGCTTTGCCCCTCTTGTTTTGGGCTTACCATATTTCAACTTCATCTTATCAGCGTGAGAGATCTTCACATTCACCTTTTTATTCTTCGCTGACTTTTCATGGAAAGCAGGCCCTGACTCATCCATAGAAGGCAGTTTGATCAGGAAGTTCTTCATCTTCACTTCGGGCTTTTCATCATCCGTCAGTACATCAGAGATCACCAGGTCTTCCGGTAATGGTACTATAGGGATCTGGTAATTCATCAGCGCCTCTATCTTTTCCTGGCGCTCCCTTTCCCTGTCAGCAATAAAAATGATAGCGTTTCCTTCTTTGTCCGCGCGGCCCGTTCTACCAATACGATGCAGGTAACTTTCCGGTACCTCCGGCGTATCGAAGTTAATAACATGTGACACCTCTGCTATATCAAGTCCGCGGGCGATAATATCCGTGGCAATAATAAACCTGTAAGTGCCATCCTTGAACCTTTTTACTGTATTGAAACGATGGTTCTGTTCTTTGTTAGAGTGGATCACACCTGCCTGTTCAGGATACTTTGCTTCCAGCTGTTCGTATAACTCGTTCGCCATTTCTTTTGTAGCGACGAATATCAACACTTTCGTCATGGAGCTGTCTTTTGCCAGCAACAGTTCCAGCAGGTTAACCTTCGTATAAAAGTTTGGAACATGGTAGCCTGTCTGGGCGATATTCTTTAACGGCGTACCAACCGGCGCTGCTTCCACCGTTACCGGGAAATTAAAGTGCGTCTCTATCAGCTTCTCTACATCTTCAGTAATAGTAGCAGAGAACAGCAGATTTTGCCGCCTTGCCGGCAGCAGGTCCAGGATGTGCTGAATCTGCGGACGGAATCCCAGGTTCAACATCTCATCCATTTCATCTATCACAACTGTTTTGATAGCCTTCAGTTTCAGGGTACCACTCAATACAATGTCCACCAGACGGCCTGGGGTAGCCACTACAATGTCCAGTTTGCCTGCTGCAATGTCCATCTGCGGATTCATATTCACACCTCCGTAGAAACCTGCAACCTCCACGCTCATATATGGCGTCAGCTGTTTTACAGCATCTACTACCTGTACCACCAGCTCACGGGTAGGCACTACGACCAGGACCTGCGGAAAACGTTCTTTGGAAAACTTAAACTGCCGCAGACAAGGCAACAGATAGGCGAATGTTTTACCTGTACCGGTCTGGGCTATGCCGCATACATCCTGCCCGGACATTACCACCGAAAAGACCTTCTGCTGGATAACAGTAGGGGTTGTATATCCCAGGTCACTCAATGCATTTAGTAAAGGCCGGTTCAGGTTTAATTCATCAAAAGTCATAATACTGATAAAAATGAACGGCAAAGGTACTGCTAATCCGGCACATTCATTATTGGACGGGCATTATCTGTCAAACCGGAGCCAGGAAGGGAGGTAATGTTCCAGGAAAGCCGCACCCGCCTTCGCCCTGATTACGGGACTAAATATCTGCAGGACCAACAGGAACCCAATGGTCATAGCCAGGCTAATACAGCAGAAGATACCGGCAGGTATCTCTCTGGAATACAGGTACATATTCCATTCCTGGGTATTCATTAACAGAAATACCACCGCCCCTGCGGCGTAAGCAAAGATCACTGTCAACAAGGATTTCATGATCCGTAACCAGTAACGGTCTTCTTTGGAAGATAACAGTTCCGCAAAGTTCAGCATCAGCAATATGATACTAAGGCCATAGGTAAAAATGCGTTCCTGGTAAATAGTTTTTCTGTCTGCCTCCAGCAGACTGCTCTTGAAACCCAGGTATAAGATATTGTTCGGGATCATCATTGTTAACCAGTAAATTACACCAAACCCCACAACAATGCCGATATAAGGAAGAAACCCGCGGAATGCCATTAAAAAAATATTTAATACAAATATATAAATATAAGAATATATATGTTACTCTCAGTTGTTGTTTAGTTATACAGAACTTATCCCGATCCGTCTTTAGTCAGGCCCCGATTTCCTACGGACATCAAATTACCCGTGATAATCAACCACTTAAAATCTAAATAGCGCTAACAAAAAAGGGAGCCTGTTAAGCTCCCTCTCATTTTATAGGTATTCATAATTTATTTTTGTTGATAGCTGCCCGCTACCTTTATAAGTCTGTCAGGGTAGTCTGTAATAATTCCGTCAACATGAAGGGAGATCATTTTTTCCATATCTGCCACCTCGTTTACGGTCCATGGTAATACCTGTACTTTTTTATTATGCGCCTCTTTCACCAGTTCCGGTGTTACTAACGAATAATACGGACTATAGATAGCGGGTGTGAATCCGAGCTTCTCCAGGTTGCCAGCAAACGTTTCTTTATTCATGATGAGCAGTGCCAACGTCTGTTTCGGATCAGTTTTATGGATCACCTGTAAAGTACGCACATCAAAAGATTGTACAGTTACCCTTGCAGTGATCTTCTTTTCCTTAAGCACATCCATCAACATTTTTGTAAACACAGCCGGCACAGGATGATATTTTCCGTCACCTTCCGGAGAACATTTCGTTTCAATGTTGTAATATACCGGCTTCAGATGGTGCTCCTTCACATAAGCCTCAACGCTATCGATCAGGTCTGTCAGCAAAGGCTTATGTGCTTTCATCTTCGCCTGTTCAGGGAACTGCGGATGAGGTTTCGTACCAACGTCAAACTTACGGATGCTGTCATAGGTCATCGTGTATAACGCATATTGCTTTTCTTCCTCTTTTGTGATATCAGTACCATCCGGCTTTCTGACAAAAGCAGAAGACATGAATACATCATGAGATACTACCACCTTGTTATCTGAGGAGATCACACAGTCCAGCTCAAGTGTTCTTACACCCAGATCAATGGCGTGTAACATGGCAGGAATGGTATTCTCAGGCATTAAACCTCTTCCGCCGCGATGCGCCTGTACATCTGTTTTCTGTTGGGCGGAAGTATGTGCAGCAATCGACACAATTGCTATCAGTGAAAGAAAAGTACGTTTCATTATAATCCTGTTATCCAAGCAAGTTGGTATTTAAAAGAAGAAAACTGAAATTATCTTAATGTTAAGCGTATGAGCAAATAATTTCTCTATAATTTTGTTTTGCTATGTAAAATATAATATTTTTGGATCTGCTGTTACGGCGAATACTTTCTCTTATATCCCCTAAGTACTATTTATTGAATTGTTAACTGACAACTAATGGGGAATAAATCTTTTTATGATCTCGATTATATTATAGAGATCAACGAACAAAGGCTGGAGCAATATACAAATGCACATCAGAAAAGCGTCGAACGGTTTACGACCTTACTGGTGATATATTCTGCGTTATGTATTTTTCTGGTCCCGATCATTCAGACATTGTTTCTTACAAACGAGCGGTGGCACTGGTCGTACTATTGCTCGTTTTGTGTGTTTTGTATTCTTTTCGTTATTTCTATTATTAATTCCATTTTACTATTATCTCCCGGAAAGTTAGGCATACTGGTGATGCCCAATTTATATTACAAACATGTTAAACTATTCTACGAAGAAAACGGAATTTCAGCAGATGCCACAGATGTATTAATCAAAGGACACTATATCGCAGAACTTGAAAAAGCTGTTACAAGGAATGGTGTCAAACTGCATCGAAAAATATCATTTTACAACCGCTCATTTTATTATGCAATTATAGCCTGTATACCTTATCTATACTGCGTATGGCCGCAAATAATTAATGAGAAAAAACACAATCAAAAGACAGATAACATTCATAATTTAAGTAGTTTTACTAAAACCAATCATATATGTGGAAGAGAAAACCAAAATACAAAGAAATAGACGAAAATCTGGTTGAAACAATAAAATACGGCCTTCCCGGAATACATGTAAAAGACATGATTCCTATTGACCAAATATATGGCAAGGACTATTTCTGGGGCTTTGTGCCTAATAAACGTCAGCCCAAACTAATCATTGAAATATTACTGGAGCAGCAGGCTGAAAAGAAAAGAAATAGCCGTACTTAAGTACGGCTATTTCTTTTTCCTACTCTGTACAATAGGCGCAAAAGGCCCATACCTGTGTTGCATGGCAGAGAACGTATCAGGAAACGGACCTGTAGCCACATCCACAGGCTTAGTGGATAGTACCGGCCAATCGCCTTCGAATATTTTAACAGGCCTCGGCTGCGAATTAACAAACGCCGCCACATCCCAGGCTTCTTCCTCGCTCAGATGTGCATCTCCCAAAGGCATATTGGCTTTAACATATCCGGCAAGTTTTGACAGTCTGAAAATACCAGCCCCTGTATTGTAACTATGCGGCCCCCACAAAGGAGGGTACAAATAATTTATTGATAGTGAATCGTACTTTCCTGCACCACTACTACCATGACATTGCACACAGTTGCGCTCAAAAACGAGCCGTCCCTTTATTGTATCAGCAGCTCGTTCGAGGTAAGACAACTCTTTGATACCACTACCGGGAGGCTTATATCCTTTAGGTACATCCTTTCCCAACCACTGCATATAGGCTATCATCGCTCTCATTTCCCTGCTGGAGCTATCCAGCGGGCTGCCGTTCAAGCTCCTGATAAAGCAGTCATTGATCTTTTTCTCCAATGATTCTATGGTACCACTACGTTCCCTGAAACGGGGATAGTTTGCTACTGCTCCAGCGTAATTATTTCCCATGAACTTCGTACCTGCATCGAGGTGACAATTCTGGCAATTCATACCATTGCTGATATGGGCCACTTTTCCGGCAGGTCCCAGGTAAACGGCCGTATGCGCTATCAGCTCCCGGCCATATAAGATCAGGTCACCGCCGGCAGTATGGGGCAGATCGGTAGTGTCAGGAGGAGTCCAATACTTCGCAGTATTCCGGCAGGCTTCATACATGACAATCACAACTACTGCCCAACAGATGAGCAGTATCAGCACAACAAATCGCATAGGTCGTGATTAACGGATCAACCAGCGAAACAATAACCGCAGTTCTTTTCCTGTGCACGGCTAATAGCCCATATTCCGGATGGAACTATTTGTATGCCTGGCAGGAGTCCTGCTATCCATTCCTTCTTTACTTCTTCGGCTTCAACTCCCATTTGCTGGGCTACTACGGCGCTGTAAACAGTTAATGCCATGTTACACACGCAGAACATTACACCGCTTGCCTGCAGTTCATTGATACCGATGTTAACATTGCCAACTCCCGGTACTTTAAAATCGCCTTCCTTAGGCTGCCAGAAGGGGTTTCTGGTAGCCGGAGCCTTTGTAAGCGGATCTTCTGCTTTAAATACTTCACCTAACTTATACTTCGCCCACAGCTCATCTTTCATCGCGTAGGGAATGGCGTCATGCCGCAATACCACTACCACACCACAATCCTTTTCGGGCACACCTGTCGCTTCATTGGTCAACAGGAATATTTTTGCCCATGCAAAAGGATATATAGCATGTGGCCGGGGCACGTCCAATACCAGGCGATGCTTTCCTTTGATGCTGTTGATCCAGGCATCGGGATCTTCTCCTCCCGAGGTAGTAACAGCAGGCGCTTCCGCATGTAATGGTAACGATGCGAATGAGGGTAAACCAAATGCAGTGGCACCCAGCATCATCTTACCCAGGAAATCACGACGGTTCGTGAACAGTTCATTGTCTGAATTTTCCATATGATCAGCATTTAGATATACGTGTGTTGTGGCATACCAATACCTGGCTGCTTTGGGGAACAGATTATATCGGTTTTTCTGAAATAGGCCGGTTACATGTGAAGTGTAGGATCGATGTGATTAGCACAACAAAAATAGGGAACTTTGATTAAACTATCAATATTTTCACAAATTGAGAAAACAATCTATCTATTTCAGTACTATTAACTTATGTAGTATTACATTGATCCCCTATGCGGGGTAAATAAGAGATATTGATCAGTCTGGGATAACAACGTATAATCAATACAGGTAGTATAAAAAATATCCGCAGGACTATATGTATGCCCACACAATCCTGCGGGTGAATATTCACTTTTATTTGGCCCCATCGATAGTGCTCTGTTTATAATTTGCACTTACCGGACGGTACCTGACGTTTTCAATCTTTATCACCACAGGATTAGGCCATTTCCTGTCCGTATAGAAGCGTTGTCCGTTCACGGCGCTGATCAGCAGCCCCACCGGTGTTGATTGCGAATAGATGCCGGCATCGAATCCTTCCTTATACTCGACCAGTTCACTGGCATACCCCAGGATGGACACTTTGGTTTTCGGCGTACCTTCCAGCGAACGGATCACCAGGTCTTTTCTCTCTCCGTATTTCCAGTCTTTCCCGCCGGGTACAAATGCGTATACAGTACTGGTATCTTTCCCACGGGTGAACCATATGTTTCCCTCCCGTGCAACATTCCAGGGTCTTACTCCCTGTACAGACTCTCCGTTTGCCAGGTTCCAGAGCGCTAGTTCACGCAGCAGCGCTTCCTGTTCTATCTGTATCTCACCATCAGGTTTAGGCCCCACATTCAGTAACAGATTACCACCTTTTGCGCGGGTTTCGATCAACATATTGATCATTTCCGTTCCGGACTTCTGCGGGTCGTTGGTAGGCTTATATTGCCAGTCCGTCCCCATAGTAAAGCAGGCCTCCCAGGGCCCTGGCATAATCGCATCCGGCAGTTCCTGTTCTGGGGTGTGCATTTGTCCGCGGGTCACTACAATATCCGGCTGCAGTTCCCATGCATATTCCTTTAGTCCTTCGGCAGGACCATCAAAGAAAATAAAGTCGATCTTACCATAGTTGGTCAGCAGTTCTTTCAACTGCGACTTATCATAGGCCATCAGCCCGGGGTTCTTTTCAGGGAAATGTTGTGGTAACTGCATCCTGCCAATAGGCACCTTATGTTTGTAGAGATAATAGAAATCCTCTGGAGAATAATACACCCCTATAGCGATCCCCTGCTTACGAAAAGCATCAAAGATTGCACGGGTCGCATCTTTCTTGAACGGTGTATTCATAATGTTAAAACTAGTCGTCTTAGTATCCCACATGCAAAATCCGGCATGATGCTTGGCAGTGAAGACGATATATTTCATACCTGCGAGTTTAGCAAGTACTGCCCAATCGTCGGGATTGAACTTATGGGGATTGAAGGTTTTGGGCAATTCGGTAGTAAACCGTTCCAGATAATCATCTGAAGCACCTGCCATGGAGTGGCTGATCACAGCGCCGACCTGTACATCCAGGCTCCAGTGAATAAACATTCCCAGGCCGAGGTCCATAAACCATTTTTCTTTCGCGGGATCATTAGCCGTTTTCTGTGCATTAGCATTGATAAACATGACAAGGCAGCAAACTGCCGGTAAAATTCGTCTCAACATATTTCGTTCACTTTTGCATGAATGCTAATAATACACAGAAATACCAGCAAATACAAGCAAATTAGGGTGTACGGATGGGGGTTGTGACAGGGATGTCCGTTACTTATAAAGCTGGAGGGATTTTAGTGCATATACAACTAAAATACATTGCGTTATATTAATTTTTAATTTGTATTTTTGGGCCAATGCTGACTTATTATATCGTATTACCATTTATCTATCTTATATCCCTATTACCGTTCCCGTTATTTTACGGTGTCTGTGATATAATGTTCCTTTTGCTTTATTATGTAATAGGTTATCGTAAAAAGGTAGTACTTCAAAACCTGCAAAACGCATTTCCGGAAAAATCAGCGAAGGAGATCGAACAGATCCGCCGCCGTTTTTACCGCTATTTCTGCGACCTGCTGCTGGAAACTTTTAAGACGCTGACCATCTCCCGGAAGGCAGCGATCAGGCGTTGTAAACTGACACCTGAAGCACAGTCCCTGTTTGACCAGTTGGCAGCCGAAAACAGAAGCATTATGATAGTAATGGGTCATTATGGCAACTGGGAATGGGCGGGCAATACTTTTAGCCTGCAGGGCAAACATCATCTCTACGTGGTATACCACCCACTCAGCAATAAATATTTCAATGGTCTGATGTACCGCATGCGTACCCGTTTCGGTACAGGTCTTATCAGCATGAAGGATACTTTCCGTGACATGGTCGCCCATAAAAATGAGCTGGACGCCACCGCATTTATCGCCGACCAGACACCGGCGCCGAACAGCGCCTACTGGACAAACTTCCTGAACCAGGATACGCCGGTTTTCCAGGGAACCGAAAAGATCGCCCGTAAAATGAATTACCCGGTGGTATATGTACGGGTACAGCGTGTTAAACGTGGATATTACGAAATTTCAGCACGTACCCTGTTTGACCAGCCGGCATCCACCAAAGATGGTGAGATCACCACGGCCCATACACACGCGCTGGAACAGGACATCTGCGCACATCCGGAATTCTGGTTATGGAGCCACCGGAGGTGGAAACACAAACGTCCGGAACCTGCCAGACAAACAGCTGTCGAGGCAGCCGCCGTCTGATTATCAATACACTATCCAACATAGATTTTTTACTTACAGAACCAATGCTAACCGGAAAACAACTGATCCTTGCCACAAAACCTTTTGCAAAAGAAACCCGTTGGAAAAGCTGGTATTATACCTGTTCCACCGCGGTTATCCTGGCAGGACTTTTTGCAGGGACCGCCTTTCTTCCCTGGCTACTTTTGCGTATTCTCTGCAGTATACTGACAGGGTTGGTGATCGTCCGTATGTTCGTGATCTACCACGATTATCAGCATCACACCATCCTTTATCAGTCAAAGACTGCAAAAGTACTTTTCAGCGCCTTCGGCGTCTTTATTCTGGCTCCTGCCAGCATATGGAAACGCTCGCATGACTATCATCATGCGCACAATTCCAAGCTGTTTACAGCCAGTATAGGTTCCTTTCCGATCATGACGCAGCAGAAGTTCCTGGAGTCCACTCCTGCCGAAAGACGTTCCTACCTGGCGGCCCGGCACCCGGTAACCATTATGTTCGGGTATTTCAGCATGTTTATGATAGGAATGTGTGTACGTTCATTTAGAAGCAGCCCTTCCAGGCATATCGACTCCCTGATAGCACTAATCCTTCATTTTGCAGCAGGTACACTGCTGTTTGTTTATATGGGCTGGCTCAGCCTCTTACTACTGCTGATCGTCCCATTTTTCATCGCCTGCGGTATTGGAGCTTATCTCTTTTACGCACAGCACAACTTCCCCGGAGTAACTTTCAGGGATAAAGAAGGCTGGTGCCATGACAATGCGGCTATGGCTTCCTCAAGTTACATGAAAACCAATGCCTTCTGGAATTGGGTGACTGGAAATATCGGTTATCATCATATTCACCACCTGAACTCCCGTATTCCATTTTACCGCCTGCCTGAAACAATGGCGGCAATTCCCGAATTACAGCAGGCTAAAACAACGTCTTTTTCTCCGAAAGCGATCGCCGCCTGTCTGAAATTGAAGATATGGAGCCCGGAGGCAAATAAAATGATCCCTCTCAGCCAGTTACAGACCCGCCCCGTGCCGGTGCGTGCAGTGGCAGTTTAGTACCCATACTATACAGGATCAAATACAGGCTTTATACCGCTTAGAGTGTAAAGCCAATCCTGATCCTTACTATAAAAACTGTAAAGTTTTTCTGAATTAAGACAATTACAAGCTTTATACCGCTTATATATCGCTTAGATACCGCTAATCCTACGTTAATCTTACGTTCATGAACGTAAGATTAACGTAGGATTAGCGGTATCTAAGCGATATATAAGCGGTAATTGAACGAATATTTAATGAGTCCTGAAAAAGTTTACACCCGACAAAAAGTGTCAATCTATTTCAGGACCAAACATCCCCTGATTTCCTTCTTACACTCCACCCCTGCGGCACACTTTCTTTTCACGTATAAATACGCCGAATTCGCGTATTTCCTACCTAACCGGTTCCCTTTCAGCATCTTAACTTTGTTCTCATCGTTAACAACCAAAAGAACCCCAAAATGTCTAAAGAGAAGAAAAACCAGGTATTGGCGGATGAAAAGCAGGCGCTTACCGACCTGCAACATATCCGCACACAAGTTGTACAGGACAGGACCATCTTCAACCTCGAAGCTGTGGGCCGTAACTACAAACTCGGACAAGCGTATAAAAGCGTCCGTAACCTGAAACTGACTGATAAAGAGAATATACAACTGCAAACCTATAGCGATTACCTCCTGCATTATAAGAAGTTTCTGGACCTGACACCACTGATAGAAGAAAAGCCCCGGCCTTCTTTCCCTGCCGGAGAAAGCTATTTTAACACCTATAACAGGCTCCGGTTTACCCGTGGAAAGGTATTGGTGATGGTACATGCAGATATCTATACACAGGTGAAAGACCGTATTGACCGTTATGTGCTTGACCTCGGCCGGGATGGTTTCTGGGCTACGATCCACGTGGTAAAAGGTGGCAAACCTGCCTATATCCGGAATTACATCCGCGACAAAGCGCCGGCGGGCGTCGTAATGGTAGGTGCTATTCCTGTGGCCTGGTTTGAAATGGACGACGATTTTTACGGCGCACATTCCGAATTCCCCTGCGATCTGTTTTACATGGACACCAACGGTACCTGGACAGATGCTGACGGAGATGGAAAATACAATGCCGTAAGTGGCGATGTTACACCGGAAATCTGGGTAGGACGCATCTGGACGCCAACTTCAGGTGGCAATGATGTAGCCCTGATCAATAACTATTTTGACCGTAATCACTTGTTCCGTATTGGCTCACTGGGTCACTCCCGTTCAGCGTTGGCATATGTGGAAGACGACTGGACTGGTTTTGATGATTGTGAGATGGACCTGATGACCCCTTCTGCCTATATCACCAAATACACCAACCCTGACATTACGGATGCCGACCTGTATAAGACCGAAATTAACAGGGCCCGCTCCTTCGTACAATTGTGTTCACACTCATCTCCGCATGTTCACTCTTTCCGTGTTCCTGCAGAAGGTACTACAGAATGGATCGACAGGTCCTATTTCAGAGATGAGCGTTGCCCTAACGCCAATTTCTTTAACCTCTTCTGTTGCAGTACGGCGCGCTTTACAGAAAATGACTATCTCGGTGGCTGGTACATTTTTGACAAGACCGGCGGAGAAACAAATATGGGATTAACTGTTGTGGGCAGTACTAAAACAGGCTCCATGCTTTTCTTTGCAGATTTTTACGAGCCTATTGGCAAAGGTAGTTGCATAGGTACGGCGCTGACAGAATGGTGGCAGGCCCGTGGTGCAGGTCATGACCTCGGGGAAAGACAATGGTTCTATGGCATGAGCATTTTAGGAGATCCTACATTGACCTGGTGGAAAGGTGCGGTACCAAGACTACAGGAACCAGTTAACGGATCGGTATTCAATCACTATCCACGGACAATGACCTTCCGCTGGGCGCCGGTGAATATACCCGGAGTTACTTATTCTCTGGAAGTAGACGCCTTTGGCGCAGTTAATGCTGGTCAGTGGGCCGCACAGTCATTCCGCAGTTTTGGCGTATACCACAACATTACAGGAACTTCCTTCAATCACAATTTCGTTGGCGCACAACCCGGACGCTGGCGGGTAAGGGCAAAAGTGGGCGACCGCTATTGCTCCTGGTCCGAATGGTCCTATTTCCGATTCACCATCTGATAATCACCACAAAGCAGGCAAATGCCGGGTGGCCGTTCCACAATTGGAACGGTCACCCTTTAATAATCGCCCGAAGCGCCACCACCACCACCTGAACCACCACCAAACTGCATTTGGTCAGGACGTGGTGTAGCAGCATGGCTCATGGTTTGCGCTATTATCAGTGATTCTACCTGCATCGCTTCCATTGCATGCCTTTCGTCTGATGACGCTGCAGTAAAACCGTGACGTGGTTCTTTCAGATAACGGATCAATCCATAAGCGATGCCGATCATTACAATACCACCCAGCGTCATTGCTACTTCAATCGGCGCGACACTATGATAATAACGAATAGTATACACCATAGCGGCAATCAGTAACAAGCCAACGCACATCAATATCCTGTCTTTTTTCCGGATACCTGCGTAAATATATACCAGAGGCAATGCCACTGTCAGTATCCAGAAGATCCATCCTCCAGGAATGCCTTGCCCGGGTTGCAGGTCCATATGGAACATTTCACTACTCACTTCTCTCACTACAAAATAATTCCCTCCCAGGTACAGGGTGATCAATGCACAAACCTGCAACATCTGCAGGCATCTTTTATAATGCCGGTATGTATGTATCGTTGTCAGCTTCACTGATTGAAAATATACACCCGCTGAAGTTACAATCACCATAAACGGAGTGATCACCCTTGCCATACCACCACCGCTTTCACAGATTGAAAAAACCAGTCCAAGCAGGGACAAATGAGCAACGATGATCATGCTGACATCAGCGAAGCGTAATACAAAGAAGATGGATAAGATCAGGGCTACAAAACACCATACCCAGCCGGGAGCATCAAGGTCTGTCGCCACTCCCAGTCCGGAAAGGATGCCGATGCCTGCGGCCCATAACAGGGCAGCATCAGCTCCTGATTTAAAGTGTTTCTTTTCCCGCACCATAAATTCTGCCAAAGCATAAGCACCGGCTCCAAAAATGAAACACAAGACACCCATCGCCGCCTCCCCTCCTGCGTTAAACATCAGCGCAAATAGCCCGAAAGAAAACATCAGGATAATGATCGTCAGAATAAAAATGCCAATGCGCATATATGGATTAGGCATATAGAGATCTACCGGACAGGCAGCTACGACAGCCTGATACTCTTCCGGTGTGAGACAGCTAGTGTCCCTTGCTTTTTCAGCCTGTTCCTGTACATTCAGGTTATCTAACGTCTGGCTATTATATGCGATCATGCTTTTTTCAGTTTTTTATTGAGGTTAATCAGTAATAGAATAGCGCCTATTCCAGACACGATAAAATATAACAGGCCGGCATAGATACTGCCTTCATCGCCAACTTCTATCAACAATCGCACTATCATAAAACTCAGTCCTATGTATGCATATAAAGTAATGATCAATACGAAATAAAAGGAGCGCTGCTTTATTGCATAGAAATAAAAAAAAACTACGGCAGCCACGAGCAACAGGAACCATAACCCGTACGGACCATCATAAGCCGTAAACATTCCGGCAAGATTTGCAATAAGAAAAATATGCGTCCCAAAATTGCTATAGGTGAACGCAAAGTGGGCTTTGAAGTTTGACTTGTAACTCAGCAGCGCGACACCTATCAGTAAAGCGCCCAACAGCAATCCGGTGTATATCAGCGTTTGGCTGGAAAAGTCGTTCGAGCTTAGTAACTGAAGTGGTGTTACCGTCACTCCCATCCAGGCAGCCAGGTTGGTAATACCCATACTCAACACGCCCAGATGATCGAAGTAATAAGCGGAGAAAAACAATACCAGCATCGGGATAAAAGTGGCAGCTCCGTACCTGGTACCAAATACATTGTACTGTACCTGCAGATAAGTGATAAAGGTGAGCAGCAACAAACATCCCAGCAATAGTATATAATCGAAAAAGCCATTTGGAGCCGGCACCCTCTCACGGGAGAAAGGTAACTTATGATGTAAGCTATAATAAAAACAACCGCCACACGCCAATGCTATCGCCCCCAGGATGGCCTGATGACCTATCGTGTCTATGTTTTTATATATCAGTATTCCCAAGCCTCCGCTCAGTAGTAAAACGCCCAGGTACAGGATGGTCTTAAGCTCCCAGTGTACAGAGAAAAGCCTGCTGGCTGTGATGGTGCGTACTTTTTCTGCTGATTCAGCTGAAATAGTCCCCTCTTTTTGAAGTCGTTCAAACAATTCAATATCCATAACATTCGAAATGATGCGAAAAAGTATAACAATAAATTCACATCAACAAGCTATAATACTAAAATGCCTGTTTTCAGCTACCCGGACCTCCTGCCCGGATACTTTATGCACGGACCACCTGCTGCCAGCAAGCCTTCCTGTTGTTATGAAGCCATAATAATACGCCCTACGGTATTGTTTAATAACGTTTTTATTCTCATCCTCTTTTCCGTAAGTTCTTTCTCAGGGAACTCGTTGTAGCGCCTGTATACATAGTCAAATAAATCTGCAAAATCCTGCTTGACCTCTGCCCGGGTCCTGCCAACGGCAATCATCGCAAGCATATCATTCAGGATCATGTACTGACCATCTTCTTTGGTCATGATAGAAAGCAAAGGAAAATTAAATACATACTTCCTATCCTCACCATTTATCACTTTGGGCGAAAAGATAAAAACCTTACGACGCTTACTTTTAGGTACGCTTTTTCTTTTTTTTACTAAAGTACTTCCCATATGTGTAGTTTTTATTTCAGGCATTCAGGAACTCAACAACTGGCTATTATTGCGACACTTCCTACAGACAAACTGTCGATGAAATATAGCATGATGTAAGAGGAAACCGGGCACAATGAATAGTTGGCTTTTCATCTTACAAACAATGGCGTTTACGTACATTTGTTACAGTTATGATCAAACTGTACACAATTATAAAAAACAATTTACAGGATTTAGTTAATTGGAAGTTAATAAGTATTTTATTTTTTCAACCTGCGAACTATGCCTGCCACAGGTTCCCACACTCCGGACTTTTTTTTCAATTACGCCACATCTTCACACAAGAAATATATTTTATTACCTGCAATCGTTCGCAATTAAAATTTATTTTTTAAACTTCTGACAATCATATAGCTTTGTTAAGACGAGAATGGAAGTATCCCCTTTTTACGTAAAAAACCACATCAAGAACCTTATTTTTCTTTCACTAGCTACTCAATCAGAAACACCAGACCGGCAGCACACTGAATAGTTTCCTTTGTGAAGATGATGATATACTCATCAAGAGTAAATCCTGCACGTGCATTCCTTTGGCACCTTTACTTACTTCAAATTCAACTTTGAATTTCGGATCGTTATTTCAGTTCACTCCAAAACATCACTACTCAAATGTCTAAGATCAAGATCTCAGAATTGGTAGCCGACCTTCAAAAGGCCGATACCCAGTGGCAGGCAAGAGAAACTACTGTTTCCCAGCTGCCCGATCCTCAACAAAAAGCATTACTGGGTGTTGTCGTAAACACGGCGGAACTCGCTTCTGTTATGAACAAACGTGCTGCCGCAGCTCCGGTAGCCAATTTTGCACAACAGGTGGACTGGCGCAATCGCAATGGTAATCACATCACTCCTGTTAAAGACCAGGGTGGCTGCGGTTCCTGCGTATCATTCTGCGCTGCCTCCGTTACTGAAGCAATGGCGTCCATTGAAAAAGGACAATTACTTAACCTCTCAGAAGCAGACCTCCATTTCTGTTCTTCGCATGGCGCGAATTGTAACGGATGGTGGCCTACTGACGCCTTTAGCCAGATCAAATCAAGAGGGATTCCGGACGAACCTTGTTTCCCTTATGAATCAGCTTTTCCGGATAATAATATCTGGAAACAACCTCCTAGTTGTAAGGTAGGGCCCAACCGTGACGCAAGGGCGGTAAAGATCACCAACTCTACTACTATTGCAAACATCACGGAAAGGAAAAACTACCTTACCAACAATGGTCCCTGTTCTGCCGTTATGCATGTTTATGAAGACTTCTTCTCTTATGCAGATGGCGTTTACAAACATGTCAGCGGTTCTGATTATGGCCTGCACTGTGTAACAGTGATCGGTTATTCAGAAATAGAGAACTGCTGGATATGTAAGAACTCCTGGGGTACCGGATGGGGTAAAGGTGGATTCTTTAAGATCGCTTACGGGCAAGCGGGCATAGATACTGAATTCCCATTCTGGACTGCGAGTGGCATTAAACTTCCTGCTCCCGCACATGGATGGCATGGATATGAAAACCTGGGCGGATTGTTATCATCCAGACCAAACGCTGTATCATGGGGACCAAACCGCATAGATGTCGTTGTGCGCGGTATGGATTCTGCCGTTTACCACAAATGGTGGAACGGTACTTCCTGGCTTGGTTGGGAATCACTGGGTGGACAGATCCAGGGCGCTCCTGCCATCTGCTCATGGGCATCCGGACGACTGGACATTTTTGCATTGGGTCTCAATCACCACCTGTATCATAAATGGTACCAGGGAGGATGGAGTAACTGGGAAGATCTCGGTGGATTGTTATCTTCAGAACCTGCCTGTGTTAGCTGGGGACCAAACCGCATAGATATTTTCGCCCGTGGCATGAACTCTTCCATGTGGCATCTCTGGTGGAATGGCGCATGGCATGGCTGGGAAGACCTCGGAGGCGTTATCAACTCAGCACCGGCAGTGTCCTCATGGGCGCCCGGACGGCTGGATTGTTTTGCACGCGGCCTGAACAACCATCTGTGGCACAAATGGTATGATACCAAATGGAGCGGATGGGAAGATCTGCAATCTAACATGTTCGGTAGTCCTGGTGCAGTATCATGGGGACCAAACAGGATAGATGTATTCTACCCCGGACAAACTTACTCCATGATGCATAAATGGTGGGATGGTTCGAATTGGAGCGGAGACGAAAACCTCGGAGGCATACTTTCTTCTGATGTGGGTGTATCTTCATGGGCAGCCGGCCGCCTGGATTGCTTTGTACAAGGCACTGATTCCGCCATGTACCATAAATGGTATGTATAAATAACAGTTTATAATTGCGAATTACGGTCTGCTATATGACCATCTGGCCCGATGATTGCCGGATGTTATATAGTGACTGTAATTCGCATTTTATCTAAAACCCAAAACAATGGAAAGCGAGGCTAAAGAAATAAAAGCGGGGACTACCCTACCTGTTATCCTGCCGGGACTTGGCACTGCAGGTTTTCAGTGGTTTTACCAGATCAGCAATACAGCCTGTGTTGAGGTAAGACCATATGACCATGCAGTTGATACTTTCAAACAAAACGTAGGCACCAGTAATGAAGAAGCCTTTGTCATTATGGGGAAAGCCCCCGGGCAGGCGACCGTTACCTTTGAACAGCGCCGTGTATGGGAAAAAGAAGGTCATGCCATTAATGGAAGAAGATTAGAAATAACTGTTACCTGATCATTTTAAATCCTACACCCTTAAAATGTGCCTGCTTCAGAACCCGGTAGCTGTAAAAAACAGCCTATCCCTTACCCGTTTTAACTATTGAAATAAAAAATATATATCCCCCTACCCACCCATTTTCCTCTTCCCTGAGTATTTACTGGTGAAAGTTAACTGTTGCTGGCGGAAGCTTCCTTCAGGGGCCTCCGGCGTTGTGCATGGCTATATGCCTATACCCTGCCAATTCATAGAGTTGGACGAAAGCTATAAAAGACCGAAATCTATAATGACCGTTCATGAAGCGTATCTTTACAATTGCCCTATTATTATTCATCCATACCGGCACACAGTTACTGTATGCGCAAACCTATACACCGGTACCTGTTACCGGGTTCAATGCTGACATCGTAGCTGAAGCAGGCACCAATGCTGTCGCTGTCACTTCTACCGTGATAGATGGCAGTAACCATATTCTGCATACGCAGGCCTTCGCTGCCACTAACTCCATTGGCGGGGGTATTATCAACTCGGGCACTTTCGTAAGCGGCACGCGCACTTACCAGATGAATCCTTATACCGGTCCAAACGCATTATATCTTTCTGCGGGAGGTAATGTAACGAACTCGCTGCCTGCAGGCACGCTTACACTGACCACACCGGGCAATTTCAGCAAACTGAGTATCCTTGCCTTCGGCACGGAAAATAATAGTACCGTTACCGTAACACTGAATTATACGGATGGCACATCCGCGAATGCGGGCAATCTGCAGATCAAAGACTGGTTCTTCGGCACTCCTTTTATATTCAGTGGCATGGGGAGGCTAACCCGTACTACCGCCTCTCCCACCGTAGACGGTCTTCCTTCCAATCCACGGATGTATGCATTTGATTTTAACATCCCCTGTGCTGATCAGGCGAAGCAGATAAGGTCTGTTTCCTTCCTGTATGTACAAGGACCTAATATCAGTTCAAGAGCACTGATCATGGCACTTTCCGGTGTATCATATACGCCGCTTACCTATACACATACAGTAACCGACGCCATCTGCGGAGGCGCCAGCGGAAGCATCGCTGTTACAGCAACAGGCGGTACTCCACCACTTAACTATTCATGGAATACAACGCCCGCGCAAACAACACCTACAGCCACAGGACTTGGTGCAGGCTTCTATACATTGTCCATCAGGGACGCTAACAATTGTATCACTACTATTACTGATACCGTGGAAATGTCATCGCTGGTAAGCCTCATTGCATCCGCCAGTCCGGCACAGATCTGCGCTGGAGAAACCGCTACGCTTTCTGTCACGGCGACAGGCGGCACTGCGGCTAATTATTCGTGGACGCCGGGAGCCATTACAGGAAGCACTGTATCCGTCAGCCCCACTGATACGACGTCTTACATTGTTTCCGCGCAGGATGCCTTTGGCTGCCTGATAAAAGACACTGTGGAAGTTGATGTTAAACCTACACCTGTTGCAGACTTCTCCGTTCTGCCCGATGTTGTATGCCTGGGTACAGGCAATACATTAACATTCACCGGTACAGCTGGTGCAGCTGCAACCTATGACTGGCACAATTTTTCAGGCGCCACTGTACAAAGCGGCACCGGGGCCGGGCCATATGACATCCGCTTTGATGCGCCAGGCGTTTATCCGGTACGATTACAAGTTACAGAAGATGGTTGCGTGTCTGCCATTGCCACACACGATATCAATGTATCGCAGCCACCAACGGCCAGTTTCACTGTCAGTAAAACACCTGTTTGTGCAGGAGAGCCCACTACTATTAATTTCAATGGCAATTATGCTGGCAATACCACTCCTGTCTGGGATTGGGGAGGTGGCGTCGTGCAAAGCGGAAGTGGCTTCGGACCATATACTGTTACTTACCGGCAGAACGGCACAATACAACTCATCATACGGGATAATGTATGTGCGGATACCGCCAATCCTGTTACGGTTACCGCCATTCCTATACCGGTAGCCGATTTCACAACAGATCTCACCACAGGTTGTGCGCCCGTTAATATCAGCTTTACCAATCTTTCACAGCTGGCAGACAGCTATGAGTGGTCGCTCGAAAACGGTTACAATACAAACAATACTGATCCTGTGTATAGTTACAATACACCAGGTACTTATACTATCACGTTAACAGCTACCGCGCAGGGCCAGTGCTCAACAACAGTTACCAGGACAGCTTTGATCAAAATACTAGCGCCGCCTGTAGCAGGTTTTACAGCTACACCACGAGAAAACATTCCGGTAGAATTTAAGAACGGCAGTTTCATTTTCAACAACAGTTCACAATATGCAATGGATTATAACTGGGATTTCGGAGATGGCAATAGCTCTGATCTTGCTAATCCGCAGCATAAATATGAACTGCCAGGTAGCTACCGGGTTACACTGTATGCAAAGAACGAAATTGGCTGTACGGATAGTATCAGTCATGCGTGGTATATCGTTACGCCTGACCTTGTACTGGAGATTCCCAATGCGTTCAGTCCGAACGGAGACGGCATTAACGACCGCTGGAACATAGACGGGTTGAAAGCAAGACCTGACGCCATAACGGAGATCTATAACCGCTGGGGGCAGATCGTGTTTACAGGTATCGGCTATGCACCATGGGATGGTACCCGTGGGGGCAGGTTGCTGCCGGAAGGCACTTATTATTATGTCATCAAAACATCGGCAGACGAGAAGCCTTATACAGGATGGCTCGCACTGCTACGGTAATAAATTTAGTATCAACCAAAAATACAATTGAATGAAACGTGTTCTTATTGTTGCCTCCATGCTGGTAATATGCGCCTGCAGGTTATATGCTCAAACCTATACGCCCATTGCCGTAACAGGTTTCAACAATGACGGAGTAGCCGAAACAGGCGTCGATGCCGCAGCTGTGACCACCACCGGGCTTGACATCCAGGAAAAAATACTCTACACATTTGATTTTGCTGCCGCCAATAGTTTAGAGGCAGGGATAGCGAACGACGGTGTTTTTTCTACCGGGCTGCGTACTTATCAAATGGCAGGTTTTGCGGAAAACAATGTACTGTATCTGTCCAAACTGGGCGGCGTCCAGAATACAGTTGGTACAGGTACCCTGACTTTTGCTACGCCCGGTGCATATAGTAAAATAAGCCTGTTATGCTTCTCTACCGAACAAGGTAGTACACTTGGCATTACCTTCAACTATACGGACGGTACGACCTCACCACAGGTTGTCGCCAGTATCCTTGACTGGTTTGGTGGTATCAACCCTGTTTTTGACAGTTATGGCCGTATCAAAAGGCAGACGGCAGGGCCATATGCGGTCGAAGGACTTACTTCCAACGACCCGCGCATTTACTGTATTGATATTGCCCCTGCATGTGAAAATCAGGCAAAGCCCATAGCATCTATCACTATAGAATACCTCGTAAGCGGTGATTTCAGCAACCTGTCCAGGGCTGTATTTCTTGCAGTGTCAGGATTGGCTTATGTCCCGGTTGCCGTAACGCCTGATGTAACGAAAGCGACCTGTGGCAACAGCGACGGTAGTATCACCATTACCGCTACAGGTGGTGCGTTTCCACTTACCTATTCCTGGAATACCACACCTGTACAAACCACAGAAGTAGCTACCGATCTGGCGGCAGGCACATATACCTGTACTGTTACAGATGCCAATGGTTGTAATGCCGATTTTGCTGCAGATGTAAGCGAGGAATCCATGACGCTCCTGAAGGCCCTCGCTAAACCGGCCGATATTTGTTCCGGCACCACTACAAAGCTGTATGCAATACCTACCGGCGGCAATATGAGATCATATACATGGGAACCAGGCAATATCACTGACTCCAGCTTTACCATTACACCCGATACTACTACTACCTTCAAGCTTACTGCAGAAGACCAGAATGGTTGTCGTGTAATAGACAGTATCAAAGTGACCGTTACTAAAAAACCGGCTGCGCCACTTGTGTCGGCACTGACCATCTGCCCCGATAGCACAGCTACTTTAAAAATAGACAACGCGACGACACCTTTTACCTACAACTGGTACACCTACCCTTCCGGCGGCGATGTGGAAGGACAGGGATCAACTTATATCACACCGGCAGTAGGAACAGAAACCACATGGTATGTGGAAGCGGTAAATGGCCCTTGCAGCAGCGACAGAACAGCGGTAACCGTCACGCCTTACGACCGGGCTATCACGCCTGTGGTAAAAGCAGGAAGCATCACGACTAACGGTGTCACCTTCACCTGGGACGCTGTACCAGGTGCAACCGGCTATATTGTTTCTGTGGATGGTGGTACCTATGTAACACCGAGTTCCGGGAATACCGGTACGTCACATCTCGTCACCGGCATTACTAACCAGGAGTCGATATCTATTAAGGTGATCGCTCTTGGCCCTATAGCCTGTCAGAATAGTTTGCCGGGCCTGGCGTCCGCAAAGCCTAAACCGGGTGAGATATTCATCCCGAATGCCTTTACCCCCAACGGCGATGGCAAGAACGATAATTTCAAACCGGAAGGCACGACGATATCTGCCATTGATATGAAAGTATTCAACCAGTGGGGAGAACTGATCTATCAGACCAATCAGCTAACAGGCTGGAATGGTACCTATAATGGTAAGTTGCAGCCCACAGGAGTATACACTTACACAGTTAGAATTACACTGAATAACAAAACTGAACTGACAAAAAAAGGCGCCATAAACCTTCTGCGATAGACCTGTTAAAGACCCGTTTTATTCAAGGGCATTCTGAAGGTAGTATACTTTCAGAATGCCCTTTTTTATTATAACACTGTTAGATAATGAGGCTGTACATCATTCTGGTTGCTAAAAAACTTTCAATGTATCTGAAACACAATCATTCATGCAGTAATAGCCCGGACTACTGAAAAAGATAGTACCTTGCCGTGGGAATATTTAACAATGGGATAAGCGTTTTCTATTCATCTTTGCGCCGTTGCATTATTAACCTTCCATCAGGTTACGAAGTCATGAGAATGAACACAACGGACATGTTGCAGCATATAGAAGCCATATCCACCATTAATCATTATAAAAGAAACAACATTAAGCAGTGTGTATTGAGCATCATGGCATCGATCTTCTCCGGATGTCTCTCTGTGCAAACACTAAAATCTGAACTAATCTGACAATGAAAAAAGTAATTCTCGTTACCGGCGCATCTACAGGCCTGGGTTTCGCTACTGCCAAAATACTCGCAGCAGAGGGGCATACCGTTTATGGCACCAGCCGGGATATCAAACGTATTAAAGATGCTCCTTTCAAGCCACTGCAAATGGACATTACTGACGATGCTTCTGTAAATGCTGCCATCGCCCAGATCATCAAAAACGACGGCCAGATAGATGTAGTAGTTAACAACGCCGGTAATGGCATTGTAGCACCGCTATATGCAACGCCTGTGGACGAAGCCAAAAGGCAATTTGAGGTAAACTTCTTCGGTATGGTACGTGTGAACAGTGCTGTTCTTCCCGGAATGATCGAACGAAAAAGGGGGATGATCGTGCAGATCAGCTCATTGGGAGGTTTGTTCGGATTACCTTACCAGGGCATGTACTGTGCCTCCAAATTTGCGGTGGAAGGTTATTCAGAAAGCCTACGTATGGAGTTGTTGTATACCGGTGTTAAAGTCGCTGTTGTAAATCCCGGCGATTTCAAGACCTCATTCACAGATAACCGCGAGAAATTACCGTTTTCTCTGTCGAACGAGAAATTGCAAAAGGACTTCGATGCCGCCGTTACCTGTATGGGAAAGGACGAACAGAATGGCAGTCATCCTGATGTAGTGGCCAAAAAGATCAGCAAGATCGTCTCCAAAGCCAATCCTGCACACAATTACCTGGTGGGCGCGCTGGGACAGACCATTGTACCGACGCTGAAGGCAATCCTTCCCGGAAGCCTGTTTACTAAGCTGATGACGGGTCACTATGGTATTAAATAGGGGAATGATCCTTTGAAGCACTAAAGATTTAGCATATTTTGATAGGGTTGATCAATAGCCGGTAAGGCTTTGATCAACCCTATCTCATTTTACAGGCCCTAAAGCAACCCCGGCCGTAAAAAACTTTGATTTTTACAACTATTCATTTGAATGAAACAATAAAACGAACAGGATTCTTACCAACTTTACATTGTATTTGAAGGTACTCAACGGACAGAAGACAGTAAAAAGAACCACGTTTGACGGGTGGTTCTTTTTTTATAAAACGTAGCAGATATAAAATGTCATTACTTCAAGATTCCTTCAAAGTTTAAAACGAATTATGCAGTTGATATGAAAGTACTGCTCGTTGAAGATAATATGGAGCTGGCCTGCAGCATTAATAACTTTCTTGAAAAAGAAGGTTACCTGTGCGAAGTGAGTTACACCAGTAATGAAGCACATGATAAATTGGTTTCGTTTCAATATGATTGTGTGCTGCTGGATATTACATTGCCTGATGGCAACGGACTGGAACTCCTCCAGTTTATTCACCTGGAGAAGATCGACTGTTGTGTGCTGATCATTTCTGCAAGAAATTCTTTAGACGATAAAATAACAGGATTAGAGGGGGGTGCAGATGATTATCTGACCAAACCATTTCATCTCACAGAATTACACGCCCGCCTCAGAGCTATATATAGAAGAAAGAAATTGCAGGGTAACAATATTATTACGTTTAACGAGATAACATTGAATACTGATACCCTGGAAGCCATCGTGAACGATGTGAGGCTGGACGTGACGCCAAAGGAATTCGATCTCCTGCTTTATTTCCTTGTCAACAAGAACAGGGTCTTATCGCGTCAGTCGATTGCGGCACATCTGTGGGGCGACTATACCGACAATCTGGCCAATTTTGATTTCGTGTACCAACATGTTAAGAACCTCCGTAAGAAGATACATGCCGCAGAAGGCGGAGATTATATCAATACAGTATATGGATTAGGATACAAATTTAATACTGCCTTATCATGAAACTGATCAACAAATTCACCCTGTGGTACCTCTGCATCACACTGGCAGCAATGCTTGTAGGAGTCGCCATCGCTTACAATAAAGTGAAATCAGGGATTGACCAGGCAGAGATCAACAGGCTGAAAGTATTCAATGACCAGATGGCCCGTCAGATGCAACGCGGCGTATCTCCTGATACCTACATGCGGGGCAGGCCTGCAGAAATTACGCTGTTGCAGAACGAGATACCAGTGAACAGATTCGAAGTACATGAGCATACCTTTTACAATACCATGTTACAGCACAGGGAATGCCGGCTGACTGTTACCTCTTTTTATAAGATAAACGGACAGTATTACAGCATCTCCTCTTATAATTATATCACCAAAGCAAAAGAGATCCTGCAGGGATTACTAAGTTCCTTCATCTGGATCTTTGCTATACTACTGGCACTGGCTGTATTGTCTGCCCGCTTTGTATCACGGTTGATACTGGCGCCTTTTCATCATACAATGAAAAAGGTCCGCTCGTTCAACCTGAAAGACAAGAAGCCATTACAACTGCCAGCTGTCAATGCAGCAGAACTGAAAACGTTGAACAGCTTTCTGAACGGGATGACGGATAAGGCACTGGACGACTACCGTTCACTGAAAGAATTTACGGAAAACGCATCCCATGAATTACAGACGCCGGTGGCCGTGCTGCGTAATAAACTGGAACTGCTGACAGAGGCTTATCTGCACGGAAAAGAACCAGATACTATTACAGGGCTGATCGCGGATATGCAGAACGCCATTGATAAGCTGTCCAGGATAAACAGTTCACTGACCTTACTGGCCAGGCTGGAAAACAATGAATTTGGCAATAAGCAGTCTATCTCCTTCAGCCAGCTGACGACAGACGCACTGCAAAGCTTTTCCGAGCTGATAGACATGAAAGCCATCACACTGGACACGAAGATCACACCGGGTGTATCTGTACAGTTACATCCCGCACTGACAGATATTCTGCTGGGCAACCTGCTCAGTAATGCGATCCGGCACAATTTACAGGGTGGTACTATCAGGGTACGGCTAATTAAATCAAGGCTGATCATCAGCAATACGGGAAATCAGCCGGACGTACCGACCACTGAGCTGTTCAAGCGATTTAAAAAAGGCAGGAAGAACAGCGACTCGATAGGGATCGGCCTGGCTATCGTGAAACAGATCTGTGCCGTCAACCATTTTAATATTCAATATGACTATGCCGGCGGATGGCATACTATGCAAATAATTTTCGAGGAATCAACAGAGGGCACAATGTTAGAAAAGGAAAACGCCAACGCACTATTTCCTGAAAAGCAACATTAGTGTTCATGGTCTAATGTTCAAGTATTATCATGCAAACAAAAAGAATCGTCGTGATCCTGTTCCTGCTGTTATGGCACGGATCAATGGAAGTTTTACACGCACAACAGGTACTGACGTTGAAAGACGCTGTACAGACAGCACTAACCAACTATGGATCAATTAAGGCCAAGGCTAATTACCTGAATGCCTCGAAGTCAACCGTCACACAGGCAAAGCGGGACTATCTCCCGAACCTTAACCTTTCCGCCCAACAGGATTATGGTACAGTAAATGGACAATTCGGGCCATCTTATGGTCTGAACGGCCTGGCGGTATCCTCTTCAGGTCCTACCCTGCCATCGCAGAACTGGAACGCTGCTTTTGGCGGCCTTTATCTCGCCAACGTAAACTGGGATTTTTTCGCTTTCGGCCGCGCCAAAGAGAAGATAAAAACAGCACAGGCAGTAGTGGCCAGAGATCAGGCGGACTGGGAACAGGAACAATTCCAGCAATCAGTAAGGGTGGCAGGAGCATATCTCAACCTGCTGGCGGCGCAACGCCTGACCAGGTCATGGTGGAACAACCTGGAACGGGCGGATACCTTTCGTGCAGTGGTCGTAACCAGAGCCAAGAACGGATTGATCCCCGGTGTGGATTCTACCCTGGCCAATGCTGAAGTATCCAATGCAAAGATCGCTTATACAAGAGCGAAGGATGTGGAACAGACACAGGCAAACCAACTGGCTGTACTGATGGGCGTACCTCCTGCTGAATTCACACTGGACACACTGTTCATTGCACGCATTCCGGCGGCACTGACAGACAGTGTTAATACAGCAGTACAGGAGCATCCTTTGCTGAAGTATTATGAAAACCGCATCAAACTAAGTGATGAACAGACGCGTTACATACATACCCTGAACTTTCCTGCATTTTCTGTTTTCGGCGTTATGCAAACAAGAGGTTCAGGCTTTGACGCCAACTATATAACAGACCAGACAGCATATAACAAAGGCTACTGGGATGGTGTAAAACCCGGCCGTAGTAACTATCTACTGGGCGTAGGTGTTACCTGGAACATTACTTCTCCACTGAGAGTAAAACACCAGGCGGCATCTCAAAAATTCATATCTAAGGGCTTGCAGGATGAATATGAACTGGTACGTCAGCAACTGACAGCACAGTTATCACTGTCTGACACCCGGATCCAGAATGCGCTTGTCAACTATGCAGAAGCTCCTATACAGGTCAACGCTGCGACGGAAGCTTACCAGCAAAGGACTGTCCTGTACAGGAACGGGCTGAATACGATCGTGGACGTAACACAGGTCTTCTACACACTGAACCGTGCGGAAACGGACCGTGATATCGCCTACACTAACGTATGGCAGGCACTGTTACTGAAAGCTGCTGCTACCGGCAATTTCTCTCTATTCATCAATGAATTCTAATTAAATGAACCTGATAAGATCAGCATTACGCAAACCAATATCCATACTGGTAATAGTGGCTGCCCTCTTCTTCTTCGGCATAGGCGCTGTGAGAACGATCAAGGTAGACATCTTCCCAAAACTGGACCTGCCGGTGATGTATATTGCGCATCCATTCGGAGGATATACTCCTACCCAGATGGAAGCATATTTTGGTAAACAATATATCAACGTCCTGCTTTATGTAAATGGTATCAAAACCATTGAAACGAAAAATATACAGGGGCTTACGCTCATCAAGGTGAGCTTTTATCCAGGCACGAACATGGCGCAGGCACAGGCGGAGCTGAGTGCCTTCTGTAACCGTATACAGGCCATCTTCCCTCCGGGTTCACAGCCTCCTTTCATTATCCGTTTTGATGCCTCTACCCTGCCTGTAGGCGAGCTGGTATTGAGCAGTGAAAAACGTAATAATAATGAGTTACTGGACCTTGCCAACACTTATGTACGTTCATCTTTCACCTCCATTCCCGGCCTGGTGTCCGCACCTCCCTTTGGTGGTAACTTACGTACTGTAGTTGTGAAGGCAGATCCTGAACTGCTTCGCTCTCACAATATGACGCCGGACCAGCTGGTAGAAGCATTGCGTATCAACAACCAGACCTCTCCATCCGGTAACGTACGTATCGGCGATATTAACTTCATTACACCGGCCAATACTGCGATCCGTACAGTAAAAGACTTTGAGAACATCCCGATCTTTAAAGGGGGCGTACAAAACCTTTATCTGCGTGATGTAGCTACAGTAGAAGACGGAGCGGATATCACCACAGGTTATGCGCTGGTGAACGGACGCCGTTCTGTATACCTCAGTGTGGCAAAATCCGGAGATGCATCCACCTGGGATGTGGTACAGAAACTAAAAAAGGCATTGCCTAAATTCCAGTCACTGCTTCCGGAAGATGTGAAATTATCATATGAATTTGACCAGTCCGTATATGTGATCAATGCTGTAAAAAGCCTGATCAGTGAGGGTGCCATTGGTGCGATCCTTACGGGGTTAATGGTACTTCTTTTCCTCGGTGACCCGAGAGGAGCGCTGATCGTGATCCTGACTATTCCAACCTCCATCATAGCGGCGGTACTCTGTCTGAAAGTAGCGGGGCAGACCATCAACATTATGACCCTGAGTGGTCTTGCGCTGGCGATCGGTATCCTGGTGGATGAGAGTACGGTGACGATAGAAAATATACACCAGCACCTTGATATGGGTAAACCGAAGGGGCTCGCCATCTGGGATGCGTGTAAGGAAATTGCCTTCCCGAAACTGCTCATCCTGTTCTGTATCCTTGCGGTATTTGCACCGGCATTCACGATGGGTGGTATTCCGGGATCACTGTTCCTGCCACTGGCGTTAGCTATTGGTTTTGCAATGATCATTTCCTACTTCCTGGCGCAGACCTTTGTACCCATCATGGCCAACTGGCTGATGAAGGAACATCCGCATACAGGACATGAGCCAGATCACATTCTGAGTAAGAAAGAACTTGCTGAAAGAACGGATCTTAACAGTAATGGTAAACTATCGATGTTTGAGAGGTTACGTAACCGGTTCATGCGTTTCATGGAACGGATCATGCCGGCCCGCAAACTGATCGTATCGGTATATGTTATAGCGGGTATAGCACTGGTGGCGCTTATGCTCAATACCATTGGAAGGGACGTACTACCCCGTGGTAACGGTAGCCAGTTCCAGCTGAGATTACGCGCACCACAGGGAACCCGTGCTGAAAGGACAGAAGAGATCACCATAAAAACGGTTAATGCTATCAGAAGCATTGTAGGACCGGAAAATGTATCTATTTCATCATCTTACGTAGGACAACACCCCGGGCAATTCTCCATCAGCCCTATCTACCTTTTCATGCCTGGACCACAGGAAGCAGTAATACAGGTTGCGCTGAAAGAAGATTATAAGGTGAATATGGACGAACTGAAAGATAAGATCAGGGAAAGGATGAGGGCGGAATTACCGGGTGTTAGTCCTTCATTCGAGCCAATAGAACTGACCGATAAGATCCTCAGTCAGGGTTCTCCTACTCCGATAGAAATAAGGCTTTCCGGCAGGAACAAACAGCTCAATGAGCAGTATGCAGAGAAAGTGATCGATAAACTGAAAAAGATCTCCTATCTCAGGGACGTGCAGCTTGGACAATCTACCAAGTATCCTTCTCTGAGGATCACTATCGACCGTGTACGTGCAGCACAGCTGGGAGTCGATGTGAGTGACATCTCCCGTTCACTGATCGCTTCTACTTCTTCCTCCCGTTACACAGAGAAGAACATCTGGATAGATGAGAAATCAAACCTTAGTTACAGTGTTCAGGTACAGGTACCGGAAAATAAAATGACCGCTATTGAGGACATCGCGGAAATTCCTTTGCTGAAAAACGCCAGCAGACCGGTATTAGGAGATGTGGCTACAATAACGAGAGACACCACTTACGGTGAAGCAGATAACCTGGGCGCTATTCCTTCACTTTCTGTTACCGCCAATACAAACAATATTGACCTCGGCACGGCGACTGACGATGTAAACAAGGCGATTGCTACTATCGGCGAACTGCCACGTGGTCTGAGCGTTGAACTGATAGGTTTGAGCTCAACACTCACCGAAACACTGGACAGCCTGCAATCGGGACTGGTGGTAGCGGTAATAGTGATCTTCCTTATGCTGGCTGCTAATTTCCAGTCATTCAAGGTATCGATGGTCGTACTGGCCTCTGTACCGGCAGTACTGATCGGTTCACTGACCTTACTGATCATTACCGGGTCTACACTGAACCTGCAGTCTTATATGGGTATCATCATGTCGGTGGGCGTATCCATATCGAATGCCGTACTACTGATCACGAATGCCGAACAGTTGCGATTGGGCAACGGTAATGCTCTACTTTCTGCAAAAGAAGCCGTAGCATTACGTCTCCGTCCGATCTTAATGACCAGCCTTGCGATGGTGGCAGGTATGATCCCAATGGCGAGCGGCCTGGGAGAATCCGGCGACCAGACATCCCCGCTGGGACGTGCGGTGATCGGCGGGTTGATAGCCTCAACCTTCAGCACCCTCTTCATCTTACCGCTGGTATTTGCATGGGCGCAGGGTAAGGCTACCACACAATCGGTATCACTTGATCCGGAAGATAAAGAAAGTAAAAACTATGTACCATCCTTACATGAATAATATGAACAGTCTTAAAGCACTTGCTATCACGATAATATGCAGTTTACCTGCTACAATGCTGCTCAGCAGCTGCAGCCACACAGAAGGTAGATCAGAAAGTAAAGAGGCCGCTGCGCCTGAAGAAGCAGCCATTTCAGCTATCACCCTGCAGAAGGGAAAATTGTCGTCCTCCCTGCAGATACCTGGTGAGCTGATCGCCTACCAGCAGGTAGACATCTATGCAAAGGTGAGCAGCTTTGTAAGAAAGCTGCATGTGGATGTAGGCTCGGAAGTAAGCACCGGCCAGTTACTGGCTACTATGGAAGCGCCTGAGATCACTTCTCAGCTGGCAGGCGCAGAATCCAGATTGAAAGCACAGGAGGCCATATACCTGGCCAGCAAAGCTAACTATGACCGTCTCTATTCTACCAGCCTGACACCGGGAACTGTGTCAAAGAACGACCTGGATATAGCGCTGGCGCGTCAGAACTCAGACAAGGCACAACTGGATGCAGCAAAGGCTTCTTACAGGGAAATCACCGATACCCGGAACTACCTGGAGATCAGAGCGCCATTTTCAGGCGTTATAAGCGCAAGAAATGTCAGCGCGGGTGCTTATGTCGGTCCAACCGGGAAAGGCTCTGAATTCCCTTTATTTACCCTGCAGGAGCAAAAGAAGCTGCGTCTTGTGATCTCTGTTCCTGAGGCATACACTAGCTATCTCACAAATAACAGCGAGGTAAACTTCAACGTAAAGGCATTCACAGGCCAGTCATTCACCGCCAAGGTGAATCGCCTATCCGGCGCATTGGATACCAGGTTACGTTCACAGCGTATCGAAATGGATGTGATCAATAATGATAAAAAACTGCTTCCCGGCATGATCGCTGAAGTGAACATTCCGATGAACAGTGCTGACAGTGCATTCCTGGTCCCCAAAACGGCAGTTGTGAATTCTACCCTGAATATATTCGTAGTAAGAGTAACCAATGGCAAGGCAGAAAGAGTACAGGTACAGACAGGACGTGAAGCAGACGGAAAAATTGAAATATATGGAAGTAATCTCAACGAGGGCGATACTATTGTAACTACCGCCACCGAAGAGTTAAGAGACGGCGCTGAACTAAAGCATGTAAAAACAGGCAAGTAAGTAAGGATGTGATCAACGAAAAAGGCTGTCACTTGCGGACAGCCTTTTTACATATATATAGGGAGCCGAATACTATTGGATCAATACTTTCTTTGTATATATGCCGGAACCGTTTGTTACCACCAGGATATAGAACCCGCTGGCGATATTGCCGGTTGCAAGAGATACACGCTGTGTATTCGCCTTTTTGTAAGCCGCTACTTTTTTATTCACATCCAGTAACTGCACCTGCACAGGTTTTGTAGCATCATACTTTTCTACGGCTACGGTCAGATTACCACCACTGATAGCCGGATTAGGGAACACACTGATACCGGTACTTTCTTCATGCTGTATAGCAGCCGGAGACAAAGCAGCAACAACTACGGAAGAAACCTTATCATTCCAGTTAGTGACGTCCAGCAACGGTACATCAGAAGTAATAGTGGTACTGGCGCCGGAAAAGTTATTATTAACATACAATGTTACCTGATATCCCGACGCTACTTTCAGCGAAGTAATATCATCGTTACGGGCGCCATACGCCTGTAACTGAGCCAGGGTATAACTACCCACAGGCAGGTATACGCCGTAACCGCCATAGTTGCTGTCCTGGAACAGGCTTATAGCAATTGGCTGTGGTGTAGCATATGTAAAAGGATACGTTTGTTGTGCCTGTACAAACTGTGTTTCATACTGAGTGGTCCATCCGAAAGCTGTTGTAGCCAATGGCTTCAGGTTCACACCTGCAGCAGCGCTCCAGAAATGTACAAACTCGCCCATATTCATGCTGTTGTAATTGTTACCGGACCTTGAGAAGTACAGGGACAGCTGATTGAAGTAACGGTTCAATACTTTAGCACCACCGTATTGGTTATAGATGGGATAGAACCAGTCTTTGAACCATGCGGTATTAGCCCTCGGAAAATTGTCGCGGGCAGCAGTGAAGTCATTGTAGGCTGATGTAGCTCTGCTTTCCAGACCTAAACCTTTGTACACATCATAAATAAATATCTCGGCCCATTTGCTATCGCCCCATATACCAAAGGCAGGTGAACCGTGCATGTTCTTCCCTCCTATCTCCACGATATGGGCCACTTCATGTGTGAGCAGGTTGTAATCGCCCTGGGTAGCGCTTGTCCACGGACCAGCGCCGGCATCGATCACATTTCTGTTGTCGTGACTTGCGTCAAAATAAGTAGAGGGGTGTCCGCCGCTATACTTATTTGTATGCAGGATGGCGAACAGGTGCGGATCGGTACCAAAGGAACCATAGGTCTTTTTGGTATAACGCCATACATCGCCGAGGTACTGGCGTGGCCAGGTGACAGACGTACTTACGTCATTGTCAAAATAAAGGGCCAGGTCATTGTCATAAAAAACGCGTGAAATAAGCTGGTTGTGTTCAAACCAGTGTTCCTGCCAGGTAGCAGGAGGTGTTTGTGCTTTTACCTGGGTAACGGGAAATGCCAGGCAGGTCAGGAGTACCAATGCGTAGAACTTTTGCATAAAAAACGGATTGAATGTTGAAAAAAACTGCCGGACGGTCTGTCCTACAGCGTTATATGAATAAAAGGACTTATTGTATAACTACTTTCTTCTTGTATCACTTCTTGCCGTTTACTGCTACCAGTATAAGAATAGCACCGGCCATTACGCCGGTGCTAATAGGAAACGCAGGATAGAATTGTTTTCTTATAAACCACTGCGGTCCTGCTGACACCCATCAGAAAAATTTCTGACATGCCCACCATAAGCGGGTCGGGTGCCGATTGGTCTACACATAGTAATGGTTGAATCTTGAGGGAAAAGCTGCCGGACAAACCATCCGGCAGTGATATATGATAATCAGGAAAATATTTTACTGGATCAGTACTTTACTGGTATATGTGTTTGTACCATTGGTTACTGTCAGTATGTAAAATCCGCTGGCCATGTTACTGGTAGCGATGTTCACAAGAGCTGCATTAGCTTTCTTATAAGCTACTACCTTCTTATTTACATCAATAACAGACACATTTACCGGAGCAGATGCATTGTATTTTTTAACATTCACGGTCAGTGTGCTGCCTTTTGCAACCGGGTTCGGATATACCAGGAGATTGCCATTAGCTTCAACACTTACATCTGTGGCATCAGGCGCATGTACAGCTGCCACTGTTCTCGGCGTCGCAACTCCAACGATGCCATAACTGAATTTTTCCCAACCATCGATAGCCGGTCTGGTACAGGTCATTTCAGCAACACCATTTTCAGAAGAAACATACATGCCGTTGTTACCACGCAGGGAAACTGTACCATCACTATTGACGATCCAATCGAAGGCTTCCCAGCCCTGTATAGAAGGTCTGTTACAGGTCATGCTCTTCTCACCGTTTTCAGAAGAAACGAACAGGCCGCCATTGCTCAATCCCACCTTACCGTTACCTGCATCTGTTACCAGGAACTGGTTCCAACCTTGTACGGCAGTAGCATTTGTAAACATAGCGCCTACACCGCCTTTAGAGCTCACGTAACCACCATTGTTACCTCTCAGCCACACAGTTTGTCCGATAGGTGCAGGATTCTCAGTAGATCTTTCTACGACAATAGAAGTTACAATGTCGTTCCAGGAAGCATCAATTGCGATAGCATCTGCAGTAAAGGTTTTGCTCGCGCCGGTGAAGTTATCATCAGCATAAAAGGTCACTTTATAACCCGGCAAGACTTTTATTGAAGAAACATCGTCATTGCGACCACCAAAAGCCTTTAACTTAGCCAGGTTATAACTGCCAGGTTGCAGGTATACGCCATAGCCACCGTAATTGATGTCCTGAAACAGACTTGCAGCTGTAGGTCCCCAGGGGGTGTAGGTAAAGGGATACTTCTGTTGCGCGGCTACAAACTGGCTTTCAAATTCGGCCGTCCAGCCAAAGGCGTTTGTCGCCATAGCTTTCAGGTTCACGCCAGCTGCACCGCTCCAGAAGTGGACGAATTCTCCCATGTTCATACTTGGGTAGTCAGTACCTGACCGTTGAAAGTAGAGTGCTAACTGTATAAAATAGCGATTCAGTACCTGTGCTCCTCCATACTGGTTATAAATAGGATAGAACCAATCTCTGAACCAATAAGTATTGGGTCTCGGCGAGTTATTCGTTTGCGGATTAAACAGGTTATACGCGCCCGTAGCCCTGCTTTCCAGGCCAAGTGCTTTATAGGCGTCATAAATAAAGATCTCTGCCCACTTGCTATCGCCCCATATGCCGAAAGCAGGTGAATTATGCATGTTCTTACTGGCTCCCTCTACAATGTGCGATACTTCATGTGTAAGCAGATTATAATCATTTTCAGTAGCGCTTGTCCATGGACCATATCCGGCATCGATCACATTTCTGAAATCGTGACTGCCATCAAAATAAGTTGAAGGATGACCGCCGCCATATTTGTTTGTATGCAGGATAGCATACAGTTGCGGTTCTGTTCCGAATGAGCCGTAGAGTCTTTTGGTGTAGCGCCATAATGCAGACAGATGTTGCGTGGGCCAGGTAAGGGAACGACTTACTTCACTATCATAGTAGAGGGCAAGATCATTGTCAAGAAATACACGGGATACCACCTGGTTATGTTCAAACCAATGTTCCTGCCAGGTAGCAGGAGGCATTGTTTGTGCCTGTGTTGTTTGAGATGTGATTGCCAGGCTGCCGGCCATCAGTGCCAGCATAGAAAGTTTACGCATTATACAAAGGAAATTATGAGGGAAAATGGAAAAACTAATAAAGAAGAAGGACTACCATTACGGTAGCCCTTCTGAAATAAAATATTACTGGATCAGTACTTTGCTGGTATAAATATTTTTACCATTGGTTACTGTCAGTATGTAGAATCCGCTGGCCATGTTACCTGTAGAGATATTTACAACAGCAGCATTAGCTTTCTTGTAAGCTACTACTTTCTTGTTCACATCGATCACAGATACATTTACCGGAGCAGATGCATTGTATTTTTTAACATTCACAACCAGTGTGCTGCCTTTTACAACCGGGTTTGGATATACCAACAGGCTGCCATTAGCTTCAACACTCATATCTGTAGCAGGTGTGTGTACGGCCGCTGTTGTTCTAGCTGCTGCACCTACGACGCCATAGTTGAATTTCTCCCAGCCATCGATAGTAGGTCTGGTACAAGTCATTTCAGCTATACCGTTTTCAGAAGAAACATACATGCCGTTGCTACCACGCAGAGAGATAGAACCATCACCATTATCGATCCAGTCAAACACTTCCCATCCTTCAACTGCAGGTCTGTTACAAGTTATGCTCTTCTCACCGTTTTCAGAAGAAACGAACAGACCACCATTGCTCAGTGCAATCTTACCATTACCAGCGTCAGTTACCAGGAACTGGTTCCAGCCCTGTACAGCAGTAGCGTTTGTAAACATAGCGCCTACACCGCCTTTAGAGCTCACGTAGCCACCATTGTTACCCTGCAGCCAGATAGTTTTTCCGATCGGAGCGGTACCCGGGTTCGGATCAGTACCTGGATCTGTACCAGGATCAGTTGTACCACCTCTCTGTAATACTACCTCGTTGATAGCACTCAGGAGTGAATTAGCACCGGTAACGTCCTGAGAAAGTTCCCAGATCATGATACCACCACCCTGATCAAATGCCAGGTTAGTTTTAGCCTTCATAGTTGGAATACCGTTGTAACCTACGCCCTGGTAAGTATCTGCATTAGGGCTTGCGCCTCTTGCCAGCAGCTGAGCATAAGATTCCCAACTATCTCTACCATAGAAAGGAACACCGAGGATCGCTTTCTCTTTAGGCAAGCCACGGCCAACCCAATAGTTCAGGGAGCGCTGTGCATAGCTATAGGTAGAGTGCTGATATGTATTCTCATCATAAGCCATCAGTGTCAGGTAATCTACCAGCGGGAACACGCTACTGAGGATGCTACCGCCATTCTCACCAACAACAGCAGCTGTCAGCGCCTTACCACGGCTATGCAGCTGATTAGACAGTTGTGTCATCAGCAATACATAGTTATTTGCAGAAGCTCCGTTATCAGGATATTCCCAGTCGATGTCGGCACCGTCCAGGTTATACTGACTTACGAATGCAATTACAGCGTTTACGAAAGTAGTACGGCTGGTTGCATTAGCGGCCAGGTTTTCAAAGCCCTGATCATTACCACCGTTCCATCCACCGATAGAGATAGATACTTTTACGCCGGCAGCATGGGACTGAGATACCAGCGCCTGCAGTGCAGCCGGGTTATCCAGCGCCTGTAAAGTACCGTTATTGTTAGGCAGGAGGAATGCATAGTTGATATGGGTCAGTTTACCATAAGGCACTTTCGCAGTGCTTGGGCTACCTGCCCATCCTGGCCAGTAACCTACCACTTTGAATTTATTCGGAGAAGGATTGTTTATTGAAGTATCTGGAGTTTCCGGATCTTCAACAGGAGGAGTACCTGTTACGACACCGAAAGAAAACGCTTCCCATCCCTGTACCGTTGGTCTTGTACAGGTCATGGCAATTGTACCGTTCTCGGAAGAAACGTACAGACCATTGTTACCTCTCAGTGCTATCTTGCCATCGCCGGTTTCCATCCAGTCAAATTGTTCCCAGCCCTGAATTGTTGGTCTGCTAGCTGTAATTGCCTGTTCGCCGTTCTCAGAAGAAACATAACCGGAATTACCTTTCAGCGCAATCTTACCGTTGCCGGCATCAACTACCTGGAAGAGTTCCCATGCCTGAGGAGCATCAGCATCGCACCACATAGCACCTACGCCATTCTTGGTTGTAACATATTTACCATTGAAGCCCTGCAGCCATATGGTCTTACCGATCGGTGCATTCGGAGAACTTTTACCAGGAGCAACAGCTGCGATGGTATTGGTATTCTTTACGTTATTTGCAAATTTGATGTTGTTCAGTACTGCATTCATGTTACCTGCACCATCCACCAGGTATGGAGGAGGGATACGCAGCAGCGCAGCATTTTCACCAGCATCGAAACGTTTGTAAGTCCAGTGGAACCAACCCACTCCTGCAGCATTCATTGCAGCGATATTGCCACGCAGCCAGTCACTGCCATTCTCACCAGTTTCACCTACCACAACTGGAACGTTGTGTGTGTTACGGAAATTGCTGATGTTACCCAGTTCATTGATCTGGTTAGCATCGCCATTGGTAGTGGTAGTAGAAAGAGAAGTGCCATAACGGTGTGCATTGTACACCAGGTTACTCCTGTTGGTAAAGGTGAAAGGCTCCAGGTAGTTATACTGGTTACCCCAGCCATTACCTTCGATCATGAGGAGGTGTGTGTCACCTTGTGCGCGGATAGCATTGATCAATCTTTCAAACAGCGCATGGATGCTCTGATTGGCAGGTACATGGTTTGGCTCGTTGATCAAGTCATAAAATGCGATCCTGTCATCGTTGATGTAACGGGCAGAAATGCGTTGCCATAAACGTACGGTGATGTCCTGATAGATAGGTTTGTTCCACAGGTCATTGCCTACAAATGCATCAGCGATGTTGGCATCAGTACCTGCGGCGCCGGGAGCAGCATGCAGGTCCAGTACAACATACATGTTGTTGGAAGCCGCCCATTTCAGCAAACTGTCTGTCAGACGGAAACCTTCCAGGTTAGCATCATTGAACAGGCTGTTGCTGTTGTACCAGGAAGTCAGCGAGCTAACATAGCTGTTGTAATTCCCCTGGTTACGCGCTACACCATTCCTTACTGCGCGCTGTGCAGACGTCAGGAACAGGTCATAGTGCAATGGCAGACGGATACTGTTAAAACCCAGGGAAGCGATGTAATCAACATCAGCTTTGGTGATGAAGTTGTTACGCCAATTCTGGTAGAAAGCCTCGACAGCTGCATCGCTCTGTCCCTGATCATACAGGCCTTTTTTAACTGACCATTGGGTACCGCCACCACCGGGTCTCATCATATACCCTTCCTGCAATAACCAGCCACCAACGTTGATCCCTTTAAAGATCACTTCCTGGTTACTGGCATTAACAATACGTTTCCCGTCGGCCCGGAGGCGGGACAACTGGGAATAAGCCTGCCCGGCCCCAAGACACAGGGTAAGCAAAAGCAGTGAACAAAATAGTCTTAGTTGACGCAAACTTCGTGGAAGGACGCACAACCGGTTTGTGTAATGGATCTTCATAGAGGGTGTTTAAGGTTTTCACATAGAATAATGGCTTGGCTACCGGCTCGGTAAAGCCAGGCTAACATAGATGTCGCATCAGAGGTCAAGGGGTACTACGCAAACGATTGCTTTTTTTTAAAAGAGTATGGGCAGATAACACATTCCACTGATGTACAGCGGTATAAAACGTCAAACAGACACATGAATGTTGCAACAGGTATCAGACAGGGGAAAGAATATATATGCAGCGTAAGAAATAATATGTTCTTACTATAAAAAGCAACTCCTCCAAAGTGACGGTTATCACTAATGGAGGAGTTGTTTTATTTACAGATGATCTCCGAAGAATTTTACTCTTCATCGATCAGTTTAATGCCTGTCTGGGTAAAGATGATCTTACGTTGTTTATACAAGGCGCCGGTGGTCATCTTAAACGTCTTCTTACTCATGTTGAAAAACTCATAGATCTCTTCAGGGTCCGATTTGTCGTGGTAAGGCAGGTAACCGTCATTCTCCTTCAGCAGCCGTAGGATCTTATCAGCTTCGTTTTCCACCCTTTCATAACCGGGTTTGCCTACCACTACATCTATCTTATCTCTTTTGATGGATTTTACAAAGCCTTTAAGTTTATCTCCGATATCCACAACGCCGAATACCTCACTGTAATGTAAGATACCGGTATGCTGGTTATTGATGATCACAACAAAACCGATCTCTGAGCGGCGGTAAACGATCATGTCTACAACATCCAGCTCTTTCACCGTCAGGTTTTCGTTGCTTAAATAAGGATCTATTTTTTCTGTAGCAGCTACCCTTCCCGTTAATTCATCCAGATAGATCTTTACCAGGTAATCCTGTCCGGGGTGCATTTTGCTGATCTGTTTGGAAGCAGGAACAAACAGATCTTTCATCAGGCCCCAGTCAAGGAAAGCACCTTGTTCAGTAACACCGGTTGCCTTCAGGTTTACGATATCACCTATAATGCCATATGGCTCCTGATTGGTAGCCGTCAATCTGTTCTCTGAATCATGGTAAATGAATACTTTGAGCTCATCCCCTTTTTTTGCATCCTGTGGCACAAAACGTTTAGGCATCAGGATCTCCTGTTCTCCGCCATCCAGGAACAGGCCAAACTCACTCTCTTTCTTAACCCGTAACAGGTTGTATTCACCTACTTTATACATGTAATCTCTTATTTAGTCGCAAATGTACAATTACTTTCCCTTGTTCGATCGGATCATTGTTCCATAATCCTGTTTCCGGGCCAGGGCTGTTACTGCCTGTGCAATACGTTTTGCTTTTGTAGGCTCGGTTTTGGCACTTTCTATCCACTTCATGAAATAGTTCCTGTGCCCTTTGGTAAGGCTATTAAAGAAGGCCAGCGCGTCCGGTTCATCATCCAGGCATTCCATCAGTTCCGGGCAGGTAACAGGCTCGGGATTATCATCCTCCATGATCTGTACGACCAGCTGCGCCCCTGCTCTTTTTGCAATGCCTTTACGGATCCCGGCATTCAACGGCATGATAAACGAACCATCCCCCATCGGCATTAACGCAATAGCCTCGATAGCATATTGGTCCAGTTTCCCTTTTACCCGAAATGATTTCTTGTTCCCCGGCTTTAGCTCCTGTGCAATATCTTCCGGGATAACGATATAGGTCCATCCAGTCTTCTCCCCCTGCTTTTCAAACCTCAACATGGTGGCGGTATACTTAACCATCTTGCTTTTTTTTGCTAACTTACTTAATAGCTATGAATTTTAACAATCTATAGAATACCGTATTATGCTTGTCTGTGAAACATCCAGGTTAATTATCCGCCAGTTTACCATTGATGACGCCTCTTTTATTTTCCGGCTACTTAATTCGCCCATCTGGCTGGTTTATATTGGCGACAGGAATATCAGGGGATTGAACGACGCGCGTAACTACCTCGTAAACGGACCACTGGCCAGTTATGACAGGTTTGGGTTCGGACTATATCTTGTAGCACTCAGGGAAGACAATACACCGGTAGGCATGACAGGATTGATAAAAAGGAACGGACTGGAGGAAGTAGATATAGGGTTTGCGTTTCTTCCTGAATATACGGGCCAGGGATATGCTTACGAGGCAGCCAGCGCGGTTAAAGACTATGCTTTAACAACCCTGAAGCTGCCCCGTGTAGCGGCCATTACCACCGAAAAGAACGAACATGCCATCTCTCTGCTTAATAAGATAGGCCTGCACCACGAAAAGATGGTACGGCTGCCCGGCAACGATATGGAATTTATGTATTTCGTTAATTAGCGTATCTATCGGTGCATGAGTGTATGCTTTAGAACGACAACGGAACGGGCGTCTACTTTTAATATTCCCTCACCGGTATATTCCTCTTCTCCTCCGCTTATCTGCAGCTCTTTTGTATCCAGCATCTTTTTCCAGTTATGACCATATTTCTCGGGCGGTAACTTAAAGTCGATCGGTTCATAATGGGCATTGAAAATGATGTAAAAACTATCATCCACTATTTGCTCTCCCTTTGCGCCGCTTGCATGTAAACCCTTTCCGTTGAAGAATACGGCCATGGACTTTGCAAAGTCGTGGCTCCAATGCTCATCCGACATTTCAGAACCATCCGGAAGGAACCAGGCAATATCTTCCAGTCCTATCCCTTTAATAGGTTGCCCCTGGAACCAGCGTCTGCGACAAAAGGCCGGATGCGCTTTTCTCAGGGCGATCAGCTGACGGGTGAATTGCAACAGGTCATGATCTATCTCGTTCCAGTTGACCCACGACAGCTCATTATCCTGGCAATAACCGTTATTATTACCTTGTTGCGTACGCCCCAGTTCATCACCAGCCACGATCATCGGAACCCCTTGCGACAGTAAAAGCGTAGCAAAGAAGTTACGTTGTTGCCTACGTCTCAGGGCCAGTACCGCTTCGTCTTCTGTCGGTCCTTCTGCACCGCAATTCCAGGAGCGGTTATGGTCTTCCCCATCATTGTTATTGTCCTGGTTAGCTTCATTATGTTTATCGTTATAAGATACGAGGTCAAGCAATGTAAACCCATCATGTGCTGTTACAAAGTTGATACTGGCAGTCGGACTGCGGTAGTCGTTCTTGTAAAGATCAGAACTCCCGGTGAACCTTTCCGCAAACTCTCCCAACATGCTGTCGGCGCCTCTCCAGTAGTCACGGATACAATCCCTGTATTTTCCGTTCCATTCAGCCCATCCCGGAGGAAATTTGCCTACCTGATAACCACCTTCGCCAATGTCCCAGGGCTCAGCAATCAATTTTACCTGTGAAATAACCGGGTCCTGATAGATAATATCAAAAAAGGCGCTCAACCGGTTCACTTCATGCAGCTCACGGGCGAGTGTGGACGCCAGGTCGAACCGGAAACCATCTACATGCATTTCCAATATCCAGTAACGCAGGCTGTCCATCATCAACCTTAATACATTTGGCAGATAAGCATTAAGGGTGTTACCAGTACCGGTGTAGTCCATATAAAAACGCTTATCCTCTGTTAAGCGGTAATAAGCTGCATTATCAATTCCCTTGAAAGACAAAGTAGGTCCGAGATGATTCCCCTCCCCTGTATGATTGTACACGACATCCAGAATAACCTCTATACCCGCCTGGTGTAATACTTTCACCAATTGTTTGAATTCAGTTACCTGTTCGCCCAGTACACCGCTTGCGGCGTACCTTGCATCGGGCGCAAAAAAACCAATGGTATTATATCCCCAGTAATTTGTCAGCCCTTTTTCCACCAGGTGCCTGTCAGCCACAAAATGATGTACGGGCATCAGTTCAACAGCTGTAACCCCCAGTTCTTTCAGATAATTGATGGTGACGGGATGTGCCATGCCGGCATAGGTACCTCTTATTTCTTCTGGTATGTCCGGATGCTGTTTGGTAAATCCCTTTACATGTGTTTCATAAATGATGGATTCATTGTATGGTATCTTTGGCGCTTTGTCATTCTCCCAGTCAAAGTGATCATCAACCACAACACTTTTAGGAATGAACGGAACACTATCCACATCACTGAAGCTCAGGTCTTCTTCCGGGTCGCCCAACTTATAACCGAACAGCGCGTCGCTCCAATTGATCGTTCCGGCTATAGCTTTGGCGTAAGGATCTATCAATAACTTCTTTGGATTGAAGCGGTGCCCGTTCTGAGGCTCGTAAGGGCCATATACGCGATAGCCATACAGCTGTCCGGGTTTAACATCCGGGAGATAGCAATGCCACACCTGGTGGGAACGTTCCCTGACCTTTATTTTAACAGCTTCAACCTCGTCAGCAGTAGTATTGAACAGACATAATTCCACACCTGTAGCATTATCTGCATATAAAGAGAAATTCACTCCTTTCCCGTCCCACGTGGCACCTAACGGATAAGGGCTTCCTGGATAAACAACAGTCTGGTTCATAATAATTGATTGGCCTCCCACTTTCTCTTCCCTTGATGAGGAAGAGAAAGCAAGGAGTGTTATTTACTTAATGAAAAAAGTCAGGTAGCAAGTTCATTGGACTCCAGACTTGAGTTTTGTTCTTTTATTTGCGTTGCAGGTAATGCGGCTGTAAAAGCTTCCGCTTCATCCTGCAAAGGCGGCAGATCTGTTGGTAGCGGACCAAAGATCAGGGCCTGGTAAGGCGATAGTGTCACCGTGTCATTTTCAAGTCTGAATGAGAGTATGTTATTCACCAGGGGCTCGGTGCCGGTATCCAGCACGAATGGCAATTTATATAACACTTCCTCTTTAGAAAAGTTGAGTATTATCAAAAGCTTTTCTTCATCCAGGGTACGGGTATAAGTATATACCTGCGGATGATCAGCATCTAATAGCTCGTACGCGCCATAGACCAGCACTGCTTTATGCTTTCTCAACAGTACCAGCTGGCGGAAATATTGAAGGATTGAGCGCTCATCTTTGTCTTGAACTGCCGCATTGATCAGTTTGTAATTATCATTGATCTTCAGCCAGGGCTTTCCTGTGGTAAAACCAGCATTAGGTGAATTATCCCAGGGGAAAGGTGTCCTCCCGTTATCTCTGCCGGTTATTTGCGCATCTTTAAGAAAATGATCCAGATCCCCACCCTGACTTTTCACATACTTGTACATATTGATCGTCTCAATATCCTTATAGTCTTCTATTTTCTCAAACCGGATATTGGTCATTCCGAGTTCGTCACCGTAATAGAAGATAGGCGTAGCCCGCATGGTAAGCAGGAAAGTGATCAACATCTTTGCAGAAATCTCACGGTATTGCTCTTCATCAGTCCCCCAACGGCTTACCATCCTGGGCTGGTCATGATTCCCGAGGTATACAGTACCCCATCCATCCTGTTCGAATACCTTATCCCAGTCCGTATATAGTTGCTTGAATTTCTTAAGGTCCAATCCGCCCGGTTCCAAACGTTTATATCCCTCCTTTGCAAACCCAAGTTGCACACCTTCAAAATGGTACAGCATATGCAACTCCTTACGATCTTCCTTCACAAATAGCAGTGCTTCATCCTTTGCAATACCGGATGCTTCAGCCAGCGTGGTTACATCCGGCCTGTTCAGCGTTTCACGATGCATTTCCTGGAGGTATTCGTGCAGATGCGGACCATGTGCATAATACCTGGCCCAGTCTGACTGGTATTCCTCCTTTACGATCTTTTCTACTTCCGGCCAGGTGGTATCTTTTGAGATATAACAGATGGCATCCATTCTGAAACCGTCTACACCTTTATCAAACCAGAAGCGCATAACATCATAGATCGCCTTACGGACCTCCCCGTTTTCCCAGTTGAGGTCCGGCATCTTTTCGGAGAAATAATGAAGATAGTAGGAGTCAGTAGCTTTGTTGTAGGTCCAGGCATTACCTGCAGGATCAAAATGGCTGTACCTGTGCGGAGGTTTTCCTTTTTCCGCCGGCCACCAATGGTAATACTTATAATATGGATTATCCCGCGATTGCCTGGCTTCTGTAAACCACGGATGCTCATCACTGGTGTGATTTACTATAATATCCATCATCAGGCGGATCTTCCTGTCATGCAATCCTTTTATCAGCATGTCAATGTCTTCCATTGTTCCCATCTCCTTCATGACATCATAGAAATCGCTGATATCATATCCATTATCATCATTAGGAGATTTATAAACGGGATTTAACCAGACCATATCTATACCCAGACCTGCTATATAGTCCAGCTTAGATATGATGCCCTGCAGATCCCCAATACCATCACCATTGCTATCTTTAAAACTCCATGGATAGATCTGGTAAATTATTGACTCTTTCCACCAGTTTTTATCCCTGATTACTTTATTTGACATAGATCCACATTTCGGGTTAATGACATTATCATCTGCAAAAACCCTGCACAGGTCACTTAACTATATGAATACCCAAGTAAATTTGCTTTTCCTCGTCATACTGTAGAAATAGCGCCGCATCGCTTCCACATTATCAGTTGTGCGTATCGTCTCTATTAGTAAGCTTTTTGTACTGGCATACTATTTTCACTTTTCCTGCAAAAAACCTTGACAGACAATTATACTTTTGCAGGGGCCGCTTTGCAGCCTGGTGGTACATGCAAATTCAGCGTTTGGGCGCCCTTCCGAAAACAAATGGTGTTATCACTTCTTCAGCCTCAACAGACGACTTACAGTATGGAACGTGATGAACGCGGATACTGGCATGTACAGGTTGATAACGTAGAGGCAGGTACCCGTTACAAATATATACCGGATGAAGAGGCGCCTCTTCCAGACCCTGCCTCGCGCTATCAACCGGAGGGAGTACATGGTCCATCCGAAGTGGTAGACACGCATTTCGAATGGACAGACAAGACCTGGCAGGGACTTGAGCTGCACGAGCTGATCATCTACGAATTGCATACCGGCACTTTTTCTTCTACGCATGACTTTCAGGGAATTATTGATCGCTTGGAATACCTGCGTTCGCTGGGGATTACTGCTATAGAGATCATGCCTGTCGCCCAGTTTCCCGGCGACCGCAACTGGGGTTATGACGGTGTTTACCCATTTGCGGTACAACATTCCTACGGCGGCGTAAAGGGGCTGAAGGCACTTGTTAATGCGGCGCACCAGCATGGCATTGCCGTTATTCTTGATGTTGTGTACAATCACCTGGGTCCGGAAGGCAACTACTTTTCTCAATATGGCCCATGGTTCACTGATAAATACAAAACGCCCTGGGGACCCGCTATAAATTTCGACGATGCCTGGTGTGATGCTGTCAGAGGCTACTATATACAGAATGCATTGATGTGGCTGGACGAGTTTCATATTGATGGTTTACGCATGGATGCTGTACATGCCATATGGGATTGCAGTGCAAAACACTTTACGGCAGAGTTATCAGAAAAAGTTGATAACCTCCAGACGAGCCTGGGCAAGAAGAAATTTCTGATCGCAGAACTTGATCTTAATAGTCCCCGGTATATCACCCCTCGTGAGCAAGGAGGTTATGGAATGCATGGACAATGGATAGATGAGTTTCATCATGCATTGCGCAGCCTGCTTACCGGAGATGTAAACGGATATTACGCAGACTTCGGCGGACTCGCGCCGCTGGCGAAATCATTCCGTAACTCTTACGTATATACCGGCCAGTATTCAATGGTACGTAAGAGAAATTTCGGGATCGATCCTTCAGGAAAAGATTATCATCAATTCATTGTCTTCGCTCAAAATCATGATCAGATCGGCAACCGTATGTTAGGCGATCGTCTGAATACCAATATTCCTTTCGAAGCGCAAAAACTAGCGGCAGCCGTGCTATTATTATCTCCACATGTCCCGATGCTCTTCATGGGCGAGGAGTACGGGGAAACACGGCCATTCCAGTTCTTCACCAGTCACAGCGACAAAGACCTGATAGCAGCAGTTACTGAAGGTCGCAGGGAAGAATTTGCCTCATTCGCGTGGGAAGGTGAAGTACCTGATCCGCAATCGGATGACACTTTTAATAATTCAACTCTCAGCTGGGACACAACGTCTGACCACGCAAAAGCATTAACAGAGCTCTATCGTTTCCTCATTGCCTTCAGGAGAACAAGAACGGCTATGCTAAACACCTCTCGTGACAGTGTGACCGTCCACACACCATCAACGCATTTATTGGTAGTTGAACGTTCAGCAAAGGAGGACAAGCTTCTATTATTGTTCAACTTCAGCGAACATACTGTTCAATACATACACAACGGAGATGAAACACTGGAAAAGAAATTCGACTCTGGTGCTGCTATATGGAATGGACCGGGGAGCGACGCACCTGATGAAGCTAAATCATCAGCAGTTATAACATTACAACCATACTCAGCTATCGTATATGAACTCATATAATCCACCTTCAGCTACTTACCGTTTACAGCTACATGGAGACTTTACTTTCGATGCGTTAAAAGACATCCTGGACTATCTGCATATGCTGGGTGTTTCCACCATATATTCCTCTCCAATATTTACTGCAACGCCTGGAAGTATGCATGGTTATGATGTAACGGAACCTCATCAGATCAATCCGGCGATCGGCACCATCGAACAACTGCGTGAAATAAAGAAAACCCTGCAGCAAAAAGACATGACGTGGTTACAGGATATTGTGCCTAATCACATGGCATTTCATCCTTCCAATGCCCGTCTGTACGACGTAATGGAGCGAGGCCCCTTATCTCCGTATTATGATTATTTCGACATAGACTGGCAACACCTGGAATTATCAAGCAAAGTAATGACGCCATTCCTGGGAAAACCATTGGATGCCTGTATAACAGATGGCGAAATAAAACTCATACTGACTGATCAGGGGTATGCCATCAGTTATTTTGAACAGACATTTCCGCTGTCTATTTCTGCATATGACAACTTACAATCTATTCTGACGGACAGCGATGCCAAACCCGCATATGAATTATTAGATACGCTTTACCAGCATGCTAATACAGGTGCAGCGCTGAAGGACTGGCAGCAGATGAAACATCAGTTGTATACATCTGCAAATCAAGCATTATTGAAAGGCATTGCTGAACGTGTCAATAGCGACAAGCAATTGCTGGCGACCATTATGCAACAGCAGTATTATCATTTATGTAATTGGCAGGAAGCTGATAAACAGATCAATTACCGCCGGTTTTTTACCGTCAATGAGTTGATCACGCTCAGAATGGAATCGCCCGCTGTATTTGATGAATATCATACTTTCCTGCACAGTCTTTACAGGGAGGAATTGATCCAGGGGCTTCGTATAGATCATATAGATGGTTTACGGGACCCGGAAACCTATATTCAACGGTTAAGACTTCTGTTTGGCAGTAGCTGTTATATCATTGCTGAAAAGATCCTCGAAAGCCAGGAGAATATACCTTCCGACTGGGCGTTACAGGGTACCAGCGGGTATGAATTTCTTTCCATTACTAATCATTTGCTGACTAACCTGGCAGGCGAAAAACAATTACAGGCACTCTACAAGGAGTTGTTCCCTGATACCGCCAATTACCAGGACATCGTATTTGAAAAGAAGAGGCTGATCCTGGAGCGATATATGGGTGGCGAATGGGAGAACCTTGTCCGATACTGTTATGCCTTAAAACTGGCTGATGCACGTACTAATCGCGATCAACTGAAAGAAGCTCTTGCTTTGTTTATTGTCTGCCTTCCCATTTACCGGCTCTACCCTGCTCATTGGCCGTTGGATCATTATTCAGAAGAGATCATCCGTACCACCTTCGCCAGCATGCGTTCCATGAATCGTCTTGCCGAAACGGAGATAGCGCTGCTTGAATCTCTATGGGAAGATATTCCTGATGGTGAAAAGGCCCGTAACAGGCTACTTTTTCTCCAGCGACTGATGCAGTTCACCGGTCCTGTTACAGCTAAAGGTGTAGAAGATACCACCTTTTATGTGTACAATGCCCTACTATCACACAATGAGGTAGGTGATAGTCCGGCGATAACCGGCTTTTCCACCGATGCTTTCCATCAACGGCTGATGGCCCGGCAACAGCACACACCTTCTTCTCTGAATACTACTGCTACCCATGATACCAAACGCGGAGAAGATGGCCGTATTCGCCTGAATATGCTGTCCCTGATGCCGGATGTGTGGCAGCAAGAGGTTACCCTCTGGAGAGACTTAAACGGCCCTTCTGGCCTCACTCCCGACGATGAATACTTTATTTACCAGTCCATTATTGCTGGTTTTCCGGCAGATGGCATTGTTACACCAGTTTACATTGAGCGCTTGCAGCAATACTTTATTAAAGCCATCCGTGAAGCGAAAGTCAATACCTCCTGGGCAGCTCCTGAAACGGAATACGAGACCAATGGCACCAATTTCATACAGCAAATTCTGACGGATGAAAATGGCTTTGTCGAAAGTGTCCGCTCTTTAGTTGATAAAGTCAATCAGTATGCTTTTATTAGCTCACTCGCTCAAGTGTTGATAAAAATAACTGCTCCCGGCATTCCGGACATCTACCAGGGCTGTGAACTATGGGACTATAGCTATGTTGATCCCGACAATCGTCGGCCGGTAGACTATGCCGTCCGCAAACAATATCTCAAATCCATCATTGCGAAAGAAAATACGCCGGAGTTCTTCAGTTATCTTTCAGAACACCGGAAACAGGGATTGGAGAAATTATTTGTGACCTGGAAGGCGCTGAATTTCCGTCGTACACATGCTGATCTTTTTCTGACTGGCGATTATATTCCTTTACAATGCAGTTCTGAAAAGGTAGTGGCATTTGCCAGGGTACTACGGCAACAGTGGGTGGTTGTTCTCTTCCCCTTACCAGGAGAGCTGGACACGACTGCTTCGGTCTTACTACCTGCTGGTGCTCCGCTGTCCTGGCGGAACATTTTTACCGGTGAAATGTTAGATAGTAAAGGAAAAATATCAGTGGCAGATGTCTTTAAAACTTTCCCAATGGGACTGCTGACAAATGAAGTTTGAAAAAAAATTTGTTGGTTTTAAAAAAGTTTCTACATTTGCACTCCCTGACACGGAAATCAGTTGCCCAGATGGCGAAATTGGTAGACGCACTGTGTTCAGGTCGCAGCGCTCGCAAGGGTGTGCTGGTTCGAATCCAGTTCTGGGCACACTAGTGGAAAGGTCGGAGAAATCTCCGGCCTTTCTTTTTTTGTCTTCTTCTGAGCCAGCTCTGGGCCTGCTTTTTCAGGATCAAGACCAAAAGTTGTGGAGCAGAACAAATTTTCTAGTTTTGTGGTAGAATGAAAGGAACCATACAGGACGGCTATTTCGCATTAGTAGAATTATTGTTGCCAGAGTTTATATTAGAACACTT
>CABHOY010000029.1 GCA_902168105.1 uncultured Flavihumibacter sp.
TCCTTCTCTGATAGACGTATCCGTTGTTTACGTGGTCGTGTCGCTTGCATAATTGATGTTTGCCAACAAAATTCCTGATTATTACTCAGTTTTTGAGGGTGTCGAGGACCGAATCATTACCTCCACAAAGCCCTATAGGAAAGGCCCTTGCCTATAGTATAAAACGGATAAACTTTGTGCCTTCGTTTATGAGGGTAAACTGCATCCAGATAACAATGCGGCGGGGAGATCTATCAGAGCAACTGTTATAGGCAGGAAGAACTATCTCTTCGCCGGGAGCCATGAATCAGCTAAACGGATCGCCATGCTTTACAGTCTGATTGGAACCTGCAAACTGCACAACATTAACCCTAGCTTTTGGCTGAAAGATATTTTACCTGTCATAAACGACCATCCCATCAACAGAATCAAAGAACTTCTTCCTCATATCTGGATCACGAAACAAAAGTAACGCTCTCCAAAGTCATAACATACGTGCTGTCTACCGGCACCTTACAGTACTGCTACGTACCAGTAGCTATTTAGCTATATCACCATTAGACAGTATTTCAGGCTGATTGATAAATTTTGCAGAGTTTGAAAGAATATTTCCGTCCTTATGATGAATAAGTTCTTGCTACTAATTATCAAATACAAGATGATATGTATTTTTAATCAGCAATGAACACACCTTATAACAAGCGTGAATTAAATTCAAATTCTGGTTGAAAGAACAAAGTTGTGTGTGTTACTAATGTGCTATATAGCGGCGTTGACTCTATATTGTAGAAAAACTATTTTAATCATCTAATCAAAAACATTACAATTAAGGTTAATGCCTATCACCGGTATTGTAATTACTACATTAAGAATAGGCTATTTATTCTAAGGTTAGCTTTTCAAACCCAAAAAGCACATTATCTCATGAAAAAGGCAAAAATAATTTTAACTGCAATCGGGATCTTAGCAGTTGTAGGCGGAGCATTGGCGTTCAAGGCCAGATTTAATTCAACTCCTGTTTGGGAACTTAAAAACGTACCTCAAACTACTTATTCAGTTACAGTAGGTACAAGAGTATACACTTTGATAACCAACCAGGTTTGCGTGACAACTACGCCATTTTTTACTAATGGCGGTATTAACAGAACCACGGTGTCCACTAACGGACTTAGCGCAGTGGCACACTCAGGAGGTCTAACAACGCCAATTCCGAACATCTTTACTTCTTGTATCGATGTGCCTAATACATTGACCACTTCGGAACTGTAATTGAATCCTAGTATCAAATTTAGTATTTAATAATGGTGCATGATATATTATGCACCATTATTAAATATAGATTTACATGCTCAGAAGTTATACAACATTAGTTGAGCCCCGGTGTAGCTTAGCTAGCAGCTTCATATTTTTTTAAGCAATAGCCGACAATTGTGGTTCTCCTCATTATGAATCTAAAGTAAGCCACCGGTCAAGTACAAGTTGTCCTCACCTAAAGAAGCATTTAATTTGATGCTGTATGCCGGTATGAGGATGTTCATTGATTTTCGAGATGGGATGCTGTGAGATCTTTGATAATACATCGCGTAACCAAGTATGGAGGTTAATATTGTAGTCTACATGTATCCATCAGACAGTATAACATGGCTGATCATCTGGCCACTTCATGAGATTCGATGAACCGATGATTATTTCTACCTAGTGTCGTAGGACGAACACTGTTCCCAATTTATTGTCGATAAATAAATATAAGCACTTAATTTATCCCAGCGTTTGTATCCCACCGAGCAACTGCATATTGTAAACGCTAGCAAGTAGTGATAGCTTCGCCATTATGAATATTGATACACCCCAGGCCCCAGCAAAAGTTAGTACCGTAAATCGATCTGTTACAGAAAAGAAGCGTCTATTGTCCGAATGGGAAAAGAGTACACTGAAAATGAAGGCCTTCTGTGAGCAGAAACAAATATCTGTAAATGGATTGAAAGCTTGGATAAAGCAGTTTGATATGGGGCGCAAGCGCAAGTCAACGAAACGGAGCTCTGATTCTTTCATTACCCTGGTTCCCGAGAGGTTAAACATGATAGTCCCTTTTGCCGAGTATCGGCTACCTGATAACGGCAAGCTCACAATAAATCATCCGGTATCAGCATCGTTTCTCAAAGAGTTATTATCCGCGTCCAAATGATAACACTCCATGCAGAATGCCGATACTTCCTTTACCGAGCACCTGTGAACATCAGCAAAAGCTTCTACAGTCTCGCTTCCATCGCTAGAGAACAAATGAAGGTTGAGCCGCTTTCCAAAGACGTATTCATTTTTTTTGAATAACAGACGTAATCAACTTAAATTACTCGTCTGACAAGGAGATGGCTTCGCTATCTTCCACAAACGTCTAGAAGAAGGAACATTCGAATTGCCAGCTTTCCTGCATGATCAGAAGCACCTGGTTATCTCCTACATCCAACTGCTATTGATTCTTCAGGGCATCAGCTTGCAAAAGGTCCAGTATCGCAAGAGATATAACCAACAAATGTTCGCACGTTAACATCCTGCTAACAATATTGACATGGAGATTATCTAATATTGCATCTCCATATGCAACACCCCGACATTGAATATAAAGAACGTTATGAACAGGCTGAACAAACAATTGGTCAGCTGAAGCACGAGCTGGCAATATTGAAGAAAATGATATTCGGCATCCGCCATGAAAAGTTTGTCTCTGCTGAAGCATCTTCACAACAACTTTCACTAAATATAGCGTCAGAGTAAGTACATGCGAGTAAAGTAACCAGTGCACAACGGATATCCTATACGCGCATCAAGGTCAATACGGAACAAGCGCCGCATCCAGGGAGAAATAAGCTTCCAGATCATTTACGCAGAGAAGAGATCATCATTGAACCTGATAATGTACCATCAGGAAGTAAGAGGATTGGTCAGTTAGAGACAGAGGTATTGGAATATAAAGCTGCAGAGCTGTATGTTAAAAAAGACATCCCGGTATAAATACCTGACTCCAGAATCAAACGGGACAGCGTCATCAAATATTATCACAGCTTCATTGCCAGGCATGCCACTGCCTAAATGCATTGCAGGTCCTGGCTCATTATCTCAAATGATCATCGACAAGTACATTGATCATTTACCATTGCATCGTTAAATGCAACGCTTTGATCGGGCGGGCGTGAAACTTCCGTATTCCACACTGACTGACTGGGTAGGTGCAGCAGCAAATCTGATAACACCGCTTTACAATGCGCTTGCCAGTCAGGTGTTCAGCAGTAATTACATACAATGTGACGAGAGCCCGATGCCTGTATTAGATAAAGACAAGAAGAGAAAAACGCATAGAGGCTACTTCTGGGCTTACCAGGACAGCATCAATAAACTCGTTATTTTTGACTACCAGGAAGGACGAAACAAAGAAGGGCCAACCAAAATGTTGAGCGATTATAATGGCACGATTCAGACGGACGGTTACCAGATATATGACACGATTGCCGAAGGTAAGGGCATAACTCTTATACATTGTCTTGCCCATGCCCGAAGATACTTTGTTGACGCATTGGATCATGATAGTATCCGTGAGGAACATGCGCTGCTGCAAATACAACAGCTGTATAAGATTGAGCAAGATTGTACTACTCAACTCTACAATACTGATGCCCGCAAGAAATACCGCCTGGAAAATGCGGTTCCCATACTGAAGGAACTTGGCAAGTGGATGGTGGAACAATATGGCCAGGTATTGCCGAAGAGCCCTATTGGGCAGGCGTTAGCTTACAGCATTAAGCGCTCGGACAAACTCAGTGCCTATGCTTTTACTGGACACCTTTACCCTGACAACAACTCCATAGAGAACTTCATCAGACCTATCGCACTTGGACGTAAAAAACACCTGTTTGCAGGATCACACGAGGCAACGAGAAGATCCGCCATGCTCTACAGCCTAATGGGCACTTGCAAGATGCATAACGTCCACCCTGGCGAATGGCTCGAAAATATACTCAGTGTAATCGCTGATCACCCCGTAAACCGGATCAAGGAACTACTTCCTCATATCTGGAAACTGAAGCAAAAGTAATCGAATCCCGCATACCTACATAGATGCACTTGCCCGTAGGGATACCAGCGTTTTATACTATAGGTCAATGCTTTGCCAATGGGGCTTTTAACCAGCTCCTATTGATACTCAGTTCTCGTCCATCCACCCAGTAATGTTAAGATGATCTCAGATTGTTCCGGTCGCACCAGCTTGCGTGTGGTGATGTCTAATCGTTGTTCAGTACAATTCCTCTTTATAATATAAAGGTGCTGAATGAGATCTAATACATGTTCAGTACGATGCTTATCGCTGTCAAGAGCTTTAACAACGTATCTGCGGACATGGGCCATGCAATGGATAAGGATGATTTTTTCTTGTTCCGAAATATCATCATGTACTGAGTAGCCATCCGTTTGAAGTATGTAAGCGACCAAGCAACTACATCTTTTTCAGATTTTCGTTAGCCTGTAATTTGCTTGAAAAACATTCAGGATGTCGGTCCCCCCATCACGAGCAGTATCACCTCGCAAAACCATATCCGAGAAAAAGGCCTTTATCGAACAATGGGGAACGTCCAATGCCAGGATGGAAGATGTTTGTATCAGCAATCAGATCTCATTATCTGCATTTAAATACTGGAGACGGCAATTTGGAGCACCCTCCAGACAAAAGACAAAATCCAAAGCATTCCTGCCCATGAGAACACCGCCTGATAAGCTGCCTATTATTATGGCACAAGCGGTGTTTGCAGAAATAATTTTGCTGAATAGTAACCGGATCCTGTTTCATCAGTCAGTGGAACCTGGCTATTGAAGGAAATAATAGCTTAAAGATGCTGGCCTTTTCTCCTACCAGCCGCTATTTCTTTACCGCGAGCCGATCAATATAAACAGGAGTTTTTATAGTCTGGCCGCTATTATAAGTGAACAAATGGATCAGAACCCCTTAAATGGGTAATGATTCGGTCCTCGACACCCTCAAAAACTGAGTAATAATCAGGAATTTTGTTGGCAAACATCAATTATGCAAGCGACACGACCACGTAAACAACGGATACGTCTATCAGAGAAGGG
>CABHOY010000030.1 GCA_902168105.1 uncultured Flavihumibacter sp.
TCTGGCTACTGCAATCTTTAGACTTTCTTCATAAACCGGCCGACGGCCCATCGTCTTTTTCATATTTGTAATTTAAGTTAGCTAACGTTTCTTACAAAATATGTAAAGTCAATCCTGAATTGATACACGGCTATTGGATTCTGCTGGGGCTAACCCCGAATTTCTTCTTGAAAGCGATACTGAAGTGTTGTAATGAGGAGAACCCAAGTTGGTCTGCTATTTCCGTGAGTGAAAATTGCCGTCCCATGATCATTCTACGGGCATAGTCCATTCTATGGTCATTCAGATAACCAAAAACGGTATTATTAAAAACCTGGCGGAAGCCATTCTTCAATTTAAATTCATTCAGTCCTGCCAGTCTTGACAACTCTGCCAGGGAAGGTGGATTTTGTATACTTTTCAAGAGTATGTCCTTCGCGTAATGGATCTTCTCTCTATCAGAAGCAGATATGGCGGAGATTGATTCAGGCCGTACCTGCTCCACCTGCTCATATTGTTCACATTGCAGGGCGAGTAACTCCAGCGCTTTGGATTGCAGGAACAATTTCTTGGCGCCCCCGTTAACCCGGCACTGGCGTATTTCCTCCAGCACCATTGACATACGGGGAGTAATAGGCGGATTGAGCCTCTTGTTAAGATAAGTCCCTGTTCCACCGGCTACTTTATTAGCCAGACCATCCAGCACACGGCCCCCGTTAGCGGCAAGCTCCAGAAAACGTTCTGTAGAAAAAGCCAGTGCCACTACTTCGAACCCGCGTTGCTTAAACATATCCATATTTTCCTCCGTACTTGGATTAAAAAAGAGATTATGTTCAAGCGTCTGATAACGCCGCTTGCCAAATTTACCGGTGATCCTGTCAGGACCGGTTTCTAACTGGCCGTTCAACAGGAAGATGAGTGATATAGTAGGAATATCCTGGGTAGCATATATGTGGATGTTCTCATAAACCTGTACATCTCCTATGGCAATCTGGTACCCGTCGAAATAGATCCCTTTGATACTGGCGTCAGCAAAGTGATAATTCAGATCCTGCCTTTCTTCGATCAGAGAAACAGACGATAGCTTTTCCATAGGAAAGTCCACTTGTTCCTGGTACAAAAGTTCACTGGCATCATTTTTAATCTGAATGTCCATAAAAATCCTTTAAATATAAATTTTAATCCCTTTTATGTAACAGCGATCCGGACGGAGACTTGCAACTTTGCACAAAAATATTCCTTAATATTTAATATTGTAGACATGGTGATTGGAATATTCCGAACAAATATATGCACCCATCAGGATAAGAATGACGTCATAAAGGCGATTCAAACTCAATTTAACATTATCAATTGCACTATTGATATTGAGGATTGTGATAAGGTAATGCGTATTGTGAACGGTCCTGTTGCTGTAGCAGAAAGTGATGTAATGCTTTTTATCCGCCGGATGGGCTATCAGTGCGATAAACTCGACTAAATTATCCAGCCCTGAAAAAATCCCCTATAAACTTATAGGGGTACCCCCTTCTCCCCACGTTATATATGCGTAAACAAAAAATGTTATAGCAAGGCCAGCTATCCGCTATTAAAAATTACAAGAACACCTTAACCTTATATGAAGACAAGATTACTTATGCTGCTTGGCGTATGCCTGCTGCTTATGCAGACCCGTCATGCCTGCGCACAACAGAAATATACTGTAAGCGGTTATGTAAAAGACCAGCAGAATGGTGAAAGCCTCATCGGTATATCCGTATCGAAAGCCGGCACCAGTCTGGGAACAGTGACCAATGAATATGGCTTTTTCTCTCTCACTTTACCAGCAGGCGATCACGAGATCCAGTTCTCCTATATAGGATATGCTCCCATCAAAATGAGCGTATCGCTTAAATCCAATAAGGACCTGGATGTAAAAATGGAGAAGTCCAGCAGTCAGCTCAGTACTGTAACTGTTACCGGCAATAAACAGGAAAAGGCGGTGAATACGCTTACCACCAGTCTTAACAGGCTGGATATCGCCCAGATGAAAAAAATGCCAACGTTTATGGGAGAAGTGGACGTACTCCGCTCTATCCAGACGCTTCCTGGTGTAGCTACGGTAGGTGAAGGCGCGAACGGCTTTAACGTTCGTGGCGGTGCGGCAGATGAGAACCTCATCCTGCTGGACGAGGCCCCGGTTTACAACTCTACGCACATGATGGGTTTCTTCTCTGTTTTCAACCCCGACGCCGTTAAAAGCATCAATCTCCTTAAAGGCGGTTTTCCGGCCGAATACGGCGGTCGTACATCTTCTGTACTGGATATACGCATGAAGGACGGAAATAACCAGAAATACAACGTAAATGGCGGTATAAGCAATGTATTCAGCAGGCTATCCGTAGAGGGACCGATCAAGAAGGATGAATCATCCTTTATACTGGCTGCCCGCCGTTCTTATATCGACGTACTGATGAAACCTTTCCTGAAAGGAGATATGAAAGACACCAAACTGAATTTCTATGATGTTACAGGTAAGGTGAACTTCAAACTGAATAAGAACAATACCCTGTTTGCGAGTGGTTATCTGGGTAGGGATGTTTTTGGTTTCGGTACACAGATCAATATGAACTGGGGGAACAAAACAGCCACTGTACGTTGGAATCACGTATTCACCAACCGTACGTTCCTGAACCTGACGACTTTCTACAGCAACTATGACTACAGTCTGAAGTTCAACAATGAAAGCGAGAAAGGTGCCGGAGAAGCCACTCAGTCTTACAGCTGGAAATCTAACATCATCAACTACGGTGTAAAACCTGCATTCACTTTCTATGTCAATGCACATAACAGTATCCACTTTGGTTTGCAGGGTATTTACTACACCTTCAAACCTGGTACCGGCACCGGTGTGGAAGACGACGAAACAAGTGTAAAAGAACTGACACAACAACATGGGCTTGAAGCAGCAGCGTACTTAGATCACGAATGGAAGCCAAGCAGCAGGTTTGGTATCCAGTATGGCATCAGGTTCTCCGGTTATCAATACCTGGGTAAAGGTACCGCGTACTATTACAACGATACCACTCCCGGCATCCGCAGAACATTGGTTGGTACAAAAGAGTATGGCGCAAATGAACTGATCAAGGCTTACAATTACCTGGAACCAAGAATGACCGCGCGTTACGCAGTATCTGACAACCATGCGCTGAAAGCGTCTTACGCCCGTACCACACAGTACATGCATCAGTTGTCAAATACAGCCTCTCCTACTCCGCTGGACATCTGGACGCCAAGTACCAACAATATACAACCGCAGGTTGCTGACCAGTACACCGTAGGATATGTATATGATGCACCTTCCGGTGTTTATGAGATCTCAGGAGAAGCGTTCTACAAGAATATGGAACATCAGCTGGATTATATTGACAATGCGAACCTTGAACTGAACCAGCAGATAGAAGCTGACCTGTTACAATCTCACAGCCGTTCTTATGGTCTTGAGCTGATGGCTAAAAAAGAACTGGGAAGGACCACAGGATGGGTTAGTTATACACTATCACGTTCCGAAAGACAGACCATCGGCATCAGTCAGAATGAATGGTTCCTGAACCGTTACGATCGTACACACAACCTGAACCTTGTTGTTACACATGAAATAAGTAAGCGTACTTCTCTTTCCGCCAACTGGGTTTACGCTTCCGGTACACCGGCTACTTTTGCAGACAGCCGTCTGGAGTTCCAGGACTGGGACATTCCTTACAACAGTACCGATAAACGCAACAACTACAGGCTGCCATCCTTCCACCGTCTGGACATGTCACTGACGCTGAAAGGCAAACAGCTGCGCCGCTGGAAAGGCGAATGGGTATTCTCCCTGTATAATGTGTATGGCCGTAGAAATGCCTACACTGTTTACTTCAGGCAGAACGAGGATGATCCATCCAAAAAAGAAGCCGTTCGTCTTTCTATCATCGGTTCTATCATTCCTGGTATCACGTACAACTTCATATTCTAACCATCCTTTAAATAAGAATACAGATGAAACAGATAAGACTTAGCATATTAATAGCGATGGTAGCAGCATTCACTGCCTGTGAAGATACAATAGACATTGACGTCAAGAAGGGTACCTCTTATCCTGTACTGGATGCCTGGATCACAACAGAACCGGGCGTGCAACAGATCAGGTTCACACAATCAGTACCATACACCGACCAGGCGCCTTCGCCGGTGATAAACGATGCATTGATCACGCTCTTCGATGAAACAGCAAATAAATCATATCCATTCACATTCAGTAACGGCGTGTACAAATACGATCCGGGAGATAACGAGACCGTTGGTGTGATCGGGCATGCATACAGACTGAGAGTGGAGTATAAAACAGAAGTATTCGAAGCGATAGATACGATCAAAAGAATTACACCGATCGATTCCATCTCTTACAAGTATGAAACATCAGAGACAAGCTTTGTAGAAGAAGACGGATATGTTGCTAAATTTCATGCAATAGATATCGAAGGTGATGTGGACTATTACTGGATGCGTTCTTATAGAAATGATCTGCAGCATAAGGTAAGCGATGCATTTTCTGTAGACGGATATTTTGATCAGAGCGTGAAAGATGGTTCAGCGTTTATCCTGCCTATCCAGGAAGCAGTGACTGACTTTGATAAGCCATATCAGAAAGGAGAAAAAGTGATCGTGAAGTTGCGCTCACTTACTTATCAGAGCCATTTCTTCCTGACACAGGTTGAAGATCAGATCAATTCCGGCGGACTGTTTGCGAAGGTGCTGGAAAATGTAAAATGTAATGCCGTCAATGTTACTAGCGGTGGTGGTAAACAAAAAATACTGGGCTGGTTCGGTACATCTGCCGTAAGCAGCAAAGAAAGAATTATCGAATAATATCTCTCCATAAACAAGCTGGCTAAAGTAACCCGCTTTAGCCAGCTACACACAAAACACTTACAAGCAACTTTTATGAAAAAGATCCTATCAGCGCTGCTGGTGCTAGTTGCACAGCAGGCCTGGGCACAGCATGCCACAACCGAAACATTATTCTCTTCAGGGAAAGGTAAAAAAACTACTGTCGGAGCATATGGAGCGCCTGCAGCTAAATTTACATCCATCGATGGTAACTTTGGATTGTTGACAGGCGGATACGGCGGTGTGTTATTAAACGGCAAAGTGATGCTCGGAGCAGGCGCTTATTCACTGGTTAACAACGTTGACATGCCGACGCTAAATGTCAACGGTACGAAAGAGTATCTGAACCTCTGGTATACAGGTCTTGTGTTTGAATACATCCATAATTCAGACAAACTGATACACTGGACAGCGGGTACATTGATCGGCGGTGGCGCGGCTGGTCGCAGGGACAAGAACAGATGGGATGACGACGACTTTGATCATGACTATGTGTATGACAACCACGGGTTCTTTGTAGCCGAGCCATATGCCAACGTTGAACTGAACCTCACAAAATTCCTCCGTCTGGATATAGGCGCTTCTTACCGTTATGTTAACGGTTCCCAGACCACAGGTATCACTGACGGAAAATTAAGCGGCCCTTCTATTAACGTGGGACTGAAAGCAGGTAAGTTCTAAACGACCACATTTAATTGATACAGGCATCGTTGCCCGTCTTTGCTGAACGATTTCATGCAGACGGCAACATGCCTGTTTTTTTATACCCCTCCATTTATCACTGATTATCAACACACTAACCCTCTTCTCAAAAAAACTTACCCCAGGATTTGGCAATTACGAAAACTATCGTACATTTGTTTACGAAAATATTCGTAGATCAATAATCATTGGAAAATAAGATGAGTACCGCCAAAAATAACAAGCCGACAGAAAGTGAACTGGAGATCCTGGGTATACTATGGGAGAAAGGCTCTGGTACGGTAAGGGATGTGCATGAGATATTAGAGAAAAGCAAAGACGCCGGTTATACTACTACCCTTAAACTGATGCAGATCATGCATGAGAAGGGGCTGTTAAAAAGGGATACCAGCAATAAGACACATGTGTACGAAGCTGCGATTTCCCAGGAGAGTACCCAGCAACAATTACTGAATAAAATGATAGATACGGTGTTTAACGGCTCTGCCTCGCAACTTGTGTTACAGGCATTGGGTAATCACCGTTCTTCGCAGGAAGAGCTGGATAAGATCAAGCAATATCTGAATGAGATAGAGCAACAACAGAAAAAGTAAACCAGGCGTCCACGCGCCTCTAATATTACAATCATGACTGCACAACTTCCATTCACCGCAGACCTCATCCAGGCTTTCGGCTGGGCTCTTCTGCACTCTTTCTGGCAGGCATTCTTCATCTTCGCCTGTCTGAGGCTGGTATTAATACTCTGGCCACAGGCAAGCTCCAGTATCAAATATAACCTGTCGTACATCTCGCTGGCAGGCATTTTTACCTGGTTTTCCGTAACGCTCTGGCAACAGATACAGGCTGTTAAAAGAGTGCATCAGGCGGCGCAACTTATGATAGACACCGGCGTAAGGCCCTCTTCCAGGGTGGAAGTACCGGTGATCTATAAAAGCCAGACCGAGCTGACAGGTCTGTTCCCCAGTCTGGAAATGTGGTTCCCCGTATTAGTGGCCATTTATGTGGCCGGGGTGGCAGTCATGACCATCAAACTAACGCTGGACCTGTTACAGTTACAACAGATCAGGAAGAAACAGGTATTCCCCATTGACGAAGCCTGGGAAAAACACCTGCAAAAACTGGCTGTTCAATTAAGGATCCCGCGCCGGGTAAAACTGCTCATATCGCAGTACATACAGGTACCGGTGATGATCGGATTCCTGAAACCTGTCATCTTATTACCCATAGCTATGTTCAACAACCTGACGGCGGAACAGCTGGAAGCTATCCTGTTGCACGAACTGGCGCACGTTAAACGCAATGATTATCTACTGAATATTTTCCAATCAATTGTTGAAACCATCCTGTTCTTTAATCCTTTTGTATGGTGGATATCCAAAAATATCCGTCTTGAAAGGGAACACTGTTGCGACGACCTTGTACTAGCAAGTAAGGTGCAACCGCTGCATTACGCCAAAGCCCTGGTAGCATTGGAAGAATACCGGTTAACAGTCAATGCACTGGCCATGGCGGCGGCAGATAATAAACAACATTTATTTCATCGCATCAAACGCATCATGGAAATGAAAACTAAAAACATCAACTATACGCAAAAGTTATTAGCTGTAATGATCATCGCAGTCGGCCTGGTGTCCATTGCATGGCTTAACCCATCCAACAGGGAAGAGAAGCGTGATAGTAAAAAAGCTACCGTAAAAGAAGAAGAAATCACTACTGCCAGCGTAGCCCCTGCCATAGCAACACCGGCTATCACACAGGCTGTCAGCATGATCCATTTCCTTACTGACACTGTATCTCCCGGCAATAAGCGGGAAGCTGAAAAGGCTGCCAAAGAAGCCGCCGAAGCCAGCATGGAGGCAGCTAAATTAGGCATGGAAGCAGCAGAAGATGCTATGAAAAATATTGACTGGAACCAGATCAATACAGAAGTATCCACTGCCATGAAAAACGTTGACTGGAATAAGATCAATGTAGAGGTGAACAACGCCATGAAAAACATTGACTGGAATAAGATCAACGTTGAGGTAAAAACTGCGCTCAAAAATATTGACTGGAACAAGATCAATGAGGATATTAAAGTCAACATGAAAAACGTACCTGACTCCCTCGTAGATCCAAAGGTTATCCAGGAAAGCATCCGCATAGGTATGGAAAGCGCGAAGGCAGCAATGGCTGATATAGACTTAAACGGCATTATCAGCAAGAGCATGGCCGAAGCCCACACCGCTATGAATAGTAAAGAGGTCAAGGAGGCGATGGCAAATGCCAGAAAAGAAATGGCCAAAGCGCAGAAGGAAATAGTAGCCGCACAGAAAAACGCGCAGAAAGAGATGGTGATCTCTAACAAACAAAACAAAGTGCTGGTATTAGACGCAGGCGATACAAAGATCGATAAAACGATCTCCAACAAATACAAAAAGCTGGTAGAAAGAATGGCTGCAGACAATCTCATAAATGAGGAAGATGGATTCACCATCGAGAAGAAGAACGGGGTCCTGAAGATCAACGATGTGAAACAGCCGGATGACGTGTACAAGAAGTACGCGGATGTATTCGACAAAAGTGAGAACGTTCTGATTGCAGGGAAAGGCAAGAACCTGAGTGTCAGCATCAACGACGAACAATAACCGCAATTTTTTCCGTCATTCTATGCGCTACTGCCGTTCATACAGCAGTAGCGCTTTTTGTATGCCTTAACCCCTTATCTTTAGGTGGCAAACCTCACTTATATGAGATCATATCTAGTATTATCAGCCCTGTTCCTCTGTATGCAGGGCCGGGCGCAGGAAACGAAATCCCTGGAAGAGATCAGGATCATCAGGAACAACCCCTCTACATCCGTAAAAGATCAGGCCAATACCGGTACCTGCTGGAGCTTTTCCACGACGTCAATGATCGAATCGGACTGTCTTCACAAGTCACAGGTATCGCTCGACCTCTCTGAAATGTTCACGGTACGCAATATATACATTGAAAAGGCGGAGAACTATATTCACCGGCAGGGATATGCACGTTTTGATGAGGGTGGCCTGGGCCATGACGTGCTTCATGCTGTTGAAGCATATGGCATCGTGCCTGAGGACGCCTACAGTGGTCTTAAAGACGGTCATATGTCGCACGATCATGGTGAATTGATACAGGACATGAAAAATTACCTCGACAGCATTCTGAGGCTTCCTAAACCTATTCCTGCGGATTGGAAGACAGGTCTCACTGCTATTCTGGATAAATACCTGGGAGCGCCGCCGTCTACCTTCAGTTATAATGGACATTCCTATACGCCAAAGACATTTGCCAAAGAGGTCGTAAAGTTCAATCCGGATGATTATGTCAGTCTTACTTCATTTACACACCATCCTTTCAACAGTTCTTTCGTGCTGGAAGTGCCGGATAACTTCTCCAACGGAGCTTACTATAATGTTTCCATCAACGATCTGATCACGATCGCTAAAAGTGCCGTTATGAAGGGCTATACTGTACTGTGGGATACCGATGTCAGTAACAGGGGCTGGATGGTCGGCAAAGGATATGCGTTGCGCCCGGTAGTGGATTCCCAGACCCGTGGCAATATCATCAATCCGGACCTTGAAGAAAAGAGCTATTCACAGGAGGAGCGTCAGCAATTATTTGAAGGGCTGGTTACCCAGGACGATCATCTGATGCATATTACAGGCATTGGAAAGACGGCCAAAGGCAAGGAGTTCTTTATCGTTAAAAATTCTTACGGCAGTAAGTCCGGACCATTTGACGGATTTGTGAAAGTATCTCTCCCTTACTTTGCTATCAACACCATTACGATCATTGTGCCGAAGTCGGCTCTGGAGATCGTAAAACGGCAGCAGGTGGCATTGAAGTGATATCCTCAAATAAATTACCATACAAAAGGGCAGCCTTGTGAACCCACAGGACTGCCCTTTTGTATGGTAATTTGTTTGAGGGAAAAGCTGTTGATATTTGCCGGTACCTCCAGACACCGGCTGATACAACAAATATTTGCAAATGCAAACCAATAAAAACATTGCTGCCTGTAATGCTATAAACGTCTGAAAACATCAACTGATCAGAAGTTATCAAAAGCTATAGAACAACAGCTACAAATAATAATTCTTCTAAGTTATATAGAGTCGATAAGGTACGTAGTTGAAACACAATTCAACGCACTGCGTCAAGACATATGGTAATACTGTAAAGGGTAACAACATCACTTAGTACAATATGTCAAACCTGGTAATACTGTAAAGGGTAACAAAATCACTTAGTGCACTACGTCAAATCTGGCAATACCGCCAGGGGCAACAAAATCATTTAACGCACTACGTCAAACCTGGTAATACCACAAAGAGCAACAAATCACCGCACTACGTCAAACACTTCATAATGCTGCATGGGGGCGACAGTGATAATCAGTTCAGTTACTTTAGCAAAAGGTGGTCCCTGACGGCACCAGGCAATAAATGCCTCCATCCTACTCTCCTCGCCTTCTGCAGTGATCAGCACATTACCATCGGGTAAATTCTTTACTTCTCCTGTAATGCCAAGATCATCTGCTGTATGTTTCGCACTGGCTCTGAAATACACGCCCTGGACTCTTCCTTTTACCAGGATCTGCTTATGTATCTTTTCCATATAACGCGGTGATGATAGATGAGTAATTGTATTACTCCCAAATCTACAAACAGCCGTGTAAAAGGAAAAATAAATCTCAATAGGAATAGGTTAACAAACAGGGATAAAAGCCAATAAGAAAAGGACTTTCAATATTTCGATATATGATTTATATATAAGGTAAACAGTGTTATAGAGGCCAGATGATTGTCACATTACACGATACCAATGTGGATTAACGATGTCATCCAGGTATATTACCTCACTACACAATGCCATATGGCCAAAACAATGTTATACGAATTACACGATTGTCGACCTGTACGATGTACACATACTACACAATTGCCGACCTTTGCCAGGCACACATACTACACGATGGCCATACCACACAATTGCTATACCTCACAATTGCTATACCTCACAATTGCCACATCACACAATTGCTATACACACGACCCATGCAGAATAAATCGATGTTAAACGGACTACACGATTATCACATTATACAATGCATGTATGCAGCTACTGCCACGCTACACAATGCCATCCTGACTAAACAATGTTACAATGATCACATCATTGTCGAACTGTACGAGGTACAGACTGCACAACTTCACACTACGCAATGGCATACAGACTATGTAATTACCATACAGCCTATGCAAATGTTAAGCAACACTATGCAATGTTTATATCTATGAAATGGGATACAGCTTATGCTGCGTAGTTAAACAGTGTAGCATCCTGTTGAACAGCTTCATCTCCGAACACAAACTCCTTCACTGGCTCGTAATTACCGCCACTGGCCGGTTTACGTAACAAGGTAAAGCTCTTGCATTGGAAACTACGTACAAAGACCTGGTTGTAAAAGTGATCGTATACTTTAGCAAATTCAGGTGTACTGATAGCTCTTGCAATGGTGATATGCGGCTTGAATGATCCTGGCTTTATATCAAATTCCTGGAGTATCTTTTTATGCAGCTCTACCATGGGTTTAGGGTTCGCTACATTGATATAAATGGTACGTTTATCAGGACCGTGTTCAAAATGGTCGAACTTTGAGGTATATAAAGTAAAGCCTGACTGTTTTCTGGCTATATCGTCCAGCAACTGTACGAAGTCTTCCTGGAACCTCTCAGGAAATTCAGATCTGAAAAGGCTGATGTGCGCTTTGGAAAAGCGGCTGCCATACATTCCCAATTCCTGGGCTACTAATTTCTTCAATGCTGTTACGTCATTGGTAATGCTAGTACCGGGACTTACTACCAACAAGTAATCATACAATGTTTCCTGTTCAAATGCAATGTTGTTATTTGTATGCATAACCAAGTAAGTTTTTAGCTTAAGATGTACTGGTTATTTGAATATTGACAATACAAATATAGAGAAGATTTTCAGAAATACTAACTTTTTTAGCATAAAATACTAACTTTTTTTGCTCTTCAGGCTATCTCATTGAAACTAAAACTTTTATAACAGCTAGTTATTTTAGTAAATAAAAAAAGCAGCCCGCCGGGGCGGACTGCTCTATATAATTTAAGTTACGCCGTAATTATCCGAGCTTCTGAATAATAGCAACGAAATCAGCAGCAACCAGAGATGCACCGCCGATCAGTCCACCATCTACATCAGGGCATGCGAACAGTTCTTCCGCGTTGGAAGGTTTCGCGCTACCGCCATACTGGATGGTCATGCGTAATGCAGCTTCTCTTCCGAATTTACCAGCGATCTGCGCTCTGATGAATGCGTGCATGTCCTGTGCCTGGGCAGCACTGGCTGTCAGGCCGGTACCGATAGCCCAGATCGGCTCATAAGCGATCACGACATTCTTTAATTGTTCTTCAGTTAAATGGTAAAGGCTTTCTTCCAGTTGTTTCGCCACATATTCGTTCTGTGTTTCAGCCTTTCTTACTTCCAGCGGCTCACCGCAGCAGAAGATCGGTTTCAGGCCATTAGCCAGTACCAGGTCTATCTTCTTAGCCAGGGTAGCGTTACTTTCCTGGAAATACTCCCTTCTTTCAGAGTGTCCCAGTATCACATAATCAACACCTACAGACTGTAACATTTCGGCGGATACTTCGCCTGTATAGGCGCCTGATTTTTCAGATGCACAGTTCTGGGCTGCCAGGTAAAAACCAGGCGTATTTTTCAATAATGACTTTGCTTTCAACAGATATGGAAAAGGCGTGGCCAATACCACTTCCTGTCCTTCTTTCAATCGCAGGCCAGCCTGCAAAATGTCATTGATCAGCTGTTCTGCCTGACTGAGGGTCAGGTTCATTTTCCAGTTTCCAGCAACGATTTTTTTTCTCATGTCTATCGCTATATTGATTTTAAAAAGTTTTCTTCTTTATAAAACTGTGTGAAAAGGGCTTCCAGTATTTGTCTGTCCGCCTCTTCCATTTGCCTTCCTTTGAACTGCATCCATGTACCGGCGTCCCTCAATGCAGGTCCGAGCCTGTAAGGTTCCAGTCCGGCTGCGCCTCCCCAGGAAAAAGAAGGAATGAACTTGGGTGGCAGCTCTCCGCCGAAAACATTGCAGGATACTCCTATTACTGTGCCGGTATTGAGCATTGAGCCGATACCACAGCGGCTGTAATCGCCCATTAGCAACCCGCATTTCAAACCAGCCGGTTCAGTCCTGTTATAGGCCTCTATCCAGACTTTTACGGTACTGGCGTTGTTCTTCAGATTGGAACAGGTGGCATTGGCCCCGAGGTTACACCACTCCCCGATCACCGCATCTCCCAGATAACCGTCGTGCCCCTTATTGGAATGGCCGAACATCACCACATTCTTGATCTCTCCTCCTCCTACACTTCCTGGTCCCAGCGTTGTAGCCCCATATACTTTGCTTCCCATCTTCAGTACCGCCTTTTCTCCCAGTGCCAGCGCACCTCTGATCAGACAGCCTTCCATTACTTCAGCGTTCTTTCCTATGTATATAGGTCCGGTACTGGCATTGAGGATGCTGTGCTCTACGACAGCACCATCTTCCAGAAAAATGCGCTCCGGGGCGATCACCTTGTTGGTATCACTGACAGGTGCAGAAGTACGGCCCTTTGTCAGCAGTTCAAAGTCGCTCCGGATAGCCTGATCGTTCAGTAAAAAGAAGTCCCAGGGCATCCTTATCCGCGAAACCGCACCAAGATACTCTTTTCGTTCTAGAGGTTCTGCATCCGGATTATTTCCGGGAGCGACTTTTGCGATCAGTTCGTTCTCTTTATACAGTCCCTGGCCGGGCTGGAGTACGCGAATAGCGTGTACCAGGGCCTCATCGGGCAATATATTGCCATGGATCAGGACGGCGGGAACAGTAGCGTCTTTTTTAAAGGGATATTTTTTCTGTAGATGGGGAACTGTGAGATGGCTGATACCGGCATTCAGCCAGTATTCCCATTTTTCCCCGATGGTGAGTATACCTATACGGCATGCTGCGACAGGTCTTGTATGAGTGAAGGGGTATAACAACTCTCTCGCGGGTATGTCAAAAAGAATGTAATTCCGCTCCATAGGGGATAAAAATAAAAAATCCCATCGAAAATGCCGATGGGATTCTTGAAATTATTTTAAAGGCCTTATTAGGCTTTCTTAGCGTAACGCTTGTTGAATTTGTCGATACGACCTGCTGTATCCACCAATACATTTTTCCCGGTATAGAAAGGGTGAGAAGTATTGGAAATTTCCAGCTTGATCAACGGATACTCATTACCATCTTCCCACTTCAGGGTTTCTTTGGAAGGAGCGGTAGAACGGCTTAAGAAAGTATGTCCGTTAGACATATCTTTGAATATTACAAATCTGTAATTTTCTGGATGGATTCCCTGTTTCATCTGAATTTATATTTTCTTTTTGTTTACCAGATGCAACCCCGCATATTCATTCCTCTGATGCATGATGAATGCCATGCTTGGTTTCATACCAATATTATTAGACAGGGTGCAAAGGTAAAATATTTTTTTAAAAAACAACAATAGAAGACTAAATATTTTAGCTCTTCATGTTGATATACTGTAAAGGAATGCCCAGGCTCGCTTCTTTTGTTTTCTGTATAACGTCCTGTAAATCATCGATTTTCTTGCCGGTCACCCTAACAATGTCATCCATGATGGCGGCCTGCACCTTAATGCCGGAATCCTTTATCAGCTTGACAATTTTCTTGGCGTCTTCCTGTTTGATGCCATTTCTGATCGGAATCTCTTTTTTCACCACTTTTCCGCTCTGATAAGGCTCCTTACTCAGATCGTAAATATTGGCATCCAGCCCCTGCCGCATGGTACGGCTTATCAGGACGTCGATCAGCTGGTCCAGCTTCATTTCGCTGTCCACTTCAACGTTCAGGGCCAGGTCTTTTTTGTTCAATTCCATGTTTACATGGGAATCTTTAAAGTCGAACCTGTTGGTAATCTCCTTTTTCACGGTATTTACCGCATTATCAAGTGTCTGAGTATCCACTTTGCTAACAATATCAAAGGATGGCATGATAAAATAGTTTTATATTGTTAATCGCTTAAGGGACACAAATATAAATCAATACTATCGAGATATAAAAAACCCCGGGACAATACCCGGGGTGTGTTAACGGAATGCCTTCCGATAACCGGCTGCGTTGTATTACAAGCAGCCAACAACTATTCTTAATCTATTTTAGAAATCTTTGCCATACCGGAAGAGGACTGATTGATCACGGGAGTGCCTTTATAGCGGATCTTGCCCATTCCTGATACATTGAGGTCCAGCTTTTTCGCTACTGCTACGTCCAGTTTACCGGAACCGGAGATAGAGATCTGCGCATCGGAAGATTGCAGGTCCAGTGCTTCCACATCGGCAGAGCCGGAGATATCATACCTGGTTGCAGGAATACTTCCCTTCAGGTTCAGGTGGCTGGAGCCGGATACTTCTACTTTCAGGGCACTGGCGTCCAGGTCTACTTCTGTGTTAGTAGATCCGCTGAAGGAAAATTTCACGTTACCGCCTTTCAGTTTCCCCTTACTGTAAAAACCACCGCTTCCACTGGAAGACAGGCTTTCCAGCTGATCCATCGTTACATAGATATTGATGGTTTTGCTTGGCTTGATATCATATCCTTTCTTTGAATAAATTTCAAGATTATCGCCACTTACTTTCGTTATTATAAAAGGCAGCAGGTTATCGTCGGCTTCAATCCTGATATCATTTTTGCTACCTGGTGTGATGTATACGTTGTATGAACCGGAAGTACTGATACTCTTGAAAGATCCTTCAGTGCGGGTTTCTTCTTTAATATTTCCGCTTCCTTTTACTTTCTCGTTATTACCGATGATGGTAAATGCAGAGAACGTAAAGGCGAGAAGGAACAATGATACCGGTAGTAACCAGTTAAGACGTAACGTTTTCATAAATGAGATTTAGCGGTGATAGTTTAGTTTTTTACAAGAGGAGTTTGTTGATCAACGGCTTTCAAAAGACACGTCGCTATATACTCCATTTACAGTAAAAGTCGGAGACTTCTCGTCTGCAGTGGATGTGAAGGCCGTATATGTTAATTGTGAGTTCTTCTTAATATTGGTGATATTCTTCAATGAAAGTTCTCCTGTCCGCACATCACCACGGTTAAGCTGTACATTGAACTGTAAACCCAGTCGCTGCGGCACTCCGATCTTCACATCTGAATAGGTCAGATTGAACTCTGCATTCTTAAATCCTGTTCCCAGTGTTTTTGCAGAGAAATCTCCATACACCAGTTTTGAACTGATCGTTGTCTGTACTTCTGTGATACGGAAATCAGTGTACGTATTACTTCCTTTGAAAGAGCCTACTTTGTTCACTGTGTATTCGTCATAATTACCTGATACATTCAGACTATTAACACTCCCCAGATTATATTCGCAATAGTTTGATTTGGTTACCAGAGATGCAATGGCGTCGCTCTTAAGATTGGAATAGTTAGCTCTTATCGTTACTGATTCAGCTTTCCCAATACGTCCGCGATCGCAATAATTCATGCTGATATCAAGTTGTTTTTCTGCTTCTTTTATATCGTAATTGCAGTAGTTCATATTGATCGACGTAGGGAATGAAAGCACATCAGTGATGACATCTCCGAAGTTGTTGTCCATCCCCAGTTTTGCCAGTCTTTCAGGTACGTATACATCATAGTCGATGTTTACATAATCTTTAGAGTCTTTCTTGTTTCCCCAGGAAAACCATTTACTGCCGGATGAAGGATTGTAAACAGTTTGCAGGCTTGCATTATTACCACTGTTCCCTACTGAAATATCTACCATGTTCACGATAGAAGTAGCTTCTTCCACACTCTTACCAAAACCGGTAATAGTGATGGTCGCCTTTACTTCATTCTTCTGCCATGTGTGTATAACGATCTTACCGTATTTATTAGATATGTTCAGGGTTGTACCAGGATTTGTACTGAATTCCTTTACAATAACTTTCTTGAATTCACTGTCACCTTTTATACCGTAGGTAAGTATAGGTACCAATAAAAATAACAGGATACTAAATTTCTCTTTCATAATCAGATTGCTTTTTACTTACAGGCTGTTTTTCTCTCAGCTCTTCTAATATTTTATCAAGCAGGTCCAGCTTAAGCTGATAATAGCGGACCATCGCTGCTTTAATTCTTTCGTTACCCGGATTCTGTATCAGTTCGGCTTCCAGTACCTGATACGTTTCGTTGCGTAGTTCCAGCTCTTTACGTGCGGAACTGTCAAGTCCCAGCACTGCATCAGGATAGGTTTTAATTGTCTCCAGCCGCTGTTCTATCTGGCTGGTGTAATACATTTTCGCTTCCTGCATTTCCGGCGAAACATTTGTGAGATGTTGCGCTTTCTTCAATTGAATGAACTGCCAGATCATGACACTATTTACCACGAGCACCAGCACTGCTGCTGCTTTCAGCCAATGGCGGCCCATCAGTTGTATTACTTTGCTTTTCCTGCGGGGAGCAATTTGCTGTTCTAATTGCGCCCAAACCCTGGATGAAGGGCCGGTCTCTTCAAAACTCTGACGGTGTTGCCTGACAAAATCTTCAAAACTACTTTCTGACATCAGCGTATTACTTTTTTTTGTTTTATTATCTGCCTCACTTTATCCTTTGCACGCATATACTGTGTTTTCACTGTTGACTCAGAAATGTCCAACATGGCTGCTATTTCTTTGTGCGAGTACTCTTCAAATATGTACAAGTTCAGAACAGTGCGGTATCCATGAGGAAGAACCTGTATGGCTTCTTTTATCGCCGCTACTGTCCATGCAAAATTATCTTCGTCTACGATCGTTTCTTCTTCTACATCTATATTATCTACTTCTTCAAAATATACTTTCTTCCTGCGAAGGTGGCTCAGACAGTGATTTACAACTATCCGCTTGATCCACGCTGTTACGCTTCCTGCATTCTCCAGGCGCTCAATGTTCCTGAATATCTGCATAAAAGCTTCCTGCAAAGTATCTTCAGCATCGACCTGGTTCCCTGTCATACGCAAACAGATGTTATACATTGCCGCAGAATAGGCGTTGTATAGCTCACGGAATGCGTGCACATCTCCCTTTTTACACCGGGACACCAGGTGGTCTGTTATGGCTGTATTGTTCAAGTTGTTGGCTAATGCTTGCATTATAAAGACATTATTTCAGAAAAAGGTTGCACGAAAAGGAGATTATTTTGGAGAAAACAGGGGAAAAAGGCATCACAAACATCACAAATCACTAAATATCAACGATTAACAAATTTAAGAAAGGACGCGGCCTAAGACTAAGCCACGTCCATTTCCATCCTTATATATACCTAAAAACAGGTCATATTAGTTCCCGTTCTTCACACGGTTCTGTTCATCTTCCAGACCGGTTTTACGGGTGCGCGCCGCTTTGATGCTTGTATTTCCGAAACGGTAGTTGAAAGTGACCCTCACCTGCTGGCTTTCCCATTTGCTGGTTACACCGGTGTAACGGCCTGCATTTTCGAAACTTCCGCGGAAGCGCTGTACATTAAAAACGTCATTTACGTTGATCTTGATACTTCCTTTTTTATTCAGGATCTGTTTGGACACGCCCAGATCAACTGCTTTCATTGCTTTCATTCTGAACAGGCCTTCATCAGCGATCTGAGGAGAGAGATAGAATATGCTCAGTTCCGCGCTGATACCTGCGGGCAATGTAAAGGTCTGTTGTGTACGGCCCATGAATCCGCCACTGGAGATGCTCACTGACTGGGCATCCACAATAGTCTGATACTTGTTATAATAAGCTGACAGATAAGTGAAGCTGCTCCACCATTTGGTAATGGTCACCGGAAAGGAGATATTCAGGTTTACGACGTCAGATGAGGCAACGTTCAGGTATTTATAACGGATGCTCAATGTGTCGCCTGTCACCACATCCTTCTCTGATTCCACGATCTGCGTGATCTTATCTTTTGTATGTGTATAACCTACTGAAGTGGTCAGGAAGTGCTTGAACGTATGTGTCAGTTCGATATTGTTGGAATAAGACGGCTTCAGATAAGGGTTACCTGCTGCCACGGTATATCTGTCCAGATAAAATTCAAAAGGATTCAGATCTCCATAGTCAGGTCTCTGCAGACGGCGGCTGTAAGAGATCCCGAACTGGTGGTTCTTTGTTGCGTCGTAGCTGACAAATACACTCGGGAAGAGATTAAAATAGCTGGTGTCTGTCACCTGATTGATCGTAACAGAATTACCTTCTACGTTACTCTGTTCAGCACGTAAACCTAACTGTACGTTCACCTTTTTGAATTGCTTCTGGAAGTTGATATACGCTGCATTTACGTTCTCTTTATACAGGAAGTGGTTTGAACGGTTCTTGTCGTATACCCAGTTACCGCTACGCAGAGAATCAAATCTTGCATCGTTATCGGTTTTTACAAAACTGAGTTTAAAGCCTGCTTCAAATTTAGCCTGGTTGCGTAAAGGATGAACATAATCGGCTTTGATCGTTTTTATATCGATGGTGCTGGGCTGATTATTACGTGAGGTATCGCCATGTCTGTAGTCTTTACCGATAGCATCCCAGATGGTAGAGTAAATATCCGTACCTGATTTGTCGGTATTACGAGCGTAGTCCAGGTCAACATTAAACTCTCTGCCGGCTGTATCCAGAATGGCCCTGTAATTCACGTTGTAGGCCCATCTTCTCCACTTGCCCTCATTGTAAGTACCTGTCTTCAATGTAGAGTCAACTGTTTCCCTTCCTCCTATTTTAGTGATCGCGTCTCCATCTTCATTTGAGTTGCTGAAACCTGCATCTACCATCACACCGATAGTATTGTTCTTGTTGATGAAATAATCCATACCCACTTTAGCGCCATGGTAATCGGATTTCCTGTCTCTGACGTTCTGTTGATCGAACACGTTAAACTGTCCGTCGGTAGTGCCGGTACGATATAGACCAAGGTGTTGTTCATTTTCACGACGGTTATAGTTATAAGAACCGAAGAGATTGAACTTTTCGTTGCGATGATTGAGGTTCAGGGAACCGCCCCATTTAGGTGTGAGGCCGTAAGCTCCGAATATTGAAGCATTACCGTTGGTTCCCACTGTTCTGTTTTTCTTTAATTTGATGTTGATGATCCCGGCGTTGCCCGCTGCATCATATTTGGCGGAAGGATTGGTGATCAGTTCAATTTGCTCAATATTGCTACTGGGCATACTTTTCAGCAGCTGGGCAACGTCCTGGGAACTCATATTGGTAAGCTTGCCATCAATCATGATAACGACGCCGCTCTTACCCTTCAGATTAATATTATCATCTTTATCTATTGAAACGCCTGGCGATTTTTCCAGTACTTCCATAGCGGTACCACCGGCGCCGATGATGCTGTTTTCAACATTCACCACCATTTTATCAGCCCTTTGCTCGATAAATGGTTTTCTTGCAGTCACATTCACCTCTTTCAGATTCTTGGCGTCTGCTGCCAGTGAAAGTGTTTCCATCGAGATCGGAGCACTTCCCTTTACTTCAAAAGGTTTGCTATAAGCCTTTGACATGCCAACATAAGCGGCTGCGACCAGGTACTTTCCTTGTTTGATCTGTTCAAATTCGTAACGACCGTTTAAGTCGGCAATAGCCCCTTTTACGAGGGAGGAATCTTTTGCTTTCAGCAAAGTAATGGTGGCAAATTCAACAGGTTTGTCCCCGGTTTGCATCACCCGCCCGGAGATTTTGGCGGTCTCTATAGTTTGTGCATGAATGGTTGTAACGCTACACATGAGTACAAAAGAGGCCAACAATGTAGTAGTTGATTTCATATAAGGAGGATTTAAATATATTATTAGCTTCTGGTCAATTTTTTATTGTTATAGAACTTTCCTTGATCAGGAACCTTTCTTTAACAACTACAGTGTAAAGGTAGGTATTGTGCATTGCATAGTACATAGTTTTACACAAACGGTAATCTGGCAGTGATGATTGGCAAAAGTTTAATTAGGAGACAGGAATTTTTTTATAAAGACGATCACAATAGAAATTGGTTACAGTTCGCAGGGGTATAAAAAAAGGCATTGCCTGAAATAAAGCAATGCCTTGACAATTATAAGGTTAGCGGACTTAGGTCCAGCCTATGGATTCAAGTACGTCAGGAAGTTCGGTTTGCAGCTTTTCAAAAAATACCCGCTCTTCTTTTCTTATATGTGCTTCCAGGCTCCGGGCCAGCAGGTCCATTGCTTCGATAATACCGGTATTTTCGGTAAGCGCACTATACATACGGGAAATGTGCTGGTGCTCCTGCTCCAGTTCTTTAATTATATTATCTATCTCAGTATTACGGCCGGCGCATACTTCAAAAAGATATTCTTCTTTCTGGATGTGCGGTACCATTACTTCCTGGAAGACTTTTACGATGTAGGCAAGTTTGGCATTGGTTTCCAAAGGAAATCCTTCGTATGCTGCCGCATCATTTTTAAGATATCGGCATACGAACAACAAGCGTTGGTGCTCTTGTGACAAGGGTATCAGGACCGGGTGACGTTGCATGATCAGATGGCTGGTTTTGCTGCTTTATTTATTTTACGGCAATACCAGATCAATGCGGCGCCACCTATAATCATTAAAGAGGATATTATTTCTGCTTGTGTAGGATGAAATCCGAAGATGTTGTATTTCGTGTTTACCCTGATCTTCTCGATAAAGAAACGTTCCAAGCCGTTCATTATAAGATATACGCCAAAGATAACACCAGGTACGGTGATCTTTTTACGCAGGGCCCATAAAGCGACGAACAACAAGAGACAAACGATGATCTCGTACAGGGCAGTTGGATAAACGGCTACAGGTAATACACTGCAATATTTACCTGTGCAACCTGCCATTTGTACGCCTTCATTGATCACGTTATGAGGATAACCGTAGGCGAAGAACCAGTCAGGCAGGAAACTTAGTCCGCCGGGTTTTGTAAACGGTGCATGCGGTATATGTTCCAGGCTGGAATACTGCCTGATGAAAAACTGTTCACTTGCTTTTACTACTTCCTGGAATTTAGAAGGATCTGCTGCGTGTATCTTACCTGCAGCATCAGTCACATAAGCGCTGTTATAGATACCCCAGTCACCGTCTCCGGAGAAGTGGCACCCCATACGCCCCACGCCATAGGCCAGCATCAATGCAGGTGCAGAACTATCTATCAGCTGCCATACATTGATCCCTTTCTTAACCGCATAACGTATAATAACGATGGCTGCGAGGATCAATCCACCGTAGAAGGTAAGACCACTAAATGATAATAATGCGCCGATCGGGTCCTGTACAAATTCGCCCCAGTTCTCGAGGTTATGAAAGATCTTGGCGCCCAGCAAACCGGCAACGGCTGCCATTACTGTAAAATCGGGCACCCGTTGGTGCGGCATGATCATGATCGTCTCTTCCTTTGTCTTCGGGAGTTCCTGTTTTTTAGCGGAGCTGTATTTCAGGTAACCAAAGAGCCCACCTAATATAATACCTCCCAACAGGTTTCCCTTAAGGGACAATATATATGACTGAGGGTCAGCGACAGCTTCAGCCTTGTCAATGATCAATCCTAATATTTTGTATCCTACTACGAAGCCCAGCAACCCCTGAACCAGTACTTCCGTCATATTAACGGGTTTACCGATTACAATTGTTTCGGGTACACCTTTAAGCCACCCTAATTTTTCCCTTCTTTTTAACTCACTTGTTAATACATAAGCAGCCGCGAGAAAAGCGATGGCCACAAAAAAGCCGAATGTCTGCAGAAGTTTGAGTACAGGGATGTCTAAGCCGAAAAGGTCCTGGAACGCGTAATATAAATTAGGATACATAGCCAAAAAAAATTGGTGATCTGAAATTTCCTATGAACAAAGCCGAATTAGTCAAACGGAAAATCAAACCACCAAAGTAAGCTGTAAAAATCACAAATTCCAAATCATAATTCCTTTTTCTATTGTGTAAACGATATAATAACAACAGAAAAAAGAACTATGATCCGGATGGCATGTTAGCAGTATTGCTCAAATGCGTCAACCAGGTTAGCTGCGATCATTTGCGCAGGGCGACCTTCAATCATATGACGCTCGATGAAGTGTACCAGCTGGCCATCTTTAAATAATGCGATCGCAGGTGAAGACGGAGGGTAAGGTAACAGGTGAGAACGAATCTGCTGTACAGCCGCCATATCAAATCCTGCAAAGCTGGTCGTTAATCTGTCCGGCTTTTTCTCACTGTGCGCTACCGCTAATAAAACGCCCGGACGAGCAGTACCTGCAGAGCAACCACAAACGGAATTGATCATTACGAGTGTAGTTCCTTCTTTCTTTAAAATCTCATCTACTTTTTCTGGTGACAGCAATTCTTCAAAACCATTATCTGTCAACTCTGCCTTCATCGGCATTACAAGTTCTGCTGGATACATATAACTACAATTTTTTTTGTTCGATAGTTTACACAAAGTTAATCATAAGCTGATAAATAGAAAAACATGAATGAATATGTCTTATTGTCATATCAAATATATCCAAACAGACATAAAGTCCGGTACATTAACGGATATTATAGCAAAATAGCAGGTTTAATGCCTTGGTATTCCGTTTGCATATTCCCTTTCGTACAAATTTTTAAATAAACTCTTAAAATTTATAAACCATGACTTTCGTAAAATTCAATCAGGCACCAGCAGTAAAATCATTTGGCGGTTTAGTAGAAGAAATCTTTAACAATGCCGGCTTTAATAAAGCCTGGAAAGATGATTTCCACACACATGACTTCTACGGCGCCTATCCCCCGGTGAATATCACAGAAAGTAAAGATGCTTATCAGGTAGACTTGCTTGTTCCCGGATTATCTAAAGAAGATTTCAAGATCAATCTTGAAAACAAGACCCTGACCATCAGTGCGGAAAAAGCGGCTGAAAGCAAAGATGAGAACCAGAAACAGTTACGCAGAGAGTTCAGCTTCCGTTCATTCAAACGTTCTTTTACCCTGAATGAACAGGTGGATGCTGGAAAGATCCAGGCGAAGTATGAAAATGGCGTCCTGAAATTGCAGTTAGCGAAGAAAGAAAATGTGCAGGACCCTGCTAAAGTGATTGTAGTAGAATAAGAGAAAGGTTGAATAAGTGTGATGGCCCCTCCCTTACCGGGAGGGGCTTTTTTTTTATTTTAGCCTGTTTAACAAATTCCTAAATAATTCACACAAACGTTTAAGCACTAAACTGTTTTTATAAGATAATTTGCCATACAACTATATGGGCTATGCCGCAGCTGATCAAAAGAATATATATACTGGCAGTTAAAATCTACCACAACACCCAGGAGGCTGTGATTGGCAATGCTTTACATATTAGTACCGACTCAAGAGAGAGATGTAATGCACGATTATTATTCGATTATCTGTTCTTTCACCTGCTACTCCTGATACCGGAATCACTCATTGGACTATACACACATAATACAACGGAACTGTTACTTATCGGCGCCTTCCTTTTTTCACTGGGAGGTTGTCTTATACTGGTCAGAAAGGGAGTACCCGTCAAAACAGTCAGTATCATTGCCGCCTTTGTGACTTTCCTCATTCCTGCAGCCTGCTCCTTTCTAAACAGTCAGGACCTTTCACTGCGGTATTCAATGATCTGGGTACTCAGTATCCTGTTCTGCTACATCGCAACAAATATAGCGGCCACACTTGCTCTCGGGGGCCTGCTTTGCAGTTATCTCAGCCTGGTGGCGTGGATAAAGGTGAATAATATTACCACCTACGTTATGCCTGGCTTCACATCTGAACAGAGCTTTATCTTCACCCCCGTACTTGCCGGTTTTTATATCATATTCTTAATCAGGGTATTAGGCGGTCACTACAGGAATATCTTTATATCAGAGCATGAGCGCACGCTTCAGAAACAGAAACAGCATTCCTCATTGCTAAGTCAGCATCTGACTAAACAGTTCATCATCCTGAAAGGCCTTTCCCGTTCTGGAAAGTCAAAATACCTTGATGGAAACAAGGAATTGCTGGAAGCCTGCCTGATTGAGATTGAAAAACAGTGCGAGAGCGCGATCAGCTACCTGGACAGTAACCATCAACCTGAAAATTAAGGCCAAGTCCGTCGGGTACACATCCGTGTGAGTGGTTTGCAGATATTGTGAATAACCATTCAAAAAATTACAACTTTCGGGTATTTCCCACCTTTCAGATCCACCTTACCTTTGTAATGTAAACAAACAGGGTCCTATTCTCCCTATACACCAGCTGATTCTTTTTTCCCTATACACCACAACCTTTTATCCCTTTCATTTTACAGTCTTATTTTCCTATATGCTTTTTGATGGTAAACCTATGCCATGGAATTTTATGCCCGGGATAAATCCCCGGGCAATTTTTTTTGGGGGTATTGCCAACAATTCCCATACAATTTCCGGGGGGTTACAACCCGCGCTACAAACAGAGGCCCCCTACGGGGTCCTATTGAGGCTTGTTAATACCTGGTATGTATAAACTGAATACATGCTTCATACACGACGCATATACGGCGTATATACGACGCATACACGACGCATCTCGTTCTGAGGGGTGGTCCAAAATGGTTTAAAAAAATAAACCCCGCGAGAAATCGCGGGGTGTTTCAGTGGATTACTAACCCATTTTTTTAATAACCCAAAATCTTTAACATACTCTGGGCGGTCTGTTCCTTGGCATAAAGCCAGTCTTTCAGTTGCCCGTTTTTGTCATATCCTACGATCACATGTTTGGGTGAAGGGATCAGACAGTGTTTGATACCGCCATAACCGCTTAACTGGTCCTGGTAAGCTCCCGTATGGAAGAAGCCGATGTAGAGTGGCTCTTCTCCGGCCAGCTTCGGCAGGAATACCGCATTTATGTGTTCTTCAGAAGTGTAAAAGTCATAACCGTCACAAGTCAGCCCTCCGAGGTGTACCTCCTGGTATTCCTGGTCCCATTTGTTAATGGGGAGCATCAGGAACTTCTCACCTATCCCCCAGGTATCCGGCAATGTAGTAATGAAAGAACTATCGATCATATACCAGTTCTCCCTGTCGTTCTGCATCTTCTCGCCTACCACGCTGTAGATCACAGCGCCGCTTTCGCCGACAGTAAAGGAACCGAACTCTGTATAGATGTCCGGTACGGGTACCTTGTTCTTTTTACAAACACTCTTGATGTTGGCAACGATCTCATTTACAATGTAGTTGTAATCGTAATCGAAGCCCAGGGAATGCTTGATCGGGAATCCGCCGCCTATATTAATGCTATCCAGTTCAGGACAGATCTTCTTTAACTGGCAGTACAGGTTCAACACACGGTTAAACTGGCTCCAGTAATAGATATCGTCCTTGATACCCTTGTTCATGAAGAAATGCAGCATTTTCAGCTCAAATCTATCATTTCCCTTCAGCTTGTCCACATAGAACTCCAGCACATCGCGGGAACGGATACCTAATCTGGACGTATAAAAGTCAAAGGTAGGTTCTTCTTCCGCCGCAATACGCAGCCCCAGTTTCACCTTATCCTTTGAACGGACGAATTTCTTATAATCTTCCAGCTCTTCTGTGTTATCCAGTACCGGTATAACATTGCGGAAGCCGGAGTTGATCAAACGGGCGATCGCTTTTGTATATGGCTTGGTCTTGTAGCCATTACATATCACGAACGTATCCTTAGTGATCTTCTTCCTTTCATATAATTTGGTAATGATATCAATATCATACGCAAAGGAAGTCTCAATGTGAATATTATGCTTCAACGTTTCCTCCATTATAAAGGAGAAATGCGAACTTTTGGTGCAATAACAATAGTAGTAGTTTCCGTCGTACCTGTTCTTCTTAATTGCATCCTGGAACATTTTTTTGGCCTTATTTATCTGCATCCCAATTTTGGGCAGATAAGTCAGCTTGAAAGGTGTCCCATACTTGTCTATCAAAGCCTTGATATTCACCCCATTAAACTCCAGGTAGCTATCCTGAACATCAAATCCTTCCTGAGGAAACTCGAAGGTCTGGTTAACGAGATCTGTGTAGGTGCTGTTCATTTAAACCTATGACACATTTTAAGGATTAGTAAAAAGCAATCACAACCCTCGCTGGAAAACTCCTGGTTTACACACCTACGTCAGTTCGAAACCCAGCAAAATTGGTTGCAAAGCTAAATATTTTGTCGAATTGGCCGGGCAAAAACTTTCATTTTTTTTTAAATGGTTAGATATTATGCTAAAACGTTACACATCAACCAATTGACGCTAAATACATATGGTATTTTTATACTATTTAAGTAGCTCGATACTGCGCTTTCCTTCACAGAAAATAAGATCAAGAATACTCAGATCCGGAAGGAAACCAACCCTTTCCTGAAAGACCTGGGTATAACGTACCGTGTCTTCGTCTACCGGTTTCTGAGACGGCAATATGGTATCCCTCACATCAGTAATGCCTTTACCGGCCTCATAGGTCTTATGGTACTCGTCCGTGAAGGTGATAGGGGAGGAAACTCCGATGACCTTATTAGCCCATTCCAGGCACATCAGGTTCCAGTCTAACAGATAAGATACCTCTTTCGTAAAAAGCCTGCCCAGCTCATCTTCATAATATTCGAACCAGGGTGAACGGCGATAAGCGGACACGAGCGTCTTCCAATGCAGCGCCTGCCATTTCTCATCATTGCTGATCCTGACATCTTTCATGACAGTTCGTTGGTTCTTTCCACGGGCCAGCGGAACACTCAACAGTATGCTTCCGTTCGGTCCGGCAATATAACAGCGATTACGAAAACTGACCTTTTGGTAGTGTTCATATCTTTCTATCAATAATATATCGTGGTTAATTAAAGTTTTATAAAAGGAAATGTTTGGAAAGTATTGTGATTCAACGAGTAATGATCTCTTATTTGTCTCAACTGCCATATCGTCAAAAATTGGTGTTTTAGTGCTAAAAATGTATGTTTCAAGTAGTTGAAAAGTTTACCTTTAATTAACTGACAAGTAGATTTAATTTCCTGATAAACAATTCATAGAAAAATTATAAATATGCTATTCTATTTAGCAATTCAGTGTTTAAAGTAAAAAGTTAAACGCCCACAAATTTACTAAACTATTTAGTAGCTTTTTCAATTCATTTTCACTCTCTTAATGCTTAAAGTAAAATGTTAAGTAGTGGTTTTGAGGCCGTTAAAAGTTTCCTAATTCCTACTTAACCCTTTTGTAGTCTATTAAGTTTACTGTAGGTTTGATAAAAATTTGTCATGAAATTTTTCAGACTGGCTATATTTATTATGACAATTTGGGGCGTGGTTAGTTCTTGTGAAAAGGCAAAAGACCTCGAATTTGTCAGGGTCGCCGGAATCAATTTTGACAACCTCGGCTTTTCTAAAAGTGTGGTACGGTTAACCCTGGCTTACTACAATCCGAACAATTTTAAACTGAAACTGAAGGACGCGAATTTTGATCTTTTCTTCGACGATACCCAGGTGGGTCATTCCATCCAGGATACGATGATAGCGATCCCTGCAAAAGATACTTTTTACTTCCCGGTAAGATTGGAGGTGAATATGGAGAATGTCTTCAAAAATGCCTTAGGCGCCCTCATGAATAAAGAAGTGACCATCAGGGCCACGGGTAATTGTAAAGTTGGGAAAGGTGGGGTTTATCTCCCGTTCCCGATAAAATGTGAAACAAAACAGCCACTTAAGTTTTTCTGATCATAACCGTGTAAAAACTAAAAAGGCCTCGTTGCATAGCAATCGAGGCCTTTCTCTTTTAATACGTTCCTGAAGTACGAGCTTAGTGCTTTTTCTCCATTCCGCCACCGTCTTCCGGTTTCTTGCAGCAGGTAGGTAGCTTTTTGTAAGCTTCTTCTTCCGCAGTTACGTTATCCGCATCATACCCTGCATTGGCAATAGCCGTTTTCACGTTTTCTATATTGGTACGATCGCTGAAAAATTTCACGGTGGTGATGCCTTTTTTAAAATCTACCTTGGAGCTCTGTACACCCTCTTCTCTGGAGAGATATCTTTCTATGCGATTTTTACATTGCTCGCACTGCACAGTGGGGGTATTGATCTTGGCAGTTACCAATGTGCCTTTTTTTGCCTGGCCCATTGTTACGCCGATACCCGCAAATAATAATACCATTACTAGTTTAACGATACGCATAAGTTACTTTTTACGATCCTAATATAGTAAATACTTGTCAATTGAAATGTCCTTTTGGGAAGAACGGTTTATACAGCGGGCGCTGCATTCCATTTATCCGGAGCTGCTCTCCAGGCTTCCAGGGTAGCCTGTTCATCTGCTGATACCATTCCTTTTTCTACCGCCAGTTCGATCAACGCGCTGTAGTTGCTAAGAGAATAGAACGGCACTTTCGCTGCTTCAAATGCTTTAACCGCGATATCAAATCCATAGTTAAAAATGGATACCATTCCGATCACTTCCCCTCCTGCTGCACGAATTGCATTCACCGCTTCCAGGCTGCTTTTTCCGGTAGAGATCAGATCTTCTACCACAACAACCGGCTGGCCGGGTTGCAATACTCCTTCGATCAGGTTACCCATACCATGTTCTTTCGCCTTCGCCCTTACATAGATAAAAGGCAGTTTCAGCTGGTCAGCCACTAATGCGCCTAAAGGAATACCGCCCGTAGCTACTCCTGCCAGCACTGCTGCATCTGCAAAAGTTTCAAATACCACATTGCACAACTCGGACTTTACATAGTCACGTACATAAGGATAAGACAAAATCTTACGGTTGTCGCAATAAATAGGCGACTTCCAGCCAGATGCCCATGTGAAAGGTTCTGAGGGGCGTAACTTTACCGCCTGTATCTGTAATAGCTTTTCTGCTATCTGTTTTTCGCTGATCTTACTCATAGGTGGCAAAAATACTTAATTACGGATTATTTTTGCGCCATGCGAAAAGATACAGTCATTTATCTCAATGAGCGTCCATTGGTCATCACTGCTACTCACCAGGGTATTCCTGCTGAATTTAAAGATGCAGTTTTGTACACTGAACCAGACGCTGCTACCATAGAATCGGTACTACAGGCCCTGGAAACCGGTAAATCCGAAGCGGCCATTTTTATTCATCCGGACACGGAGGCGCTTGTCGGAACAGTAAAAGGTTACTTCAACGTATTGGTAGCTGCCGGCGGCCTGATCACCAATCCGGAAGAAGAAATTTTACTGATGTTCCGCCGTGGCAAATGGGACCTGCCCAAAGGCAAACAGGATGAGGGAGAGAACCTGGAAGCTGCCGCTGTCAGGGAAGTTGCGGAAGAAACCGGACTACATACCATTACCCTTGAACATAAGATCGGGGAAACCTTCCATTTTTATACCTATAAGGAGAAAAGGACCCTGAAACATACTTACTGGTACAAGATGAAGTTCACCGGTACAGAATTGACTATTCCGCAGATAGAGGAAGATATTATCGATATTCAATGGGTTAAACCGGAACATCTGGGTAAATACCTCAAATTTTCCTACCAGAATATTGTAGATGTATTTGCGAAGGAAGGTTACGCTATCTAATGTAACGGGGCTTAATGTTGTGTGCACCCCGCATCCGGCATTAAGCCTTTTTGTCTCTTACTGCTACAGTTAACCGGCTGATACACACCAGTTTATTATCATCGTCACAGATACGGATATCCCAGACGTGGGTGGTTGTTCCTATATGCAATGGCCGTGCTATTGCATGCACGTACCCGGATGTAACGCCTTTGATATGATTGGCGTTGATATCCAGGCCTACACAGATCTGTTTCTTCGGATCGATGATGAGTGATGAGGCCACACTACCTACTGTTTCCGCCAGCGCGGCAGATGCCCCCCCATGCAAAAGCCCATATGGTTGTTTTGTCCGGTTGTCAACAGGCATGATCATCCGCAGATAATCAGCGCCGATCTCTGTAAACTCCATACCCAGCAGGTCTGCCATCGTATTAGCTCCGGTCTCATTCAGTTGATCCAGGGAAACATCCAGTGAGTGCCATATCGGTTTCATGGGTGATGCGCATTAATAGTTAAAGAATTATCTCAGGCTTCTTTTAACTCCCTGATGATATTTTCGGGTAATAAGCGGGAGGTGTCCCCTCCGTATCGCAGTACGTCCCGCACCAGTGAAGAAGCCAATGTTGAATATTGGGGCGAGCAACTCAGGAAAACAGTTTCTATGCTGCTGTCCATCATGCGGTTTACATCTGCGATCGCTTTTTCGTACTCAAAGTCGCCGATACTGCGAATGCCACGTAATATAAACTGGGCGCCTACTTCCTTACAACTTTTGATGGTAAGTCCCTCGTAGGAGATCACTTTCACTTTCGGCGTATGACTATAAATATCCCTTATCCATTGCATTCTTTGCTCCAGAGGGAACATTGGTGTTTTAGCTGAATTGACGCCTATCCCTACCACTATTTCATCAAAAAGGTCCAGCGAACGGTCTATAATATCGGTATGTCCCAGTGTGATCGGGTCAAATGTACCTGGGAATAAACAAATACGTTTCATGCCAGTTTATTTTTTCAGCTCCTCCCTGTTTATAAAGATCGAAAAGATGGTTGTGCCATAGTTGCGTTCCGTACGGTAGTAAGAGTAATTTTTATAGTTGTTGCGGGGCGTATGTTCCAATACAAACCACCCTTCCGGCTCCAGCAGCTGCTTTTCAAAAATGATCAGCGGCAACTGGTCTATTGTAGTAAGGGCATATGGAGGGCCTGCAAATATAAAGTTGAACTTTTCAGTACACTGCTCCAGGTATTTAAATACATCCATACGCTGCAGCTTAACCGGTACCTCGAGCAATTTGGCTGTTTTCTGGATATAATCAGCCATACTCGGGTCTTTCTCCACAATTGTCAGATCGGTCACACCTCTGGACGACAGCTCATAGCTGATGCTACCGGTACCTCCGAAAATATCCAGGGTCTTCAGCGCAGGAAAATCCAGGTTATTCTCCAGGATATTGAACAGCCCACCTTTAGCAATATCGGTAGTGGGCCGTGTATGCGGCATGTTTGCCGGCGGCTGGAACCTGTGACCTCCCTTTTCTCCCCCAATTATACGCATAATGCCATTGCATAAAGGTTATTGAAATAATAGCCGGGGATCTCTTCCATCTTTGGAATATAGCTGAAGCCCGGCAGGCGCGGCATCCATTCCAGTTTGGGAATAAAGCGGCGCAGTTCTTCATGGATCTGGGAGTCGGAAGTTACCGCCCCTCCTACTTTCACCTTCACCAGTTGCTCGTCCAGGCCCGTTTGGCGGAGGATATTCACCAGGTGATATACTACGTCAAGACCTGTCTGGCTGGTTACATCCTGTTGGATCAGCAGTTTACCGAACCGGAAGATCGTCAGGGAGAACTTATGTTGTTGAATATCAATATATGCTACACCGTTCAGTTCCAGAAAGTCATTATCAAAACGGTACGACTTCAGTAACCCTGTATTGGCATGGATCACTTTGTCGGTAGAAAACTCTTTTCTGAGGTATCCCATCACATCTTTGTCCACCGCATAGACATTCACCAGCTGCTGGTCTGTCAGTACATCTGCCAGTACCAGTTCCTGCGTCTGCTCAGGATAGATCACGTGGAGATAATCTTTTTTCAGGGATGGATTATAGTGCTGTTCAGGTACCAGTGTGTTATTAACACCATCAAACGCCAGCTGCACCAGGTTGAAGTTGGTGAATAACAACTTGTCCGCATCGAATATCTGTTCGATCATCTGCAGGTCTGCCGTAGCTGTTTTCTGCGGCAGGAAGTGGTAAGACTTCAGGGCCAGGAACTTTTTCAGGTCCGGATTATATACCACATAACTAAACGTCCCTTTTCCTATTAACACGAGCAGCTGGCAGGAAGTGAGGTCAGTTTCAAGCAGAGAAGTATCATCAGCTGCAAAGGCAGGATGAATATTGTACGTCACAGACATTAGTAATACATTAGATATGGCACAATAATAACCAAAAAACGTGACTTTTGCTCCTATGCAATTCGAAGTAACTAACCGGCAGATCATAAAAATTGCTGCACCTATATGCCTGGCACTCATTATTCCACAAATAAATCACATGACAAATACGGCTTTCCTGGGACGCCTGGGAGAGTTTGAACTGGCAGCGAATGGTATTGCGGGGATGTATTACCTGGTGATGTATATGGTGGCCTATGGCCTGAATAACGGTTTGCAGGTGCTGATAGCCCGCCGTGCAGGCCAATTGAACCCCCGAGGTATAGGGCAGTTATTTGCTAACGGACTGGAGCTCGGGCTGCTCTCTTCTTTTCTTGTGATTGCTATGACCCTGTTCCTGGCTCCCTGGTTCTTTGTCAGCACCCTGCATAACCAGCAGATCTATGAAGCGGCGCTCTCCTTTATCCGTATCAGGATCTGGGGTTTGCCTTTCCTGATGATGCTTAGTATGGCCAACGCCTTTTATATTGGCAGTGGCAATTCTAAAGTGCTGGCTGTCACCTCGCTTTGCCAGGAGATGGTCAATATATTTTTTGACTACGTGCTGATCTTCGGAAAATTCGGATTACCGGCGCTGGGGCTTAACGGAGCTGCTGTAGCGTCGGTTATTGCAGAGGGCACTGGTTTACTGGCGGCCTATAGCATCCTTTTCGGGAAAGGGTTTCACAAACGATTTTACCTGTTTGACTATCTGAAACCCTCCTGGCAGATCTTCCGCAGTATCCTTTCTATCTCTGCTCCGCTGATCGTCCAGTTCCTGTTCAGCATTGGCAGCTGGTTCATATTCTTCATTTTTATCGAGCACCTGGGAGAGCGACCACTGGCTATTTCCAATATGCTGAGAAGCATCTTCGGATTTTTTGGTGTGTTTACATGGGCCTTGAGCGCTACCTGCAATACGATGGTCAGTAACGTAATTGGTCAGGGCAAACATGATGCAGTATTCAGCGCTATCCGAAGAATAGCGACTATCAGCCTGCTTTGCGCCCTTGTAGTATGTATCCTGGTCAACCTGTTCCCGACTACTATCCTGCAGATCTATACAACGGACAAATCCCTGATCAGCGATGCGATCCCCTCTGTGAGGATCATTACATTGAGCACACTGCTCATGGCTATTTCGGGCATAGTACTGAGTGCTGTGACAGGCACAGGCAATACCCGGATCAATCTGGGTATAGAAATGGCTGCTGTGATCGGGTATCTTTTATATTGCAGTATCGTGGTAGAACGCTGGCGTAGTCCGCTACATATCGCATGGCTGGCGGATTTCATCTACTGGACCATCATTTTTACCCTGAGCTTTTTCTATCTGAAAAGCGGGAAATGGAAAGCTAAATCGATCTGATAACTATTCCAGTTCTTCCAGCATCTTTTTACAAGCCGATTTGATATTGAGATCGTCCTGGTAGATAGGACGCAGGGTTACTGCTTTGCGCAGCACCTCGATGGTCTTTTCCAGTTCGTCGTTGTCTTTATAGGCCTTTGCAAGGTCCAGGTAATTAGGCAGGTATGATGGATCGAGCTTACGGCATTTCTCATAGTTGGCGATAGCATCCTGTAGAGTTGCTTCCGGCATGCCACCAAACAACATCTTGGCAGCTGCTTTTTCCAGGGTGTTCATGTTAGCTACTTCGTAGTTCCATTTGCCCAGCAGGTTGAATGCTTTCGCATATTTCGGGTTGAACTTGATAGCCAGTTCTGTGTATCGTTTTACTTCTTTGGAAGCAGTTACTTTTTCTTTGGCGCCTGACGACAGCGCAATACGGCCGAGGGCCACGGCCATTACATAGTTGGCGTCTGCATTCTCCGGATCCAGTTTCAACGCCTGTTCTGCATAGCTCTTTGCGTCGTTATAGTTACGGCTCTTTTCATCTTTGTCGGCTATACGGAAACCTTCGCGGGCAGATACCTCGCTGGCGCCGGTCAGTGCGGCGACATTGTCGGGCTGTACTTTCAGCGCGTCTTTATAGGCAGAAAGCGCCGCAGCGTCTTTCATTTGTTTTTCCTGCTGTTTGGCCTGGTCAACCAGTTCATCGGCAGTTTGAGCAAAGGATACAGTAAATACCAGGAATAAAGCAGCTGATGCAAATACCTTCTTAAACATAGGGCGGAGATTTACACATATGAAAATAACTAAATTTAATACTTTATTGACAGTTTTTCCTTACCGCATATGTATTAATCTGTAAAAGCCGGGACTGGCGCTGCTTTTTAGTAGTTTTTTTCGAGAGAGACGACAGAATTCCGGATGGAAGCGCCCATTGGCGGGTTCATTTTACGCAGGGCTATGACTGATTTCTGGATTTCCGGGTATTTGTTTTTGATAGCGTCGCTCATATTATAGACCACCTGTTCCAGCAATGGCTGCGGAACGGCCATGATCTTCTTTACAATATTGTAAAGCCCCTGATAGTTAACGGTTTCAGAGATGTTGTCAATATGGTGTGTACCTGGGATCGTTACATATACATCTACTATGAATTCATTCCCAATGATACGTTCTTCCGGGTATAGACCATGGAAGGCATGAAAGTGAGCTTGTTCTACCCCTATAGTAAGCATGCAGTAAAATTAAAAATCAGGAATTAAACATTGCAGATCATTTTGCGACCTGCAATGTTCTGTTCCTGATTGATTTATATTAATGTCCTAATGCTGATAAATACCTTTCTGCGTCCAGTGCAGCTATACATCCGCTACCGGCAGCGGTAACCGCCTGGCGGTAGATCTTATCCTGCACGTCGCCACAGGCAAATACGCCTTCTATGTTTGTGCGGGATGTACCAGGTACGGTTACGATGTAACCCTGTTCATCCATTTCAACGTAATTTTTGAAGATGTCTGAATTCGGCTGGTGACCGATAGCTACGAAGAATGCGCTTACCGGTACAGTTGTTTCCTCTTGTTTTGCAGTGTTGAGCAGTCTTACGGCTTCTACTTTATTTTCGCCCAATACTTCCTGTGTTTCTGTGTTCCAGTACACGATGATATTGGAAGTTTTCAGCACGCGGTCCTGCATTACTTTGGACGCACGCATTTCATGGCGGCGTACGATCATGTGTACGTTGGTACACATTTTAGAAAGGTACAGCGCTTCTTCAGCAGCTGTATCACCGGCGCCCACGATAGCTACTTCTTTACCACGGAAGAAGAAACCGTCGCAAACAGCGCAGGCGGAAACACCGCTACCGTTCAGGCGTTGCTCTGAGGGCATTCCTAACCATTTGGCGGAAGCACCTGTAGCAATGATCACAGCATCTGCGGTTATTAATTTTGATTCATCGATCGTTACTTTGAAAGGCTTGCTGCTGAAGTCAACAGAAGTCGCCAGGCCGAAACGGATATCCGCTCCCATACGGGTCGCCTGTTTTTCAAAATCCACCATCATTTCAGGACCCTGGATACCTTCCGGATAGCCGGGATAGTTTTCTACTTCTGTTGTGATGGTTAGCTGGCCACCTGGTTGAATACCCTGGTATAGTACAGGTTTAAGATTAGCTCTGGCGGCGTATATAGCGGCAGTGTAACCTGCCGGTCCGGAACCTATGATCAGTAATTCGACATGTTCCTGTTGGTTAGTTTCCATGCTTACTATGTAATATTAAATGTAATCGTTTCTAAAATTCTGTCTCCTGAATGCACACATGACAAGTAAAAGAAATGATGAGTCATGCGGCATGCAAAAATACGTTTCCTCTTAAAATAAAAAACACCGGCTTGTAAAATATACAGCCGGTGCGTTCTATAAGAAATGATATAGATCTTTGATTTGATTTGGCAACTGTCATTGCCTATCTCTTCTTTGCTTAAATCTTGGTCAGGTATTAACCCAGGTAAGATTTAAGTGCTCCGCTGTAGCGGGCCTTTTGCAGCCTTTTGATGGCGCGTTCTTTGATTTGACGAATTCTTTCTTTTGTAAGATCGTACTTCTGACCAATCTGTTCGATCGTTGCTCCGTTCTCGCCATCCAGACCAAAGTATGCGTTTACGATTTCCGCTTCGCGTGGGCTGAGTGATTTCAGTACACGACGGATCTCTTCACGCAGTGAATCACGCATAACATCATCATCAGTGATATCACCACCTTCCAGCAGGTCGCCCATAGCCACGTCTTCTGCTTCGTGTACCGGAGCATCGAGGGACATGTGACGGGTATTGCTTTGGAAAATGTTGTTGATCTCTGATTCGGACATTTCCAGGATTTCTGCTAACTCCTCAGTAGAAGGTTCTCTTTCATTTTCCTGTTCAAACGCCATGTAGGCTTTATTAGCTTTATTATAAGTGCCGATTTTATTCTGCGGCAGACGAACCAAACGGCCCTGTTCTGCTAAAGCCTGCAGGATGGATTGACGGATCCACCAAACAGCATAAGAAATGAATTTGAACCCTTTCGTTTCATCAAATCTTTGCGCCGCCTTGATCAAGCCTAAATTGCCCTCGTTAATGAGATCGCTGAGGCTAAGCCCCTGGTGCTGATATTGCTTTGCTACTGATACTACGAAACGAAGGTTTCCTGTAGTTAAACGTTCAAGAGCCTTTTGGTCACCCATCTTGATACGCTGCGCCAATACGGTCTCTTCCTCAGGGGTTAACAAAGGGATCTTTGAAATCTCCTGCAGGTATTTTTCTACCGCCTGCGAATCACGGTTTGTGATCTGGGTGGCAATTTTAAGTTGCCTCATATTGAAAGTTTATTAGTTTATAAATTGAATAACATCGAAAGATTTATTTTGTTGAGATATTTTAAATAATTATCTTACAACCTATTCCACTCTCCCAATATTATCGTTTTAACAAATTAGCCTGCAAAGATCGTGCTAATACCCCATACTGCCAAATCGTTCTCAAGCCATTTGATTAGTATAACAAAGTACTCCATATAAACGATATTTAATAGCCCTTTATTAGGTATTTTTGCCGCTTTAATTAAATTTTAACAATTGATAAGTAATCAACTTCAGATTATTAACTTCACTAATTTATTGTTCAATACATTGCAAATTCTTCAATGATGATTATTGATTTCAGGAGTGATACATTCACCCGGCCCACCCCCGGTATGCTCCGGGCTATGTCAACTGCTTCCACCGGCGATGATGTATTCGGGGAAGACCCTAGCGTTAACCAACTGGAAAGCACAATGGCAGCCTATTTTGGCAAAGAAGCAGCCTTGTATTGCCCCTCAGGCACAATGAGTAATCAGATAGCCATTAAGGTGCATACACAACCAGGCGATGAAGTGATTTGCAGCGACCTCGCTCACGTATATATATATGAAGGCGGTGGTATCGCCTTCAATGCCGGCGCTCAGGTACGCGCACTTGAAGGCGACCGCGGCATGATCACCGCTGCACAGGTAGCGGCCTCCATTAATCCTGACGATATTCATAAAGCCACTACCAGCCTCGTTTGCCTGGAAAACACGTCTAATCGTGGCGGCGGCTGTTGCTACGACATCGAAGAGATCAGCAGGATAAAGAACGTTTGTCGTGATAATGGTCTGAAACTCCACCTGGACGGCGCACGACTGTTCAATGCGCTTGTGGCGACAGGGGAAAATCCGAAGACTTTTGGGGAACTGTTCGATAGCATTTCCGTATGCCTCAACAAGGGTATGGGCTGTCCTATGGGCTCTGTGCTGCTGGGGAGCGCTGCGTTTATTAAATCTGCCCGCAGGATCAGGAAAAAATTAGGCGGCGGCTTACGTCAGGCTGGCTATATGGCAGCTACCGGACTTTATGCCATAGATCATCATATTGCCAGATTGGCAGAAGACCACCTTCACGCTAAACAGATCGCCAAATACCTGCTGCAGAAAACCTTCGTTGGTCACATGCTGCCGGTAGAGACCAATATCCTCATTTTCGATGTGCAGGATACCTGGACGCCGAAACGTTTTGCTGAATATCTGAAAAAAGAAGGTATCCTCGTTATGGCCATTTCCGAAACACAGGTGAGAATAGTAACACACCTGGATGTCACCCCGGAAATGGTAGAAAGGACCTGTGCTGTCATTTCACAGATGGAATAACAATAACCGGGCATCGTTCTAATCGGTTATTCTCTTATTTTTGCACACTTATATAAATGATATATCGCAAGCATGGAACTTTCAAAAAATTATACGCCCGCTGCTGTTGAAGGCAAATGGTACCAGCACTGGATGGACAAAGGTTATTTCCGAAGCAAACCGGACGGCCGTCCCCCATTTACCATTGTGATCCCTCCTCCTAACGTGACAGGTGTGCTGCACATGGGACATACCCTGAACGAAACCGTCCAGGATATACTCGTGCGCCGTGCCCGTATGAGCGGATATAATGCTTGCTGGGTGCCTGGCTCCGACCATGCTTCCATCGCTACCGAGGCCAAAGTGGTGAACATGCTCAAAACCGAAAAAGGTATTGAGAAGTCCCAGCTGACCCGTGAAGAGTTCCTCAAATATGCATTTGAGTGGAAAGACAAGTATGGTGGCATCATTTATAGCCAGATCAAGAAATTAGGTTGCTCCTGCGATTGGGACAGAGTGACCTTCACAATGGACGATCATTATTATGAAGCAGTTATAAAGGTTTTCGTTGACCTGTACAATAAAGGACTGATCTACCGCGGTGCACGCATGATCAACTGGGACCCGAAAGCTAAAACGGCGCTCAGCGATGAAGAAGTACAGTACAAAGACCTCCAGGGTAAACTGTACCACGTGCAGTATGCGATCACCGATTCTGAGAATAATCTTACCGGTGAATCCATCACTATCGCTACACAACGTCCTGAAACCATCATGGGTGATACCGCTATCTGCGTAAATCCTGATGATGAACGTTATAAACACCTGGCAGGTCATTTTGCCATTGTGCCACTGGTGAACCGTAAAGTGCCTATCATCTTTGATACTTATGTAGATAAAGAATTTGGTACCGGTGCGCTGAAAGTAACACCTGCACACGATATCAATGACTACAACCTCGGTCTGAAGCACAACCTGGAAATCGTTGACACCCTCAATGACGATGGTACACTCAGCCCTGCCGCCGGTGTATTTATCGGCGTTGACCGCTTCAAAGCCCGTAAAATGGTGGTCGCTGCGCTCAGCGAACAAGGCTTACTGGTAAAAGAACAGGAATACACTACCCGTCTCGGTTACAGCGAACGTAACCCGGATACTGTAGTTGAGCCCCGTATCAGTACCCAGTGGTTCGTGAAAATGGCCGAACTGGCCAAACCAGCGCTGGACGCAGTTGTGAACGGTGACGTAGATATCCATCCCGGCGATCGCTTCATGGCTACCTACAAATACTGGATGGAGAATGTGAAAGACTGGTGTATTTCCCGTCAGCTCTGGTGGGGACAACAGATCCCTTCCTTCTACGCTCCCGATGGTACTTTTGAAGTAGCGCAGAACGTGGATGCCGCTATTGCACAGTTCAAAGCGAAAGGCTTTAACTACACCGCCGCCGATCTTCGTCAGGATGAAGACTGCCTGGATACCTGGTTCTCTTCCTGGCTGTGGCCGATGGAAGTATTCAATGGTATCTCCAAGCCGGATAACGAAGAGATCAACTACTACTACCCTACCAACGTACTGGTAACCGGACAGGATATTATCTTCTTCTGGGTAGCCCGTATGATCATGGCGGGAATGGAATATAAAAAGGTGAAGCCTTTCAGTGACGTATATTTCACCGGAATGGTAAGAGATAAACAGGGACGTAAAATGAGTAAGCAGCTGGGTAACTCGCCAGACCTGCTGGAGCTCATCGACAAGTTTGGTGCTGACGCCGTTCGTTACGGTATCATGATCTCCTCTCCTGCCGGTAACGACCTGCTGTTTGACGAAGCCAGCTGTGAACTTGGACGTAACTTTACCAACAAGATCTGGAACGCCCTGAAGCTTGTAAAGATGTGGGAAGGCCGTCAGGCGGCCGGTACCAATGCTGCTGATGATCATTTCGCCGTGCAGTGGTTCGAAAGCAGACTGAATGAAGTACAACTACAGGTGACAGAACTGTTCAAAGACTTCAAACTGAGCGAAGCCCTGAACATCGTTTGTAACAGCCTGATCTGGGATGATTTCTGTAGCTGGTACCTGGAATGGGTAAAACCTGGTTTCGAACAACCTTGCGATGCCGCTATCTATACCAAAACAGTTTATTTCTTCGAACAGCTGATGCAGTTGCTGCACCCGTTCATGCCGTTTGTTTCGGAAGAGATCTACCAGCTGCTGCGTGAACGTAGCGAAGGTGACGACGTAGTGATAAAACAATATACTGCCCCTGCCGCTTCAGATACAAACATCCTGGTACAGGGCGGTTTGCTGAAAGAAGTGATCAGCAGTATCCGTGACGCACGTAATAAAAACCAGATCAAACCGAAAGATGAAATAGTACTGCATATTGATACCTTGCAGGAAGCCACTTTCAAACAGATCGAAGATATGCTGGCTAAACAGGTGAACGCAAAAGCCATCAACTATACAAAAGAAGCTGTTGGAGGTTGCATTAACCTGGTAGTACAGAAAGACAAATTCTACCTGGAAACAGAGACCGTGCTCGATCCTGCTGCACAGAAAGAAGAGCTGGAAAAAGACCTGGCTTATCTGCAGGGCTTCCTCATATCGGTAGAAAAGAAGTTGAGCAACGAAAGATTCGTACAGAATGCTAAACCGGAAGTGGTTGACGCAGAGCGAAAAAAGAAAGAAGACGCCGAGGCCAAGATCATAGCCATTACGGAAAGTTTAAAATCTTTATAATTTTCAGGATCGCCCGGACGTTAACTAATCCGGGCGATTTTTTTATATCCCTTATTGTACTATGCGTAAATGTTATTTGATATCGGGTATCCTGTTGCTGTTTACCAGCCTGCCGGCACTGGCCCAGACTGGCAAACCGAAAACACCTGCTGCTAAAAAACCAGCTGCTGCGTCTACCAAGGCCACTACTCTCCGGTTCAGAAGCACCTGGGGCATTTTCCTGAGTGATTCCCTCCCCCGCCCGGAAGTCATAAAACTACTGGATTCACCACTCGTGGTAAGGGACGAAAAGAATAACAAATATCCTGTGGTATCTTTCGACTTCACCTATGAAAGAAGAGAACCTTACCTCAACGACACCACCGGTAAACCCGGCTTCTACTCCGAAATGGTGGGCGATTCCTTTAAAGGCGACAAACTGCCCTCCCTGTGGGTAGAGCGTATCAAGGAGATGCTGGAAAGGAACGAGGTGTTTTACTTCGACAATATCATCATTAACTATACAGGAGATAAACTGTACAGAGCACCTAAACTGAAATTCAACGTTCGTTAGTAATTGAACAACTGCTGCAGCGGCAGAATAAACGCGAACCTTTGAGATGCATTATCCAGCGGATCTTTATCAAAGAGATGGCTGTAACGCAGACCGAAGGTGAAAGGGAGTACATTGCCTATCTTGGTATCAAAGAATAGTTCCCCGCCCGCTGACCTGTACTGTGTATTTACCTTGCTGATAAAATTATACGACCTGCTGTAATCGTAAAATACGTTACCACGGATACGCATGAAATATAGCAACTGCGCAAAGCCCCAGTCAGGGTATGCTATCGGAAAATGATAGTTCACGCCCAGTTTATAGATATGCTCGTAGAATGGTTCGTTATATCCTCTTGCATAGGCAAAATTATCTGTAAAAGAATAATTCCTTGACGTATCCCGCTGTTGCCATGCTGCCTGCAATACCAGGCTGTGATTGGCTGACAGCCCCGGGAGATATAAGTCTGCCCGTGCAAAAAGCTGCTCTGCAAAAACGTTTGTCAGCGAGCGATTGTATTGCAACGCGACATATTGCCCGAAGTGAGAATAGATGTTCTGTCTTGCCCTGATGCGTTGGTTATTAAACACCAGTGTGTTGCCGATATATTGTATCGATGGATTGGTGAACCGGAAATTTCCCTGCGGATATCTTTCCAGGTAATGATACATAGAAGACAATGACAGGCTGCGGCTATACAGACCGGATGAGAGATTCAGCGGTATGGTAAACCCTCCGTGGAGGTCCATTTCTTTCCAGTACAAACGTCCTTTTCCTGAAAAAACATCCGAGCGGTTGAAGGTGTATTTAGCTCCTGCCTGAAGGTATGGGAACAAAGCCCCGTAAATGAAATCGCCCGTAAATCCGGAGCTCCCTTCATTACGGTTATAGGTGTACCCGAGGGCAGTAGACGCTGTATTCAGAATATTATTTCCGTATAAGGTTAGGCTATAATCAGGATCGTCGAAAGTGGGTAACCAGCTGTGAAAGTTGAACAGGCGCGTTCCTTTCGGATATTTTTTGATGTCGTACTGCTCATGCGGCACCTTATCCAGGATGTCGCCCCCCTCCTGGAAATCGGGTTTCAGCCAGGCGCTATGGTAGCTCCTGCCGGTTTCTATCTGCTGCCAGCTTTTCGGCGACAATGGCGTAGCATATAAGGCATATCCTTTAGTACCGAACGCACTGTATACCACCTGTTGTGAACTATCGTCAATGGCGGCATGCACTACGCTGTTGGCATGTGCTGTTACCTGGTAGATCTTTTTGTCGGGCAATGTCAATGCAAACAGGTTATCGGCGTCCTTATACGCAGCCGTGTAATACACTGTATCGCGGCGTACCACAGGAATGCCCAGCACGATATCGCCAAAGGCGGTCAGTTGCTCTGTCGTACCTGTGGCCAATGACTGGCGCACCATGGCCATTTGTCCGCGGTCGTTACGTACGTTACTGATCACCCATTGCTCATCGGCGGAGAATTTCGGATAAGTATAATACCAGTTATTCGGATTAGGCAGTGTTTCTATTACGGCGCCGGTCTCTCCGTCCAACAATTGCAGACCGTATTGTTGTGAAGGCAGTGTTAGCGCCACAATGATCTTTTTGCCATCTGCGGTAATATCAGGAGAGAAATAACGTGAGGTGTGTGTTAATGTACGGGTATGACCGGTGGCCATATCGTAGGTTTTCACAACCGAATAATCTTTCCAGGACCAGCGCGGATGGAAACGCGCTTCGGTCCATACCAGCCTGCCATTGCGGTAGCTGAAATAATCGTCGAAGTTCATCCCGGGACGGGTCACCAGTTGCTGTTTGCCGGTGCTGTCCAGCAGATAGAATCCGGCTACACGGTTATATGCATCTTTATAAACGATCCATTCCCCTGGTTTAACCGGGTAAACGTATTTGTAGTTGGTAACAGTATGAGGTGCTTCCAGTAACGCTTTACCGGGCTTACTGTCCTGCGTTGCATAGTTATTCCATAAAGGCTGATACTCCTGCAGCATGGCGCTGTAAAACCCTGTCACATTTTGCCCTGTACGTTTTTTGAGGCTTTGGGAAAAAGAGTAGAATAATCCGCGATAGCGTACTGCATCCGTAGTTACATCTTTCCAGAATGTGCGGCCGTAATGTTCGCGGCCATACATGCTCATTAAGTAACCTAACGGATAATGATTGGGAGTAAAGTCAACATAAGATCCATTCCTGATCTTCATATAACTATAGTCCCGGTGCTCGAGCGACAAAGCCCTGAAGCCGTCGAAGAAGGCTGGCAGCCTGCCCCTGCCCTGTGCACTTAATGCTGTTTCCATTGTAACGGCATCCCCTTCCCAGAACCAGTTAGGTACTGCAATGCTGGTAGCTGCAGCCAGTCCCATCTCTCCCAATACATAGGATACGACTTTAGACACGCCCTGGTTGAAGTTACGGTTCTGCAATACGTGCCGGTATTCGTGTATGGCCAGCTGGTCTTCCCACTTCAGTGATCCGAGGTCGGAGGAATTAGGCGGCGGTGTAAGGTAAAACTCTGAACGGAACGGGCCTAGTTGCACGTAGCCATTGGATTGCAGCGTTTGGTTCTGCAATACGATACTGACTTTTTTATTTCTGTCCCCGATAGAATAACGGGTATATCTGTCTATGTAATGTACGAGATCTGCTACCCGTTGGCCCTGTTTTTCCAATCCTGCGGGGAATATGATACGTGCGGTGTCGCTGTTGATCTGACGCCATTTCAGGGAAGGAGGATTACCACCGAATGTCTGAGCCAGTGCGGTAGAAGGGATTACTAGTAGCAGTAGGAACGCAAAAGTTCTCATAATCAATTGCAGGTATAATCAAACAATATACGCAAATAATGCAGAATGCTGCATACAACAAGGAAGGTGTACTTCCTGGTTGCATGCAGCATTAGCCGGTATCAGCATTCGGGAAGGCTGATAGGTATATTCACGGCAAGACCGCCGTCTGAAGTTTCTTTGTATTTGCTGTTCATATCCAGTGCAGTATCCCACATGGTTTTCACTACTGCATCCAGGGAAACCTTTGCCAGTTCAGGGTTACTCTGCAGTGCCAGTTGGGAAGCGGTGATAGCCTTGATAGCCCCCATTGTATTCCTTTCAATACAAGGCACCTGTACCAGTCCGCCGATAGGGTCGCAGGTAAGTCCGAGGTGGTGTTCCATGGCAATTTCCGCAGCCATCAGTACCTGACGCTGTGAACCGCCGAGGCACTCGGTAAGTGCGGCCGCCGCCATTGCGGAAGATACGCCTATTTCCGCCTGACAGCCACCCATAGCGGCTGAGATGGTAGAGCGTTTTTTAAAGATGCTGCCGATCTCTGAAGCCGTCAGTACGAACTGCAGGATCTTTTCATCATGGAAGCCGTCGCAGAAGGTAATGAAGTACTGCAATACGGCAGGTATCACACCAGCGGCGCCGTTGGTGGGCGCTGTAACCACTCTGCCGAAGGAGGCATTTTCCTCATTAACGGCCAGTGCAAAACAGCTTACCCAATCCAGCGTATAGGCAAAATGGTTCCCACCCTGCCTGATGGCGCTGATCCAGGAATCGTAATCGGTATAAGTATTTCCTTTTAATAATTTCTTGCTCAAAGCAGCAGCGCGCCTTACTACACGAAGCCCACCGGGTAATTCTCCTGAAGTATGGCAACCGCGGTAAATACATTCTCTCATCACGCGCCAGATATTCATAACACCAGCTTTCGTGTCAGCTTCGGGGCGCCAGGCCTGTTCATTTTCCATGACCAGTTCAGAAATGGAATAACCGGTTTTGATACACCATTGTAAAAGTTGTCTGGCGGTATCTATCGGGAATGGCAGGTCGACCTGGGAAGCGCTGCCTGCAGCCTCGCCTTCTTTAACAACGAAGCCACCGCCGATGGAATAATACGTTGCAGCCTGCTGTTCTCCGTCTTCAAAGGTCACCAGGAAGGTAAGTGCGTTCGGGTGGAAAGGTAATGATTCATCATACAGGAAAGAGATATCCTGCAGGGGATCAAAAGGAATAGCATGATTCCCTCCCAGCAACATCGTCTTATTACGGCGGATGCCATCCATTTTGCTATTGATCTGGTTGACATCGAAGGTCACGGGATCATCGCCGCAAAGTCCTAACTGTACTGCGATATCTGTACCATGGCCGTGCCCGGTTTTGGCAAGAGAGCCGTATAATAAAACACTGACTTGTTTAACTGAAGTAAGCTTTCGCCCTGTGGCCTGCACTTCCCGCAGGAACTGGAGGGCAGCCCGCCATGGGCCTAACGTGTGTGAGCTGGAAGGACCTACGCCTATCTTAAAGATATCAAATACCGAAATGCATTCGTGTGCCACTACTTAGAATTTGAGCAAATGTAAGGCATTCCACATATCCAAAAATCCATACATGAAGTCAAAAAACAAGTCCCGCCTGAACTGGTCAGAACGGGACTTTATGAAGTGTAAAGTACAATACTATGGATTGACTACATCCACTAATTCAACATCGAAAATCAGTGAAGAGTTAGCTGGTATTTTACCGCTGGACTGAGTTCCATATCCGTAATAGGAAGGGAAATACACACGGATCTTACCGCCTTTAGTGATCTTTGTCAAAGCGAACTGGAAACCCACAATTACTTTTCCTGCTGTGAATTCAGCAGGAGTGGTAGTAGCAGAATCAAATACAACACCATTCAACAGTTGTCCTTTGTACAAAGTCTTCACTTTGGTGTTAGTGTTCTTAACAGTGTCTTTACCATTTCCGGGAGCAGTAATTTGATAGAAAATGCCAGAAGCTGTATCCTGAACAGCCGTCAGGTTGTTTGCCTTCAGATATGCCTTGATGGAATCAATTTCCTTGTTAAACTGCGGAACAGGATCATAAACATCGTTATCCTTACTACATGCTGCAAACAAACCCATCATCAGTACTGCACCCAGCAGTAGAAAATTTCTCATGCTTAATCTTTTCATGAAATGCTCAAGTTTTTATAATAGTCAATGATTAAATACAGAAGGATACTCATTTAAAATCAACTAATTCAACGTCACATACCAGAACGGTGTTGGCAGGGATAATATTGCCAACGGCAATATTGCCAAAAGCGAGTGGTGAAGGAATGATCATAAATATTCTGCCACCCTTGCCTATTTTCTGCAATCCGATCTGCCAGCCGATGATATGGTCTTTCAGTGCACGGCCGTCAAAATTGGTAGATCCGAAAGAAGCGTCGAACACAGAGTCTTTCAGGTTCGCGCGGGTGTAAATGACAGTTGGAACGGAATTAAGCGTCATGTGAGCGCTGTCGCTGCCCGGAGCTTCTATATTAAAATAAAGCCCGCTGAAGTCACGCTCCATGTTAAGATTATGTTCCCGGATATATTTCTGGATCAGGATATCCTGTTCTATCATTGTTTTCTCTACATCAGAGTATACGTCTGCGCCGGAATATTCATCTTTAGAACAAGCCGTCAGCAGGAATACTGGCAATAAAAAACAGAAAGCGGCGCGTAAAAAGGCGTTCATACAGTTATAACGGACAAAGGGATCTAAAGTTACAGGAAAGCCGATAAAAAAGGAAAGGGTATCCGCCGGAGGCGAACACCCTTTCACTTATATTCTTGGATACTATATTAATAGTCCATACCCATACCGTGACCACCATGCGGAGCAGGGGCAGCGGATTTAGGTTCAGGTTTGTCAGCGATCACACACTCGGTGGTCAACAGCATACCTGCGATTGAAGCAGCGTTTTCCAGTGCGATACGGGTAACCTTAGCAGGGTCGATAACGCCAGCTGCCAGCAGGTTTTCATACACTTCACTACGAGCGTTGAAACCGAAATCACCTTTACCTTCTTTCACTTTCTGAACTACGATAGAACCTTCGATACCTGCGTTAGCAGTGATCTGACGCAGTGGCTCTTCGATAGCGCGTTTAACGATAGCGATACCAGTCTGTTCGTCTTCGTTCTCGCCTTTCAGTTTGTCCAGGCTTTCGATAGCGCGGATGTAAGCGACACCACCACCTGGTACGATACCTTCTTCAACAGCAGCGCGGGTTGCGTGCAGTGCATCGTCAACACGGTCTTTCTTCTCCTTCATTTCCACTTCGGTAGTAGCACCTACGTACAGTACAGCCACACCACCGCTCAGTTTAGCAAGACGTTCCTGCAGTTTTTCGCGATCGTAGTCGGAAGTTGTAACTTCTATCTGGGCTTTGATCTGGTTGATACGAGCCTGGATAGCGTCTTTTTCGCCTTTACCGCCAACAACGGTAGTATTGTCTTTATCGATAGTTACGGATTCAGCACGACCCAGGTAAGTCAGGTCAGCATTCTCCAGTTTGTAACCTTGTTCTTCGCTGATCACAACGCCACCGGTCAGGGTTGCGATGTCCTGCAGCATTTCTTTCCTTCTGTCGCCAAAGCCTGGAGCCTTAACTGCAGCAACTTTCAGCTGACCACGCAGTTTGTTCACTACGAGGGTAGCCAGTGCTTCACCTTCCAGATCTTCAGAGATGATCAGCAACTGCTGGCCGTTCTGAACGATCTTTTCCAGGATGTGCAGGATATCCTTCAGGGTGCTGATCTTTTTATCGTAGATCAGGATGTAAGGGTTCTGCAGTTCAGCGTGCATTTTCTCGCTGTTGGTGATAAAGTATGGAGACAGGTAACCACGGTCAAACTGCATACCTTCTACTACTTCTACAGTAGTATCGGTGCCTTTTGCTTCTTCAACGGTGATCACACCATCTTTGGTTACTTTGTTCATTGCTTCAGCGATCAGTTTTCCGATCTCTGCGTCGTTGTTAGCGGAGATAGCAGCAACCTGTTCGATCTTTTTGCTATCGCTACCAACTTTTTCAGCCTGTTTTCCCAGGTTTTCAACAACAGCTTTAACAGCTTTGTCGATACCACGTTTCAGGTCCATTGGGTTTGCACCGGCAGCAACGTTCTTCAGTCCTTCGCCGATGATAGACTGTGCCAGCACAGTTGCGGTAGTTGTACCGTCACCTGCGATGTCAGCGGTTTTGGAAGCAACTTCCTTCACCATCTGTGCGCCCATATTCTCGATCGGATCGTCCAGTTCGATTTCTTTAGCAACACTCACACCATCTTTAGTTAAGCTGGGAGCGCCGAATTTTTTCTCGATAACAACGTTACGACCTTTAGGACCCAGGGTAACTTTCACTGCGTCTGCCAGGGTGTCCACGCCCTTCTTCATTTTATTGCGGGCATCAGTGCTAAAAAATATCTGCTTTGCCATAATTAGCTTGTGTTTTTTTAATTTTTGTTTTGGTTTACCTGTAAATCAACGTGTTTGATTAAACAATCGCTAAGATGTCAGATTCACGCATGATTAAGTAATCGCCGCCTTCGATGCTGATCTCTGTACCGGAATATTTACCATACAATACAGTGTCGCCTACCTTTACTGTCACCGGCTCATCTTTCTTACCAGGACCGGCAGCTACTACCGTACCTCTTTGTGGTTTTTCTTTTGCGGTATCAGGGATGATGATACCACCAGCTGTTTTCTCTTCTGCGGCTGCGGGTTTCACGATCACCCTGTCAGCTAAGGGTTTAATACTTAAATCTTTTGCCATATAGTTATACTTTTTAAAAAGGTAAGATGAAGATTTATTAGTGATCTTGGCACCTCGATAATTGTGCCAAGGCACTTTTCCCGACAAATCTGGTCAAATTTTCAGTCATCAAAGATAGACTTATCAGGCACACTGACAAAAATGCCATTTTTTCAGAAAAAACATGACAGAATCAGCTGTAATATAGGAATTAGGAATTAAGAATTCCAAATTCCCTAATTTTCCCATAGCTTTGCGCCCTCATACAGTTCTTGATTATAAGATGATTAGCAGAAGAAATATCCGGGTGAAGGTCATGCAGACCCTTTATGCACTGGAAACGATGGAAGAGGGTACCGTCAAGCCGGGCACGGCTACCAGTTTACTGAACGAGAAACTGGACCAGACCAGTCAGATCTTTACATACCTATTATACTGCCTGTCCCAGGTAGCACAGTATGCCGAGATCGATGCGCAGACACGTGCCTCCAAACATCTTCCCTCGGCGGCCGACCTGCAGGTGAATACCAAGATCGCCGGAAATGAATTCATTTTCCAGATAATCAATGACAAAGGCTTCCAGGTGAACCTGGAACAGTGGAAACTCAAACACCTTCCCGAGCCGGACCTGATGCGTAAACTCTATAATACGCTCACAGCTACAGAGGTCTATCAGAATTACATAAAGGAACCTTCCCGTACCAAAGCCGGCGAGAAGGAGATCATGGAATATCTCTACAAAGAGATTCTTGCCAAAAGTGAACTGTTCCTCCAGCACATGGAAGATTCCTTCCTGCACTGGGGCGACGACGCAGAAATGATGGACCTCCTGGTTGCCAATTACATGCACAAGCCGCACCTGTTCAATTTCCTCCAGCTGATAAGCAAAGAGAAACTGGAATATGCACGCGAACTGCTGCTCACCGTAATCGACAAAAAAGAGTACTGCCTGGAACTTATCAAGCCTAAATTACAGAACTGGGACCCGGAACGTATCGCCGCAGTGGATATGCTGCTGATGGAGATGGGCGTTTGCGAGTTCCTGTACTTCCCGACCATCCCTACCAAGGTGACAATCAATGAATATATCGACCTGGCGAAAGCTTACAGCACTCCCCAGAGCGGACAATTTGTAAATGGTATTCTTGATAATATCCTGAAAGACCTGGACCAGGCAAATCAGATAAAGAAGATAGACCGTACAAAAAAATAGCTATTTTTGGGCAGAACCCTTAATAATTATGAAAAAGATATTCTTTTACCTGATCGCCGGAAGCCTTATAGCAGGCGCCTGTAATTCAAACACCGGCAAGACAAGTGGCCAGGAAACAGCCACTACCGCTGCATCCGATACCGCTACAGGTACTCCAGTGATCGCTTTCGATGAAATGGTCCATAATTTCGGGAACATTACAGAAGGTGAAAAAGTGGAATATTCTTTCAAATTTACCAATACCGGAGACAGGGACCTGCTGATAACAGACGCTACCTCCAGCTGCGGTTGTACAGTACCGGAATGGCCTAAAGAGCCTATCAAACCGGGCAAAAGCAGCTACATGAAAGTAGTTTTCAACAGCGCCGGAAAAGAGGGATATACCGAGAAAGAGATCATTATCAGGGCCAATACAAAACCTGACCAGGTACAGGGACCTAAGATCCAGTGTACCATCCTGAAACAAAGCTAAGACCGACATACAGAACGGTATAGATATTGAGGCAGGAACTAATTAGAAACAAGAACAACTAAACAACAAATACAACTTAATACGATGTACACTAACATGCTGAACGTTTTACTGATGGGTGGTGGTGCTCCGGGTGGAGCAGGTGGCGCCGGTGGCTTCCAATTCATTTTTATTGGTGGTATGATCCTGGTAATGTGGTTATTTATGATCCGCCCTCAGACCAAAAAAGCAAAAATGCAGAAAGACTTCATCAGCAATCTGCGTGAAGGCGACAAAGTGGTTACCATTGCAGGTATCCACGGTACTGTTAAGAAGATCAATGACGATGGTACCCTCAAGATCGAGGTGAGCGCCGGTACTTACTTGACCATCGAGCGTTCCGCCATTAGCATGGAATACACTAGTGCTCAGCAGAAAGCTGCTGCAACACCAGCAAAATAATTGTTATCTTCAGATAACACGTCCCAAATTCCTTACGGAGTTTGGGATTTTTTTTGGAATTTGGACGTATGTTAAAAATTGGTATTACAGGCGGCATCGGTTCAGGCAAAACAACAGTAGCCCGGATATTCGAATTACTGGGCGTTCCGGTCTATTATGCCGATGATGCTGCCAAAACGATCATGCAAACAGATGAACTCCTGATACAACAGGTAAAAGCTCATTTCGGTGAACAGATCTACAGCAGCACGAATGTGCTGGACAGGGCGGCATTGGGAAAGATCGTTTTTAATGATAAAGATAAACTGGAACTACTCAACTCCCTCGTACACCCGGCCACCATCCGTCACAGCGATGAATGGGCGGACAGACAAACAACCCCTTATGTACTGAAAGAAGCCGCTCTTCTTTTTGAATCCGGCTCATTTCAGTACCTGGATAAATGTATCGGCGTTTCCGCCCCCCAGCCGCTGCGCATATTGAGGGTCATGAAACGGGATAATATCAGCCGTAACGACGTACTGGCGCGTATGCACAAACAGATCGACGATACGATCAAAATGAAGCTGTGCGATTATGTGGTACGCAATGATGATCAGGAAATGGTCATCCCACAGGTGCTGGCATTGCACGAACAACTGTTGCAACTGGCTGCTGAAAGACCATGAGCATTCAAATAAGACCATAAAAGGAACAATATTATTCCAGCATAGTCCATTGCTTTAACCTTTTTCAGAAGGTTATCTTTGTCCTTGTTGAGAAACCTGAATTACAAGAGATGAGTAAAACCATAACGCAAGGCGGTAACAACAAAAATAAACCAACGCCTGTACTCCTGCTGGAATTACAGTCTAATCACCCTACCCCGATAAAGATCAGTGCAGGCATACTTAAAGAAGACGCGGGCGGCCGTACCTGCCAGCGTATGCCATTGAACGATAAAAAATCATTGTCCATCTTCAATACCCTGCCTGCCGGTGTACAACACCTGTTGCAACCCTGTACGCAGGAAGCGATGGTCTATAAAGAACTGCAGCTGAAGGAGAAGTTCCGGGACGCTCCCGTGAAATCCCTCACCCAGCACCAATTTGTGCAGGAAGGCATGCAGCAATACCTCTATCATACCCTTCAGCAACTGCGGCCACTGACGCCGGTACTACCCTGGTATACCATGATCACGGACGACAGTATGCTGCTTAAACATACACGACCAGCTACAGTAAATAACTTTCCACCGGTACTCTCTTTCGAACTGAAACGGTCAGCCACCGGCGCATTGCGGGTAGCGGCGCTGGTAACTATCAACGGACAGGCCTTTCCCCTTTCCGACTTTGAGCACTATGGTTTTGTACTGCGGAGCCGTGGAGAATTGTTCATCCTCCCTCCTGCCGCCGCTGCCACGCTGGAACAATTTCCCGGTGGTTTTATGGATGTTCCGGCCCATGAAGAAGCCGCCTTCATTGAACATACACTGCCGGTTCTCAGTGAACAATACAACGTCAATAAAAGCATCCTGCTGCAGAAAGAAGTGATTGACACACCGCCGGAATGTAATATCTGGCTGAGTGAACTGAATAAATCCTTCCTTGTATTAACGCCACAGTGGCAGTACGGCAGCTTTTCCATCGATGATACCAGCGACCCTGTTGTATTAAAAGCGGAAGGCGATATCCAGTATGAGATCAGGCGGCACATGGAAGCAGAAAAGGAACTGATCGCCTTCATACGCGCCCTGCATCCACGCTTTGCACAGCAACGGAACGGCTATTTCTACCTGCCCTTTGCTGATGCCGAAAAGAGCCAGTGGCTGGTAAAATGCTACCGCAAACTGACAGACAGGAACATTGGTGTATATGGTATGGACCAGCTGCAGCATTTCAGGTACAATACCAATGTACCCGTAATGGACGTTCGCTGGCATGGCGATGACAAGGATACCTTCGACCTGGAAATAGACATTCACTACGGCGATATCCCCGTGGCGCTGACTGACCTGCAAAAGGCGCTGCTGCACAAGCAGCCCCACCTGCTGCTGAAAGACGGTACCATTGGCGTAATTCCCGACGAGTGGCTGCACAAATATGATATGCTCTGGAAACTGGGGCAGGTAAATAAAGACAAACTAAAGCTGTCACGTCTGCATTTTACCGTAGCCCAGGAGATGCTGGAAGCACAGGGTACCGTCGTAAAGGAAAATACAATGGAGCAGTTGCGACGCCTGCAGGCACAAGCTGCCGAACGGTTCCCCATACCTGCCGCCATACAGGCCCAGCTCCGTACCTATCAACAGTCAGGGTTTGAGTGGATGTGCCTCCTGGACGCTATGCGCTGGGGTGGTTGCCTGGCGGATGATATGGGTCTTGGTAAGACCCTCCAGACCATCACCTTCCTTCAGCATCTTTGTGAGAAATATCCGGGAGAAACCCACCTCGTCGTGTGCCCCACTTCCCTGATCTATAACTGGCAGAGCGAATTGCAGAAATTTGCCCCCGGACTGCGTTACACTGTGTATCATGGCGGTAACAGGCAATATGATGCTGCACACTGGAAACAGCAGCAGCTGGTCATCACAAGTTATGGTACGGTGCGTAGCGATACGGCCGTTTTCACCACCCACATATTCGGATATGCGGTACTGGATGAAAGTCAGGTGATCAAAAATCCATCTTCCCAGACCACGAAGGCATTACAGGTGTTGCAAAGCCGTAACCGGCTGATACTGAGTGGTACCCCGATCCAAAACAATACCATGGACCTCTACGCACAGATGAACTTTGCCAATCCGGGGCTACTGGGTAACCAGGCCTTCTTCCGTTCGGAGTTTGCCATGCCTATTGACAAATATGCCGACGCCGAAAAGGCCCGCCGCCTGCGTAAACTGATATATCCTTTCCTGTTGCGACGTACCAAAGAACAAATAGCACAGGATTTGCCTGATAAGACTGAGATCATCATGTGGTGTGAGATGGGCGAAGAACAACGGAAGGCTTACAACCGCATCCGCGACCTGTATAAAGAAAAGCTCATGCAGCGGATCAATGAGCAGGGAATCGCTGCCAGCACCATTTATGTGCTGGAGGGCCTGACCCGCCTGAGGCAGGTATGTAACGCCCCGCAACTGGTGGCGGAAGAAGCCCACGTGACCAGCTCCGTCAAACTCGATGAGCTGATGCGCGAGATCAGTGAGAACACCGGTACACACAAAGTGCTGGTATTTTCACAGTTTACAGGCATGCTGCAACTCATTGCAAAGTCCATGGAAAGTGAAGGACTGCCCTTCCTTTACCTGGATGGCAGTACCAAAGCAGAACATCGTCAGCAGCTGGTAAACCAGTTCCAGGAAGACGAAAAGGTCAGGGTGTTCCTCATTAGCCTGAAAGCAGGTGGTGTCGGACTGACCCTCACCGCCGCCGATTATGTATATCTCGTAGACCCCTGGTGGAACCCGGCGGCAGAACAACAGGCCATAGATCGTACGCACCGTATCGGTCAGCAGAACAAGGTCTTTGCCTACAAAATGATCTGCAAGGATAGTGTGGAGGAAAAGATCCTGGCATTGCAGGAAAGAAAAAAGATGATCGCCGACGACCTGATAAGCGAAGACACTGGCTTTGTGAAGAAACTGACGGAAGAGGACGTGGCATTTTTGTTCAGCTAACAACTGTGCCGTTTCGGCCAAAGACGGTCCGCATCTGGCGAAGGCGCTTTGCCTTATACACGAATTTTCGAATATTTGCGCTATGGGAAATATCTACAAATCACTGGTTGCTACATTTGTCATCTTTGTACTGGCTGCATCTCCGGCCATTGTAAGTGCACAGGACGCCCCCAGGATGCCTGAGGGATTTAATATCCGACGCGGTGTGAACATCAGTCACTGGTTGTCACAGCCCGGCGGCCGGCGTAGTGTGGCCCAGGTTGACTACTTCACAGAAAAAGACGTGGCCCTGCTGGCAGAAAAAGGATTTGACCACATCCGCATTCCGGTGGAGGAAGCCGAACTGTGGGATTACAAGGAAGAGAAATACAAAGACGCCTTTGTGCTTTTACATAAAGCGATCGGCTGGTGCAAGCAATATAAGCTCCGTGCCATCGTAGACCTGCATATTCTTCGCAGCCATCATTTTAATGCCAGGAGCAGGGCGCTGTGGGAGCAATCTGCCGCACAGGAACGTTTCCTGCAATGCTGGCGGGAACTGAGCGGGGAACTGAAAAAATATCCGTCCGACCTGGTGGCTTATGAATTGCTGAATGAACCTGTAGCCGACAGTGCGGCCCAATGGAATGAACTGGCTGCCAGGGGCATCGCCCTGATCCGGGAGCTGGAACCTAAACGCGTTGTTATTATCGGCAGTAATCATTATCAGTCTTATAGCACCTTTCCCCAGTTGAAAGTGCCAGCGGGCGATAAAAAGATCATACTAAGTTTTCACTATTACAACCCATTCTACTTTACTCACTATAAAGCCAGCTGGACAGCCCATAAAGACTATGCCGGCCCGGTACATTATCCCGGTGCTACGATCACTGCCAAAGAGATCGCGCAGCAACCGGCTACCATCCGGAACCTGTTGGCAGGCAGCTCGGAAGAATACGACGCTGACATCATCGAACAGCAGATGATGACAGCTGTCAAGGTCGCCCAGAAGCTTAAATTGCCGCTCTACTGCGGGGAATGGGGTTGTCTGAACACGGTATACCGCAAAGACAGGCTGCATTGGTACAAGGACGTGAAAAAGGCGCTGGAGAAGAACCATATTGCCTGGACGATCTGGGACTATAAGGGTGATTTCGGCATCGTCGACGCCAATGGCGAGCCAGATGACAAGCTGATAAAACTGCTGACGAGGGACTAAGAGCCCGCCATACGCTTACATAACCGACCGGGCCTACGCCGGTCTATTCAGGCCCTCTGGCAATGCCAGAGGGCTTTTAATTTTACCCATACAGACAGCCATATCACTTCAAAAGGCTTCTGGCAAGGGCGATTTCGTACTAATAACTCATATGTACCCTGTAATTAACCCGTATATAAGCCATATATAACCCATACTTCCTAGATATGGGTTATATATGGCTTATATACGGGTTATATATGGGTTATATATGGGTTATCTCTGTCAAAGCGCTATAGTAGCGGCTTTACAGAGACAATACAAAAATCCTGTTTTGTTATACTATAGTAACGAATACTTTTTGCTTTACAAAAGATTTATATAAGATAACTTTTGAAGAAAAAAGGCATCCTTTTTTTCCGGCAGGCGTGGATATGCTTTACGGATTGATCTGAGAGCAATTCTCTTGGAATGATTTTAAGCCGCGTTTTCCGTTTTTTCATTCTTAACTGACTAAACTATCAATCTGGCAGGAAAAAGGTCTTTAAAAAGCCTCTAATATCCCTTAAAAGGGAAATGGGAGATAATGAGACGGGTAAAGAATACCTATAAGCCCGAAGTCTTAATTCCAGGTAACGGTGCATGCGTGGTGAAATAAGGGACTGTTTTGAAGAGATGCGGGAAGACGGAAGGACTACGGACATAAAAAAAGCCCCTCGGTTGGACCGAAGGGCTTTTTATTATCAAACATTTTAGTTGAACACTATTTCTTAGCGGTAGCCGGAGCTGCAGCGGTTTCTTTTACAGGAAGCGCTTCGCTTTCGTTAGACAGCTGGTTCTTCTTGTCAAAGTCTACCAGTACCGGAGCTGCCACGAAGATGGAAGAGTAGGTACCGGTGACAACACCGATCAGCATTGCGAAGGCGAAACCACGGGTTACTTCACCACCGAAGATGAACAGGATCAGGATGGTCAGGAACACAGTCAGGGAAGTCATAACGGTACGGCTCAGCGTATCGTTGATGGCTTTGTTGATCACCTGGTCTCTGGTTGCACCCTTCATTACACCTGTACGGAAGTATTCGCGGATACGGTCGAACACGATCACGGTATCGTTCATTGAGAAACCGATCACGGTAAGGATCGCAGCGATGAAGTGCTGGTCAACTTCCAGTGCGAACGGAACGAAATCACGGCAGTAAGAGAATACTGCGAGTGTTACCATCACGTCATGCAACAGGGAGAAGATCGTACCGATTGAATATTGCCATTTGCTGAAACGCAGGAGGATGTACAGGAAGATCACCACCAGGGATAAGATGGTCGCTTTCACAGCACCTGCACGTAAGTCGTCGGAGATGGTCGGAGACACTGTCTGAGACGCTACGATGAACCTTGGTGAAGCGAAAGACTCGTAAGTCAGTCCTGGCTCATAGAATTTCTTCAGGCCTTCGAACAGTTTCTGTGATACTTCTTTATCTACCGCCTCGCTCTGTTCGTCGATTTTGTAGTTTGTGGTAATGCTCAGCTGGTTGCTGGTACCGATTGTTTTCACGTAAGGTTCGGTACCGAACTGTTTTTCCAGTTCATCACGTACTTCGTCAGTCTTCATTGGCTGTTCGAAACGTACAGTGAAGTTACGACCGCCGTCGAAGTCAACACCGTGACGGAAACCGTGGAAGAAAGAGGATGCACCTAAAGCAATCATTACGAATGATATGATATAAGCATATTTTCTTTTTCCTACGAAGTCGAAAGCAGCGTGTTTGAATATTTTACGGGAGATCGGAGTAAAGTATTCGAAGTGTCTTTTCTTGTTAGTCCACCAGTCAGTAACGATACGGGAAACCATGATACCACAGAACAGAGACAGCAGCAAGCCGAGGATCTGAGTGGTAGCGAAGCCCAGTACCGGACCAAGACCGAAGTAGAACAGGATGATAGCAGTGAGCAGGGAGGTGATGTGACCATCCAGTACAGGAGCGTAAGAACGTTTGTAACCGTCTTCTACTGCCTGCGGGTAGCTCTTACCTCGGCTCAGTTCATCTTTAATACGTTCAAATATGATTACGTTCGTATCCACAGCCATACCGATGGTGAGTACCAGACCGGCGATACCAGGCATTGTCAGCGTAGCGCCGAGGGAAGCGAGGATACCGAAGGTGAACAGCAGGTTGAGGATAAGGGCGATATTCGCTACCCAGCCGGCAGTGTTGTAGTACACCAGCATCAGGACGAAGATCACGATGAAGGAGATCATGAAGGATTTAGCACCTGCAGCGATAGATTCCTGTCCCAGGGTAGGTCCAACGATCTGTTCCTGAACGATCTTCGCAGGAGCCGGCATTTTACCTGATTTCAGGATGTTTGCCAGGTCATTTGCTTCTTCCAGGGTAAAGCTACCGGAGATAGAAGAACGGCCTCCTCCGATCTCACCCTGGATGGATGGAGCAGAGTAAACGATGTTGTCTAGTACAACGGCGACATAGTTCAGGGTAGCCGGATTGCTAGGATCTGTAGGAGCCAGTTCGCCTGTCAGTTTTTTCCATTCTTTGGCGCCTGCCGGGTCCATTGTCATGGATATTTCCGGACGGCCGCTCTGGTCGTAATCCTGTTTAGCGTCCACGATCCTTTCACCGCCCACACGTGGTGCAGGGTTGATCGGATTTACCTTGATGGCATATACATTCAGTGGAGCGCGTTTATTTTCTTTGTCTTCAGCACCATATATAAATACCAGGTCTTTAGGCAGTACATTTTTTACTGCAGGGATCTGGAGGTAGCGGCTGAAGGCAGCAGTATCAGTAGGAAGGATATTACCGATGACAGGGCCATAAGCAACGCCCTGCTGTGGATGATATCTTGGGGCGAAAATGCTGAAGAAAGGTTCAGCTTTTGCCAGTTCAGCCCTACGTTCAGCTTCTGACTTCAGGGAGTCAGCTTTGCCGGACTTGTTAGTGCTGTCATTTAAAATAGCAGTAAGACTACCGGTAGTAGTAGAATCATTAGCAGCTGTAGCTACAGCAGTGCTGTCTTCCGCTTTCTTGGTAGTATCAGCAGCAGCTTTCGCAGTGGTACCGCCAACAGCAGCTTTGATCGCTTCGTTCATTGGCTGGAGGATGGTGGAAATGAACTGTTCGTCATTTCTGTACACCTCACGGAATTCCAGGTTAGCGCTGGCCTGCAGATATTTTCTTACACGTTCAGGATTGTCAACACCTGCCAGTTCAACAGAGATGATACCTTTGTTTTCATCCAGGCTGATATTTGGAGAAGCAACCCCGAATTTATCGATACGTTTCTGCAATACCAGGTAGGTATTTTTGATGGCTGCGTTGGCCTCACGGCGGATCACATCCAGTACCTTGCTGTTGCTTGCATTAAAATCAATGTCTTTCTGATATGAATTGGCAAAGATGATAGCAAGACGGCCGTTAGGCTGTACTTCTTCATATGCCTGCCCGAACAATGTTACGAAGTCAGACTGACTGGATTTCTTACGCTGTACGGCCAGGTCCAGGGCTTTTCTGAAAGCCGCGTCCTGTGAATGGCCGCTCAATGAACGGATCACATCTTCCACACTTACGTCCAGTACTACGTTCATACCACCCTGAAGGTCAAGACCCAGGTTCAGTTCCTTTTCTTTGGCTTTGTCATAAGTAACATACCATGGAAAACCCGCCATTTCTTTGTTGCTGGCACTATCCAGGATCCTTTGTCTTCTATCTTTCTTCAGGTCAGACAGGGTATCCTCATAAACCGACCGCAGCTCCGCGTTTTCTTTACCAGGATATTTCTGTTCAGCACTTGGGAATGATTTACTGATATCACTCGCAGCTTGCGCAGTTACTTTCGATTCGTAGTTACGTACCAAAAACGTGAACGACAAATAATACACAGAGATAAGGATCAATGCACCGGCAAAAAATCTAACCAGTCCTTTAAGTTGCATATTGTTTCGGGTTTATAAAAATTTTTTAAGAGTTGCAAAGATAGAATTTAAATTGATATATTAAAGCCGTTCAGAGGTAGAAAAGGAAAAAGGTAGAAATAATTGATTATCAGCTTATAAACCCTTGCTTTCCTGCCAAAATTTAATCTTTATTTTATGCGCCGTTGTATTTTTCTCTGGTTGATACTATTCTTTGCAGCCTGCAATACTAATAAAAATATGGGAACAAGCCATTATCCTCAAAAAGACTCTTTCCTCGATACTTTTTTACAGGCCCATGCCGATAGGCTCGGGCCGGTATTCCAGCATCCGCAGGACTTTGGTTTACAGATCATTTACACGCGGATAGACCGGGATGCGGCCAACAGGCCCCACTTCACCGATTACTATTACAAGGCTGATACCGGCCGGTATTTTTACCCCGCTTCCACCGTTAAACTGGCGGCGTGCGCCCTGGCCCTGGAGAAACTGAACGATCTGAATATTCAGGGCCTGGACAGGAATACCCCAATGTTCACCGACAGCCTGGAAGACATCACTGCGGCTGTGTCGTCAGACAGCTCATCCGCCAGCGGACTACCATCGGTAGGCCAATATATTAAAAAAATCTTATTGGTTAGTGACAATGACGCCTTTAACCGTCTCTATGAGTTCATAGGGCAGGAAACTTTTAATAAGCGATTGTGGGAGAATGGTTTTGCCGGTACCCAGATACGCCACCGTGTGGGAGTTACGGGGATCAGCCCCGAGGAAAACCGGCATACCAACGCCGTCATTTTCCGGAAGGACGACCGGGTACTTTACGCACAACCGGCAGCTTACAGCCAGCTGACCTTTACTGCGCGGCACGACCTGATGGGAAAAGGCTACTATAATGATAAAGAAGAACTGGTGAACAGCCCTATGGACGCTTCTCAGAAGAACCGGGCGCCACTGGCCGACCTTCATGGTATATTGCGGCAGATAATTTTTCCGGAAGCTGTAACAAAAGGAGATCGTTTCCGTTTAAAGGATAGCGATTACCAGTTTTTATATCACTGTATGTCCGCTCAACCTGAAGAATCAGCACATCCCCATTATGATACAACACAATTCTACCACAATTACGTAAAATTCGTGTTGTTTGGAGGGGAACAGCATAGCGACATCCGTGCGAACATACGCAGCTTTAACAAACCCGGCTGGGCCTATGGCTTTTTGACCGACATCGCGTATATAGCGGATTTCACTAATCATGTAGAATTCATGTTGTCGGTAACAGTGTATGTAAATAAGGATGGTATTTTAAGCGACGAGCATTATCAATTTGAGGAAACAGGTAAGCCATTCATGAAAGCACTGGGCAGCATTATTTACGAGCATGAACTGCAGCGCGGGAAAAAACATCTCCCGGACTTGTCAAAATTCAGGTTCGATTATACCAGGAATATTGAATAACCTTTATAGTTCCAAAATCAATTCGCACTAAAAGATAGCAAAAATGACAACTAAAAAAACTCGCGTGTGGGCAATAGCGGCCCTTGTGACAGCGGTAACCGGCCTCAGTGCCTGTTTGAAAACTGATAACGTAACACCTCAACGTGACAGGGCTGCGGTAGCTATTGTCAATGGCATTCTCAGCAGCTCTGATCTGGATTTTTATGACAACACTACAAAAGTGAACCAGAGCCCTCTAACTATTGGGTTTGCCTTTATAGGTTATCCTATTTTCGCAGGCGTCCGTACCTTCTCTTTCAAAAAAGTCGGTGCGACTGTCGATTTCGCAGCGACAACTGCCAGGTACGATTCCCTTAACTACTATACATTGGTTGCTTATGGCGATTCAACTGCTCCGGAGATGACAACCATCAAAGACGACTTCTCCGCCGCAAAGGAAACAGCCGTAAATATCCGCTTCTTCCATTTAAGTCCTGATGCAGGTCCTGTTGACGTTTACATCGATGACGTAAAAGTAGACAGCAACCGTACCTATGTTGGCCAGAGTGGTTTCAGGACTGCTTTCAATCCGCTGACAAAATCAGTGTACACTAACAATATCAAGATAAAGGCAGCAGGTACGAGCACTGTATTGACAGAAAATTCATCGCCAAACGCCAGCTTCTCTTCCGGTAGAGTATATACCATCACGCTGATCGGCTCTAAAGATTTTACCGACAAGAAAAAATTAACTGTAAATTCTTTGTACAGTCTCTATTAGTCTGTTAAATCACACACTACAAAATACGGGCAGCCGGGGTCAATACTAATGTTGGTCCCGGCTGCTTTTTTATTACAGTGTATCCGTGTACATCGGGGTTTTCCATTATAGCTTTCTATTTTTTATACTATGACACTTCTAAATTTATTGTAGGTTTGTCCCAGTTAACCCTATAAAACTGTTATTGTTTATGATGGAAATGGAACTCGCCGAAAGGCTATCGAGGATATCCGAGCCTCAAACGATCAAGATGGCTAAATTAAGCCGTGAGCTGAAAGCCCAGGGTATAGACATTGTAGATCTGAGCATTGGAGAACCCGATTTTGACACACCTGCCCACATCAGGGAGGCCGCAAAAAAAGCCATCGATGAAGGCTTTACACATTATACGCCTGTAGCCGGGTATCTTGAACTGCGTCAGGCAGTAGTGCATAAGCTGAAGCGTGATAACGGACTGGAATATACGCCTGAACAGATCGTGGTGTCAACAGGGGCCAAACAAAGCATTGCCAATACCGTGTTGAGCATCATCAATCCCGGTGATGAAGTGGTTATTCCTACCCCCTATTGGGTCACTTATTCCGAACTGGTAAAACTTTGCCAGGGTGAAGTGGTGTTCGTTCCGTGCAGTATTGAAAACAAGTACAAGATCACTCCCGCCCAGCTGGAAGCCGCTATTACACCGAAGACCAAACTGTTCATGTTCTCTTCTCCGTGTAATCCTACCGGCTCCGTATACAGCAGGGAAGAACTGAAGGCGCTGGCAGACGTATTCGCCAAGCACCCTCAGATCTACATTATGGCGGACGAGATCTATGAGTATATCAATTATGTTGGTACACATGAAAGCATTGCTCAGTTTGAAGGCATGCAGGAACGTACCATCATCATCAACGGTCTTAGTAAAGGTTTTGCTATGACGGGATGGCGTCTGGGTTACCTGGCCGCACCGAAGGCATTGGCAAAAGCTGCCGAGAATATCCAGAGCCAGTTCACATCTGCCACCAGTTCCATCACACAACGTGCAGCCATTACCGCCCTCACCGGCGATCTGACCACTGCGCATGCAATGGTGGACGAGTTCAGAAAAAGAAGGGCTTTTGTATTTGAACAACTGACCAGCATCCCCGGTTTGAAACTGATCCAACCAGATGGCGCATTTTATATGTTCCCTGATGTAAGTGCTTTCTTCGGTAAATCGTTCGAAGGCCAGGTTATCAACAATGCAGATGATATCTGTATGTACCTGCTGCATAAAGTAAATGTGTCTACCGTAACAGGAGCGGCTTTTGAACAGCCGAACTGTATCCGCCTTTCGTATGCCACTTCCATGGCGAAACTGGAGGAAGGCATGAAACGCCTGAGAGCAGGATTCGCTCAGTTAAGCTGATAAGTTATAAGATCATTAATAAAAGCTCCGGCATGCTCATATGCCGGAGCTTTCTATTTTACAGCACCCTTGCATATTAATTCATTTCCATATATTTGCACCTGTAATATCCAATCTGAATGAACATTTCTAATAGCACTTTACTGTTTATCGTACTGGGCGCCGGTGTACTGGCTATCCTTTATATGACCTTAAAAGACATGATCCGTAAACCGGAGGCCACTCCTGCACCTGCAGAAGGCACACCAAAGCAGGCTACGGATAAAGCGATCCTGCCGTTACAGCTACAGGCCTATGAGCGTCTGGTATTGCTGGTAGAACGTATCAATCTGCAGAACCTGATCGGCCGCATCTTTCAGCCGGGATTGACAGCTGTAGATATGCAGGTAGGACTGATACAGACCATCAAAGCTGAGTTTGAGCACAACATTGCACAGCAGATCTATGTATCTCCTATTGCCTGGGAGGCAGTAAAAACGCTGAAGGAACAAACGATCACGATCATCAACCAGGTAGCAAGCCAGTTACCTCCTGATGCTACTGCAATGGACCTGAACAAACAAATACTTGAAATATTCCTGCAGGCGGAAACATCTCCTTCCGAACTGACTTCACAGATATTAAATGCAGAAGCTAAACGACTATTTTAGTCGTTTAGTTTCTTTACAATAACGTTCTGCTATTTCTTATTCACCATCTCTACCCGCTGCGGTCTTATCACTTCATACAACAGGTATCCCCTGCCGTTAAAATGAATATAGCGGGGTGGCGACCGGAACCAGGGCTCGCCCGGCTCTTTTACATGGGCCTGAATATGTAAGTGCGGCTCTGAACTAAATCCGGAATTACCTACACATCCCAGGGGATCTCCCTGCTTCACCATATCTCCTTCTTTCACGATCACGCTCCCTTGTTTCAGGTGTGCCAGGAACACATAACTGTTAGGTGTTTCTATCAGTACCTGGTTCGTATTGTGTGGTCCCCGTGCCATAGCCGGCGGTATATTGTCAGGATCGTCGCCTACAGCCTTCGCTATACGGCCATCGCAGGGACTATAGAGCGTATCACCGAATATTTCATAATCTTCCAGCCGGCGGCTGAAAATAGCGTTCGCCCGGCTGCCATTGGGTCTCAATTTTACAATGTCCATCGCATATATAGCTCCCCGCAAACTGTAATGAAACAGGTTTGTAGGTAGTCCTTTTCCTCCCTGCAACACAAAATACCGGCCCGTCTTGAGCGGGAACGCCAGGTCTATAGCCCTCGCCTTTCCCGTAGTACCGGTAAAATACAGGACACTGAGCGTGAGAAATACAGCTGAGAAGAACAGGTTGCCCGAGAAGCGCCACCAACGCCGTACCGGCGCAACTTTCTTTTTACGGAAGAACCCAAGTACCAGCGTAAGCAACAAACAGATGCCAAATCCCCATTTGGCATCCACAGTAAGGTAGATCCAGGTACCATAGAGATAAATAAACAGGCCAAGAGAAAGTCCTAAGATATACAGGGACCAGCTGTGCCGGAAGTTCCTGGCGGATGCGACGAAGACCAAAAAGATGCTTAGAAGAGCCAGGGCGAATGTGAGTAGTAACAAAACGTAAATAAACATAGCTTACCAGAAAAATCTTTTTGCAAATTATCAAATTTCAGCACCACCGCAATAACGTAATAATTATGTAACATTGCTTGCTACTACATTCTTTCCACGAAAATCAGATTATGAAAGATAACATCAAAACAGATGCCGGTATCACGATAGCTCCGGTATATACGGAATCTGTGCCTATGCAGGAATTGCCGGGTGAATTTCCTTATACGAGGGGGGTACATGCTTCCATGTATCGGGATAAACTGTGGACAATGCGGCAGTATGCAGGTTTCAGTACGGCAGAAGCTTCCAACGAACGTTATCACTTCCTGTTGCAGCAGGGCGTGATGGGACTTAGCGTGGCGTTTGACCTGCCTACCCAGATAGGCTATGATTCAGACCATCCGATGTCGGAAGGCGAAGTGGGGAAAGTAGGCGTTGCTATTGATTCTCTCGAGGACATGGAACGCCTGTTCAAAGGCATCAAACTGGAGGAGATATCTACTTCCATGACCATTAACGCTACGGGATTTATCTTACTGGCGCTTTATATCGCCCTGGCCAAAAAGCAGGGTGCTGATCTGAAAAAGATCTCCGGGACCATTCAGAATGATATTCTCAAAGAGTATGCTGCCCGCGGTACTTTTATTTATCCTCCCAAGCCTTCTATGCGGCTCATTACCGACATCTTTGACTATTGCAGTCATGAGGTACCCAAATGGAATACCATCTCAATTTCAGGCTATCACATCCGCGAAGCGGGTGCTAACGCTGTACAGGAGCTGGCGTTCACCCTGGCTAACGGTAAGGCCTATTTAAAAGCCGCTCTGGATAAGGGACTTGACATAAATGTATTTGCGCGCCGTCTCTCCTTCTTTTTTAATGCACACAATCACCTGTTTGAGGAAGTCGCCAAATTCCGTGCGGCCCGCCGTATGTGGGCGCATATTACGAAAGATATGGGCGCTACCGATCCGAAAGCGCAGATGATGCGTTTTCATACACAGACTGGTGGCAGTACGCTCACCGCTCAGCAGCCGCATAACAATATTGTCCGTGTTACGGTACAGACGCTGGCTGCCACACTTGGCGGCACACAATCCCTCCATACCAATGGTTATGATGAAGCCTTGTCCCTACCTACTGAAGTTGCGGCCCGTATTGCGCTTCGCACTCAGCAGATCGTCGGATATGAAAGTGGTATTGCTGATACTGTTGATCCGCTGGCAGGGTCTTATTATGTTGAAGCGTTAACCAATGAAGTGGAAGCCCGGGCATGGGAGCTCATAGAGCGCATCGATGTCATGGGAGGCGCTGTTAGTGCGATAGAGCAGGGTTTTATGCAGGATGAAATTGCGAGGAGCGCTTATCGTTATCAGCAGGAAATTGAGAATGGTGAGAAGGTTATTGTGGGCGTGAATAAATTCGCTGTGAAAGAAGATGTGACTACGGAGGTTTTCCGTATTGACGATAGCATCCGGCAGGTGCAGACCGAACGGCTGCAATCACTGCGGAGCAGGCGGGATAATGCTGCTGTAGCGGCGTTGCTGCAACGCCTGGAGAATGCTGCGCAGACTACAGAGAATGTTATGCCGATCGTTGTGGAGGCTGTGGAGCATTACTGTACGCTCGGGGAGATTGCCGATACGCTGCGGAAGGTTTGGGGTGAGCATAAGGGGATTTGATGTTATTCGTACTTCATACTTAGTGCGTTGGGGCAATTCTTATTTCATGATCCGTAATTCGTAATTGTATTGTATTTTTAGGCCATGTCTTCTATTTATTATAACGCCTGCCCATTGTGTGGGGCCGGTAATTTGCACAAGGCACTGACAGCCAAGGATTATACCGTATCAGGAGAGTCATTTGATATTTATCATTGCGGGCATTGCAGCGGAAGGTTTACCCAGCACGTGCCTGGCCCTTCAGAGATTGGGCGCTATTATCAATCGCAGGACTACATTTCCCATTCAGAGACCCGTAAAGGACTGATCAACCGTTTATATCATAGCGTGAGGAAAATCACCATGCGCTCCAAACAGAACTGGGTGAAAGCCGCTACAGGACTGAAACAGGGTACACTCCTTGATATAGGTTGCGGCACAGGCGCTTTCCTGCATTACATGAAACAACTCGGATGGCAGGTGACCGGCCTTGAGCCAGACCAGGTTGCCAGAAATAATGCTAAAACTCTCTATAATATTGAGCCCCGGCCATCGGATGAGCTGTTCTCCCTGCCACCACAGCAGTTCGATGCCATCACCATGTGGCATGTACTCGAACATGTGCATTCATTGCATGATTATCTGAAACAGATCCGTACCCTGCTCAAACCGGAAGGCTCACTGATCATCGCAGTACCCAATTATACATCTCCGGATGCTGAGCACTACGGCCCCTTCTGGGCTGCCTATGATGTGCCACGCCACCTCTACCACTTCTCCCCTTCTTCCATGGAAGAACTGCTGAAACAACATAAGATCAGGATCGCTAGGAAACATCCGATGGTGTTCGATGGCTTCTATGTAAGCCTGCTCAGTGAGAAATATAAAACCGGTGGTAATGGCCTGTTTAAAGGCTTCTGGAATGGGTTCATCTCTTACAGGAAAGGACTGAAGGATGTTGACAGATGTAGCTCAGTTGTGTATGAATGTAAAGCTGAATAGGCAGAGCTGCATGTCACATATATTATGACGCATATTGTGACACATACTATGACGTATATTTTGACATAGTATGACGCATGTATGGCTTATACATCGTCCATGTATACTTCATAGGCAGACCAGGACAACCCGCAATTCGAATCTTTTACAATACAATAAAAAAGCCAGAGACGCAGTAGATGACTGCGTCTCTGGCTTTTTTAACGGACGATAGTCATGGCAACAGGATCTGAAGATCTATTACCATGTACTATTGCCGTTGTGCATACATCAGCTAATAAAGGATTTATGAATTTGCTGCTCATGCATCAGGAGTACTAAACAGAAATGTTAGTTCTCTATGATTAGTTTCCTGATAGCGGAATTAGTGTGATCAATACTTATCAATGCAGGTCGATATTAGATTACATGGATGAGATGTTAACCAATATTGATCACTACAGATCTTACAGATTAATACAGATAGTTCAATGCAACGACATCGTTGGAATTGAAGGTGCGGTTGCCGCCATTGGAGCAGGCGAGCATCCAGGAATTGGAGCTCATACCACTTGGTGTGCCGGGGATCAGGACAGCGCCTATTCCGGCAGATCCTTCGTTAGTGGCAGTACCGCCACAGCTGAGTGCGCGATTGAAATAATCTGTATGACGGAAACCAATACAGTGACCAATTTCATGCTGTATAACAGAGCCGACGTATAATACGTTCGGATTGCTGCCATAAGCTGCTGCGTTGGTGTTCATACGGATAGAGTTGTAAGGATTACCACTGCTGGTAGGGAAACCTGATGAACCCAGGGTGATAAAACCACCACTTGGTCCTTCGTTAAAGCCCGTGATGGTGATGTTAGCTGTACCGCTGGTTACACGTCTGAAAGTAAGGGTCAGTCCCAGCCTGTTATAACGTGCAATAGCGGTATCAGTACCTGCAACGAAGGCAGTGCCGAGGTTAGACACCCTTACGGTGATGACACGTGGCAAACTTCTTACCAGGTTGTTGGTACGGTATTGTTCTTCTTTAGCAGTACGCAGGAATGGGCTATTAACCTTTGTGGTAAGGTCATTCTGACTCAGGAGGATGTCACCTTCCACCAGGTAGCCACCATCCACTTTACGTACTTCAGCAGTGCTAAATCCGAGAGCACTGATCTGGTCGAGGGTTTCCTGAGAAACACCTGCCTGATTTGTACTTGCGGCTGGTGCACTTTCTTTCTTACAGGAAACGATACAGGCACTTGCTCCTGCCATCAGGCAGAAGAGAGCCGTTAATGTGTGTTTACGCATACATTTTTGGATTTGGGTTTCGATAAAATGATAAAATGAAGATATTATTAGCTGATCAGCTGATGATAAATGTGACGAACATAAACATCCTGTTCAGCCCAGCGGCTGAAGACATGGCCGGACCAATCGTTGTACCAATTGCTGAACTGGCGTAGAACAATATTGAGCAGTCGCCAACACAATTAAGAGGCGATGGCAAAGCAAGCACCATACAATTGCCTGCCCGTTATTGATGGCTGACCTGTAATAAGAATACAGCATACAAACAGGACAGATCATCCCCCGGAAACCGAAGGCAAATGTTCCGGAAACTGCTTCCCATAACGTTTATGGAGACGTACATTGTTCATCAGTAGATATAGCTAACCTGACAGATAATTTGCTTAACTCATGCTTTCATTTTTGTGGCTGCAAGACATACGGCTGCTAGCGATTTACCGCGTTCGTTGCTGGATTCTCAAATAGTTGATTACTCGGGTAACACCGGGTGTGCCCGGTTGTAGATTGCTCTGACTTTAGTGCTCGACTTGTCGTTTAGATTTCAGTTGCTCGACATCAATATTACAACATTCCATGATACTCAGAAAATAAAAATGAATTGAAAATCAAAGAACAGGGATTAACGAAGTGAGGGCGAAGATATATATGCAGAAAGGCCTGAAGGATCACGAAAGCGTCTTGCTAAACGGGACAAACTGATGATATCCCGGTATCTTACCGGATCACGGACTTTACAAAGTAAAGAGGGTCTTTTCTGTTCAAATATTTGTTCCTGACTTAGCATACGCTCTTAAAGCAAGACGCATGAAAAAGCCCTTCTGCAGAACAGAAGGGCTTCACTATAGAAGAGTTAATTATTACAGGTGAATTGCTTCGCCGTAAGCAACCTCTATCGCGTCTTTTACAGATTCGCTCATAGTTGGGTGCGGGTGGATGGAATCCAGTACTTCCTGATAAGTGGTTTCCAGTTTACGTGCAGTCACTGTCTGTGCAATGATCTCAGTAACGTTGGCACCGATCATGTGAGTACCTAACCATTCGCCATATTTAGCATCGAAGATCACTTTGATGAAACCTTCAGGAGCACCGGCAGCAGAAGCTTTACCGGAAGCAGAGAATGGGAATTTACCCACTTTCACTTCGTAACCAGCTTCTTTCGCAGCTTTCTCAGTATAACCTACAGAAGCGATTTCCGGAGCACAGTAAGTACAACCAGGAATGTTCATGTAATCGATAGGCTCTGGCTTGTGCGCGTATTTCTTTTCGTTGTAAGCGATCGCTTCTACACAAACGATACCTTCTTTAGAGGCGACGTGTGCCAGTGCCTGGCCAGGAACCATGTCACCGATAGCGTAAACGCCCTGTACATTGGTCTGGTAGTATTTGTCAACCAGTACTTTACCCTTATCGGTTTTAACACCCAGTGCTTCCAGACCGAGGTTTTCGATGTTAGCAGCGATACCAACAGCGCTCAGTACTACGTCAGCTTCCAGGAAAATGTCGCCGGTAGCGGTTTTCACTCTTGCTTTTACACCATCGCCGTTAGCTTCAACAGCCTCAACGGAAGCATTGGTCATGATGTTCAGACCTTGCTTCTTATAGATCTTTTCCAGCTCTTTGGAGATGTCTTCATCTTCAACCGGAACGATACGCGGCATGAACTCAACGATGGTCACTTTAGTGCCCAGGGTTGCGTAGAAGTATGCAAATTCAACGCCGATAGCGCCGGAACCTACAACGATCATGGATTTAGGCTGTTTAGGCAGTACCATTGCTTCACGGTAGCCAATTACCTTCTTACCATCTATTTTCAGATTAGGCAGTTCACGGGAACGTGCACCTGTCGCCAGAATAATATATTTAGCATCGTGTAAGGAAGCCTTACCATCTTTATCGGTCACTTCGATCTGGCTCTTGGATTTCAGCTTACCTGTACCCATCAGCACGTCGATCTTGTTCTTCTTCATCAGGAACTGTACACCCTTGCTCATCTTATCAGCTACACCACGGCTACGCTTAACTACAGCCTCAAAATCAGCGCTAGCGCTACCTTCGGCAACGTTAATTCCATAATTTTTAGCGTGTTGTATATATTCAAATACCTGCGCAGACTTCAATAATGCTTTCGTGGGGATACAGCCCCAGTTCAAACAAATACCGCCCAGGCTCTCTCTTTCAACTATTGCCGTCTTAAATCCCAGCTGAGAAGCACGGATAGCAGCCACATATCCACCAGGGCCACTACCAATTACGATTACGTCGTATGCCATATTGCTTAATTTTAATTTAAACTTGGCAAAGGTAACAATAAAATGGAAAAAGCCCGGCCAAAAATAGCCAGGCTTCTCTGTCTCCGGTTTCGCGAAGACCTATCAATATTTTAGCGGAGGTCTACCACTTCCACGCCAGGATACTTTTTAGGATCGAAGCTGAAAGTAGCGTCAGATACGTTTGTATTGGGCGTAAAGCTGGTGATCTCGTATGTATAGTGATTGCCGTTCTTTTCGAAAACCTTCATCTTAGAGATGTTCTGGCCTTTTTTATCGATAGATACGATCACTTTAAATACGTTCTTAGACTTGTCTGTTGGTGTCATTTCGATGTTCTGCAGCACTTTACCTTTTTCTGTGGTTTCACCTTCCAGGCGGTACAGATAGTCTTTATCGTAGAAGTTGGTGAACAATTTTGCCGGTGACAATGCAGAGCTGCTTGCATCCACATTATTGATCGTTACTTCGTTAGCGTCTTTGGCATATGTCCAGGAAGTCTTATTATCGCTGATGATCTCCTGGCCGTCCAGGTTCACCTTATATTTAGCACCTTTCAGGTAAACAGTACCTTTTTTAGAATCAGTTACACTATTATTAGCACCCTCTACTTTCAATATAAAATTGGCCACAACTGATTTTAACTGGGAAAATTTCTTGCTTACACCGTCCAGGATGGCTTTTGCCTTAGGGTCATTCTTTCCCAGGTTACCTTTGGACTGAGCCATTCCGTTCGTTACGACACCGCCTGCTAATATGGCCAATAATAAAATTCTCTTCATTTTCGTAAGTTTTATTTCTGCTGTTTTTGAGACAAATGTTATGCCGATACCTATCTATCGTTCGTTAATATAAAGCCAAAAGTACTATGATCAGCTGATATCGTTCAGGATCATTTCAAGGTCAGCTTCTGTCTTGACATTGACTTCCCTTGCTTTGCTACCCATATTAGGTCCGACAATACCGGCCGCTTCCAGCTGGTCCATCAGCCTGCCGGCCCTGTTATAGCCCAGTTTCATACGGCGTTGTAACAGGGATGTAGAACCTTGCTGGTTCTGTACAATGACACGGGCCGCCTCTTCAAAAAGCGGGTCCCTGTCCTGCAGGCTGATCTCCCGGCCTTCCATATCCTTCTCATCCACATATTCGGGCAACAGGTAGGCTTCAGGATAAGCCCGCTGCTCTCCGATATATTCCGCCACCTTCTCCACTTCGGGCGTATCCACAAAGGCACATTGCAGACGTACCAGCTCGCCGTTAAAGGAAACCAGCATGTCCCCCTGTCCGATCAGCTGTTCTGCACCACCGATATCGAGGATGGTACGGGAGTCGATCTTGGACGATACCTTGAACGCGATACGCGCCGGGAAGTTCGCTTTGATAGTACCGGTAATGATATTAACTGACGGACGCTGTGTGGCGATGATCAGGTGGATACCTACCGCACGGGCCAGCTGCGCCAGGCGGGCGATCGGCATTTCCACTTCCTTACCAGCGGTCATGATCAAGTCGGCAAACTCGTCGATCACCAGTACCACGAATGGCAGGTAGCGGTGGCCCCTTTGCGGGTTCAGCCTTCTCTGGACGAATTTGTTATTGTATTCTTTGATATTACGGGTACCGGCCTCTTTCAGGAGGTCATAACGGAGGTCCATTTCAATACAGAGGGCATTGAGGGTATGGATCACTTTTTTGGTATCGGTAATAATGGCTTCCTCTTCGCCTGGCAATTTGGCCAGGAAGTGTTTTTCGATCAGCTTGTAAAGTGACAGTTCCACCTTTTTAGGATCGACCAGTACGAACTTCAGCTGGGAAGGATGCTTTTTATAGAGGAGGGAAACCAGTAATGTATTGATACCTACTGATTTACCTTGCCCCGTAGCACCTGCCATAAGCAAGTGTGGCATTTTGGCCAGGTCAGCTATAAAGTTCTCATTATCAATCTTTTTACCGATAGCGATCGGCAGTTCCATATTACTTTGCTGGAACTTCTCAGAAGCCAGCAGGTTCCTGAGTGATACGATGCTCTTTTTTACATTCGGCACCTCGATACCAATTGTACCCTTACCAGGGATCGGCGCGATAATACGGATACCCAGTGCAGAAAGACTGAGGGCGATATCATCTTCCAGGTTCTTGATCCGGGAGATACGTACACCGGCAGCGGGTACGATCTCGTACAGGGTTACCGTAGGCCCTACTGTAGCACTGATCTTCTGGATGGAGATATCGTAGTTCTTCAGGGTGTCAATGATCTGGTTCTTGTTCCTGTCCAGTTCACTGGCGTCCTGTACGATCTTTTCTGTGCTGTGGTTGTCCAGCAACTCCAGTAACGGGTATTTATAGTCACGAAGATCAAGGGTCGGCTCGTACGGGTCCATCTGAACGGGCTGTCTTACCGGCGCTACCTCTTCTTCCTCTTCATTTTCTACTACCGGAGGTTTGATCTCCCAGGCAACATCTTCTGTGTTAGGTTTCTTTTTACGGGAAGCAGTCTGTTCAACTGTTTCTTCTATGTATAATAATGGGCCGGCCTCTTCTTCCTGCTCTTCCAGTACTTCTTCTTCCTCTTCTTCCACCTCTTCCTGGTGAGCCGACAGATTGGCAGGCGGAATAAGGGTGATCGAGGCGTCATTACGCTCAACGAGCTGCATTTCAGGCAGTTCGGCATTGTCTGACGGAGGTGGGATAACAGAGACGCCTGATTCTTTCAGTCCGTTCTTCCGTTTAGGTTCTTTTGTATTGGTGGTAGCAACCTGCGGTGTAACTGCGATAACGGTTGGTTCGGGAACGGTTACGGCTACCGGTGCTACGGCAGGTTTTGGTTTGGCCTTGAACTGTCGTTCCATCCATTGGAAGTCCAGGTTGTATTTCCAGATCAGCCAGGAAAGTCCGGCTACCATCAGCAGCAATGCAGCTCCTGCCCTTCCGAGGAAGCCAATGAGCCAGGTATTGACAGCATCGCCCATGGCGCCGCCCCAGGGGAAGTCGGACAGCATGGACACGAAAGCGGCCGTAGTACTGATAAACAGCAGGCCAAAGAGGATATATTTAACGTTACGCCAAATGCGGAATACCCGGCGGCCAACTACGAAGTTGACGCCAAGTACAAAAAACAGATAACAAAACAAATATGATGCGATTCCGAACCCTTTGTAAAAGAACCAATGGGAGACGAAGGCCCCTAACCTCCCGAGGAGGTTTTCCACCTTCACGCTATCCATGTCCATCAACAGTAAGCTGGCAGAATAACGAAATACCTTATCCTGGTCTTCTTCCCAGGTAAAGAGATAAGATGTAAACGCGATAAAACAGTAGAGCGACAACAACAGGCATATTACCCCCAAAACCTTATGGGTCCGTTCGTCTTTTACCAATTCTTTTACTTTTACCTCTACTTCCTTGTCCTGCTTTAGTACGTTGGGGTCGTTGCCTCGAGGTTTCTTACTCTCTGGTTTTTCTGTTTTGAGTTTATTTTTAGACATACATTATAGCGCTCCAAAATTACGGTCGCTGTTCGATATATTAAGAATTTATTTTCAATTAAGAATCAGTAACTAAGAAACGGATTCTCTGTCTTTTGTTACCAACTCCCATTTACGGGTCCACCCTTTAATACAACAACTGTACCCATCTTGTGATAAACTCCAATACAGCAGGGTTTATTGTCTCGTCTAATGTGCCATATTCTTCTAACGTACATGCTTCACAGCGTTGAAACAGGTGATTCAGCCCGGGGAAGGTCCTGATCGTAACCAGTTCATTTCCACCTTTTACAAGGCCGCTCTCTATTCCTTTCAGGTTGCTGGTAGCGTCTGTGATGACGTCCTGATCACCGTTGATAGCCAGTACCGGGCATTTTATTTTAGCAAGGTAAGTTGCTGGATCATATTGCAGCAGCGACAATGCTTCCTCAGTATTGTCTGCCGCATAGGTTGATTCTATAAAGTTCTGCCTGCCGCTCGTGTTTGTGCTATCGCCGAAGTGATTATAGAGCGCAGACAGTTCTGCGTAGGCTTTCCGTTGCCTGTCGCCGGGATCGGCGGTGAGGTACAGTACATTCAGATAACGCTGATAGCTGGCTACATAAGCTTCGATATAGTTATCTTTTTCGCCGAATGCTTTTGCTACCTGGGCCAGTTTGCGATTGTAATATTCTCTGCCGTCCAGTCCGGGCGAGGCCATGTTGATCATAAAAGCGATCTTCGGATCACCAGCGGCCACGATCTGCGCTACTGTTCCTCCTTCGCTGTAACCCAGCAGTCCGATTGCGGCGGTATCTGCATCATTTCGTTTACGCAGCCAGCTTACTCCAGCTTTGACGTCTTCAGCGAAGTTGAATATTCCGGAGGAGTCATAGTTGCCGGTACTCTCTCCCACTCCCCGGTCATCGAACCGCAGTGTTGCGATACCATGTTTTACGAGGTAGTCAGTGAGGACTGCGAATGAGCGGTGGTCAAACTGTTCATTGTTGCGGTTCTGCTGGCGTTGACCTGATATCAATATGATCACAGGGTATGGACCTTTCTGGCCTGGTTTGGTGAATGTTCCGCTGAGCAGGACCTTATCTACCGGGTTAACGAACTTCACGTCTTCCACGTCATATGCGGGATGTTCGGACGGGTCTTGTGGCCGGGTCACCGGCAGGTCTTTGATCTCTTCCCGTGAGAAGTTCAGGGTAGTGCGATTACCGATCTGTACGAAGTATCCTTCATAACGGTTGCGGATACTGTTCCAGTAGCCGGTATATTTAAAGCTGATACTGTCTATCGTAAATTCCAGGGTGTTATTTTTCAGCGAGGCTTTGTCGAGTTGAATGCCGTCTTTGGCGATGTCGGGGCTTTTTAATTGTCCTTTAAGCTGATTTCCCTGGCGCTGCAATTGTAATTGCAGGCGTTGTTTCTGGCCTTGCGGGTTAGTGAAGACTCCGTACCAGTTGCCGTTGATATCTTGTGCTGTCACGGTTCCTGCGAGACTGAGGCAAATGATAATCAGGTATTTGAACATGTTATTACTTTTCTAGTTTTTGTTGTGTTTTGCTTAACGTTTGCTTGATGTTGTTTGTTGTTACTTGCCGTTCGATCGCGGATATCGTAAACTGTGCTGTATCTGCTTGGTTGGATGCCGATGTAGCTTTGTCAAACGTTTCATCGTTGGTTTGATATTGGGCGGCATCAAACGTTTCTCAACCAGATAAGGCACATTTTTACGATATCCGCTTTCCCACTGGCATACAATAATGTTACTGCCATCTTCAGCAAGAGCATACTATTCTCTAACTGGCATCCAATTATGTTTATTGCCATCTTGCTGTAGCAGCATACTGTCCCATCACTTGCGCACAATTATTATTGTTATGTATTGTTAGTTTAGCACCGATGTATTGTTCTCTAACTGATGCAACACTATGTTTATTGCCATCTTGCTATATCAGCATACTGTCCCTGCACTCACGCACAATTATTATTCACAATTATTATTGTTATGTTCAGCACAGATGTATTGTTCTCTGACTGATATAGCACCATGCTTTATGCCATGTTACTTTACTGCAGAGGCGTACTGTCCTTCAAAATATCAGGGGCTAAGCCTGTAGGCCCAGCCCCTGGATAGTTAGATCGTATTCTTATTAGTGTAGCATTAGTATTAGTAATGCAATTACTGTTTTGGGTTGTGACCCGGTGTCGGAAGATTGCAGAGTATCAATTCATCCGCAGATATATTTAACAGCACTATTTCTTCAAGAATGCCAGCAGCAGACAGATCCAGCCGGCTATGAAGAATAAGCCGCCTATCGGTGTTATAATGCCTATCTTACTTAGGCCTACTGTCTCTGTTGCTTTTATCATTGTTAAAACGTACAGAGAGCCTGAAAAGAGTATTACACCTATAAAGAAACAGCGTCCTGCCCATTCCAGGAGATTACTTGCTGCAGGTAATTGGGCAAATAAAATGCCTACCGCCAGCAGGGCGAATGTATGGTAAAACTGATATGTTACGCCCGTCTGAAATGTTCCTACTGTTTCCGGTGGTACGAGTTCCTTCAGCTTATGAGCGCCGAATGCGCCGAGTGTTACGGCCAGAGCGCCCAGTATTGCTGCGATGATGAGAAATCCCTTATGCATTGGTAATTGGTATATTGACGTTTGATTAATTTCGCGGCCAGTTATAGCTCTCGTTATAGCTCTCTTAGTCTTCGCATCTCTTAATCTTTGCGGTGCTACATATGCTACATATATCCCTGCAAATATCTGACTCCTGACGTTGTGTGGCCGGGAGTATATTGTTTGCGAAGCTTTATTGTTAAGCTTTTATGCCTAGTCTTTGTGTAAAGGAATCGAGGCTGATGGTCTCGGATTCTGCAATGGTGATCTGGGCCTGTTCGTAGAAGGGTACGCGTTCAGCCAGCTTCTTTTCTACGAAGTCGAGCAGTTCATCGTCAGCCAGGTCCTGGATCAGGGGGCGTTTTGACTTCTTGCGTTTCAGTCGCTCTACGATCAGTGACAGGCTTGGATTGAGCCAGACAGTGACGCCGTTGTTGTTCATGATGTCCATGTTGTCCTGGAAGCAGGGAGCACCACCTCCGCAGGAGATCAGGAAGGTCTCATTGCGGGAAAGCTCTTTCAGCCAGTAGTTTTCCTGTTGGCGGAAGTAGTCTTCTCCTTTCGTGGCGAATATATCACTGATGGACATTGCTTCCGATTCTACGATCACATCATCCAGGTCATAGAACGGTAACGACAGGTGTTCCGCCAGTTGCTTGCCCCAGTAAGTCTTGCCGGCGCCCATAAAGCCGAGTAGAAAGATTTTCAAATTGACTGTTTTTAAAACATTAATGTTCTAGTGTCCTGAATGCCCTGAACGTGCCGCTTCTGCGTTTTCCGCCTTTACGGGAGAAAGATCTTCGGAACCGCTCGTCCAGGTTAAGCATAACCCGTCTTCCATCAGATATTGCAAATATAACCGTGCAATTTTATCTGCTTTGTTAAAATTGCAGGTAAGGAAACCTTTCTGCTGGAATATGAAGGGTGCAAGTTGCATATTTTCTTTAAAATCAACGCTTCCCAGCCCATACCACTTAAAAACAGCCTCTTTGGCGCTCCAGCAGATGGTCTTATGGGACAGCGCCTGTACAGGGTCTATAAAAGCCTGCTCTTCAGGCGAGAGGAACTTGTGCGATACTGCCTCTATCTTAGGCTTTATCTCCTCAATATCAATACCTACCGCGCTATCACTGCTCACGATCGCTGCTACATTATCGCCGCAATGCGAGATGGAAAAATGCAGGCTGTGGCTGTCCAGGTAAGGCTTACGGCTCTGCATTACCTGGATCTTTTCGATCGGGAAGCCCGGGTGCAATTCCTGGAGCAGATACCGTCCCGCAAAGTGCTGCAAACGCTTGTGGGGATGGTGTATTGCCGGGGAAATATTGACCTTTTCCCGGAAGAACGCCTCTTCCTCTTCAATTTTCCAAACGCCCAACCGGGAGCCGGGATTGATTTGTATGGTACGTATTAATGGCATATCTTGCCAAATTAATGCAAAAAGCTGAATGCAGAATGCATTGAACACCGAAGCTTAATACTAACACAACTATTTACTACAAACTAATTACACCCGATCTATGATCCTGTCAGACAAAAGGATATTGGAGGAAATTGAAAAAGGCACTATCGTTATTGCGCCTTATGACCGGAAGTATCTCGGCACCAACTCTTACGACGTTCACCTGGGCAAATACCTGGCCACTTATAAGGACAGGATACTGGATGCCCGTGCGCACAACCAAATAGAACATTTCGAGATCCCTGAAGAAGGATATGTACTGCAACCCGGTACACTTTACCTGGGCGTAACCCTCGAATACACCGAAACGCATGCACATGTACCTTTCCTGGAAGGTAAATCCAGCACCGGCCGCCTCGGTATCGATATTCATGCTACGGCGGGTAAAGGTGATGTGGGTTTTTGTAATACCTGGACGCTGGAAATTTCCTGTGCACAACCCGTACGTGTATATGCAGGTATGCCGATCGGACAGCTGATCTATTTCATGGTGGAAGGAGAAGTGGAGACCCTGTATAATAAGAAGGGCAATGCTAAATACAATGGCCGCACTATTAAGCCGGTAGAAAGCATGATGTGGAAGAACCAGTTCTGATAGAAGAGAAAATACTATTAATACATCATTATAAAGAAGGCCCCCGGAACAGTTTCCGGGGGCCTTCTTTATACTATTTAATATTGAATATCAATCAGTTAATATAAACCCTGTATTTTCTGATCGCTTATACATGCTTTATACACGACGTATACAGGACGTATCCCCGACGCATACATGACGCATCTCCGCTTAAAGTTCTCTTAGATCTATCCCTTTGCCAGTAAAAAAACAATGTTATTTTAACTGATCACTGTTATTGATCACTATGAACATACGGACCGGGTAAAAAACAACCGGCCGGATGTGATCCGGCCGGTGCTTAATATTATTTCAGGGAGTTGATCCAGTTTGCAATTTTCAATGCATCGGTACGTGGTACCTGCGGCATTGGCGGCATTTCTGTTGCGTAATCAGGCCAGTTCTGTGGCTTAGGATTAGCAAGCAGTTTCAGGATCTGCTCTGCAGAATATTTACGTTTGGCTACATCCACATACGCGGGTCCAACCTGGCGTTTGCTTGCGTTGTGGCAAGCCAGACAGGTGTATTTCGCCAGCAGTGGTTTTACTTCATCGTAAGTAGGCGCTTTTGCAGTAGCAGCTGTTTTAGCTGTTGCAGCGGCATCTTTCGCAGCGGCGCCTTTGGTTGCAGCTGTAGCTTTACCAGCAGCAGCGGCAGTAGCTGCAGCAACTTTAGCGGAATTGAAAGTGCTCGCCTGGCTTAAAGGCAGCTTATCGCCTTCCGGCAGATTGTGCAGTGTATAATAACCGGTCGGGTGGATCAGTGAATAAGAGTTATCCTTTTCACGTACGCCTTCCAGGGTAATGTTGTGTACATAATCCAGACGCAGGCTATCTACGATCAGTCTTACTTTTAATCCGTCTTCAGATACTTTCACTCCTTTAACCGGGCACTTAGCGATGTTCACCATCGGGCTTCCGTATACAGAGTGGTATTTGTAAGTGAAGCTTTCAACAGCGTAAGAGGCCAGATCTTCTGCAGATTTCTTATTTACCGGCAGGGTAAATTCGATTTCGAAACCATCAGGTTTTGATCTGATCGTCTTCATTTCGAATGGCATCTTTTCGTTCCAGGTCAGGCGTTGCAAACCTTCGTTAGCTTCACCTGCTGAACCCCAACCACGGTTGGTTTCACCTACGAACAGGGTTGAACCGTCTTTCGCCCAGGCCATACGCAGCACACCTGACTGGAAGCCGCTACGGAAGTCGAAGGACACACCCTGGTATTCACCTTTCACTTTTTCCATTACCACACGCATGATCTTACTCTGACCCTGATCACCTACCAGCAGCTGGCCTGCGAAAGGACCGAAGGAACCTTCAGGGATCTGAACGATCTCAGAGTTAGAGATACCCTGGATACCGTGCGGCAGTATTACAGCCGGCAGGCGCAGTTCAGGGATCTTCTTTTTCACGTCCATCAGCGTTACGAATGGAGCTGTGGTGCTGTTCTCAGGTTTGGTATAGTTACCGTTCGCATCTTTAGGACGGCCTTCATCTACCAGGGAGTAGAAATGCTCTGCCGTCAGTTTTACCGGAGAGTTAGGCAGATTAGTCCAGCGTAAACCAGCAGGGTGTCCGATGAAATCACCTTGTTTCACCTGCCATACGCCACCTGAACCAAACCAGTCACCCTGGTTATCAGTATAGAATAATTCACCGTTGATCATACCCAGACCGCATGGAGAGCGGAAACCGGTAGCATATGGTTCCATATGTCCGTCAGGGAAGATGTGCATCATCCAACCTCTGTAAGGTACACGGCTTTCACCGCGCCACCATTCCTGGTTACCGAAAGCTACGTTGCCTGATACAAAGAAAGAGCCATCAGGTGCGAGTTTAGGACCAAAGCTATACTCATGATAGTGGCCGGACAAAGGCCATGCGTATACCGTTTCGTATACATCAGCCTTGCCGTCCTGGTTAGTGTCTATCAGCTTGGTCAGTTCACCGCGCTGTGCGCAATAGAATGCGCCGTCTTTCCAGACGAGGCCCAGTATTTCGTGCAGACCGGAAGCGAACTTACGGAAGTAAGGTTTGCGGCTGGTAGGATTCTCAACGATATATACATCGCCGCGACGGGTAGATACACCCAGATTACCATTCGGCAATACTGTCAAACCACCCACTTCCAACAGCGTACCTTCCGGGGAAGATACCTTCAGGATCTTATAAAAATCTTCTTCTTTAGGCGTTTCCTGGGCGCGTACCCCGGAAGTAACACCAGTTGCCGCAGCTATCAGCAGCGAGTACAACGTGGTCTTTTTTATAAATGCCTTATAAATGTTTTTCATTTGTAATAGTCGAAAGGAATTAGAAAAGGATGGAATAGCTCAGTTTACCGTGTACAGGAATGATCAGTTCTTTCGTCGCACCTGCTTCACGTACTACAGGTTTCTCACCACCGGCGTCTTCCAGCTGGAGGTAATAAGACTTTCCATCTATAATATACAGATCCTTTGAAGGTGTTTCTATCGTGCTGCCTTCTGCCAGCTTAGCATACAGTCCGTCGACAGGTGTTGCTACCGTCAGTTCACGGCGTACGCCGCGGCCTTCGGAAAGAACACGCACTGCATCAGATACTGATGTGCCATATACCTGGTAACGGAAAGTAGGCAGATCATTTTCATCCAGCACATAACCTTTAGGACGATATCCGGAACCGGTTGTATCGGTCATCCAGGCTGCCTGTGGAGACGCCAATTTACTTAAAGTAAAGTATGGCTCGCCCAGGAACTGTACTGCACCACGTGGACGTGAGCAACCATTTCCTCTCTCGTGCCACATTGGCGTTACGTCGAGGAATTCACCTCTCCAAACCTGTGCAACCATGCCTTTGTCGAGGTCATAGGTATAATGCACTTTTTCAGGAGTTCCTACGGAAATTGCATGTACTACGCGTTTGTTATTCTTCACATCCATGAAGCTGCGCAGGAGTGTATTTACCGGTGCATCCAGCAGGATAGGATCTGCAAACCTGTTATTTTCCCTGCCACCAGCGGTAGCCTGGGAAGGTTTCTTAATCTCGATGTTACGGAAAGCAACAGCGCCATGGTCGCCCTGAAGACGGATCGGACCAGTAGCTTTTTCATCGCCACCACCGATAGAACCACGGGTTGGTCCTTCCAGTTCTACGTTTTCGTGGATGGTCACACCATTCAGTTCAACGAGCAGTATACGCGCATTAGCGATCTTCTTACCGGAAGCATCAAATTTAGGCGCAAGGAAGGAGATCTTCATGTGCTGCCACAGACCTGGTGCACGACTGGCGTTCACGCGAGGCGCATGACCATCATAGCCCTGCTGGCCGTCAGGACGTTTGTCGTCCCAGCGTTGGTAAATGCCACCATTGTCACCTGGTTTAGGCACTTTGGTGTTCTGCCAGCTATCGAGTAACTGGATCTCGTATCTGCCTTGCAGATAAATTCCTGAATTGGACTCCGGCGCCATCATGTAGTCCATTTCAATGTCCACATCACCATATTCTTCGGTGGAGAAAAGGTCTTTTCCCGGATGTTTTTTGTCCGGCATGTTGAATAGTACTCCCGTACCTGCTACAGCGTCCAACACATGCGGATTGTCAAGTTTTGCGGAGGCATCACTAGTGATACTCCAGCTCTGGCCTGGCTCCCGGAAGGCTGATAAGTCCTTCAATGGCAAAGCAGGTGATTGTGCAGAAACCGGATGGGAAACTACCATTCCTATGCCGTAAAGACACAGGAACCCCATCAAAGACCGGCTTGCATGATTCTTCGATCTAAGTAACATAACGTTAAAATAAGATTTAGTCAAAAGTGGAATAATAGAAAGTTGAGACCTTTTGACGTGCGCTAATATAGAGATACTTTATTGCGGACACAAGTTAATAGAAAAGAAAAAGGGATGAACGGAAATATTTAATGGCTGAAATATTAAATGAATTGTTAACCAATTCTTTACCTTTGCCGACTTCGTGCGCTTCTATATTTCTGACTACTAACCAAAACCGACACAGCCTATATGCAGAAAATCTCTACCCTGCTCTTCTCTTTATGTACCGTCAGCGCTTATGCACAGAACTATGGCGGCTCAGTATATGATCGCGAAAGACGCCCATTGCAGGAAGCTACTGTTTATAACCATCGTACCGGCACCCATACGCACACCAATGAAGTTGGCGTTTTCAGATTGCAGGAAGCACAACCCGGCGACACCTTAAAGATATCACATGTTTCTTTTAAGACGCAGGTGCTTGTACTTCAAAAGCAATCACAGACCATCATACTCGAGCCTTCCAATCTTGAACTGAATGAAGTGGCGATCACTTCTTCCATCAGACATCTGAATATTATTTCAGATATCGATCTTAAGACCAATCCCGTAAGATCCTCACAGGAACTGCTCCGCAAAGTGCCGGGACTGTTCATTGGTCAGCATGCCGGTGGTGGTAAGGCAGAGCAGATCTTCCTTCGCGGTTTTGATATCGACCATGGTACTGATATCAACATCAGCGTAGACGGCATGCCTGTCAATATGGTAAGCCATGCACACGGTCAGGGTTATGCAGACCTTCACTTCCTGATCCCTGAGATCATTGCGAATGTTGACTTTGACAAAGGTCCTTATCATGCGGATAAAGGCAACCTCGCTACGGCAGGTTATGTTGCTTTTAAAACCAGGGAGAGACTTGACAACAACAACGTGACAGTGGAAGCCGGTAAGTTCAATACCTACAGAACGCTGGGCATGTTTAACCTGGTAAATGATACTAAACAGTCTGCATATGTTGCGGCAGAATACCAGATGACAGACGGATATTTTGTATCTCCGCAGCATTTCAACCGTATTAACCTGACCGGTAAATACACTGCCTATCTTGAGAATAACGATAAGCTCTCCGTGTCCGTATCCCACTTTAACAGCAAATGGGATGCAAGCGGTCAGATACCACAAAGAGCTATTGATGCAGGTCTGATCACCCGTTTTGGTGCGATCGACAATACTGAAGGCGGTAATACACAACGTACCAATGTCAATCTGCAATATCTCAAACATGTGGATGAAAATACTTTTGTAAGAAGCACTGCTTTCTACAGCCGTTATAACTTTGAACTTTATTCCAACTTCACTTTCTTCCTGGAAGATCCTGTGAACGGAGACCAGATCAGGCAGAAAGAAAACAGGCGCATTTTTGGGTTTGAATCAGAGTTGAACAAAAGCTTCTATCCCGGAGGAAATCCACTTGAATTTAAAGCTGCCGTTGGTTTACGTAATGATAATGTAAATGATATTGAATTATCACATACCGTAAACCGGAAAACAACGCTTGAACAACTGAAACTGGGAGACGTTAATGAAACAAACCTGTATGCTTATGCAAGTGCAGAATATAAACTTGGTAACTGGTTGATCAATCCGGCGGTGCGTGTGGATCATTTCGAGTTTGATTATGTTGACAAGCTGGCCACTGCGTATGCTACACAATCACAGGGCAAATCTATTGTAAGCCCTAAACTGAACTTTCTGTATAATCCTAATAACAAGATCCAGTATTTCTTAAAATTGGGTAAAGGATTTCATAGCAATGACGCCCGTGTGGTAGTTACTGAGAAAGGTCTTGAAACTCTGCCCGGCGCCTACGGTGCTGATCTTGGACTGATATGGAAACCGGTATCAAAGCTCGTAGTGAACACTGCGTTGTGGTATCTGTTCCTGGAGCAGGAATTTGTATATGTGGGTGATGCCGGTATTGTTGAACCAAGTGGTAAAACGACGCGGAAAGGGATTGATCTGGGCGCCCGTTATCAGTTAGGTAAATGGATATTCATCAATGGTGACTTCACTTATACTCATGGCCGTTCCAATGAAGCTGAAAAAGGTGAAGACCGTATTCCGTTGGCGCCTGTAGTAACTGTGGCCGGTGGTGTTAGTCTGCATCATCCGTCTGGTATTAATGCTGGTATCAATACACGTTATCTGGGGCATCGCCCTGCTAATGAAGACAACAGTATTGTTGCGAAAGGATATTGTGTTACTGATGCGAATATCAGCTATCAGTATAAACAATTCACGATCGGTGTGATCACTGAAAACATCTTTAATACGGCATGGAATGAGACGCAGTTTGCAACAGAGAGCAGATTGAAGGATGAGCCGGCGCCGGTTACAGAGATACATTTTACGCCAGGGACGCCGTTTAATATCAGGGGAACTTTTAGTTATAAGTTTTGATCGGATACCGAATATAGTATTAAGAAAATGTAAGAGGCTGACACTTTGGTGTTAGCCTTTTTCTTTACAGAAAGTCATGGAAAAGCTAACGCGGTCTTATTTGATCTTCTCCAGGAATTCCTTCGTTGCATCCGGATAGATCTTCACCAGATGCGTACGCACCAGATCGGGCGTTACAGTTGATGCATTGGCCAGCTTCAACATGATCTTCTTTGACGGCAGTAAAGGCATGTGGCAATCCACACAGTTTTTACTTAACAATAGGCCTGCAGGTGGTTTGAAAGAACAGGTATTATGCGCCACACCACTTTGATTGTGGCAATTCATACAGCGTTGTGAGAATGTGGCCATATCATTCCGTTCGCTGACATGTACATTATGACAAGAGGAACAATCCAGTTGTTCTGCTATTTTAAAGCATTTGCTGGCTGTTAGTAAGCCGTATTGGTTACCATGAACATCGAGGCCACTGACAGTGTCTACGTCGTAATTCGGAACGGAATAATCATCCAGCTTCTGTCCTATCATAAAAGTAAAAGCAGGCTGTTTGGGTTTTCGAAGTCCCGAATGACAAAGCGCACAGCCATCCAGGCGTTGCTGGCGTGATAAGTGTTTTGTATTGATGATACTATTTGCTTTCTTTTCTTCCGGGTGTTGTGTGTGAAATGCCACGTGTGCAGCTCCCGGGCCATGGCACCTTTCACAAGACACTCCATACAGAATAGACTGTTTGTTATAGATGCTTTTGCCTTTCTTTTCTTTAGCTTCTGCATATGTAGCATGGCATTCCAGGCAGGCGGCGGTGATGACCCTGTCAAAGCGGATATAGTTTTCCGAATATCCGGGACTATTACACCAGTCGTTCCCCGGTGTGTAATAAGATACCGGCAGCTGGAAGAGGCTATTTTTGTCCCAATACAGGTAGGTCTGCCCTTTCCTGCCGGAGCCGATCACGATGCCAAATTCCCTTTGTTCCGTAGGGAAGCCGTTCATATAGGCTGTTTGCAGAAAAACACTGTCTTTCCTTTCCAGTTCTACCACCATCCATTTATTGTAAACGAACTGGTTTTTGCCGGGGGTAAAGTCACCTTTGATATGTTCATCGTCGGGGAGGGCGGAGCTTAAGAAATGGGCCGTATGGCGGGTGCTTTTGAAGATCTCACTGTGGCAGGAGCCGCATGCCGCAGATCCGGCAAAAGCCGGTGTTTCCATCGGAGATACAGGGCCGGGATTAAAGGCGGCGCATAAAAGGCTGCCGGCAAATATCACAGATACGATTATCAGGAATATGAGACTTTTCATTGTTACCGTATGATCAAATATAATAACAAAGAGAACGCCGGTAAAGTTAATACCGGCGTCCTTTATTTTTCAGCGTACATGATAAATGACCTCATGCGCTTCTGTGAGATCGGGGATCTCCAGTTTATTGATCAGCTTTTGCATGGCGTTATATGGTACGATGGCTTCCCTGTTGCCATTCTGCCGGAACAGTTCCTTATATGGCACTTCCACATACACGACAGTGACATGCGCATCGTACTGTAAACAGAGGGCGATCAGCTGTTCTCTCATCTGGTGGGTAGTATTGGTGGCATTCCAGACGAATGAACGTTTACTTCTAAGGTACACTCTCGCCAGCTCTTTAGCCGCCTGCACTACTTTACCCGTACCGCTTTTATCGGTGGGGCTGATCTTCATCTGCGAGCGGATATTGTCAAGGTTGATGATTTCCCATTCCGGCTGCGGATAGTGTTTCTTCACATAAGTATCCTTACCGGCGCCCGGCAATCCGCTCATGATCACCACCTGTACCGCAGGCGCGTTATACGGTACGTATCCGGGGGCGGCATCGCCTTTCCGCAGGTAGTGCATACGGGCCTGTGCATTTTCAAAGGGCCAGGCCGTTCCCCAGCATTGATGCTCTTTGCAATATTCTTCAAAGCAGTCAATGCGGTATAACAATTCCGCAGTATCAGGGGCTACGCGTCCGATCATATCAGCGCGTGCAAGCAGGGCCAGGTGCGCTGTATTCACCTGTAAAGCAGTATGAATGATGGTACCCAGCGGATCACGTTTCTCCAGTAACCATAAGGGCAGACTATGATATTTCACCAGTTTGGTGATCTGTTCCCTGATATGGAAAGGTGTTGCGATCTCCCGGTATAAGATCTGCCGGGCCGTCCCCTCTCCTTTCCTGGCGTGGCCTGCTGATGTGATATGTCCGTCGGGCTCTATCACTGTCGTACTTCGTTTCTCTACGTCGTGCAGGAGTGCTGCCGCCCACAGTATCTCCTTATCCTGTGCAGATAATTCCTGGTATGCAGGCAGCTGTTGCAATGCTTCCAGTACCATCTGCGTATGGATGGCCACATTCCCTTCTCCGTGATGCACGGGGTCCTGCGGCACATCCTGCATATCGCGTACCCAGTCGTACGTTTGCTCCAGGTAAGACCATGATCTATTTTCAGTGATTGTCCACATATTTACCTCCTTCATTTTTCAGGGCAGCACGGCGCCAATTACGTGTCCAATGCACGTCTGTTTTTACGTGTCCCTTTCTTACATACTTAAATACATTTTCTGCGAATGCATGTACCGGAAATCCGGCTGCATTACGCGTAACGATCCCTTCCATTGTAACAGGCGTTCCCGTTGCAGCGTCGTGTGCACTAAAGCTGCCGGGGCCTTTTACGATACCCAGGATCTCATTTTCAAAATCTGCCTTCACCAATGGCGTCTGCAATTGTTTGACAACCGGTACTGTTGGCAGGTCGAGCATCGCAGCATAAAACCTTGTCTCTTCCCAACTCAACCAACGGTCATGTTCTCTTATGGCAAACACATAAAAATGATGATCAAGGTTTTTGTATGCGATTGAATGTACTGCATACAGGTTCTCCAGGAATATTTCCAGGTTACCAAGATCATGCTTCACCAGTTGCCAATAGCGGCGCAGGCTTTCTGTCCATGGAGATGTGGTAGGCGCTACATGCGAGCGTGCAAACACACCATAGCGGGACAGACAATTATTTTCACCGTCCAGTTTTTCCGTATGCATCAGTGAGGGTATAGCAGTAATGCACTGCCAATAATCATGCTGAATGCGATCATCGCTGGTAGTACCGGGCGAGAACGGAAAATGATAGGTACGGCCATATTTTTCGGAAATAGCCATATCGGGGATATTTTCATTAAACAAAAGGATTCACAGGCCATTCCTGCAGGATGCAGGTGGCGTAGTTAACAATATTATGCCTGTGAGATTACATGACTCAACGTTTATTCGTTTTTTTATAATTGGTTGCAAAGGTAAGTATTTCCGTCACACCAGCAAATCCGTGGCAAAACCGCTTTTCATTATATTTGAATGATAATACTAACCCATTGCCCAACGGTCAGTCTTCATAAGACCGGAGTGGCGCTGACTTTACTCTGAACGATATTAGTAACAATAAGATCTAAACATATGGGGGAAAAGACAAGCATCCAGTTAATAAGAAATGCAACAGTCGTATTTAACTATGCGGGCAAGCGATTCCTAAGTAATAGTGTTTTAAGATGCCATTATCAAAAACATTAAATTACATACATGAGAAACTTACTCCTCTGCCTGTTTGGAGCAATCGTTCCTGCAGCAATGATGTCATGTGGAGGTCCTTCCACCCGTCAGCCGGTGAAAGACAGTACAGCTGTTGACAGCGCCGCTTTATCCACGGATTCCATTTTTAATATTGTTGAAGAGCATACGTTCCAGTATTTCTGGGATGGGGCTGAACCTGCCAGTGGTATGGCAAGGGAACGTTACCATGTGGACGGTGATTATCCGGAGAATGATATGAACGTTGTTACCTCCGGTGGCAGCGGCTTTGGTGTAATGGCCATCCTCGTGGGGATTGAAAGAGGCTATATCACGCGGCGGGAAGGACTGGACCGGATGACGAAGATCATCGCCTTTCTTGAGAACGCAGATCGCTTCCATGGCGCCTGGCCGCACTGGATGTATGGTGAGAATGGAAAGGTAAAACCATTCGGACAAAAAGATAATGGTGGCGACCTTGTTGAAACGGCTTTCATGATACAAGGCCTGTTATGTGTACGACAATATTTCGCTACCGGCAATGAGCTGGAAAAAGCGCTTGCCGCAAGGGTCGACAAACTATGGAAGGATGTTGACTGGAGCTGGTACAGGAATGGCAAGAATGTGTTGTACTGGCATTGGTCGCCTAACTATCAATGGGAGATGAACTTCCCTGTAACAGGCTATAATGAGTGCCTGATCATGTATGTGCTGGCTGCTTCATCGCCTACCCATGGTGTTCCGGCAGAAGTATACCATGAGGGATGGGCTCGTGGCGGCGCTATCAGAGATAGTATTACAGCTTACGGGCATACCTTGAAGTTGTCACACAACTTTGCAAAACAATACGGCGGACCGCTTTTCTGGTCGCATTATTCTTACCTCGGACTTGACCCGCATGGACTGAAGGATAAATATGCTGACTATTGGGAGAACAATCTCAATCATACGTTAATCAATCGGGAGTGGTGTGTGGAGAATCCTAAAAAGTACAAGGGCTATGGCCCTGATAGCTGGGGACTAACCGCCAGTTATTCTGTGAACGGTTATGCCGCACATGCTCCTGGCGACAATAATGACCTGGGTGTCATCTCTCCTACTGCTGCTATCTCTTCTATGCCTTATACACCGGAATATTCCAAACAGGCGATGGTGCATTGGTATAAGGATATGCGTGATAAAGTGTTTGGTAAATATGGTTTTTATGATGCATTCAGTGAAACCAACAACTGGTACCCGCAACGGTACCTGGCAATAGATCAGGGGCCTGCTGTCGTTATGATGGAAAACTATCGCAGTGGATTGCTTTGGAAATTGTTTATGAGTTGCCCGGAAGTGAAGTCGGGATTGAAGAAACTGGGATTTGAAAGTCCTTATCTGAATAAATGATAGTACCGGGGCCGTTGCTGTATTCAGCAACGGCCCCGATAATGTATAACAGATGAAATTTACGATAGCTTTGCGAGGATACGTCCCCTGAGTTTCAGGAAAGGCTTTTCGATGGCCTTGTTCAGTAAGAATGCAGCCAGCACGCAAGTGATGGTACAGATAATAAACATAGTGGTACTTTCCCCTTCTATACCCAATTTCCCTACCCACAGTTGCGTAAGATGTATCACGCCTTTATGCGAGAGATAGATACCGTAAGACAGCATTGCCAATGTTGCGGTGAAACGTAGTTTGCTTTTATGCAGGAACCCTGTTTCATTTACTGCTCCTGCTACCATTGCACCATAACCGATAGCGATCAATGGGAAGCCAAAGATCGATGCGTAAAATGTAGCCGGATCTTCACAAAGGAACCATGCGCCTGTTAATAAAGCTGAACCTATCAGCAGTAATTTATTTCCTAATGCCATGATCTTTTGCTTTATAACGGGCAGGAACTGGAAGATGGCCGCTAATGTAACACCGGTAAGCAATCCATCAAGGCGTGTAAACGTCGGATAATACATCCACATATACCAGGTTACCCAATAGTCGTCTGCTCCCTGAACAGGTTGCAGAATAGCGAACCAGCTGAATAAACGGATAGCAAATCCACCGGCAAATAAGATACCGATCAGCCAGGGGCCTGCCTTTAACGCTTTCCAACGAACGAGCATGATCAATATGATCGGTAGCAGAAAATAAAACTGCTCTTCTATACACAATGACCAGGCATGTGAAAAGGTACCGTTATTCTTCAAATGCAGGCCGATATTCTGCGTAAAGGTGAGGAACTTCCAGAGTGGTGGCAGCGCCTCTCTTTCACGAAAATCGGGCACCAGGAAATACAATGCAAGTACTGTGAGATAAGCAGGGATGATCCTGAAGAAACGTTTAAGAAAGAACTCCTTGAAAGAGAGCAGTTCATTGTTACTGATCTGTGCAAACAACTGCGAAGATATCAGGTAACCACTCAGTACGAAAAACAGGTCTACGCCTGTCCATCCGAAACTGCCTATGGGCTCTATCCACGTGGGGTGTTTGAAAATGCGGTAATGGTAAATGAAGACAAATGAGATAGCGAAGGCACGCAAATGATCTAATCCGGCAAAGTGTTTGCCGGTTCCTGGTATCTGTGACATGAAAAAAGGGTGACTGCGGATTTTTGTTGCAGAATATGAAATTACGGAGATCCTGTGATCTTTTTGGGGACTTTTATGAGCGGTCTTATAGCAGGATGATCCGGTGGAAGTGAGCAATAGCGAGGCTACTGTGTAACGGCATATAATTTGTTTCTATAACAGTGGATTAAAAAACAAACGACATGAAACAGATCAGATTTTTGCCTGTGGTGTTGGGATTGTTGTTAGCAGGAGCAAGTTGTGTGGCTCCTGGTCATGCGCCTCCTCGTCCGCCGAAACCACCAAGACCTCCACGTCCGCCGCATGGCGCTGTGGACTTCCATATTCCAGACACTACGTTCCAGCGACCAACGGTGGCAATAAATAGTTAAAAGAAAGTATTAAGGACCAGGAGTTAAAGATGCTACGACGGCTATCGTTAATTCCTGATCCTTAGCTGTTGCTTTATTTTGTTTTACCCTGCTTCTGTAATTTCCGGAGGATTGCTTCCAGTTTCACCGGATCGTTCATATATGGCTCCAGGTCGAATATTTCCACTTTTCTGAAATCCACCGGGTGGCTTTCACTTTGCAGGGAAATAGATCCTTCTTTCAGTAAACGTCCTGCCTGTACGAGCGTGCTATCGGCATTCAGTACATTTCCTCCACCCGTCTGCGGTTTATTATATACGATAACGGTATCATTAAACACAATATGCTTGATCACGGAATCGCGCAGTACCAGTGCTGCAGCCCGCACCCACTGTTCACCATGATAGGTTTTTGAAGTGGATGAGATGCAATGCTCAGTGATCAGTTTCCCATTCATCACGACGTTGGTACCGGGTGTACACAAATTGGCCGTAGAGCGAGGATCTGTTCCGTTACCGCCCAATAACTGTTCTTCCAGCGAGATCGGGAAGTCCTGGTCTTTACCCATACTGGCGGCAGACTGTCCATGCAGCATTATTCCGCTGTTACGCAACGCCCATCCCGGGCCACCTGCCACCTGTTCTCCTACGAAGCGGTATTCTACCACGACAAGGTAAGCAGAGAAGTTCTTCTTATAAAAGATGTGACCGTATTGTTCGTTAAAGTTGGTGTACTGATCATAACGCACTTTCAGCAGTCCGTCTTCTACCCTGAAAGTGTTGCCATAGTTCTCGTTCAGATCATGTCCTTTGATCTTGATATCCCAACCGGTCAGGTCTTTCCCGTTAAACAGCTGTATCCAGCCACCGTTTTTTTTCTTCTGGGCCATTCCAGTGAGCGTCAATAACAGCAGTCCGCACGTGAATAGTTTTTTCATACGTCAGTAATTTATGGCTTTAAGATAGGGACTAAACGGTAATTATTTCTTCCCAATTTCCACCAGATAACATCAACCTCAACAAAGCGACGGAGTTATCTGTTTCTTATGCAGCCGGAAGTTGGCATATATTTTAGACCATTAGACGTAAAGACCATTTATGAGAGCATTTATTACGCTGCTGCTGGTGTTACTGACAACCGGCTTAATAGTAAAAGGACAGACAGACTGGAAGGATACGCTTAAAGGTGAACTGGAACAATTGAATACGACCACTGATTTCACCGTCTGGCAGCAGGGAGCGGAAAAGATCGGTCAGCTGGCGACGGCACATCCTGAAGAATGGCTGCTGCAATATTATACCGGCTGGGCGTATACGCAATCTTCCTTCAAGGCTCCTAAAGGACAGGCGGAACCCTCTACCGATAAAGCGGAGCCTTATGTGAAGAAAGCGCTTGACCTGCAACCTGGCAATACTGAAACGCTGACACTGATGGCTTATTGGTTGTCCGCGCGTATCAATGCCAATAACTCCAGGGGGATATCACTGGGGCCCGATAGCCGTAATTATTCAGATAAAGCCATTGCAGCGGATAGCGCCAATCCCAGGGCATATCTGATGAAAGCGCTGGTGATCTATCATACCCCAGCCCTGTTCGGAGGCGGTAAGAAAAAGGCGGCGCCGATAGTGGAAGAAGCCGGGCAGCGGTTTGCAGAATTTAAGCCTAAGAACGAGCTGGAGCCGCATTGGGGAGATGAGATATTCCGGGAACTGGAGAAGGAGTTTGAGAAGGGAAATTAGGGGCATACGCCGTAGTCCCGGGGAGATAAATCGGGGGTATTGGATTGAACGGGGTTGTATTAATCCCCTGGCGTATTGGGAACGATACGGGTATCTGGTAGTGATGATCCGGGAATGTGGGGCCATATTGTATGGCTATTCGGCCGGTTTTGCCCGGGGTATCACATTTCGCGGTTTTCCCCGGGTTGAAACCCGGGGCTACAAACAAGACGACCCCTAACGGGGTCGATCGACGTAGGATACAATGCGCCCGTAACGGGGTCGATTGGCGTGGTTTCCATCATATGATGTTGATAATGTGTGTGGTCCACGGGGATTTAAGGAAATAATGGTGTATACCCGATGTGCAATTTTATACGCAATTCCACAATGGCTAAATATCCTTAACAATTGATTATTAACATATTATGATTCGAGCAAGATTTTAGCTTATCTATTTCAAAACCCATTGTTTATGAGTACATATAATAGTTTAAACGGACACGGGGAGCCCCGCGCAACTATGTTGTACGAGCAGTCGAATGTCCTGAATGTGAGCAAACAGGGCCGTATTGCATCGATCATTGGCGGCGCGCTGCTTACGAATTCCGCGATCAACAATGTTACAAGACATCCCATAACAAGCTTATTCAGACTGGTAGCCGGTGGTTATCTGCTGTATCGGGGAATATCAGGGAACTGTCCTGTTTCTGCCTATGCCGGAAGAAGAATGGGAGAAAAACATAGCCGGACCATTAAGGTCAGGACAAAGTTCATTGTTGACAGGCCCAGGGAAGAAGTGTACCAATTCTGGAGAAGGTTGGAAAACCTGCCTCATTTTATGCGGCATCTGGCGTCTATCACGGAACATGACGATTTTCATTCCCATTGGGTGGTTAAAGGCCCCGGTGGCATAGGCACTCTGGAATGGGATGCCGAGATCATCAAAGACGAGGCTGGCGCTTTTATAGGCTGGCGTTCGGCACCGGGTTCCAATATTGCTACAGCGGGTAAGGTAACGTTTGAAGACGCTGTTGGTGGAGGTACCGAGATATCTGTCGTGATCGCTTACCGTCCACCGGCAGGTTATGTAGGTACGGGGCTGGCATGGCTGCTGAACAGCGCATTCCATAATATGGTGGAGAAAGATGTGATGCGTTTCAAGCATTATGTGGAAACGGGTGAGATCACGGCTTAACTGGCCTAATATTTGAAAATTCTTTATAGTCTTTTTTACACCTTTAAACTCTTTTACTATGAGCACTGGAAACATTTTATGTGGTGCATTGATTGGTGTGGCTGCGGGTCTGGCCATTGGTATCCTGACCGCTCCAGACAGCGGTGAGGAAACGCGCAAAAAGATCAAAAAGTCGGCTCACCGCGTTAAGCGCATATTGAGCAAAGGCGCCGACGGATTAACTGAGTTAAGATCTATTATCGAAAACGAGGTTACCGGTATGAAAGATGATGTAAAAGAAAGGATCCTCACGTTAGTAGATGAGGCTATTGAGACTTATCAGAATTTTAAAAAAGAAGCGGTTTAAAAATATATATAACGGATGACCAGCAAAAAAAGAAAGTGGCGGTTCAGCTATATCAGCTACCGCCACTTTATTTATTTGGGTTAGTTAGTATGTACTATTTTTCAGCTAGCAGATCATCTATCAGGCCATTAAATTCTTTCTTGAACGTTTCATAATGTTCGCCTGTACCAGGACCAGAAAATCCGGTATGTACTTCCCTTACATTTCCTTTCTTATCTACAAAGATAGTGGTTGGGAAACCTTTAATCTTAGTTATTTGCGGTAAAGTTTTTTCTGTCCTTTCCGGATCGCTTGTAGTCACACCTGTGATGAGTACCGGATAGTTCACATCAAAGCGTTTCAGGAAGCCCTGCAGCGCCTTTTGTGACTTTGCGAAGTCGGTTGTACGCTCGTAAGCAAGTCCTATCACTTCTACCCCACGTGCCTTATTTGCTTTGTACCATTCTGACAGGAACCCTGTTTCGTCCATACAGTTAGGACACCATGAACCCATGATAGTGATCACCACTACTTTGTTCTCGAAACGTTTATCCTTAATACTTACTTTCTTTCCGTTGATATCGGGGAATGTAAAATCAAGCTTGCTATTACCCGGTTTAGCGGAAGCAAGTGCTTTCTCATCGGGCAGCGCTGCTTTATCGTCTTTAACAGCAGTCCAATTTTCCTTACCATCACCTATACCGGCATAGAAGGTCCCGTTTTCCAGCGCATTGTTCTTTACCAGGGCGGTGAAATAGTACGCATGAGAACCATCAAAGGTGGAGAGTTTCAGTGTATCACCATCCACAATACCTTCAAGGAAACGGTAGTCGCCGGTAGGCGTCAGGAATGTGCCGTGCACAATATTTCCCTGCTGTTTGAATTCACCAACTGCATAAGAAGAATCATTTTTACCGGGCGTGGTGAACCAGGTGGACCAGCGGCCTGTAACATCTCCTTTCGCAGGCTCGTGTTGTACGAAGCGGTGTTTTACATTATGTGCGGCTGTAAAAGGAATACTTACGTCCCTGTCTGCCAGGTGACGGATCCAATTACCCTGGATACGGCCTGCTTTTCCAAAGGCAGCCCTGAACTCAGAGTCGAAGAAAGGCATTTTGATGAAAATAGAATCGCCCTGGATCTTTACGTCGTCTACCAGCAAACGGTCGTTTGCATTTATTACGTATACAAGTTTCTGACGGGCGCTGTCTTTTACTTCGAAGTTAAAAACAATGTCTGCGCCATCTTTCCTGTGCAGGCTGGCCTGCCATACGCCGGGTTCCAGGTCCCATTTTTCCAGTTGTGTTCCAAAGATAAATGCCGGGAGGCATAACAAAAACCAAAGCTTGTTCATATTGCTGTTTACGTCTATCTGATCTGTTTTCTATATATCCTACAATATTAGTAGAGTAAAGCAAAGATAGTAAAAGAATCCACTTTCTGTCACCTCATTTTATCAATTTTTCTACCAGTTCGATCCTGCGGCCATCCGCATCTTTTACTACAGCTACATAACCCCACTCCGTGCTGGCGGGCGCCTGTACTGTTTCCACTCCTATTTCCACAAGATCTTTCAGCGTATCATTCAGGCTTTCAATGGTAAAGCCGAGACGCGTGGTAGTATCAGGTCCTGTTGCATCTTTAGATAAGGGATATATTTCGAAGATCAAGCCGTCCAGTTCACCTGCGTAGTGGTATGGACCATTTCCATGGCGATGATGGCTGAATGTTATTCCTAAAGTGCTGTAAAATCTGACCTGTTCTTCCTGTTTGTTGGTTTTTATCACTACCAGATTTAATTGTACCATTCTTTCCTTGCTTCCGATTAAAGTTATTCCTAAAGTAAAAAACTTATTCAGTATTACAAACTATCCCTATATAGCGCTTACCTTTGGCATTACGCCCGACATAACTTTTATCATAGTTATCAGGCGTTTAAAGCAACGTCATGAAAAAGTACAAGTTAGCCTTTTCGATCATCGGTAGTATATCTCCACGGATGGCGGCGAAAACATTCCTTCATTTTTTCAGCAAGCCTCCAAAAAGATCTTTCCGGCAGCATCACCTGACACTGCGGGAATCAGCAACAGAGACCGATACGCCACTTACTGCATATGCCTTCAGCAAACAGCAGATAAAGGTGAAAACATATACCTGGGGCGAGGGTGATAAGAAGGTCCTTTTGTTACACGGCTGGGGAGGCAGCGCACTTGATTTCAGTCATCTTATACAAACGCTTGTTGAACATAATTACCAGGTCATTTCTTTTGATCAGCCGGCGCACGGGTTCACAAGTGGTAAGAACAGCAATCTCATTCAGTGGATGCATGTTATTACTGCGTTCCTCGATACCAATAAAGACCTTTACGCCATTATCGGCCACTCGTTCGGAGGCCTTGCAGCTACGCTGACACTGGCCAGGGAGAAGGTATACATTCCGAAACTGATCATCATGGCATCTTCTATCTCGGCGCCTGCTATTTTTGATGATGCTTATGACCAGCTGGGCCTTAATAATAAGGTGAGGGAAGTCATACCCGGTATTGTGCAGGATACTTTAAAGAGTGATCTGATGTCAATGGATATGCATAAGCAGTTCAGATCTGTTAAAGTGGACCATATGTTATTTATCTATGATGAAAATGATGAGATCATTCCGCCGAAACAGTCAGAATACTTTTTACTGCAACATCCCGAAGTAGAAGGATTTAAGATCCGGGGAGAAGGGCATTACCGCATTATACGGGACCCGCAGGTGCTTGCCAAAATACTGGCTTTCCTGGGCATGCCATAATTTTTTTTAAAAATCCTGTCACGTTTTTATTTCCTGATCTGTCATATTACCGTAAGCGATTTAATTACCTTAAAAAATTACGAATATGACACAAAGAATTTCCTTCCAGGAACTACCTGCTGACCTGATGACCGGACTAAACAAGATCGGTGGCTATCTGAAAAAATGTGACATCGACCAGAAACTGCTCGACCTGTTGTATTACAGGGCATCCCAGATCAATGGTTGCGCCATGTGCCTGGATATACATTTTAAAGAAGCCATCCATCACGGAGAAACTCATCAGCGGTTGCATGGCGTCACTGCCTGGAGAGAAACGCCTTACTTTGATGCAAAGGAACGTGCAGCGCTCGCCTTCACAGAAGCCCTGACCAATGCGAATCAGCAGGATATCAACGATGATATTTACGACGCATTGACGGAACATTTCACTACAGAAGAAATAGCTACGCTCACCCTGGCTGTTTCGACTGTTAATACCTGGAACAGGATCAACAAAACCTTCAGGACAGTACCCGGTCATTACCAGGTTGGCCAGTATGCTTAAAACTATCTTATTTTAGCAACGGATCACTTAATAGAATATGCTGCAAGATTATCAACATACGTTATTCCCATACGCTTATAATATCCTCGGTTCCGTAGAAGATGCGAAGGATACGATACAGGACGTGCTGTCCAATTATGTTTCCGCTCAAAAGGAAGGAATAGAGAATGAAAAAGCGTACCTGGTGCGCAGTGTTATCAATCAGTCGATCAATGCTAAGAACAAGCGTAAAACAGTCAATTACGACAATGTCTGGTTACCTGAACCTGTAGCTACGGAGGAAGCAGATAAAGCGCTTCACCTGCGGGACATCGGTTCTTATACAATGCTTATTCTGATGGAAGCACTCAACCCTAAAGAAAGGGCTGTATTTATACTGAAAGAAGGCTTCGGTTATTCTCATGAAGAGATAGCCGAAGTCCTTTCCGGTACGGTAGAACAATCGCGTAAACTGCTCAGCCGCGCAAAGGGTAAACTAGATCAGCGCAAACAGGGAGCGCCACTGAGCAATAAAACCGTTTCGGCTGCTATCCTGGACCAATACCTGCATGCCATGCGTAAGGGTGACATTCAAAGACTGGAGAATCTGCTTTCGCAGGATATTGTGTTTCATGCAGACGGTGGCACAAAGGTCAATGTGGCGAAGAAGTTCTGTACTGGTGTACATGATGTGTCCCAGTTGTTGGTATATGTATTCGATAAGTTTCAGCGGGAATTCACTTTTGAGTTTATAATGATCAATCATGAGCCGGCGTTGTTATTCTTCCTGGGCACTAAACTATACGGTTGCCAGGTATTTTCGATCTCGCCGGATGATAACAAGATTCAGCGTATCTCGACAGTACTTGATCCCGATAAGTTAAAGAATATGGGAAGGTGATAAAAAAGGGCAGCCATTCCGCAGAACAGCTGCCCGCCGGCATGTGTCTCAGAATACCGGCCTTTCAATTCTTCTACCAGAATAATTGTTTGCCATCTTTTCTCTTGTATTTTTTATTCCAGTTGCATCATTGATAGCCGCATAGGCCAGAACGAGACCTTGTAATGCCCAGATATTCCCTGAATTGATCTGCAAGTCTGCATTGAAAACACTGATTGCCTTTTGATATTCTTTCATCTGTAGGTAAACATCTCCTAGGTAGTGCCTGGCCGGCAATATCCAGTAACGGATCTTGCCCTGTGGCAACTCATCTTCGGTTATAACGGCTTGTTCTAATGCTGAGATGGCGGCACGATAGTCTTTTTTCGCTACTGCTATCATGCCAGTGAGGATATCGCGGGCGATAGTTCCGGGACAATACACTGCTTCCAACAGATCTGAAGAGGTCTTCAGCGTGAAGTCCATCAGCGCTGCTTCCAGCCATTCCAGCTCATCATCAGCAGCGTCAGTATTATTTAAACGGGCCAGGGCCATGCCCCTTGCGAAGTGGGATAACAGGGCTGCATACACCAGGGTATCTACGGGGCTATCTCTTAAAATCTCTTCCCATTTTCCAAAACGTACCAGGGTTAATAACTGCGTTTGGTATATGTACTGCCACATGTTACCGTCTGCACCAGGCATTGCCAGGTTACCCGGCGTAAGTCCGTCCCTGAGACGGGCGCTGGCGTCATTGGCAGTAACATAGTCGCCATTCATCATAGCGTCACCTGCTTTCATATGCGTGGCATATAGGGTATAAAAACGTGATATGCCGGTTTGGATCACCGGTCGTTCATGTTTTGCTGACGGTTTAATGTTACTGCTCCGGCGCATGGTGAAGGCGGCCACTATAAAGCAGACACAAAAACAAATGGCGAAGAAGAGGGCTTTTTTCATAGTCAAATAACTATAACAAAACTCCTACTCCTTCGCCTGTTTGAAAATAGCCAAAGGTGGTGATCTGCATCCCCAAAAATGGGATGCTATACTATCCGAACAGTGTTATGGCGGGAACATGTTTTGAGGCGGAAAGCAAATATCATTGAGCAGATACAGCACAGAATGGTGAAGTAAAGAAGCTTTTTCATAAAGATGATTATGCACAAAATTGCTCTTCCTTCACCTATTAAAAAATCACCAAATCCGGTGATATGACTGTAATGGCCTAATATCTGGCGCCGAACAGCATACTGCCTATGCGTACCATTGTACTGCCTTCCTCCAGTGCGATGGTATAGTCTCCACTCATACCGGTCGACAGTTCTGTAAATGCATCCTGATCAGGAAAGAAACGGGATTTAAAACGTTGTCTTAGCTCGTTCAGCTGACGGAATTCATTCCTGACCTGCTCCATATTTTCAGTATTGGAAGCCATACCCATCAAACCGGCAAGACGGATGTTAGTAAAGCGGGATTCCTGTTGCTTATATGTTTCCAGCAGTTGTTCCAACTCTTCTTCACTCAGGCCGAATTTGGTTTCTTCTACAGCGATGTGTACCTGTAAGAGGCAATGAATAGTGCGGTTATTTTTAGCTGCCTGTTTGTTGATCTCTTCCAATAGTTTGAAGCTGTCTACCGCGTGGACCATAGTAACAAAAGGAGCGATATATTTTACTTTATTGGACTGAAGATGCCCAATGAAATGCCATGCGATATCTGCGGGAAGGATTGGTTGTTTTTCCTGCAGTTCCTGTACGTAGTTCTCTCCGAAAATGCGTTGCCCGGCATTGTACAAGGCCTGTATATCTGCCGGTGGTTTAATTTTAGAAACAGCAACCAGGTTGGCGTTATACGGTTTCAGCTGTTCGATTATCTTCTGATAAGCAGGTAAATTGACTGACATGCTGCAAAAGTAGGGATTAATCCGTAGCAGCGCAATGGTAGCGGTAGGCTGTATAAATGATTAACGACCATTTCCCCGATACTGGCAACATGGTCGTTAATCCCTTTCCTTATTTCGATCATTTTGTTGACTTCAACGAAATGATCTCACATTATATCTTACCCCAATATCGCACGCCCTATCACGATACGCTGCACTTCACTTGTCCCTTCATAGATCTGTGTGATTTTCGCATCGCGCATCAGGCGTTCAACATGGTATTCTTTTACGTATCCGTAACCACCGTGTACCTGTACGGCTTCTGTGGTAACCCACATTGCAGTTTCGGAAGCAAATACCTTCGCCATTGAACCGCTAAGTGTATAGTCCACGTGCATATCTTTTTCCCTGGCTGCTTTAAGGCATAATAAACGGGATGCTTCTATACGGGTGGCCATGTCTGCCAGTTTGAACTGGATGGCCTGGTGTTGACTTATTTCTTTACCGAAAGCTTTTCTTTCTTTGGCATATTTAACGGCCAGCTCGTATGCGCCGCTGGCTATACCCAATGCCTGTGAGGCGATGCCTATACGTCCTCCGCCTAATGTTTTCATGGCGAATTTAAATCCAAAACCGTCCTCTCCTATCCTGTTCTCTTTAGGTACTTTTACGTCCTGGAACATGATGCTATGTGTATCGCTACCGCGGATGCCCATCTTATTCTCTTTCGCTCCCACTGTAATGCCGGGTGAGTTCTTTTCAACGATCAGCGCATTGATACCTTTACTGCCTTTTTCAGGGTAGGTCTGCGCGATCAAAAGATACACGCTGGCGCTGTTACCATTTGTGATCCAGTTTTTGGTACCATTCACCAGGTAATGGTCTCCTTTATCTTCTGCTTTGGTACGCTGGGAAGTAGCATCAGAACCGGCTTCCGGCTCACTTAGCAGGAATGCGCCTGTGATCTCTCCTTTGGCCAGCGGCACCAGGTATTTCTGTTTTTGTTCTTCTGTACCGTAAGTTTCAAGACCCCAGCAAACCAGGGAGTTATTCACACTCATACACACCGAAGTGGAAGCATCTATTTTGGAGATCTCTTCCATGGCCAGCACGTAGGATACGGTATCGAGTCCGGCGCCACCATATTTCGGGTCCACCATCATACCGAGAAAGCCCAGTTCTCCTAGTTTTTTGATCTGCTCTGCGGGGTACTGCTGCTTTTCGTCACGTTCAATAACGCCGGGTAATAATTCGTTTACGGCAAAATCGCGTGCCGCCTTCTGTATCATGAGGTGTTCTTCAGTGAGTTGGAAATCCATGGAATCTTTTTTTTCGGGTGTTTGTTCAATAACTGTAACCAAAGCTATTTTTTAATACCCATCTAAAAAAATACGTCCTCTAAAATTCATTCTTATCCATCATTCCTATCAAAACATTAAAGATTATTTGAAGATACAGCGTCCTTATTGCAATTGTTTTATCGTTTACGGCAAGTGGATATACGCCTCGATAGTACGGTATGAAAACCATTCTGTTAAAATCGTGTAGCTTGTAGCAGGATAACTTTCTTTTATGAAGAATATCAAGATCATTGAGGTTAAGTCAGAAATTGGGGCCGGCACCCGTGGCGCCAGCCTAGGCGTAGAAGCGATTAAAATAGCTGCTCTGGACTTTATGAGCAATTTTTTTGTGCACTTCCCTACTGAGGCCATAGAAACCGAAAACAAGCTCCTTTTCGAACCTATAGAATCACCCTATGCCAAACGAATTAAAGGGACCCTGACCCTATACGAAAGGATCAGCAAAAGTGTTTGTGAGACCGTTAAAACAAACTGGTTCCCGGTAATACTCTCCGGCGACCACAGTACCGCAGGAGCAACGATCGCAGGTTTAAAGATGGCCCATCCCAAAGCTAAACTGGGCGCCATCTGGATCGACGCACATGCTGACCTTCACACACCGTATACCACTCCTTCCGGCAATATGCACGGTATGCCCGTAGCTATATCGATTGCAGAAGATAACCTGGAATGCAAAGTGCATGACCTGGATGATAATACCATCAAAACCTGGGAGGCGCTAAAAAATATCGGGAACATCTCACCGAAGATCTTACCGGAAGATATCGTATTCATTTCCCTGCGGGATTATGAAAAGGAGGAAGAACACCTGATCAAGTCATATGGCATGAAGGTCATTTCCACCAATGAGGTACGCCGTAAAGGGCCGGAACAGATAGCACGGTCCGTATTCCGTTACCTGAGCGACTGTGAATACATTTATGTATCGTTTGATGTGGACAGCCTGGATGCTTCCATTTCCAAAGGTACAGGCACCCCGGTTACCAATGGGTTAAGGGAACGCGAGGTAGAAGATCTGATCTCCAAATTCATGCAGCACCGTAAGATCTGCTGTTTTGAGATCACAGAAGTGAACCCAACGCTCGATAAAGAGAACCTGATGGCGGAAATTGCCTTTAATATATTACAGCGCAGTGTTAATGTACTGTTGTTGAACTAACAACATCCGGGGTTATTAATCGTCTCAACTCCGCTTCAGCAGTACATCAGCTATCCTTATCCTCCCTTTATCCTCCCTTCAGAAGGGAAGATAAAGGGAGGATAAGGATAGCTGATGTACTGCTGAAGCGGAGTTGAACCATACAATAACATAAAAAAAAGCCGCCCTTGCTACGCAAGGGCGGCTTTTTAAAAAAACGTATGATATGTAGTTCCTGACTGAGCTCAATCAAAGTTTAAACGAAGAAGCAGAGAAGACAAGGTGGACTTGAAACGATGATCATGTCCACCTCGTCTTCTCTGCTTGTTCTCTCTATCAGGGATTATTCTTCATTTTGATCAGATTAGCCACCAGGCCGGTCCAGCCGGTTTGGTGAGAGGCGCCCAGCCCCTGCCCTGTCTCTCCATGGAAATATTCAAAAAAGAGAACATTATCCCTGAAATGCGGGTCATTCTGCATCTTTTCACTGTGGCCAAACACCGCCCTTTTACCGTTTTCGTCTTTCAGGAAGACCTTCAACAGGCGGCCGGCAAGTTCTGTACCCACATCTTTCAGCGTGAGGAATTTACCACTGCGGCTGGGATATTCCACTTTGAAATCATCTGAATAGAAATAATGGAACTTCCTTAAGCTTTCTATCATCAGGAAATTCATCTGCATCCAGACAGGACCCCGCCAGTTAGAGTTACCACCATAGGTGTAACTGTCACTTTCGCCCGGCAGATATTTAACCTCCAGTTCCACACCGTCCTTACAGAAGACGAAAGGTTCTTTTTCATATTGTTTGGAAAGAGAACGTACGCCAAATGGCCCCAGGAATTCCGTCTCGTCCAGCATACGGGCAAGCAGCCGTTTCATACGGTGGCCACGCAACAGGCTAAGCAGGTGTTTATTCCCCTCTCCTTCCTCATACCAGCGGGACACCAATTGTGCCAGGTCGGGCCGGTGCTTGAGGAACCAGGTCATTCTTTTTTCGAAAGCCGGGTTGTTTTTCAGCGTTTCTGTAGAGATAACTTCCACGGCGAATAAAGGGATCAGCCCTACCATACTACGCAGGCGCAGCCTTTCCACCCTGTTATCGGGCATCCGGATCTGGTCATAGTAGAACTGGTCTTTGTCATCCCACAAGCCGTTCTTCACGTCTCCCATGCTGGCCATAGCACCGGCGATATACATGAAATGCTCAAAGAACTTGATGGCCATACCGGTATAGACTTTATTATAACCGGCCAGTTCCAGGGCAATATGCAACATATTCAACGCATAGATAGCCATCCAGCTGGTAGCATCTGCCTGTTCCTGCCTTATACCACTGGGCAGTGGCATACTGCGGTCAAAAGCCCCAACATTATCCAGCCCCAGGAAACCACCTTCAAAGATGTTACTGCCAAAGCTGTCTTTACGGTTCACCCACCAGGTGAAGTTGATCATCAGTTTATGGAACACCGCCTCCAGGAACTCATAATCTTTACGTCCCTTAATAGCTGCGTCCTGTTTGAAGACCCTGTAAGTGGCGCCTGCATGTACTGGTGGATTCACATCGCCGAAGGCCCATTCATAGGCTGGAAACTCCCCGGAAGGGTTCATATACCACTCTTCCGTCAGCATGAGTAGCTGCTGTTTGGCGAAGTCGGGGTCTATCATGGCGAGTGTCACACAGTGAAATGCCAGGTCCCAGGCAGCGTACCAGGGGAACTCCCATTTATCGGGTACGGAGATGATATCTTCGTTGTTCAGCTGTTTCCAGTTCTTATTACGTCCGTATTGTCTTTCGGCAGGAGGCGGCGGCATTGCAGGATCGCCATCCAGCCATTGCTGCACTTTATAGGAATAGAACTGTTTATTCCATAACATGCCACTCAGCGCCTGGCGCTGCACCATTTTTTCGTCTTCATCTTTGATGCTGGCCTGCAGCTCTTCATAGAAGTCATTCGCTTCTGACAGTCGTTGCCCGAAAGACTCATCGAAGTCTTCGAAGGCATCATACAGGTGTTTGTCAGACAAACGCAGGCGCACCGAAACCGATCCTTTTGCAGGTACGGACAATTTATAATGTACGGCAGCTTTGGTACCTTTTCTTTCCGGATTGACGGTACCACTACCATAGGCAATATGGTCGTGGATGCCATCTTTGGGATAAGGCGTACTGCCGTTTATATTATATAAATGCTGATAGTTGGTCTCGTTCTCACAGAATAACAGTTCACCCTCCTTATCTTCTTCCTTATACAGATATCGCACGGCTATCTTTTCGTGGTCGAGGCGAATGGAATGATCGTCATCGGCCCATAGGGCGGGTTTATAATCATGCCGTCCCCATGACCAGGTATTGCGGAACCAGACGGTAGGCGCCAGGTGGATCTCTGCCGCTTCATCGCCCCGGTTATGCACGGTGATCTTCACGAGGATATCGTCAGTGCCGGCTTTGGCATATTCGACGAATACGTCAAAGTATTTATCGTCATTAAAGATACCGGTGTCTATTATTTCGAACTCCCCTTCATGCTTTCCCCTGCGGGCATTCTCGTCTATCAGCCACTGATAGGGATAGGCCTGCTGCGGGTATTTATAAAGCATCTTCATGTAGGAATGCGTGGGGGTGGCGTCGAGGTAGTAGTAAAGCTCCTTTACGTCTTCTCCGTGATTACCTTGTTCATTGGTGAGGCCGAAGAAGCGCTCTTTCATGATAGGATCTTTCCCGTTCCACAATCCGAGGGAAAAACACAGTAGCTGTTTATCGTCGGAAATACCGGCAATGCCATCTTCTCCCCATCTCCAGGCCCTGCTTCGGGCCATATCGTGGGTGGTATAGTTCCAGGCGCTTCCATCAGCGCTATAGTCCTCCCTAACAGTGCCCCATTGCCTGTCACTCACATAAGATCCCCATTTTTTCCATCCTGTCTGTTGTAGTCTTTGTTGTTCTGTATTCATATTACCTGATCTTGAAATAAGCGATTAGCCAACCAACAACTTCACTATAGCTGTGGATGCCTTTTTCCTGGTTATTAGCCTTGAGATACTGATCATAGATTATTGCTGTATAGTCATCAACCGGACTGCGATAGCGGTCATAAAAGTCCCTGATCTGTTTCATATCGGCCCTGATACCCGGAACGGCCCTGCGCCATAGTTGTCCCGCCAGTGTGGTATCCTGTCTTCTGAGCTGCCGTACGCTATACATAAACATTTCAAAGTTAGCTGCATAACGAAAGCGGACATCAGGAGAATTATTGGCCACAAGATACCCCACAAAATTGGCTTCTTCTTCAGGAGCGTACCCCAGTTGGTGGGCGATTTCATGGCAAATTGTGAACGGATGCAGGAATCCGGGGGTAGATACGTTCACCTGGGCTTCCCCCGTAAAGGGGTTCAGATAGCCGCCTACGCCCATATAGTTTAGCAATTGGTCGTAAAGGGAGGATTTGATACAGGTATTGTTATACTGTAGGCTAGGCCATTGACGGCCGGCCAGCTGATAGGCCTTAACGGCCTGTCCGAACATGGCGGCGCTGTCAGGGCCCGTATGGGTGGCATGGATACTGTCGCCCAGGGCAATTTTATAATTATTGACCTGTTGCAGCAGTGTATCTGCCAGTTGGTATAACTGATCTGTATTATACTCCTGGACGTCGAGGCGGAGGTCTTTTTCCAGAGAATTACGGTCATAATTGTATCCCCAGAATAACATAAATATAAGATATACAGTCAATAACGACTGAACCCCCAGTAATAACTGGACTCCCAGTCTACCCCATTGCTTTTTAAAGATTTTATAACATATCTTTAACAAATAAACAATAAGAGTTATAATCCAGGCGGCATATATTACGTCGCCTAAACTGAAAGGTACTTTCCCCAGTACCTGCCGGAGGAATAAACTGATTGAACTGTATAACCTATGAAAGTAAAAACCAGAAAACCTTTCGCTGAATGCAAACAGCCCTTGCAGCAGGCAAATGCACACAACGGTTATCAGTATACGTACTCCAATTCCCTGTATCTTTATTTTAAAATCCATATCAACCTGCTAAAGAAATGACCGATGAAATATTAATGGGTGAGCTGACATCTGCACTTTCCTGTCAGTCGGGATTGAAAATACATATTAATTACGCAGAAAAGCTACCTGGTGGAGATATAAATGAAACTTTTAAGTTGAATACAGATAATGGTTTGCTGTTCCTGAAAATGAACGATGCACGCAGTTATCCGGATATGTTTGAAAGGGAGTTTATGGGCCTTGACGCGATCTCTGCTACACATACGCTGGCCGTACCGCGCCCATTGGCCACGGGCCGTTCGGGAGGAAAGGTTTTCCTGGTCACAGAATTTATAGAGAAGGGAGGGGCTAATCCTGATTTCTGGGAGAATTTTGCAGCAGGTCTGTCCCGCATGCACCGGCACACGCAGTCTCATTTCGGATTGCCACAGGCGAACTATATCGGAACGATCAAACAATATAATACACCTTACAGCAGCTGGTCTGTTTTTTATGCTTTCAACCGTTTACAGCCGCTGACAAAGGTAGCCTACGACCGTCAGGTCATAGATAAACACATGGTAACACAGATGGAAACCTTGTGGCGCAAGTTACCGTCAATATTTCCCGAGGAACCACCGGCGTTGCTGCATGGCGACCTGTGGTCGGGCAACTTTATGGTAGGGCGTGATGGCAGGGCCTGTGTGTACGACCCTGCTGTCTATTATGGCAACCGTGAAATGGACTTGGCCATGGCCAGGCTTTTCGGAGGATTTGACACCCGTTTTTATTATACCTATCAAAGTATGTTCCCGCTGGCGCATGATTGGCAGCAGCGTATCAGTGTATGTCAGCTATATCCGCTGATGGTACATTTACTATTATTTGGCGGCAGTTATTATAATAGTGTGAAGGAAGTGCTGGATACGTTTTAGCATCTGTTTACAACAGTTCTTTCATTCTTTCAAACTCCTGTGCAATGATCGGATAGAATTTGTCCAGATCCCGGGAGATGCCTGCAAAGACTTCATCCACTTCTTCCGGAGGGGTATGCGCGTTGTTATTGAGCGTATTTTCCAGTTGTTGCATTTTGGCGGTGATCCAGGTAAGGCCTACCATAGCGAAATTCGGTTTCAGCTTATGCACCTGGAATTTGAGTTGTTCCCAGTCACGGTCTTCCACCAGTTTTCTCAGTTTAACTACTTCTTCCCGGATCGTTTTCAGAAAGATCTCAAAAAGGTCAGAGGCATAGGAGATATTGTTCTCGTATAGAGCATTCAGGTACTTCACATCGAGCTCGCTATGGAATTCAAATCCGGAAAAGTTAATTGGTTCTTCCATTATTAGTTCTGTTTCATCATCATTCAGGTACTTGTTTAATACCTGTAATAATTGATCTGGCGTATAAGGTTTTGTTAAAATATCAGTGATGCCTGCCTGTCTTGCCTGCGTAAAAGTGCTTTCCATTGCCAGGGCAGTAGTAGCTACCAGTGGTGTAGCTACATTTGGTTTGCTTTCGTCCTGCCTGATCTTTTCGGCAAGTTCCAGGCCATTGAGACCGGGAATACGAATATCGAGTAAAATCAGGTCATATAGTCTTGAATCAAGAAAATACAGCGCGTCCGGCCCATTTGTGGCCAGCTGATGCTGTATGTTATATTTCTCCAGCAAACTGATGATATACCTGAGGTTCATAGGATTGTCCTCAATGACCAGAACCTTCGCTGTCGAGAAGTTGGGTTGCCTGCTCATATTTCCAGACCTTATATTTGTTACTGAGGGTTTGCGGGTATCAATAAAGGGCAGATTAAATGAAAAGCAGGTGCTGAAGCCGTGAGATTCTTCCACGAGTATGCTTCCGCCCTGTAATTCAACTAATTGTTTGGATATGGCCAAACCTAATCCTGTACCGCCATATATTTCCCTGATCTCCTGTTCTGCCTGTTTATAGTTTTGGAAAATGAGTTCCAGTTTATCTTTCTCGATACCAATACCGGTATCGCATACCTGAAAGCGCACCCAACGTTTATCTTCCTGCCAGGATTCGAGCTTTACGTTAATGGCTATTTCACCTTCCCTGGTAAACTTCTCTGCATTACCTAACAAGTTCATAAGTATTTGGTTCAGCAGCATATCATCGCCTACCAGCCGGTTCTGCAACTGTGGGTCAATGTGTGCAGAGATCTTAACGGGGCGACGGCCCATTTTCAGTTCAAAAGTATGCCGCAGGGACTGGATTAGTTCGGTCAGGTTAAATTCCCGCTGGTTCACCTGCAGCTCTCCTGCTTCTATTTTAGAAAGGTCGAGTATATCAGAAATGAGTCCCATGAGGATACCTGATGAATGTTTCAGGATGTTGATATAGTCCCGCTGTTTGGCGTCCAGATTGGTTTCTTCCAGGAGATGGGTCATGCCGACCACTACGTTCAACGGGGTCCGGATCTCGTGGCTCATATTGGCCAGGAATTCCTTCTGGGCGCCCCTGGCCTCTTCGGCTTGCCGGCGGGCCAGGTCCATTTCTGAACGGGGCATTTTATGCCTGGATACGTCCACTATCTGCCAGATGCTGCCGACAAAGCGGCGCTTCTCTATCAGGGGATTATAGCTTACTTCATATATACGGCCGTCATTGAGTATTAGTTCCCAGCCGAAATAAGGTTTCTTTTTCTGGCGGAGTTCCTTCATTTTTTCCTCAAAAGCGTCGGCACGCTGTACGAGGCGGCTAAAGTATTTAATGACGGCCGAGAAGGACATACCGGCGATGTGGGACGCGTCGGTCCCTGCATTTTCTTCGAATACCCGGTTAATCCATATAACACGGTGTACTTCATTGGTAACCAGCACTCCCGCATTGCTGTTTTGCAGAAATACACTGATGGGAAGTGAAAATATAGCAGGGCTGTCCGTAGATAAACTACGGCCTGTGGGATGTTTTCTCGTACCTTTGATCCGGGTTTTTGCCATTCTGTTTAGTCCTGGTTGGGAGTTGGCGCTCCTATACATAAATTTATACTGTATACAATATATAAATATTATGTTGGGAATCAACAAAATTAGGAAATTTTTGCAATTGCAAATATTTGGTTACCTTTGCATCCCTCTAAAAGTGAGGATTTTATTATGAAAGCACTCCGTCAATTTGATATTGCCTTTGTGGGATTGAAGCCCGGAGAGCATACATTTGAGTACCAAATTACGGATAGTTTCTTTGAAAACTACGGACCGCAGGATTTCAGTGATTGTAACGCGACTGTGAAGTTGCTGTTAGACAAGAAGAGTAATTTTTTCCTGTTAAAATTCGAGATTGGCGGAAAGGTGACAGTCAATTGCGACCGTTGCGGACAGCCATTTGAGTTACAGCTTTGGGATGATTTTGACCAGGTTGTGAAAATGGTGGAGAATCCGGACGAGTTGAAGGAGGATGAGGATCCGGATGTGGCGTACATATCTAAAACGGAATCTCATCTGAATGTTGCGGAATGGATCTATGAGTTCATTAATCTCAGTATCCCGATGCAACGTATTCACCCTGATGACAGTACGGGCAAGAGTGGCTGTGATCCAAAGGTACTGGACATGCTTGACCAAATGAACCGGCAGGCTGACGATAAAGACAACCCGATCTGGAAAGATCTGGACCAATTCCGTCAGAACTGAGTATCCGGAGACAAAGGCGGCGACTGATATTACTTATTAAACACTAAACAAGGACAATTAAAACTTAAATACGATGCCAAATCCGAAACGCAGACATTCTCAGCAAAGATCAGCTAAGAGAAGGACGCATTACAAGGCCTTTGCGGATACTTTAAGCACAGATAGCGCAACTGGTGAAGTGCACCTGAGACATCGTGCTCACTGGGTAGAAAACAAACTGTACTACAGAGGAAAAGTAGTATTGGAAAAACAAAGCAGCACTAAATAATTTTACTATTTTTACCCCGACCAAACAGACAAACCTAAACGTTCATGAGAATCGGGCTTGATATGATGGGTGGCGACTTCGCCCCTCTCGAAGCAGTAAAAGGAGTAAAATTATTTTTAGACACTGTTGCTACAGATGCACATCTGGTGCTGATTGGTGATGAAGAAGCTCTAAAGCCTTTGTTGTCAGATGCGCAGTTAGACCAGTCAAAATATTCAGTTGTTCATTCATCCCAGGTAATCGGGATGAATGAACATCCTACCAGAGCCCTGAAGGAGAAACCGCACTCCTCTATTGGTATCGGCTTCCATTTGTTACAAAGTGGTAAAGTTGATGCGTTTATCAGTGCCGGTAACACCGGCGCGATGATGGTGGGTACATTCTACTCCATCAAAGCAATAGACGGAATACAACGGCCGACCATATCCACTCCCGTTCCCCGGGAAGATGGGTCTTACGGGCTCTTACTGGATGTTGGTATCAATGCGGACTGTAAACCGGAAAACCTGTTGCAATTTGCCATCCTCGGCTCCCTTTACTCCCAACACATACTGAAGAACGACAATCCTAAAGTAGGACTGTTGAACATTGGTGAAGAAGAAGGTAAAGGTAACCTCCTGGCACAGGCAACTTATCCGTTACTCAAAGACAATCCGCTGCTTAACTTCATCGGTAACGTGGAAGGAAGAGATGTTTTCACTAACAAAGCAGATGTGATCGTGTGCGAAGGATTTACCGGTAACATCGTGTTGAAATTGGCTGAATCTATCCATGATATCGCAGTAAGACGCAATATCAACGATGAATACATGCACAAATTCGATCACGAGACCTATGGTGGTACTCCCGTACTGGGCGTTTCACAACCGGTGATCATCGGTCATGGTATTGCAAAAGGCGTCGCCTTTAAAAACATGATCGCGCTGGCCCAACAGATGATCGAAACAAAGCTGCTGGATAAGATCCGCGAAAGCTTTGTGAAATAGTTTACATCCTATAGGAAATGAAAGGTATTGATACCGTCTCGTTCATTCGGGACGGTATTTTTTTTATGCCCCGGGTTAAAAACCCGGGGTTACAAACAAGACGACCCCTAACGGGGTCGATCGACGTAGGTTGATCGATGTGGATATTATCCAGGATGTCTTATACCGGATACATTTTTGCACGTATAAACAAACCCCCAAAACATCCAACATATGGTCATCGCATAATGTCATACATCCAACGCCGGTCGACCCCATTAGGGGTCGCATTGTTTGTAGCCCGGGTTTCAACCCGGGGAACAAAATGTAACGATTTTGTCCAGCATCCGGCATTACGTTGCAAACATGATAACCATTCAAACACCACATTACAAACGTTGATGCATATGTCCCGCCCAAACACGACGTTCCGACTATGCACATGTTACAACCGGCTGAACCATGCTAAAAACAAACAGCTCCTGACGGAGCTGTATTGTCACAAATTATTTGGCGCGGATTATTTCGCCATATCACACCTTCTCCAGCGGCAGCCTCACATAGAAGGTCGTACCCACCGTTAGCTGGGTTTCAAACCAGATCTCTCCCCTCGCCTGCTCTACAATGTTCTTACACATTGCCAGCCCGAGGCCGGTACCAGAGTTTTTTGTCGTGAAATTCGGCACGAAGATCTTAGGCTGGATCTCCGGCGGGATACCCTCTCCATTATCTTCTACGCTCACCACTATCCAGCCATCTTCCGCCTGCTCCATGGCGATAATAACGTGGCCTACCCTACCCTCCGGCAATGCCTGTACGGCATTCTGTAACAGGTTGGTGAACAGGCGGTTCATTTGTGTTTTATCGGCAAAAACATAATAGGCCCGGCCAGGCGGTGTAAAATGGATATTACAGTTCTCGTGGCTCTGATACAGGTCTTTCAGCGAGTGAAGCACCTCGTTCAGCAACAACACTTCGCTGTTAGCCTCATCGATGCGGGAGAAAGCGGAGAAGTCGGAGGCGATATTCGCCAGATGCTCTATCTGTTCTACCAGTGTATGCGCCACATTATGCGACAACTGTTTTACGTTCGGCGCATCATTATCTATGGCACGCTGCAGGTATTGGATGCTCAGCTTCATTGGCGTGAGCGGGTTTTTGATCTCATGAGCCACCTGCCGGGCCATTTCCCTCCAGGCGCCTTCCCTTTCGCTCTTCGCCAGTCTGGCGGCACTCACTTCCAGTTTACGCACCATCTTATTATATTCTTTCACCAGGGCCCCTATCTCATCATTCTTTTCCCATTCTATCTCATCGTTCTGCTGTCCCAGGCTTACGTGACGCAGTTTTTCCGTCACCAGCGAGAACGATTTGGTAATAGAGTTGGTGATCAGCAGGGCCAGTAAACCGGCTATGAGGAAGATGAAAGCGTTAAAGTTGATCAATGCTACCAGGAAGTTGGAGATCTGTTGGTTCAACTCCGTCTGCGTGGCAAAATAAGGGACGTTCAGGTAAGCGAAGATCTCTCCGTTACTACGAAGGGGCGCATATCCCGAAAGATATTTCATGGACCCGATCTTTTCCTTCTGGATCCATTGGATCTTGGGCTCGCGGTACAATTGCAGGAATGCGTCCGGATTGATCTTCTTTGACAGTAAACCCTTTTCTGTGATCAGCGGTTGTGTGGTGACCTGCAGATTACCGTCCCTGTCATACACGTTGATATCAAGCGCCCGCTCGTCGGCGATCTCTCCGATAGCCGATGTCAGACTGGCCTGAAAAATAGGGTCGTACAGGTCTTCCAGATCATCGAACATACGCTGATCGGCAAATACCTTTTCCACGTCGTGAGAGACCTCATTGATGGTGCGGCTCAGTCTTTCCTTATTCTCCCTTTCCGAGCGGTCTATGAAGAACAGGATGGTGGTCAGACCCAGTATAATGAAGGCGAATACAACGATGAAAATGATGGTGCCATGCACCTTTTTACGGATGCTGATATTGATCAGCGCCTTCAGGTTCCCGATACGCATCCTTGCTTTTACAAGCAGGTCAAGCACCCTGTAAATAGCGATGATCAGTAGAAAGAGACAGAACATGTAGGCGAACAGCGTGATAAATTCAACGAAACTCCTGTTCTCTTTCACCACGATCACGACCTTGTCTTTTGAGGCCTTGTAAGTAAGCCTGGAATATCCTTTTTCCGATTGGATCGTGATCTCGTCTTTCGGAATGTCCGATGCATATAATTTTACGGGAAATGCAAAATCGTTGTTGTTACTCACAAGCTGTCCCTGATCGTAGATAGCGTAAGAGTAGGCCACGGACGATTCCTTCTCAGGGTCATAGATATCTCCATCTACAAGCAGTTCAGGATAGAGCCGCTGCGTATTGATCACTGCCGGCGTCAGTTCGTACACCAGGTAGCCGGATGGCATTCCGTTGTTATAGAAATCTTTACGGCCTATATAGCTGTAATCATTGAAGCTACGCTCATTATAGTACAATTCGTTGCCTATCAGTTCGGACCCCATGAGCATACGTCGGCTCAATGTGGGGAAAGTAGAGGTATCTCCACCGTAAATTGGTTCAAAATATTCGTTAAAGGCATAGAAGCTCACATTAAAGCGCCCCAGGTAGCCTTTGAAGTATTTCTGTTTCAGTTCGTTCTCCAGTATGGACTGCGGCATGCTTCTGCCTGTACTGCTGGTGTTTTGCTGAAAGAAGAGCTGTAAGAGCTCATCCTCTTCCATTTGCCGGGTCACATCAGTAAGCAGCATTTCCACATAGGGATCTTTCTGCTTGGATAACTCCACGGCCATACGCTCCCGCAGGCTGATCTCTTTCTGGTCGTTGTAATACACCAGTACGGCCGATGTAGTGATGGTAAGCAGGAATAACCAGAAGAGGAAAGGGACCGTAGCCAGACTGTTCTCAAAGCGATAAGACAGTACGTCCAGCAGCACCACATAGATGATCAGCCAGATGACCATAGCGACGGAATAGTATATTTCCGGGTTCTGCAGGCGGAAAGTCAGCCATATCATACCTACGGCGGCAAGGAAGATATACTTCGTACGATGCCGGAAATTGGTCAGTTCATTGAGCAGATAGTTGATGATCTGCGAAAAGAAAAGGAAGCTGAATGATATAAAACCCAGGATCACAAAACCGATGATACTGTATTCGTTCAGGCTGAAAGGGTTAGCCACATCAAACGAGATCCTGGAGTCGATGACAAGGCTCTGGATCAGTTCAGACAGGAACTCTCCCACTATATACATGATGAAACTGGCGAGGATGATGACCAGTCGTTGTTGCCAGTGATTTTTTACAATGGGCGGCTTAATGGTCTTTACGTGTTCACGGAAGAAAAGCAGCAGCCAGAAGCCGAGCAGTACGTTCAGTAACAGATCGCCCAGGGAGCGGAATATTTCGTCCTTGGCGTAAATGAGCGGCGTAAAGATATTGAGCGTACGCAGGTTAAAGGGGAAGGGATAGAAATAACTCAGCGTACGGCAGAAAATGATAACGGCAAACAGGAAGAAGAAGCCATACATGGGGTTCTTCTGTCTGGCCAGCATGGTGGCAAAGAGGTTGATGAATATCAGTACACAGATACATCCCAATACTCTCAGAACGACGCTGAGCAGGTTAGGTGGTCCGGCGTCGAGGGCACGGTCATAATACAGGTAGAAAAGTATCAGGTCCTGGCCATTCAGCACTGGAATACCGGGTGGTTTGAGATGGATGGTATATTCCATGCCCAGGGCCGGTTTATCGTAAAAATGATCTACCAGGTAGTTGTTACTGATGTTATATTCCATCATCACGGGAATAGCCCCGAGAATATATCGTTCGTGCCCGGGCTGTTTGCCAGGCAGTTTCTTGCAGATCACTTCGTAGTACCCGTTCTTCATTTTCAGGAAGCGGATACCAGGGGTAAGCGGGGCCTGCCATTCTTCCGGCAGCATCAGGTTTGTGCTCCAGTATACCAGCCAACGGCTGGCAGTACTGCTGTCATAGGCGAAGATGTAGAAGTCCTGTTTTCCCAGCAGCTTTCCTTCCTGTTCATTCTGATCACGGGCAAAGATGTGCTCGATCAGGGCAGTGTCCTTTGTGAGCTCTTCGAAAGCCATTTCCCGGTGCCGGAGACTTTTCTCCAGGCTGCGTTTTACGCCCTGCGGGGAGGAATAGTATGACCAGTAATTGCTGAAAAGGAATGAAAAGGTGAATAACCAGGCAGCAATGATCAGGAGATATCCGTGGCGGATGAAAAAAAGCCTTATTTCTTTGATATCCAGCAACTTCTTTATTTTTCTGATTTTTTCACTTCGTTCCAGAGGCCATCCATTTCTGTCAGCGACATTTCATCGAGCGTTCTGCCCTGTGCGGCTGCCATTCTTTCCATGTGCTGGAACCGGCGGATGAATTTCTTATTAGTGCGTTCCAGGGCGTTTTCAGCGTCTACTTTAAGGAAGCGGGAATAGTTCACCAGCGAGAACATTACATCGCCAAATTCGTCCTCTATTCTGTCAGGTTGGCCCAGTCGTACCACCTCATGCAGTTCGTCCAATTCCTCCTTCACCTTTTCCCATACCTGATCGATGTTATCCCATTCAAAACCTACCGTTTTGGCTTTGGACTGGAGGCGCATAGCTTTCACGAGGGCCGGCAGGGATACGGGTACGCCACTAAGCACAGATTCTTTACCTTCTTTCAGTTTGAGTTTCTCCCAGTTCTGTTTGACTTCTTCTTCATTTTCCACCTTCACATCGCCATAGATATGCGGGTGGCGGTAGATGAGTTTTTCACAGATGCCGTTAATGACATCATCCATGGTAAATTGCTCCTGCTCTTTACCGATCTTCGCATAGAATACGATATGCAGGAGCAGGTCTCCCAGTTCTTCTTTTATTGATTTCCAGTCCTGGTCAGTGATCGCGTCTGCCAGTTCGTATAATTCTTCTATGGTTTGCTGTCGGAGTGTCTGTATGGTTTGCTTCCTGTCCCATGGGCATTTTTCGCGTAAATCATCCATGATTTCCAGCAAGCGGTTGAAGGCCGAATTATATTCCATCTGTCAAATATAAAGAATTCCCGCAGGGGGACGTCTGTATGGGGTTTATGTTAATTTCTTTTTGTTGACAGAAAGGGCAATTTAGTTACATTTGCCGCCGGTTTTGGTTAACCGGAAAACTACTAATTTTTAATTCATGAATAGCAAACACATTGCGCTAATTTCAGCGGAGCTGAACATCTCAGCGCGACAAGCGGAGAACACCATGAATTTGCTGGCGGAAGGGTCCACCGTGCCTTTCATCAGTCGCTACCGTAAGGAAGTGACCGGTAGTCTGGACGAGGTACAGATCGGAAAGATCGAAGATCTTCAGAAACGCTACCGGGAAGTGGATGATCGCCGCGCTTTCATTATCAAAACCATTACTGATCAGGAGAAAATGACTCCTGAGTTACTGGCAAAAATTGAAGGTACCTGGGTGCTTACCGAACTGGAAGACATTTATCTCCCATATAAACCAAAACGCAAAACAAGAGGTACGCAGGCTATCGAAAAGGGTCTGGAACCACTGGCAAAACTGCTCTTCGAACAGCAGGAGAATGCTCCGCAGAGCGCTGCAGAGCAGTTCCTGAACGAGCAGGTGGCTTCTACCGAGGAAGCGCTGAAAGGCGCCCGCGATATCATGGCGGAGTGGATCAACGAAAATGCCGAAGTGCGTGATAAACTGCGTAAACTTTTCACCAATACTGCCGTACTGACATCCAAAGTGATCGAAGGCAAGCAGGAAGAGGGCAGCAAATACAAAGACTATTTTGAGTTTAGCGAAGAGATCAGCAGTATCCCGTCACACAGGGTGCTGGCCATCCTCCGCGGTGAATCTGAAGGTATCCTGTATGCTACTATCAATCCTGTAGAGGAAGATGCAACGGGTATCATCGATAAACAATTCGTTACCGGCAATAACGCCAGCAGTGAGCAGGTTAAAAAAGCAGCCGCTGATTCCTATAAGCGTTTACTGCGCCCATCCCTGGAAAATGAATTCCGTGCACTGGGTAAAGACCAGGCAGACGCGGAAGCGATAGAAGTATTCGCCGAAAACCTTCGCCAGTTACTGCTGGCCGCTCCGTTAGGACCAAAAGCGGTAATTGCGATCGACCCGGGTTACAGGACCGGCTGTAAAGTAGTAGCGCTTGACAACCAGGGTAATATGCTGGACAACGACGTTATCTATCCGCTGGAAAAGAACTATAAGAGAGACGACGCTGAAGCCCTGCTGAGAAAATGGGCGGAAAGATATGACACCTCCGCTATTGCCGTAGGTAATGGTACTGCAGGCCGTGAAACAGAAGAATTTGTGAAGAAGATCGACTTCGGTAAGAAGATCAATGTTTTCATGGTAAATGAAAGCGGTGCGTCCGTATATTCTGCTTCAGAAGTAGCGAGAGAAGAGTTCCCTGATTTCGATGTAACCGTACGTGGCGCCGTATCTATTGGCCGCAGGCTGATAGATCCGCTGGCTGAACTGGTGAAAATAGATCCTAAAGCGATCGGTGTAGGTCAGTATCAGCACGACGTGAACCAATCCAGTCTGAAACAGAGCCTGGACAGGGTTGTTGTAAGCTGCGTGAACAACGTAGGTGTGAACCTGAATACAGCATCCAAACACCTGCTGGCCTATGTATCCGGCCTGGGTCCATCCCTGGCGGAAAACATCGTTAAGTACCGCAAGGAGAACGGTGCATTCAGCAACCGTTTACAGCTGAAGAAAGTGACCCGTCTGGGAGAAAAAGCATTCGAACAGTGCGCAGGGTTCCTCCGTATTGAGAACGGCGACAATCCGCTGGACAACTCAGCGGTACACCCTGAACGTTATTCCCTGATCGAAAACATGGCTACCAAACAGCAATGTACGGTTCAGGAACTGATGGCGAAGGAAGAGCTGCGTAAGAAGATCAATCCGAAGGAATATGTAAATGAAGAAGTAGGTCTGCTGACCCTGGAAGATATCCTGAAAGAGCTTGATAAACCTAGCCGTGACCCGCGTGACGAGATCGCCATCTTCGAATATGCAGAAGGCATCCGTACTATGGAAGATCTGAAAGTAGGTATGACATTACCGGGAGTAGTGACCAATATCACTAACTTCGGTGCTTTCGTGGATATCGGGGTGAAACAGGATGGTCTGGTACATATCTCTCATCTCAGCAATAAATTCATCACTAACCCTAACGAAGCCGTAAAACTGAACCAGAAAGTAACGGTGACCGTATTGGAAGTTGATCCATCCCGCAAACGTATCTCATTATCGATGAAAGATAATGAACCACAGGCTGCTGGCGGCGGACAAAGGAAAGAGAGAAAGGACGGCGGCGCTAAGCCTTCCAAACAGGCTGCCCCTGCTCCATTGAACGACTTCCAGGCAAAACTGATGGAGTTGAAGAAAAAGTTCAACTAGAAAAATGAAAAATAACGAAAGAGGCCATATCAGAAGTGATATGGCCTCTTTTTATTTGTAGCCCTACGGGCATTTTTCTTGTTACTAGTTCATGGAAGGAAACTTTTGTTTCCAGCGTATTAATTTTTCAGGAAAAGCTGAGTCATTCCTTTCGCCAAACAGCTTTACAGTCCCGTTCTTAGCAATGCCGATGTAAATAAGGTCCCGGTGTGTATCGATAGCCAGTGCTGCTTCATCAACACCACAAAAGTGCCGGCGGCATCCCTGGTTATACAGCACATTATTTTCCAGCTCTATGGGTGGCGCAACATCAAAGCGCTCGGCAAAGGCAACATCATCTGCTGCCAGTAAAGCCTTAATACGTGATTTAAGCGGCTCTTTCAGCAGCATGCCTGTTTCTGCTACATATCGTCCCTCAAACTGCTCAAATGATTGCCAGGAAGCTACCTGAGTGGGTTCAATGGTATCGGCGACAGCCACCATTGTATCGGTCGTAGGTGGAGGCGCGCCTCCTTTTTCTTCGCTGTTGTTACTGACAGACGGTTCTTTACATCCTAAAATGCAGGCAGCTATTACATATAATGCTGCCAGGTGCTTGTTCATGGTCATGGTCTCTATTAGAAATTGCTGGTTGTGTATTACGGGGAAATATATCCTGAATATAGTTTAGCCCATAATACGCAATATTATTTTCCTTTAAATACAGGTGCTCTCTTATCGACAAAAGCCTGCATGCCTTCTTTCTGATCATCGGAAGCAAACAGGAGATAAAAGTTTTTACGTTCAAAATGCAGTCCTTCTTCCAGGGAACTGTCAAATGCTTTTAAGACGGATTCTTTGGCCATTTTCACTGCCAGCGGACTGAGTGCAGCTACTTCTGATGCCAGTTGGATGGCTTCTTTCAGGAAAAGTTCCACCGGTACTACCCGGTTGATGAGACCTGCGCGTAATGCCTCTTCTGCGCTGATAAAACGACCTGTCAACACCATCTCCATAGCCAGTGCTTTACCAACTGCGCGGGTAAGGCGTTGTGTACCTCCGGCGCCAGGCATGACGCCTATTTTTATTTCTGGTTGTCCGAAGCGCGCTGTTTCACTGGCTACGATCATATCGCAAAGCATAACCAGTTCACATCCCCCACCCAGCGCGAAACCACTTACTGCCGCAATCAACGGCTTTTTAGTTTTTTTTATTGTGTCCCAGGTACTGAATTGGTCTATGTTATACATATCCATTGCAGTTTTACCTGCCATCTGTTTAATATCTGCCCCTGCGGCGAATGCTTTTTCATTACCGCTGATAATGATAACCCTTACGTTATCGTCCGCATCCAATGCTTTCAATGCATCCCTGAGTTCTGTCATCAGTTCAAGGTTCAGTGCATTCAGTTCTTTGGGGCGGTTTAACTGGATATGAGCCACGTGGGGGGCTACCTGTTGGTGTATGATTATATATTCCGGTTGCATTCCCTAAGTTACGCAATAAATAATGTCATCACTCCGACAAAACACACAAATACGATCAGTAATGTTATCAGGTATGCAAATGTTACCAATACACCTTTCAGCAATGATTTTCCCCAAGACTGTCCATAAGTATTTTTTAACGCTATGACCAGGTATGCCAATATGACGATTAGCCCAAAACTTGTAAATACTTCTATATGAAAAAGTGTATCCAATGCCGTACATAACAGGAAAAATAAATAGAAGAATACATGGAGATGTACGGAGAATACAGCATGGTCAGCATAAAACCACTTCTTTTTGTCGTACATCCATCTTAGATACAGGGCAAATAGCGGCAGCAATACAAATACCATTTTCGGATAATTATGCTGGAACAGTTCCTCTTGTGCATGCTCTTTTTCCGCACTTGTTTCAGGGTCCTGGCTACTGGAATTAAAATAATACCGGGCCATTCTACGTTTAATACGATTATCACGGTACTTCTTAGGCAGCGTTTTCTGTACAGAGTCGTACATTTCTTTGGAATCGAAGGTGCTAAGCCTTCTAAACCAATTGTCTAAAGACAGGTCTCCTGTTTTTATGGAGTCGGGAAGGCTTGCATAAACCTCTTTGATCTGTTTCCGTGCAGCTTCAACCTGTACTTTAGTACCTTTATCAAGCGGGTCACTATCGTTGTGGGCAGTTAGCCAGAAGTAACAAAAGAAAAAAACGAACGAGGAAAATATATAAAGTTTGATGGGGTGTACGAATTTCACCCGTTTCCCGGCAATATATTCTTTTGTAATAAAGCCGGGTTTTGTGAATAAATATTTGAATGTCAATAAAGTTTTCGAATCATAGTGTACAATATCGGCCGCAAATTCCTTTACCAGGTGACCGAAACTTTCGTGGGGAACAATATTTTCCTGGCCACAGTTTGTACAATATCTGCCGGGAACGTCCGTTCCACAGTTAAGGCAGTTCGTTTCTTTACGTAGAGGCTGTGTTTTCAAGAAGCTTATAGGTTATAGAAGGTAAATATAAAAATTATCTTTACAGAAATGAACTGCTGAATGTCCTTGAATCATTATTTTTGTATTTAATATGTACACGAGAAAAACCATTTTATTGCTTTTAACAGCATTCTTTGGGTTAAAGCTGTCTGTTTCCGCCCAATTCTATTACCAGGATATTGTCAATACTGCCCGTACCGAGGCTAATATGGCCCTGCTGAAAGAGAATAAGATCGCTATACAACTGGTCCAGAGCTTCGATGCCAACCAGGACAATGATAACGATTTCCGCTGTCAGCGCGAGGTATCCTCCAATTTCAGGCAAATCCGCTCTATCACCGTTTCCCGGGCTACCGGCTATTCCGTGATGACCTCCTACTTTTCTACCAAGGGGAAGCTCACGAAGACGATAGACAGTACCAGGAGCGTTATTACGACGGTCATTTACATGCGTAATACGAACGATACCAGCGGGAAGATCAGGGAAGTGTACCTGACCTCTTACGAGCCGAAAACCAAGTATAAATTCACGGAAACGAGGCGTTATCTATACGATAGTCTCGGGCGCTTATCCCAAATGATTCATTTCCACGGAGATAAAGCTGAAGACTCTACTACCGTCACTTTTACGCTCGATTCTTTAGGCCTGGTGGCCGAAGAGATGGAAAGCGGTAAGGGGGCGAGCGGCAGGCGCATCTATTACAAGTACAATGACCAGAATTTGCTGACCGACGTTGTACGCTACTCTCCCACCCGTAAGAAGATGTTGCCTGACTATATCTTCGACTATGACGCCCAGAACAGGATCGGTGCTATGACCACTGTAAACGGCGAGACGGCCACTTATACCATCTGGCGGTATACATATGACGAAAAAGGGCTTCCGTTGCAGGAAGAGTGTTATGGGAAGAAAAAAGAGCTATTGGGAAAGGTGCGGTACAAGTACCGGAAATGATATTACCACACGAAGGAAGGCGTTCTGTTTCAGGACGCCTTTTACTTTTAATATAAGATCTGGCAGTTGGCGCAGTAAAACGTACGCCGGTTAGTCTTGCCCATATGCTCTTTAATGAATGGAATATGGCAGCGGGGACAGATCTTTTTCGTATGAGCCAGCCAGTGTGCCTTCAGCATATATTCCTTTTTCCAGGCGAGGAAGTCAAAACTGTAGTTGACGGCCTCTTTTACGAGCTCCCGCTTCTTTTTTAACGGCAGGTCCCCTACTTTGCTGGCAGGGTGTACCCTGATACGGAATAATACCTCGTTTTTGATGATATTGCCCGAACCGGCAAAGATATCCTGGTCCAGCAAAGCGTCCGCGACCAACGTTTCGGGTATTTTTTTCAGTTTCGCCATTGCGCCGGCAGGGTTCCAGTGCTCATTCATGACATCGCCGCTCCAGTCGTACACCTCGTCTAAAGGTTCTTCTATTATCCTTACCGAGCAGGTATAAAAATTAAGCTCTCCTTGCGCAAACTGCAGCTGGAGTGCGGGATTGCTGTCTTTCCTTTCGTTGATACGGTACGTGCCGAACATAAGGAGGTGGATCCTGACAGTAAAACCGGGGAAGCAAATGAGAAAGTGTTTACCCCAGCTTTTAAAAGCGATGATCTTTTTATTGCGAAGCCGCTCCAGGTCTATCTTAGCATATCCGGCCACATCAATGACCTTTTTCCCGGTAAAGGATCTTACTTCCTCTTTCAGTATTACAATGGATGGTCCTTCTGGCATAACATGTCCTGTTGATCATACACAGCACTGCAATATCTCTGCCAGCGATGATCAACCAGCTCATGATAGCCGTCAGGCAGACGTTTGCTGAAGCGTATAGAGATCAAAATAATCATACAGGGCAGCCAGTTTCTCCAGATGATCTGTATTATGAGAATTAAAATTCTCCTTCTGTACAACGAGGATATACCCACCGTCAGGTAATTTTTCTATGACCTCGAAATCGGCCTGCCTGATCTTTTCTTCGCCAACAGCCCGTACCTGGTCCTCGTTCCAGTAATTGAACCAGTAAATAGCCGGAGGTATTTCCAGCGGATTAAACAGTCCCGGAGACATCACTTTACCGATACGCTCGGTGAGTTGCACGGGTGTTACTTCAATGATCTCGGGCATCGTTATTTCCTCATCTATTTCTACTTCCCCATAAAAAGAAGCAAAAGAAACGAGCGTTTCAAGTTCTGTATCGTACACCGCAGCATACCGTGCTTTATAGGCATTAATGGCGGTAACAAAGAAATAATGAAACCCTTCATAGCTGAAATGTCCTTCCGGCAGCAATAACGGCCTGCCGCTATGGAAGCTGAATGATGCATTGTCTTCACTGGTATATTCGAACGGATCGGTATGCACCAGTGAAAGTAAGGGCATCTCTTTATCGGTGGACAGGATCACATCTCTGTCAAAATCACCTTCGTTCCAGTGTTGCTGAAGATCAGCGAAAGCCTGTTTGAGTCCTTCTGTAGAGGTATAGTCATTAAACGTCCCTCCGTCAAACACATAACGCAATCTTGTCGTATCACTATGATCATTACATGCCTGTACAAGGTCCAGAAAGTGGTTAAGAGATTCGGTTTCCTTTGGGCGGAATAGTTGTAAGGTGCTTGCTTTCAGAAACATGGGGCAGTGGGGTTGTTTCTTGTAAATCTAAATAAAAAGTGCATATAAAAGAGAGGGTATAGAAAAGTTAATATATCCCTCTCCCTTTATATATTCTAAAGCACGAGCTGTTCATGCAACCTGGTCAGCGCTTTCTGCGGGTCATCGCAGAAACCGGGATGTACCTTTCCTGCCTGCACCACTGTACTACGGGTAGCAGTAAGCCAGCGGAAGCGGGAGGCAAGGTCAAGCTGTCCTATCGGACCGGCCTGTTTACCACCTTTTGCGATACATTCAAAAGCTTCGAGGTATGCCTTTACTTCATTCACATCTATTTCCGGAGAGAAAGCACGCAAGCGGTCTTCATTCAGTGTAATAAGCACTTCTAAGAACCTTTGCTGTTTGCAATAGAGAATGACACCGGCATTGAGAAACTCTTCCCGTTCCACTCTCGGCATAACGCGGATAACGGCGTACTCAAATAAGTGTTTTTCTTGCATTTTGCGCTTCATTTAGGAATGTTCCGGAATTGGCTATCCGGGTGATTAAAAAACCGGCATATACTTCTCTTATTTCGTCTGGCGTACCATGATGAGACAAAGTCAGCAGCCACTCGTCGGGTACTACGGAAACGATAGCACGAATCTGTTCTGATGTCAGGATCTCGCGGAATGCAGCATCTACTTTCCCGAGTTCACTGGCCTGTGGCAGCAATACATGATCTTTTACCTGCACGAACGGACGTTTCGCCTGTTCCTCCCAGTTGTCCCAGGAGTGGTGAAAATACAGGCACGCGCCATGATCTATGAGCCATAGTTCCTTATGCCACATCAGCATATTGGTATTGCGCGGCGTACGGTCTACGTTTGTCAGCAGGCAATCCATCCATACGATGCGGGAAGCTGTGAGCGGGTCGATCACTGCCACGGTAGGATCGTATGTAATAGCGCCCGACAGGTAATGTAAGGCCAGATTAAGCCCTACGCTTGCCTTCAGCAGGTCCTGGATCTCTTCATCGGGCTCTGTACGGCCAAAAGCGGTATCCAGGTTTGCGAAGACGATCTCGGGTATTTTCATGCCCAGCGTCCGGGCAATTTCTCCTCCTATCAGTTCTGCTATCAGTGCCTTTATACCTTGTCCGGCACCCCGGAACTTCAGTACGTACAGGAACCCATCATCTGCCTCTGCGATTGCAGGTAGAGAGCCTCCTTCACGCAACGGAGTTACATACCTGGTCACATTGACAGTTCTCAGTTCGGGTTGTTTACTCATCATTGAATTCGTTATTTATGCAAATAATAACCGGCAGTTTCTAACGCTGCCGGTTATTATATCCGCATAAAATTAAGCCTATTTAAGGTGCCATACAAGGCATTCCCTTCCACCCTATGTGTTGTTATTTCTGAATGCGGGTTTTCAGATAGTTATAGATCTCCTTTTCCTCTGCCGTTTCGCCCTTATACAGCTGAATATAACGTTTGTAATAACGTATGGCCATCGCATCGTTCTTCAGGCGCGCATCGTAGATACGGCCAATGCTGTACTGTTTTAAAGGTTGATGGAACATATAATAGGCGGTATCCAGGCTGGCGATAGCGGGCTTATACTGCCCTAAGGCTTCGTAATTGACAGACATGCCTGTGTAATAGTTATCAAGGCTTGCCGACTTTGCCATATTGATACAGGTAAGCAGCAGTTCGTTGCTCTCCTTATGCTTCTTCAACTGGGTATAGGCCATAGCGGCGTAATAGATGATATTTTCGGAACCTGCGTTACGCGCTGTAAGATACTCGTACACCGATACGCAGTCCTGGTATTTCTTCAGGTTATAGGCGGCGGCAGATACGTAAATGAAGGTATTGGGAGAAGCTATATTCAGCTGTCTGAGCTTTTCTCCGAATGCGAGCGTACGGGCGTAGTCTGTCAGCAGGTAAGCCGTCCTGGCGCCGGTCATCAGGATAACTGCAGCCGATGAATCTCTCGCCAGGAATGTATTGATCAGTGTATCCGCCATACCAAAACGCTTTCGCTCAATCCATTCCTCCGCCAGCCTGGATACCACTTTAGCATCAAAAGCATTCAGCGTATAAGACCTGTTTAGCCAGGCAAAACCGGAATCCTGCTGCATGGCGGTAAATGCTGCGAGGCCCAGCTGCTTCCAGGCAGTAGCACTTTGCGGACGAAGTACGACCACCCTTTTATAGTGCTCCACTGCCGTTAACGGACGGTCCTGTTGCATATTGATAAGAGCCAGATATTGATGGGCGGTCAGGTGATTGCTGTCCAGCTGCAATACCCTTTCGTAACCGGCCACTGCGTCGGGAAGTTTCCCTGCCTGGTAACAGGCATATGCCAGCAAGGCTACCTGTTGGGCGTCATTACTGTCTATTGCCGGCCGCAGATATGCGATCGCCTCATCGTATTGCTGGTCCTGCATATACTCCATTACACGGCTCTTGTTCACTGCGGATTGTGCAGCCGCCAGGGTTGTGGCGGATAGCAGGAATAGCAGGCATAGCATCCTGTACAGGTTATTCATATCTGGCACTATTTAACCTTAAAACTAAACATTTAGTTTTAAAAAGAAAAACTTAGTTAATATATACCAGAAGGTGATGATCTGTAGAACTAGTGGTATATCCGGGAAACTTATTTGTAATTAAGCAGGTGGTTGAGGCAACCAGGCATATGATCTATACGTATCTAATAATGTAGACAGATTCCCCAATAATTTCAATCTCGCGTTATGAAGAGCAATAGTTGGTTATCCGCAATACTATTATCGGCATGTATGATGGCATGCAGTAACGACAATAACGATCCTGCTCCGGTTCCGGACCCGCAGGCGCCTACAACTGGTACATGGCGGGTGACGCTGTTCAGTGAACGCGGTAACGACGAAACCAGCGACTTTAACGGTTATGTCTTTACGTTCGACAGCAATGGTTCAGCGGTCGCCACTAAAAGCGGGGTTAACAGGAATGGGACATGGAGTATCAACGGTAGTTCTACTGAATTCAACATTGATTTTGGCGAAAAGAATGATGGAAACAAGCCGTTGGGAGAACTGACGGATGATTGGGAGATCATATCAGTGACCAGTACAGAGATCAAACTGAAAGACGATAATGATGCCAGTGCAGAATTTTTGACCTTTAACCAGAATTAACCCCTGCCCTATTCCTATCCGCGGCAGGCTATCTGTGCAAGACAGGTGGCCTGTTTCTTCTTTTCCACACTAATGCTGGACTAATTTTTGGAGTTATCCCTGTTAAAACTAAGTCATTATGCATGTCATTCTTGGAGCTTCAGGACAAGTTGGTTCTGGTGTTGTTACCCATCTTATTGAAAATGGAGAATCAGTAAAAGGTATTGTCAGAGATGAAAAAAAAGCCGCTGCATTAGAGAGATCAGGTGCTACTGCCGTTATTGCCGACGCAAATGATCTTCCCTCCCTAGTAGCCGCATTCCAGGACTGCAGCACGCTCTTCGCCCTTACTCCTGAAAGCGGGCACGAGCGGAATGTGATCGGTCAGACAAAAGATATCCTAGAAAATTATAGAAAGGCGTTATCTAATTCACCTATCAAAAAGGTGGTTGGCTTATCGTCTATTGGCGCCCAGTATGAAACCGGTACTGGTAACCTTGTGATGTCGTACCTACTGGAGCATGCCTTTACCGGCATGCCTGTAAAGCAGATCTTCGTACGTCCGGCTTATTATTTCAGCAACTGGATGATGTACCTCGGAACTGTTATGGAAAAGGGCGTTTTGCCTACCTTCTTCCCGGTTGACCTGGCCATTCCGATGATATCGCCGGAAGAAGTGGCTGCTTTTGTAGCTAATGTTATACAAACAGAGGAAGAAGATGGGAAAATATTTGAATTGACTGGTCCGGCGGCTTACAGCAGTGAAGATGTGGCAAAGGCTTTTTCAGCCGCGTTGGGCAAAGAAGTGACTGCGGAACAGATCCCAAAAGAACAATGGGAAAGTACTTTAAGCGAGATCGGATTTACGCCTGATGCCGTAAAGAATTTCATTGAAATGACTGAAGCGGTGATCAGCGGAAAAGCAGCAGCAGAGAAAGATGGTACTGTGCAGGCGAAAGCCAGGACCACCTTACAGGAATATATTTTGCAGCATGTACCTACTGCGCCTCCCGCAAAAAGCAAGATTGCGGCCAAGCCTAAAAGCAAGACCACAAGTAAGGATAAAAGCAAAGTTTAACAATACATTAAACAGGGAACGGGGAGTGCAAATGCTTACACTCCCCGTTCCCTGTTACTTATTTTCAACGAATGGCGAAACTACGGTCTTTCGCAATAGCGCTGAATAAGTTCACTTCCTCGGGCTTTGCATCAGCCAGTAATTTATCTTCGAACAACGACTTTGTTGCCGTGGGCCGCTTCAGAATAACGGTCTGCAAGCCATACCGTACATCTAGTGAATAGTCTTCAGAACTGGTGTAAAGCGCCCCGTTCAGGTTAACGCCAAATGCGCCCCCTTTGGCTCCGGCTGTGAACTTGGTATATTTACGGCGGATGATATATTTCTGTACAAAACCTATTACGGCATACACATAACACACAGCAGGATCGTCGAGGATACTGACTTTGTTCTCCGCCATCCAGGACTGCACGCCCTTATTCCATGAGTCGTTGTCGCGATTAACCAGCCCGGTGGCCTGATCAAATACCATCAGACTAAAGGATGATTCGCCCTCAAACTCGGCCGTCAGGTAATTCAGAAAACTTACTTCCACGGCCAGTTTCTGATCAACAAGGATAGACTGCCGTTTAATAGGCTCTTTTATTTTGGACGTTTCATCAATCTCGATACCCGGGATCTTAAACGCAGAGAACTCAATGGACGCATTCTCCGTATTCGCAACAGTAGGGCAATCTGCCTGTGTTTTCCTGATCTCCAGTACTGTTCCAAGAAGGGCATATGGATTACCGGCATAAGCATCTGCTCCGACGTAAAGCATGTTATTCTGTAAAGCCAGCATCTTTTGCGCTTCCATTAAAGATGGGATCTTCTTTGATTCAGCAACGTCTTTATTCATTGCTTCGTTGATGTGTTCTGTGGAATTATTTCCCATGGTAAAATGATTTAAACATGTGTCAAAAGGGGTATATCTGTTTGGAGTTATATTTATTTGGGGTAAAACTAAAGTACGTTTTTCCACGGAGAAAACAATGCCTCACTCAATGGCGTTATCTCATTTTCAGACCTTCATGTTTACAATTTACCTTTCCGCCTCTGCTGTTTCGCAATTTCATCTTCCACAGGATCTTCTTTTAACAATTTCTTACGATCCCGGCGATTTTTTACGATCACGAAAATAATAAGCGCTATCGCCAGCAGGCTAACAATAACAATTACCGTTACATTAACGTATTGCATATCTGTATGCTTAAAGAGTGAGGTTATAAATTCCCTGTCTCCTAAGTGAAGTCGCCGTCTATTAATTAACTTAATAAGCGCCCTCACTAAATCCTATTGCCATGTATCCATTTGTTATAGCCCTTTTCTGCTTGTTATCCACATCCCTGTACGCACAGCACCCTGTCGATACCTCCGGCATACATGCCGAAAAACTGACTAAGATCTTCCAGGAAGAGGTCATCCCCTATGTAGAAGCTGCGGATAGCATACCCGATTGGAAGTCTTTGGGGAAACGCCTGATCTCTCTTTACGGCGACCTCGGTGAGGAAGCTTTATTCTTAAGCCAGACCATCTACAGTATGCAAAAAGACGACTGGGCTAACTTCTCAAGCGTCATCATTCCCTTTGCAAAGAAATACGGCACCAGGATCCCTGCAAAACAACGCCATGAATTCAGCCGTTACATGAGCAGAAACGCCCAATTATTGTACCAGTCCGGACATCAGGAAGAAGGCATCAGATGGCAGATACTTGCATTGCCGCTGGCCGATGAAACTGAACATGCCGGTATGCTTGACACTATTGAAAAAATGAAAAAGGGTGAGTGATTGACGAACGATATGGTACATTCATAACAGCGGTGGTAAAGCTCGTAAAACAACTCTTCCGGAACAATTCCATTCTGTAATGCCGGTGTTAATAATCAGCTATAACAGTAACGAAATTCTTATGTATTAGAACACGCTGACAGCGCGATTTTTTTATGTAAATTTAGCAGATCAAACTACTCCTCCTTTCCTGTTCACATCACAAATTTAAGCAGAATACCGATGCGGGAAATACTGATTTATTACGTCTCAATCAGTTAGCTTTCAATAAATTATAGCAATAGCCTATTTTATCATTAAATAAGCTTGCTGTCAGGATTCGTTCAGGATCATGCAGGGTTTATACAAGGTTTATACAAGGCTTATACAAGGTTTATCTTACGTTCATCTTACGTCTTTGAACGTAAGATGAACGTAAGATAAACCTTGTATAAGCCTTGTATGATCCTGGAAATATGGAACTAAACTAAAACTAAGGACTGACAGTTGTCCTTGCATCAAAAGCAATCCATTTTTTTAGCCTTACTTTTTTATACCGTGATCAGGTAACTTAAAATCGATGCTTACAGTAGTTAATACCGACACATATTTCTTGGGCTTAGGCTTCCACTCCTGCGATGCAGGTTCCCATTTAGGCATAATACTCACGATCTCAAAGCTTCTTCCGGTAGCCCATAACCTAAGTCATTACCTTGAATCACTTTAGGATCTTGTATATTTCCTTCTTTATCTATTCTAACCGATACAATTACTTTGCCCTCCTTTTTATGCTTTAGCGCTTTGCGCGGATATGTTAAATTACTACTGATAAATTTATCCATGGCAGATAAGCCGCCTTTAAATTTAGGCGCTATTTCCACGACGGTAAATATATCTGAAGATTCATTGTCCTGAGACTTAGCAATACTAACAACGCTAAAGGACAAAATAGAGACAAGCATCAGGGATTTAAGCATAGGGCTGGATATTTAGGGCTTAAAAGTAATGATAACTTTGATTTCCCACTGGTAGATCTTTTATGCCGGAAATCCCTGTTTTATTTATATTGCATGAAACAGACGGATAATTTAACCTATAAATCCAAACTATAGATGTTATGCAGACGTACGAAAGAAAAACCCCTGAAGACCTGGATTGCGGAATTACTGTATTCATGAAAGTACTTGGTGCAAAATGGAAACCCTGTATTGTAGATCTTATCAGTAAAGGTTATAAAAGACCTAATGAAATACATAAACAACTTATCACTGCTACGCCAAGAGTTATAGACATGCAGTTGAGTGAACTGGAGTCTTATGGCATCGTTTCAAAGAAAGTACAGAAAGGCTTTCCATTGCGTGTTGACTATTCGCTTACCGATATGGGAATGAGCCTTCTGCCCCTTATTGCCTCTATGGACCAATGGGGAATGACTTACTCAGGGCAGGTTAAAAAGGTGACCTACGGGCGTCATACATCTCCACAACCCTCGTCCTGCCTGGCTTCCGCTACCGAATAATTTTTCGGTTATTGACTTCGATACCCGCTTTATTGAATTTTGTGTTCAATCAATGACTTATTGAACATGAAAAATTTATCTGTTACAGCCTGGGGAATCGGCGATGTTTTTAAGATACTCTTATGGGTTGCCATTGTAACTATTACCTGGTCCTTCATGCACGGCGCCGATCATTTTCTGCAACTTACTCCCCAAGCGCTGGGAAAATACTTTGAACTGAAATGGATCCTGATCCTCCATATTACAGCTGGTGGAGGCGCGTTAATTCTTGGTCCGCTGCAATTCTGGGAGCGACTGAGAACAAAAAACTGGAAGCTGCATCGCATCATAGGTACACTCTATTTACTAGCCATTCTGGCCAGCAGCATATGTGCAGTAATATTAGCCTCTACTACTGCCTATGCCGTAAACTGGGCCTATGCTTTTTCATTACAGGTATGGGTGAGTGTCTGGATTTCGGCATCTTTTATAGCACTGTGGACTGCCCGCAAAAAACAATTCAAACTCCACAAAGAGTGGATGACGAGAAGTTATCTTGTTACATTGGCATTTGTCGTATCGGGCCTCGTAGTGAAACTACCTGTTGTTCAATCCCTCGGAAGCTTTGCTGACATCTCTCCCTCGCTCTTCTGGATGGGATGGGCTGTTCCTTTGTACATCTATGAGGTTATATTATCATTACGGCAGAAAAAGACTGCGCGAGTGTAAGATAAGCAGGCGCGGGCGTTACTGCTGGTATACTTATTGAAGCGCATCCTTTATGCCTCAAACGAAAATCTTCAAAACAGCCGCTATTCTTATTGTAGTGACACTGGTCGTCCTGATCCTTGTTTATGGGAAGCCATTCTTTGTACCTATTGCCTTTGCCGGTCTTCTGGCGATGTTATTACTACCGGTCAGCAAATGGCTTCAATCAAAAGGAGTTAATAAAGCTGTAGCCATTCTTTTGTCCATGCTGACCTTTGTAGGCTTCTTTGCACTGGTCATCTGGTTTATCAGCTGGCAGATTTCTGATATCGCGGAAAATGCGTCAAAATTGGAGCAACAGGTCATGGAAAAATACCAGCAATTACGGCAGCTATTAAGTACAGAGTATGGTATTAGCGCTGAGAAGCAGGAACAAATGCTAAAGGAACAACAGTCGTCTTCATCTGGTAAAATAAGTGCGGTGCTAACGGCGGTTATAAGCGGCTTTGGCGGCTTTCTTACCAATCTCCTGTTGGTACTTGTATATGTCTTCCTATTCACTTTCTTCCGCGACAGGATAAAGGGATTTATTGTCCGTCTCGTACCTGCAAGCGAGAAGGATAATACACTGGACTGCATTCACAAAACCCAGCAGGTAGCACAGGAATACCTGAAGGGATTATTCCTGATGATCGTTTTTCTGTGGATCATGTACAGCATCGGCTTTTCTATAGCAGGTGTGAAGAATGCTTTCTTTTTTGCCATTCTGTGCGGATTGCTGGAGATCATCCCTTTTGTGGGAAATCTCGCAGGCACTGCATTAACACTTATGATGTCGTTAGTACAGGGCGGAGAGATGAATCTCGTAATTGGTATTTTGATCACCTACGGTCTTGTTCAGTTCATTCAGTCGTACCTGCTGGAACCACTGGTAGTTGGTTCAGGCGTGAACATCAACCCAATGGCCACTATCGTGGGGCTTGTGGCAGGAGAACTATTATGGGGGATCCCGGGTATGGTCATGGCTATTCCGCTGATGGGAATGATAAAAGTGATCTTTGATCATATTCCTGTGATGAGGCCTTATGCATATCTGATCGGACAAGAAGAGAAAAAAGATAGTAACTGGCAGCAGTCAATTAAAAACATCGGTTCTAAAATCGGGAAACTTTTTAAATCTTAAGTACAAAAATGAATGCAGTGGTATCTACATTTAAAGCCTCAGAAAATCCGGTCGTCAGGCAAAAATATCCTGTGACCGGACGGCGCTGGTGTACGAAGGAGCAGTCTGCCTTTCACGGAAGCACCAGCGGGTACTGAAGATTATATAATGCATGATTGGTTGTGTTTCTCATCAGCCAATATGATCAATTAGTCAGAATATCCTGTACCGTTAAAGCCTTCTGATTTCAGTTGCTCCAACGGGGATGCTTATGCATCAAAAAATAATTTACCATAAAGGATCGTTTTATTGGTATGTTGCGGTCACGCATGCTTCCGGAAATGGGAAAGCGATCGGTGTGGCAGTGACCTCAAGCCCGGCAGGACCATATGTCGATGGATATGGAATGCCTGAACCAGACGACAATTGATCAATCAACAAAGTAAACCCATACTATGACCCACGAAAGTTCCAAAACCGGGCGCACGTTATGTTCTGCCAGGATATATTGTCTCTTGTTGTTCGCCTGTTTTTTATATACTAATGCTTACGGGCAGTCCAATGCCTCCTTCGACATTAAAGGCAATCTTCAGGGGAAGTATACTGGCAACATATTTCTATCTTATTCACCAAATGACACATTGCATATCAGGGATACAGCTACGATCACAAACGGCCGGTTTCACTTCAAAGGGAAATTGGAGGGACCGGTACAGGGCGTCCTATCATTGGAAAGCTTATCTACCAATGGCTGGATATACCTGGATACGGGCCATATCGTCGTAAGTGCCAAAGCTGATACCTTTAGCAGGGATAAACGCCTGATCAACAGCTTAACGCTGTTATCCGTAAAAGGATCGTTAAGCGACAGTTTACGGCGTGATATTTTTGATTACTGGCAGTCATTGAAGGCGCTCAAGCTTGATAATACTGCGATAGCTGACAGCTTCCATCAAAAAGTATATGGGTTTGTAAAAAAATTCCCTGACCATAACCTCGGGTCTGAGATACTACGGGATGCAGATCTCTTTTCCTACCATCAGGCATACCAGATATTCAACACCTTTTCTGCACGGCAACAGGAAAAGGCGGCTACAAATGGCGTGACTACTTTATTAAGACAGCTGGAGCGAACAGAAAAAGGCAGTCCATATTGCTTCAAGCCGCAGCAGGATACTGCCGGAAAAGTAATTACCGGCAGGGAAAAACAGTTTAAATACCTGCTGGTAGAATTCTGGGCCAGCTGGTGCGCTCCGTGCCGGGAAGAAAATCCGCGTTTAAAGGCCCTATACAGCCAATATAAGGACAGGGGCTTTGACATACTAAGCATTTCCCTCGATGAGGACAAAAAGGCCTGGATAAATGCGATTAAAAAGGATGGATTGCCCTGGCAACAGATAGCAGACCTGGAAGGTTTCAGAAATGAAATTGCACAATACTATTTCGTGAGAAGCATTCCATTCAATCTATTGCTGGATGAGCAGGGGAAAATTATTACCAAAGGCATCAGGGGACCTTTACTGGATGCGCAATTAGCGGCGCTGATGCCTCTTGTAAACTAAGGGTAACGGCAGTCAGGACATTAAAAAAGGGGATGACTTACGAGCCATCCCCCTTTGCATGAACCAACACTTACCTGGCTAAGATTTATAATAATTCCTTTTGGCTTCAAGGACGGCACTATCACGTTCTCTCCTGAATTCCCTTACCTGGGCACGTCTTTCCTTGCCTGACAGGTCTTTATCCAGCCTTACTGATTCAATCTTATCCGCATATTCGTTCTTAATGTCGTTTATCTGCATATCCAGCTTGGTTGGCTGGTAAGGGGCCGTAGCATATGGATATGGGTAGCCAAAATAAAATGGAGAATAGAAAGGGCTGTAAAATCCGCCACCAAAAACTACGGTCGTTCTGGGATGATAGAAACCACCACCACCATGAAAGCCTCTTCCAGGGGCATTAAGAGCCATTGCTGAAGCGCCTTGAACCGTAACTGCGAGGAGCAGTATTGCTATTATCTTTTTCATGACCTTTAATTTTTACTACTTCTTTGACAGCTGTTGAAGAGAAAAATTTAAAGGGAAAAGTATGTTTAGCAAACTATTAACAGTAACCTTAATTTTCCATTAAAAGCTTAATATGAAATAACTTGCTTGCTCCCTGATCATTATCTGATACCAGATGCAGGTACCAGTCTTTGTCCTTCACAGCCGCTAAACATATACCTTCTATCTTTTCGCCCTTAAAAGCAGGATCTATGTCTGACAGGTTAACAATGTTATCCAGCGATATATCCTTCCCATTTAGCTTTTGGCTGACATCTTTCACCCAGCCGATATAACTATCACCAATTGTGCCGTCATCATATGCATTGCCGGTGGCTTCGCTTGATAAAATAACGAGTAGCACATCTTCCTGCTCCACATAACACAACTCGGAAACGCCTGCAAATCCAGCTACCGGGAACGGGTTTATCAGCTTAGACACCGTGATCGGGGCATCCTCCTGACGTTTCCAGAAATCTGTGGCTGTGACAATAAGATGATTGACCGGATGGTTTTCATTACCACGATTGCTCAGTATAAGATGATCCCCTGCTATTGCAGCACCTTCAATGTTCATTTCCGGTATTTGATGCAGTCGTTTTATGAACGAAGTATATACGATATGTTGAGGTTGATTATCAGCAAAAGGCAGCGGTAGTAGCACTCCTCTCTCCCGTTCTTTTGTAGCTGCCGAGCCTAATGCGAGTAAGCTTTCCTGACCATTAACATCGAGTATCACAGCTGTTTCCAGGTCGGCCTTTTTTGCTTTGGGGATCCTCTTTTCCTGATGATCGAAAAATGATACCGTGTTTATTTCATTGTAATTGCTATCCAGCACCAGCAGCTTGCTGGCATCATCGCCGATAACGTACAGCAGGCCATCGTGGTAATTGATCGAGGAACCGGAAGGGTAATCACTCAACAATAAAAATTTCAGCAATGTTATAATAGCTTTCAAGATCCAGGTTTTAGCGAAGTTTAAAGCTACGATCTTTTACGATACGGTGTTGAGACGCGGAGGATATAAAAAAGCCTTCAGGGTGCTATCTTCACACCAGCGTTTTCAGCGTCTCAATGCTTTTAGCCAGTTCTTCAATTGAGGAAGATGCAAAACCCAAACGGACGGCATTGACTTTGTAGTTTGAATATTGATGCACTTTACCGTCAGACAGGTATAGTCCTTTCTGCAATGCCTTTGCTGCCAGCTTTTCCATGTTGATAGACTTTGAAAAGGTCGTCCACACTGTCATTCCTCCTTCCGGCACTTCAAAGCTTACGGCTCCTTTCAACTCTTTACTTAGCAGCCCGCAGAAGAAATCCCTTCTTTCATGATAGACAGCTAAAGCCTTTCTAAGGTAGCGTTGCACGGTACCATCATTGAGCAGTTCAGCCATCGCATTGTCAAGGATATGATCGCCCTGCCTGTCCAGCAGCACACGGACCTGTGAAAGATGTGCTATTACATTTTCTGACGCTACCAGGTAACCAATACGGAATGCAGGTGAAAAGCTTTTACTGAAAGAACCACAGTAGATCACCATACCGTTTTCATCAGCGCTCGCCAATGGTAACAGGGGACGATGCCTGTAATGGAAGTCGAAATCATAATCATCTTCAAAAATGATAAACCCATATTCGTTAGCAAGCCTTAACAACTCAAGTCTTCTGTCAATCCTTAAAGACACTGTTGTAGGATAATGGTGATGCGGGGTTACGTAGACCATTCTCACTTTCTGCTTACGGCATATCTTCTTCAGTTCATCTACTACTAAACCATTTTCATCTACCGGTATAGTTATATGTTTTGCTTTAGCATGTGCGAAATTGCGTTCTGCCCTGCCCCAACCGGGTATTCCGGACACGATGATATCTCCCGGCTCGATCAGGCCATTACAGACCAGGTTTATACCCATTAACGTACCCCTTACGGAAAGGATATTCCTGGCGCTTGTTTTTAGTCCCCTTGTTTCGTTCAGGTAATCAGACAATGCTTCTTTATAGACAGGCGAACCGTCAGGAAGGCTATATCTGCCAAACTTTTGGTATAATCCACTTCTTGTTAACTGATTGCGGTAAGCACGGTACAGCTCTTTCAGCGGCGCCAGTTTAGGGTCGGGGAATCCGTCATCGAGATGCAATTCCGAAGTGACAAGGGTAATAGGACTATTCAGATGATTTTTAGACTGGATCGCAAACCCTGCTTTCTTTTGCGGTGTTGAAGCGGAGGCGTTTCTAAGGGCCTTAGGCTTAGACTCCGGAATATGGGATGAAATAAAAGTGCCGCTCCCTACAAAGCTTTCCAGCCATCCCTGCATCTGCAGTTCTTCGAAAGCTTTAGATACGGTGATCCTGTTCACATGCAACAGGCCTGCTACATCCCTGGAGCCAGGCAATTTCTGTCCTGGCTGGAGTTTGCCGCTTCTGATCAGCGATAAGATACCATCCGCCAGCTGAAGATATACGGCCCTGTCGGCCGAATGGTCCAGCTGCAGTCCTTCAAAAAGTTGTACTAATATTGGACTATCCACTTTATTATAATTGGACTACAAAGGTAATCCAATTTGCCTGTAATTTTGCACCGGACAGCTTAAGAAATCATCCCATGTATACATCTAAAGGGTTTGAATTTGATAACGATGCGGACAAGATCGCTTTTATGAAGCAATACAGTTTCGCTACCATCATTAGTACTAATGATGGTTTTCCTGTGGCCACGCAGCTGCCGTTTGTGATAGATGACAGCACAGGTAAACTGCTGATAAGCTCACATTTTGCCTTAGTGAATGAGCAGGCCGCAAATGTTGAAGCGAATACGTCCCTGGTGATATTTACCGGGCCTCACGGCTATATTTCACCCAGACACTATGATAAGTGGGAAAGCGTGCCTACCTGGGATTACATTGCTGTCCACGCATATGGAAAGGCCAGGATCGTCCATGATGAAACCGGCAAGATGAGGATATTAGAACAGATGATCAGCTATTATGAACAGGATTATTTAAAGCAGTGGAATGAACTCCCTGAAAAGTATAAAAAGGGCATGATCCGCGGTATAGTCGCTTTCGAGCTGGAGGTAACGAATTTGCAGGGACAGAAGAAACTGAGCCAGAATAAATCATCCGAAGAAAGAAAAAGAATTATTGCTCACCTGAAGGACAGTAATGATCATACAGAAAATAGCCTGGCAGCATACATTCAAAAAACACTTTAACAAACTAATCCACTTGCTATGAAATTCGATATTCAACCCGTATTAGAAAATGAGAAAACAGGCCTTTATCCATTGCAGGAAGAAGATCTTGATGCACTATATGCTGTTGCATCAGATCCGAAAATATGGGAACAACATCCCAACAACGAACGTTGGAAGAAAGAGGTATTCCAGGCATTTTTCGACGAAGCCATACAGAGTAAGGGAGCTTTTAAAATTGTTGATAAGACAACCGGAAGTATTATAGGAAGCACCCGTTTTTATGGTTACGACGAGCAGGAAAACTGCATATGCATCGGCTATACATTTTATGCCACCAAATACTGGGGTACAGGAACTAATCGTGGGGTGAAAAAGATGATGCTGGATTATGCTTTTCAATTTGTCTCAAAAGTTTATTTCCACATTGGTGCATTTAATATCCGTTCACAGATAGCCGTCAGCCGTCTGGGTGCAGAAAAAGTCGGAGAACAGATGATCGCTTATCCGGGTCAGGTACCGAAACCCAACTTCCTGTATGTTATTGACAAGAACAGTGTAATTTTGGCGTCTTAAGCAGAAAGAAATAATGAATATATACGATCTGATCATTAATGACAGGGAGCAGGTTTCACTGAACGATGTATTTCTTGATGCATCCAACAGGGAAAATTTCGTACAGTTAATCAAAGAGCATACTTACATAGACGAGCTAAACAAATATGGATTGCCTGTAAATAATAAAATATTATTACATGGTAGTTCCGGTTGTGGCAAAACACTTACGGCCAAAGCCATTGCAAATGCGCTTGGCAAAAACATCCTGATACTTAACCTTAGTAATATCATTAATGCCCGTATCGGGGAAACTTCACAGAATATCAAGATGGTGTTTGATAAGGCGGGAAGGGAAAAAGCCGTCCTTTTCCTGGACGAATTTGACCAGATAGGGAAAGCCCGTGAGAATGATGAAAATGATGTCGGTGAGATGAGGAGATTAGTCAATACACTTATCCAATTGATAGACTATTTTCCGGCTAATGCCATGCTGTTATGCGCAACCAATCATCCGGAGATCATAGATAATGCACTACTGAGGCGTTTTCAACTGAAGATACACTTTGAAATGCCTTCACCGGATGTGCTGGACCATTACTACGACAAGCTGCTATCCCGTTTTCCGGCGCATATGCAGGACATTTCCCGTAAATATAACATCTCCTTCGCCGAGGCAAAAGACCACGCGTTTACCCTCGTCAAATCTACATTGATCAGGGAACTGGAATCACAAACGAAACCTGTTGAAATATGAGTGACGGAATATTAGATAATCTTACGACGATAACGAACCGGATAAAGAACGCCTGCGAGAACAGTGGTAGGAACCTTGATGAGGTGAAGTTATTATTGGCTACCAAAACTGTTCCTGCAGAACGTATTAAAATAGCGTTACACGCAGGCCATACATTAATAGCTGAAAATAAAGTGCAGGAGCTGAAAGAAAAATATGAAGCTTTGAGAGAAGTGCCACACAGTAATCACTTCATCGGCCATTTACAGAGCAATAAGATCAAAGAGATCCTGCGATATGATGTTACCTGTGTACAATCGCTTGATCGCATAGACCTGGCTGAAAAGCTGCATCAACGCCTTGTTGCAGAGAATAAGAGTATAGAGGTACTGATCCAGGTAAACACATCAGGTGAAGAAAGCAAATTTGGCGTACATCCGGATAATGCCATTGACCTGGTGAAGCAGGTTGCACAATTGGGTACATTGAAAATAAAAGGCCTGATGACCATCGGACTGCTCTCTGCAGAAAATGAAGCTGTGAGAAAATGCTTCCGCCTTCTTAAAGACATCCAGCAAAAGGTCAGTGCTTTGAATATCCCTAATGTAGAAATGAAAGAGCTATCAATGGGCATGAGCGGTGATATGGAAATAGCTATTGAAGAGGGAGCTACGATCGTTAGAGTGGGTACGGCTATATTTGGGAAAAGACCAACTCCTGATAGTGAATATTGGAATGAGAATGAGGCTTAAATGTCCCATTCTCTTTTCAACATAGCATATTGAAATTCGCTGCCCCATTTCCCCTTAAAGAAGATATTCTCAACAAAGTGTCCTTCCTGTCTAAACCCTACGCTTTTCAGCAGATTAATTGATGCAATATTTTCGGCATCTACCGTTTCTACTACCCGATGAATTTCTTTTTCTTCGAACAAGAACTTTAGTATTGCAAGCAGGGCTTCCTTTGCATAACCTCTCTTCTGTTCAAGGTGTGAAATAGTAATTCCTATCTCGGCGATCCGTACATCGTCCTGATTGAGTTTAATTGCACAATCGCCAATTAGCTTTCCTGTTCCTTTGTTTTCAATTGCGTACTGTACCCACTCCCCTGCTTTCCATGGCTGTCTCTTTGTGTTCATTTTGATAAAAGCTTCTGCCTGTTCCAGTGTCATTACATCGAAGCCCTGGTACTTTGTGACTTCGGGGTTTGAGCGATAGATATGGAAGTCGGGCAGGTCTGCCAATTCGAGGTGCCGTATGTTAAGTCGCTGGGTAATTATGTTCAGCTTTTCCATTGGGGGAATTTTCCCGAAAGTAATATAATTCAGTTAAAGGTATTCCCGGATCTTCCTTAATTTCGGTCTATAAACCATTCTATTATGTTCACATTACAACAGATAAAGGCAGCACATGCCAAAGTAAGAACAGGCGTTGACTTTCCTAATTACGTACAGGAAATCAAGGGACTAGGACTGCTGTATTATGAGTTTTTCGTGAGCGACGGAGCGACTGTATATCATGGAGAGAATGGCTACAAGGTTGACGCACCGCCCATCTATGCTCATCAGGAGATAGGGCCGCAGGCTTCTGTTGATGCGCTTGAACACACCATAGCCATTCATCAACAGGGACAAACAGATTTCCTGACCTTTTGCAAACAGGCAGCCCAGGCAGGTGTAGCGAGATGGATCGTTGATACAGAAGAAATGATGTGTACGTACGTAACAGATGATGGCGGTATTCTTATAGAAGAACCTATACCAGCGGTGGAATAGCTGTAAGGTGCATATATCATTGGAAATAAACGCCGATAGGAAATTTGAATGTCGCGGGATCTTACCGTTTATAAATCTCGTTATAGTCATATTAAACGGACCTTTAATTTCGCAGTCCATATAATATAATCCTATCCTATGTTTAAATTACGACCCAACACATTGTTGGTAACTCTATTTGCCTTACTGGCATTTTCGAAAGGGACAATTGCACAAGACAGATTCACTATACCTGAACGGTCTTATTAAAGAGTTACAGGAAATCGATAAATATACAATTATCAGCCCTGTTAATCAATCAGACCTGCTGATGAGCTATTCATTTTTCCAGACCAAAGCGCATAGAGCAGGAAAACAGGACACTCCAGATTATACCATACGAATTGTAACACCGGGAGTAACCGGTCTGCATTATAACACGCCGTTGTATTATGAGGGTTTCAACCGGACAGGATATATTGCTATAATGACTTATCGCTGCCCGGTAAAGATGGAAATAGTGAACAAAGAAGGGAAAGTAGAGCGAACATTCGTAGCGACCGATGAAAACGATATATTCAGCGATACGCTGCATGCAAATATTCTAGGCAACCTGAGACCCGGAGCAGGCCTCATTTCATTTCATTCTTTGGAAGAATGTCAGGCTGCAATGGATGACCCTAACCTTAAAAATAATATCGCTAATATACTGTTGAGTAAAAAATGGAATGAGGGGGCTCCGGTTATCAGCGCTACAGCTAATAGTGGTTATGGCTATCCGAAAATATTCAGAGACTTCTATGCCATTTATGGCTTGAGTAATGCGAAGTCAGGCCACCAGAAAATTGCTGATATTGTAGATAGTACAGACTATGCGATAAATAATCTGGGCAGCGAAACACTGCGTACATCCTGTAAAGCTACACTTTCCCGCATGCTTGAAAAATACCAGGATATATTGAAACGCCCTGACATTAGTCACAATGTGAGAGTACTCTGCATGCGTAATTCCGTACAGTCGGCTATGTTATCAGATCAGTTAGAGCGGATGCTGGCGCTGATCGAAGATTACAGAAAGGTAAATCCAGGAGACTCCTATGTCCCTGCTGCTAAACTGTATATCTTCTCCCATCGCTACTGGCTGACGAAAAATAATGCATCGACTGTAAAATTGCCACCTTATACTGAACGTTAAGATCCGTAATTTCGATACAACAAGAGCCGTTCAACATGTTGAACGGCTCTTGTTGCTTATGGCTCTCTTCCTTTTTTTTCTTAAATTGACCAGGATATCAATCAACTACTTATGACGCAAGGGGAATTGATCACCTTTAAGAGCAAGCTAAAAAAAGCCGGTGAGCAACTTATAACAGAACGGATTGCGATGACAAAACAGGCTATTAACAACGCGCAGGAAGCAGCAAACAGCGAAGATAAAAGCTCCGCAGGCGATAAATACGAAACCGGGAGAGCCATGGGCCACCTGGAAAAGGACATGTATGCACGACAACTGGCGGAGAATATTAAAGAGCTGGACAAGCTACAGAAAGTAAGTACAGATGCTATTTATACGACTGCACAGACAGGAGCGTTTGTAAGATGTGCTGACTATTCTTTTTTCATTGCAGCCGGACTTGGCAAGCAACAGATCGATGAACAGCTGATATTCTTTCTTTCTCCTGACAGTCCGCTTGCAAAATTATTGCTGCATAAGAAAACCGGGGATAGCTTCCTCTTTAATAAAATGGATACGGTGATCCTTGAAATTTATTAATTCAATGTCCGAACCAAATCATTATTTATCGCTTATTGCGCGGATCTGGGTAGAATATAAGGAGCATTTTACACGCATAGAAGTTCCTGCTAAAACGGATCTGCTGAAGGAAGGAGAAACTCCTCAAAAAATGTTCTTTATTGAAAACGGTTCTATCCGGGTCTGGCATAATCATCATGGCAGAGATATTACCTGTCAGTTCTTCTTTGAAAACAGCATGGTTTCCTCTATTGAGAGTTTTAAAAAGGATATCGTTAGTCCCATTACCATACAAACTATCGAAGCATGCATCATCTGGTGGATTGATAAGAGGGAAATGAAAAAAATCATTGAGGAGATCAAAGAGAATCCTGTTCTCCGTGACATGCTCATTGATGCGCTCTTTGAACGTACCTTCGATTACATCAGGCATTTTACTACATTTATACTCGAGACACCGGAACAACGTTATCTGCAGGTGTTACGTGACCGTCCGGAACTCGTGCAAAGGGTTCCCCAACACTATATCGCTTCCTATCTCGGCATTACTTCTGTTCACTTGAGCCGTATTAAGAATAAACTCGCCAAAGGCAAATAATTTGATAACAAATGTTATCGTCTGTCAGGTATGCTGTAGTCTACTTTTGTGTAAAACAAGAGATGAAAGCAGTAGTTATGTTCCCGGAGGGCGGTATGCCTAAATATGTAGAAAACTTCCCCGAGCCTGCAATCCAGGCTGAAGACCAGGCGGCAATCACCATCCAGGCGGTGGCGCTGAAACATTTAGATAAATCCAGGGCAAACGGTACACATTATTCGACTGAAGGTGCTCCTAGTAAAGCAAAGGTGATCGGTATGGATGGCGTGGGGCTACTGGAAGATGGCACCAGCGTATATGCACTTGGCATAACCGGCATGCTGGCGCAGAAGGCGATAGTTGATAAAAATAGAATGGTCGTACTTCCTGCGGGTATAGACACTGCTATTGCGGCCGCTCTACCTAATGCGATCGCAGGCTCCGCTATGGCGCTGCGTTACCGGGCGAATATAAAAGCAGGCGATACAGTGCTGATCAACGGCGCTACAGGTTTTACTGGCAGAAATGCCATTCAGTTAGCCAGGTACTATGGCGCTAAAAAGATCATTGCAACAGGGCGGAATGAAGCCTCCTTACAGCATTTGCTTACACTCGGCGTCGACGAGGTTATTTCACTTCAGCAGGCGGACGAAAGGATTATCTCACGTCTAATAGAGATCCAGCAGATCAGTCCCATAGATATCATTATCGATTATACCTGGGGACACCCTGCAGAGTTAATACTCGAAGCGCTCAAAGGTCAGGGCCATTTCACTCACCGCACAAGATTTGTAACTGTAGGCTCAATGGCTGGTGATACGATCCGGCTTTCATCAGAAATATTGCGAAGCGTAGACCTGCACTTAACAGGTTCCGGGATGGGCAGCTGGACAAAGGCGGAAATGAAAGCACTACTGACAGAGATCCTTCCGGAAATGCTTCAACTAGCTGTTGAGGGTAAGTTGAAAGTTGAAGTACAAACGATGGCTATTGATGAATTTGAGAAGGCCTGGGAGATGGATGTGGAGAATGGGAGAAGATTGGTGGTAGTAGTTTGATCATCCACAGGGAATGAGGTTATTATAAGTAGAGGCATTAACGTTTGTTGATGCCTTTACTTATATCAATGGGCGCTTAGCTGCCTCTGGGCATTCAAACTCACTTAACGCTTATATGATTATTTATTCTTAATTGGCAATAGATTGACTATACACATTCCTTAACAGCGGCTCAAATTCCTTCACATATCGGAACGCCTCACTTGTCATATAGTAGCTCCCCACACCCCGTTTCTCCAAAAGGCCCAATTCAGTTAACTCCTTCAGAGCGCCCATATATCCGGCTAGGGTCTCCACCTTACGATCCTCAATTAAATGTTCATTGTCTACCATCATAAAAATTCCATTGCTCCGATCAAGTACCTGAATTCTGCCCTCTCTACTTTTAGCAGCCTTAAAGAGAAGTTTTGAAGCACGTGGAGATGTAACTTTCACTGTGTTCCCCAGTGCGATTTTAATACCCAATGGCGTAAGTACTACGCTTTCTGAATTATCTTCTTTTTTCAAAAGGCCGTTTTTAACCAAAGTGTCGACAGCCGATTCCCATTCATCTATCATTTCCGGTGTATTACCTGGAGAAACCTGTTCGACCCTTCTACTAGTTGAATTGTTTGCCAGATTCAGAATAATCTGCATAGCTGGCGACAAATTTAACTCCTCTCCAACCTGTTCATTGTCTGATGCGTTAGTTCCCCCGCCTTCAAAATCCTTGAAAGACGCTTTATCATTAAGGAGTTTGGCAAGATGGTTAGCAAGTTTTGTACGGAAATCCAGTGAAGAATCGAATTCGGTATATAAGGACGCAGACCTGAGTTCACTTTTGTATTTTTGCAAGGCGGCAAATTGCTGTGCATCAAATTTATCGCGGTCGATAGAACCATTAGAGAAATACAGCATTACAGGCCGCTGTTTTGTAAACTGTAAGTTTATCTCTTCAACTGTTCCACTTCGTGCTACCCCTGTATCTGATCCTAGTCTTGAGCCAAAAACAGCAATGACTACATCTGCTCTTTCCACCATCTGTTTATTGATCAAAGCCTGGGGACGGTCTCCCATCTGAGGGTATGTATCAAATTCCCACATGAGTGGAAGTAACACAATTTTACGGCTTTCGCTGTGACTCGAATTCCATTCCATTATTACATCTCTGGCTAAATAACGTTCGTCTTTAACATCTCCGGGTGAAGCGATCATGACCGTATATACGTTGGAAGTATACATATGATACTAATTATTTGACTAATTATTTATATTATTTTCTCTTCTGAAATCGTTCAATAAGGCTAGAGCGCTGGTTAAACTACCGTGCTTACTAAATTTGATCAGGTATTGCGTTTCAACAGCTCTCGCCAAATCTCTAAAACATTGCAAGATATATTCACTTAGCTCCTTCTCTTCAAAGGCCTTAATTAAATTAGTTACTTCTTCATAAGTATCATGTCCTTGTAGTGCAATTTCTATGATTGCATTATCAATGTTAGCAAAGAACTGATTATCCACCATACTGAAAAGGCCCGATAGCATGGCTACTTTAAGATCAAATAGTGGATTCAGCATTAACCTGTTCGTTACGCGAGAAATATTCTTTGATAACTCCAGAAAACACCCAATATCGTACTCAGGCTCCATTAGTTTCTGCAAAACAAAAGTCATCGCAGATATGCTTCCTAATGGAACAAGATATTGACATGCTTTGACTTTATCCATCTCCTCCGGTCCGTTCATTAAGATCCTTTCTAAAACCCGCAGCAAAGCATCCCTGTTTCTTCCTCTTTTAACAACCAGATCCAGCAATTGCCACCGAATTTCATAACGCCCTTTATCTTCAGCAAGGTCTAATAAATAACTATCATCTCCAGTGACTTTGTGATAAAGTTTCAAAACCTGCATTTTCTCACTATTGTTATAGATTTCACCATCCAGAATAGTTTCCATTGCCTGTTCAAAATCTGGCCTTATTTTATGTTCAATTAAGAAAAGTGCGTTGTCTAAATATACTCCGGGGACCTTAACCCCTTTTCGAATATTCTGAAGAACGCGAGTACTTAACTTTTGTAACCCTAATTTCTCACATAGGATCTGGGGAATTGTTTTCGAATTATTATTAGAGACATCCAAGTACTCAGTATATTCAAGCAAAACAGATTCGGGCAGCTGTACCAACTCTTTTTTATATAGATCCCATATGATATTCAGAAGTGTGCTGGTCGTATAAGTATCCCCATCCTTCTGGGTGATACGGGATGCGACATCGACACCTTCCAGAAGATTAATACTTGCTTCGGTAAGCCATTTTTTTTGAAAGTCATTAATGACAGGAAAACCCCACCTGCTTAATAAACCAAATATCTCCCATAACTGAAAATAAATCTGCTTTCGTTTATTACTAAAAACATTCTTGAATTGATCCCTTGAAACTTTAGATCGCCCGCGAATACTTCTTCGTATGATAGCGATACAATGCTGTCTGATCTTTCTTGTTAAATCTATATCATAGATAAAATGAACATTTTTCATATCTCCAATAACCAGTTCATCTTTTCCAATTTCGTCGAATATTGTATATATATTCTTTGACAGCCCGTCTGCATCAAAAAGTAAAGCAAGCAATTTCAAGTTTAAAATATGTTCATCTCTCCCATCGTATTCAACATTTTCATACGATTTAATAGTTTGTCCCGTTGCATTCAATATCATTTCTGGAATAAGCTGCAAATATTCAGGAAGATGGATTTCATCCATCTCATAAGAGATAATAATTAGTTTATAAAATCCCTCTATTTCCTCAAAGCTAATTTCTTTCTGCTTTAATACATCTATCAATGGACCTATTAGTTCCTCTGAGAAAATTATCGAGTAAAGTCTCGCCTTCTCTGCCGGTTCGGCTGGTGACTTTATGATTTTTACGAGCGCCTTAATCCGGGTTCCGGTTTTTTTGAAAAAGACAATTATCCTGCTAAGATAATATTCGCTTGTTGCGTCTATAAGCACATCGAATAAGTTCTCAAAAATTGCCTGATCTCCCTCTTTAAAGGTTTTCACTGCAATTTCAATTGCTCTACTTAAAACATCCTCCCAAAAATAAAAGGCAAAATCCGTTGAGGAATTATTTTTAGTCAAGAAACTAATAACCTTCCATGCAGCGTCATAACTTTTTACTTTCTTCAGGGCAGATGCTAATTCAAAGGGTTCAGAAAAATCCCATGTATCAGTTGAATAAGACCCTCCCCTCTTTGCTCCTTCAATCAGGTAATCAATATACTCGTCTGAACATTCATTCCGTTCAATTAGTATGTACAACGCCTTTCTAACTTCATCGTTATCAGATATATGATATCTCTCAAATAATGCGCTAACCTTCTGATGATCCAGGTTTGTCTTCCCATATAACCTAATAGCTTCTGCAATGACCTCTTCCTTGTGCTCATTATCAAACAATACTGGTTCTAGTCGTTGCTGAATTCGTTTCTTATTTATGATATTTATTTCAAAATAAGATAAGACCCTCAACGCATTCAATAGAGTAGTTGTATTATTATCGAAGCTTTCTATCTTGTGAATTAAAAAATCCTTCACATCTACACTTTCACCAAATTTCGCCAGATCCTCATAGGTGAAATATTTTGACATGAGTGCAAATCCATGAAGACTATAATGATTAAATAGTCCTTTGAAAATACTGTTTCGCAGCGATTCATCTAATCTATCATATTCAAACCTGATAAGCACCTCCGGATCATTTGCCGTAAGCCAGTCTATATAGGGTTTCGGTTCATGTACAATGGAAATAAAAAAAGCCAACGTATTTATCCAGTTAGGTTTAACGCGCTCTAAATCCTCGTTTTTAATAATTGTAAGAACCTGCTCCTGAGTCAATTTCGTCAGCGCCTTGGCAGCAAGATATTCCTGGATGTTATTATGTTCAAATTGAAAAGTAGCTTTTGTCCCTTCTTTTATAGTGACGGCAGTTCCATATTTAAGTAAATTAAATCCTCCCTCCTCTCTGAATATTTCATCCAGATCATTCCCTGAAATTGTAGTTACCCCCATAAGCTCCATAACACTAGCCATTTTCTCTAATTGTCCCAGGATGAGCGTTTTTTCATTTGAGATGACCCTGGCATTGACAAAATGCTCATTATCTAAGTTTAACCTTGTTTCAAGAATGTGTTCAAATAGTCCTACACGATCAGGAATTTGGCCCCTTTTATCATAAATTTTTATCAGCTCCTGCATAAAGAATGGTCGCGTTGCTAATTCCTGCAAGCCCCTGGCAACAAGTGCATCTGAAAAGCTATTTCTATCTCCGAACTTCTTTTCTGCGATTGCATTAATCTGCTGTAATTTCAGATCAGCCAAATAAAACACACTAAACTCCTTAAGCGTTCCAGGTTTTATATCTGTTGGCAAATCATAAAAGTTAGATCGGCAGGATATAATAAAAGAAGCACTTTTATATTTTTCGGTGAATTCTAAGATGTTGGTAATAGTTGCCGTAAGGATATTAGAAGGTACCTCGTCCAATCCATCCAGTATAAATAAGCAGGATCGTTCCTGAAGAAATTGCCAGCCTTTGGGGAGATAATCTTCAAACAGTTCTCCCTTATAATGTTTTAACTTCTTAAAAATAGGAATGTATGGTTGTTCCGTTCGATGAAGATTCCGCGCCAGCGCCTTTAACTCTTCACTCTTCCCCTGACCGGCGGCACCCAAAAGAACCATCCTTTTTTGTTCAGAAAGTATGTTAATGAATGTATTCTCACTATCAGGATTATAAAAAAAGGAATTGTTTATTTGGGAAAGCGGGACAACCTCCCTGGCAATGTAGAAAGTGGGTAGCTCTCCATTTGCCTCTTCGATTAATGAAGTATCTGCAACTACCGCGTCTTTGATAGACTCATTCTTTACTGCTATCCGTTTGTGCTTAGATATTTCATGAGCCTGATCATTTAATAACCTGGCAATTCTACCTTCAAATTCCTGTGTATCTGTAAATGAATTCCGGAAGTGTTCTCCACAGCTTTGTTTAAAAGCCTCGATCTTAGCTATATCAGTTTTCCGTTCCTCCGGAATGTCGGCTAAAGGCTTTTTAAAGAACATGAACCGTTTAATACTCGCCGGATCTTTTTTGAGCTGCCGTTCGGCTTCCCAAAACTCCTCTTCCGTACCAGAACCATATTCTTGATTCGTATCAGGGTTTATTGCGCCTGTAGGCGTACCATACCGCATCCATAGAATTCCAATATAGATATCATATCCGCCAACCATTTCATTGATCTGGTACTGTATACGCTCATCGAAATTACCAATCAGGTTTACCCAGTCGTCTGCCTGGAAAACGATATGATTCTCTCTACATAATCTGGATCTATTGATCTCCGTAATTTGCCTGTGTATAGCTGTTTTCTCCGGGGCCACATCTCCAGGACTGGAAATAAATATTCGTATAATGGTGCCTTTATGTTCCATGGTAAGGTTAATTGTCCCTGAAGGGCCAATATAGGTAAAAAATAATTGCGGGAGAGAGGGGCCGGACAAAACAAAAAAAGCAGGGAATTGGAGGAGGATGAAAGTAAGATGCTAAAGGAATTAGAATATAGACAGGAGAAGGGGTTACTTTTTCTCGTTGATCAGACGTTTTGCAACATTGGGATAGTTGGTAATGATACTATCTACACCCAGGGAAAGGATACGCTGGAGGTCTGCGCGGGAATCGATAGTCCAGGGAATGAGGGCGATACCAAGTGAGCGGATATTTGCAACAGTTTCGGCGGTTACATATTTGAAGTCGGGGCTATAAACGTCGGCAGGAAACCTAAATGATCGATGTTTTCTGTTACAGTGTAATTGTTGCCGGTGAGGTAAGAAGTGCGGTACTCTGGATAACGCTGGTGAACGTAGCGGAGAGCTCTTACATCGAAAGACTGCAGCACTACACGGTCTGCAACAGACTTGTCATTAAGGACTTTAACAACCAGGTCGGTGAATACTTCGGGCGTAGGATGAAATACATTGTCGCCACGTAAAGATTTGATCTCGATGTTATATTTCATGGGCGCCAGGTGGTGCTGCCGGATGTATTGTTCTACAGCGTCGATTACATCTGCAAGCAAGGGTTTGTAAGCAGCGATCTTTTTCTGGCCGGGGAAATAAGGATTAGCGCGGGAACCTGCATCATACTTGCGGATGCTGTCGTAGGACATTGTGAACAGGTTGTAGGTAAGCATGTTCTCTTTCGTGATATTATCCTTACCATCGGCGAGCGCATGGTGAAATCCATGAACTGATCATGGGAGAATACCACCAGGCTGTCCCTGGAAATGACACAATCCATTTCCAGGGTATTTACACCCAGTTATACGGCATTCATAAATGATAACATCGTATTGCAAGGCATCAACCCACAACCGCCCTGGTGAGCTTCCAGGTCGGTTTGTCCTTGTTTAACGAAGGGGGGGTGAGTAACTTTTTTATACGCTGCAGGCTGTACATAGGCGGCGGGGGCAGTATTCACATCTACCTTCTCACCTTCTATGTTAATGTTACCGGCAGGAATGTCGATCTTGATACCGGAAACCTTGTTGACAGTACGTTTGAATATTACCTGGCCACCGTATTGCTCTACGTTAAAGGTATCTGTTTTCTGACGGCTCAGATCTGCACTACCCTTGCTACCGCTAACTGTAAGGATACCATCTTTGAGGGTTACTTTTACTTCGTCCACATCATCGCCGGAACCCACTTTATAGGCGCCAACATATTCTGTCAGTTCTTCCACACGGGTACCTTCCACATCAATGCTGGCACCAGGGATGTTTACTTTGATACCGGAAATCTGTTTAGCAGCATTACGGAGGAAGATAACTTCACCACCATATTCATCTACAGAGAAGGTATCAGGCTTCTGCATACTGAGATACGCGCTACCTGCACGACCGCTGATAGTCAGTTTGTCCTCTTTCAACTCGACCTTTGAATTTTCTGCGGCGTCTCCTGCCCCTAATTTATAGGTACCTGGATATTCCATCAAAGAACTTTTCTGCGCATTCACAGTAAGCGTCATGAAAAGTCCGGCAAACAATAAAACATGTTTCATAAAATGAATAATTTAAACAGGGAAATTAATCTGGTAGCATGAGTCATACAACATAACGGGTATGAAATAATTGTTATAAAAGTGTTACGCAAACATAAAACATGCCCCTGCACTGCTCCTGCACCGCCCTGTAAATGATCTCAGCACAGTCCTTATATAATGCCGGTAAGCCCTGAGATGCTTTGGGAGTATAGTAACGATGATGTGATATAAATATTAAATTAAATATCATATATTCATACCTGAATGTTCCAGTTAAGCATTCAGACCTATACCGTTACTATAAATAACCATGATTTACGAGAACAATTTAAAAATATCGCCTATAAAGATCTAAAAACAATGCTACCTGCCGGCAATAAGCTGGAAGCACTGTATAAGAAATCTAAAGATGAAAACCAGTTTGATGAAAGTCTGTCACGATCCGTAGTTTGATTACCAGGTATCCGTTAGCTATATAGCTAACAACCCTTACCGGATGACTTTTGCGGATTTAAAGATGTATTATTGCACAATTTTAAAATTTCTATCATGTTTAAACATCCCTTTTCCTTTGAAGGAAGAATTGGAAGAGCAGAATATGCGATTACTTATGGCGCTTATATAGCTCTTTACATAACTGTCAATGTGATTCGTCTAGAAGGGGCCGGGGCTTTCCTCGGAATTCTTTTTATCCCAGCGATCTGGATTGTGTTTGCGCAAGGCGCCAAGCGCTGCCATGATCTTGGCAAAAGTGGTTGGTGGCAGATCATCCCGTTTTATTTCTTTGTGATGCTATTTCAAGCGGGAGACTTTGGTGCTAATGAATACGGTTTCCCAGATTCCCATCCGAAAGATGGTACAGCTAGTTCGCTGGAACAGGAGATCGATTCAATCGGTAAAGTTGATGTTGAATAATTCTTTACTTTGTATATATGAAGGGAGGCTACAATAGCCTCCTTTTGTATTTTAATGACCTATACTCCCCGGACTACCTTTAAAAATTAAAGCGGGAATCATCAAGACGTCCTTGAAAATTCCCGCCTGCTATAATGAACGCCTAACAGGTATTTTGTATCAGACGTTGTTTATGTGATGATCAGTTTATGGTTTCATCCAGACTAACCTCCAGCTCAAGTCCTTACCTCGTTGTTCCGCCTTTATAATCACATAGGTTTTACTCTCCGCATTATAATCATATCCCTTAAATAGTCCCAGGTTATGATCTCTTTTTTCAGACGGCTTCTCAAAAAGATAATCAACTGCAGGCACTTCATTTTTACCGGCCAGTTTATAACTAAATGCATCGCAATCGTCGATTGAATTTACTTTACTTAGTTTTTTTTCATCCTGCGCTTTCCTGATATTATCTGCGTCGTCATTGAGGAACAGGTAATTATTACCGTCCGCGCTCAGATAGCCAAATGCTTCAAGCGGAGAGGCCTGTTTGTATGCCAATTCGAAGTACGTATACGCGTTGAAAAACGCGACAGTCCTCATCATATTCGTGCGTTGGTGACGCCTGGGGATCGTGTAACTAACTAATTCTCCGATATTTTCGGTTGACAGTACGCTCACAGTATAATCTTCCATATCGATCTTGGACATATTTACCGACTGCATCATGGTAAGCTCCTCATATACGATAGTGAATGTGCCGTCCTCATTTGGGAAAAGGTTCTGCGGAGCTACTGATTGTTTTACGCCAGCCAGTACCCTGTTTCTTGCCACTTTCTCAAAAGGGTCCACTACTGTGGCAGAAAAGCCTTCTTTAGGAATTATTTCCAGCAACATGATCTTCTTCGATGCAGGATTATACTTTGCCAGTGAGGAAGACGCGGGCCTTGTAGAAGTACTTAGTTTATCTAATACAAGCGAGGTATCCCCTGTCATCAATGTACCCAATATCAATTCACATTCCTTACCGCCTGAAGTCCGGGTATTGTAGCCATAAGCTAATACACCCAATTTATTTTTCTCAAGAGGGGCAATACCAAGGTATTCCATATACTTATACTTCTCTTCCGGCGATTTGTAAGAAGCATGGCTAAGCTCTTTATTATCAGGCCCATAGATCGAAACAAGCACACGCTTATTCCTGTCGGGCTGAAAACTGTTCATTGCTACTACAGCATATCCATTCCCTTCAGGCATTGCCTCAGAGAAAAAATCCGGCTCTGGAATATCGGCGAAAGCCACACCAGCCAATTTGAAATAGGAGACCTTTTCGAGTTCGCCGATCTTATCTTCACCTAATAATGCACCGGTTTTACCATCAAGTACCAGGCGTTGCAGCACTACCTGGTGGTTATCAACCGCACTGACCAGCACTACCACATTACCATTCATATCATACAGTCCTTTGACTTTAAAACTGCTTCCCTTACCGAGGTGAGGATGTAATTGTTTGGTAGCTTTAACAGTGAATTTAGGGCTGTATACTCTTACAGTCAGCGCTTTTTTACTTAAGCCAAGATAAAATGTATTACCATTTTTCATCAGTAATACCCTTTGTATACCTACAGATTCGTCTTCTCCAAAAACAGGGCTTTGGGACACAGTCTTTAATTGCCCATAGGAAAGAATGCCCAGTAGCAGCAGTACAGGGATAATGAACAGAGATTTCATAGTTGGAAATTGAGTGGGCAAACATACAATTAATTTCTATACGTAGCTCTATCATAGTTAGTATTAAATTAAAACCTTCGTGTATGTTAATTTGAACGATCGTTGAAACTAAATAGAGAATGATAACCTGGCTATATACTTCGATAAGGCTTATTTTTTCAATCTATTAACGCAGAAGTGATATTTTTGCAGACTAATAAAGCAAACACATTTGGGAGACATTAGTGGAAGTAAGATTTCTTATTTTTTGGATGATTCGGTAAATCAAATTGTATTACCCGAACGGTTTACTTTTCCATTCTATTACGAACCACATCCATTAACAAAAATAGCCGCCGCCGGACTGCAACATTATCTGGAAACACAGACTGACCTGGAGCATAACTTTGGACTGAATGCCAACAGTGAGAGAAGTGCCATTGGAAAAATGTTTGGTGTGCTGGTCGTACAGGATACCGAAGGGAAGCTGGGCTATCTTTCAGCATTCTCGGGTAAACTGGCCGACTCAAATGATCACCCGAAATTTGTTCCTCCTGTCTTTGATATGCTGGTTGAAAATAGCTTTTTTCTCAAAGACCGGGAGATCATCAACACCATTAATACCCGGATTGAGGAGATATGCGCAGACGAAAGTTATCAAAGTCTGGATCAGACGATCAAGCAACTATCCGCCGTATCCTTACTGGAAATTACAACTTTCAAGAAACAATTAAGGAGCAATAAGGAAAACCGGAAGAAACTTCGTGAACAGCTGATAAATATCCTGAATCAACAGGAGTATGCTATTGCAGAAGCAGACCTTGTTAAACAGAGTTTGTATGATAAGCATCAGCTTAAGATGCTTACAAACAAATGGGAACAGCTGCTGGAAGAAATGAGAACACGATTAGCTCAATTCGAGACTAATATCGAGGCTTTAAAGAATGAACGTAAAGAACGGTCAGCCGCTTTACAGCAACAACTTTTCGAGCAATATGTATTCCTGAACAAAGACGGTAAAAGCAAAAGCCTACAAGAAATTTTCAGCCTGACAGTGCTTCGTAAACCACCTTCAGCAGCAGGTGAATGTGCAATACCTAAACTATTGCAGTTTGCATTCCTGAACGGTTACAGACCAATTGCGATGGGAGAGTTCTGGTGGGGCGCTTCACCCAAATCTGAGATCAGAAAACATAAGCATTTTTATCCGGCATGTACAGGTAAATGCAAGCCAATTCTGGAACATATGCTTGAAGGAATGCTCATCGACGAAAATCCGCTTTTACGTACCCCGGAAAAGACCAGCGAGCTTGAAATAATTTATACCGACGAAAGTTTTATTGTAGTCAATAAGCCTGCCGGACTACGTTCCGTTCCAGGAGTTACTATTCAGGATTCAGTTTATACCAGGCTAAAACATATATTGAAGGATACAGAGCCACTGATGGTTCACCGGCTGGATATGGATACTTCGGGCTTACTGGTGGTAGCCAAAACCCAGGAAGCACACAGGCATATCCAGCGACAATTTCTGAAACGCACGGTGAATAAACGTTATACCGCCCTGCTGTCTAAAGTGATTGATCAATCAGAAGGGGAAATAGATCTTCCATTATGTGCTGATCTGCTTAATCGTCCGAGGCAGCTGGTTTGTTTTACGTCAGGTAAAAAAAGCGTCACGAAGTGGAAAGTGGTTAAACGATATGAATCTATGACTAAGATCGATTTTTGGCCGCTTACCGGAAGAACGCATCAATTACGTATGCACGCAGCTCATGAGCTTGGGCTTAATGCACCGATTGTCGGAGATGATCTATATGGTACAGCATCTGAAAGAATGTACCTGCATGCCGCTCATATCGAATTTATACACCCCGGGAATAAAGAAACTATGAGTTTTGCGGTAGAAGAAAGATTTTAAATATAAGTGTAGCCCGTATTTTAGTTTACAGTCGTTGGCAATACGAAAACCACATGGCATTCAGTTTTCTAGCGGATAGATTATTTGAAAGTTTACATTCAAAATATTATCAAACCTCCACTGTACGATCGTCACTGTCTCCGTTGACTTAAATTTATAGCTCGTGCTATTCTTGGACGATTATATCGTTGAAGGAAAATCGGATAAAGGTTTAGTAAGACATTTAATACTAGTAACCATAAAGATTTGAGCACTCCAAATTTGAATGCCACGAAAACGTTAAACCCCAGGACTATAAGCAAGATAATTACATGATCTAATTCAGATCTCTTTGTTTGATAATGTAAATGCATCAAAGCTTTGGTATTCTTTTCTATAGGGTTAGATTTTTTTCTCAGTTTTTCCCAGCCAATCCAAACCAATAATTTCCTGAAAAAATTCACTCCAAGATGCTCGTATATTTTTCCTCTCCTTTCCCATTCCCCTTCATTGTAGTAAGGAGAAGTAAGCTGGCTTTTTAGTGCTCCATTAAAAACAGACACACATAACATCAATAGGAAGTTCAGCGCCCACGCGAATGAAAAACCATCCATTCTCATATAACTAACCAGGGCACAAATTGAGGCGATTGAAATTATTGCAATTAAAATTAAAAGGGCTGTTTTTCTCATTGATTATTTTCGCTTTGGGTTTTCAAATATACAATTCTATATATAGACGCGGCTAGTTAAAACCGCAATTTTAAATAAGCTTGCCCCCTTGCAACTACGCAGGCATCAACTCACAGTCCTTTAGATTCAGCATCGGACTTATGTAAACGATAGATTTGGGTTTGTTTCGAGGTTAGCTGTTTGATCACTCCCGCTTTATCCTTCCGAAGGGCTGTCGCTAATTCTCTCTTCAAGTCACTTTTGGTCTGAGATGCTCCCCACAGAGCCATTTCGATAACAATTGGAATAATGGTAACACCTTTTTCGGTTAAACAATAACCAATTCTGGCTCTACCCGCAACGGGGTATTTCATAATAAAGCCTTCTTCCTCCAACATTTTTAACCTGTTCGTTAATATGTTGGTCGCAATGCCTTCCGCCGATTGAAGGAAGTCACCAAATGTATTTTTTCCGTTTAATACAATGTCTCTGATAATGAGCAGAGTCCACTTATCCCCGAAAAAATCAAGACTAAAACTAATGGGGCATTCGGACCTTTTTGTTATCTCTTTCATGTCTATTGTAAATGTAAGTCTTACTTGCAATTCGAAAGCACAAAGTTAACACTTATAATACTGTTAAATTTCATTTTTTTCATTTTTTACTTGCAAAACAAAAGTGATAAGGCATATATTTGCAATTGCAATTTGCAAGTATAAGGGAACAACAAGCACCTTAAATAAATACAAATGAATGACTTAGTAAAAAAAGTAATTAACGCTCATGGCGGATTAGACAACTGGAAGAAATTCGAAAAAATAACGGCCAGATTAAAAATTGGCGGTGTAACCTGGGCATTAAAGCAAGTGCCAGGCATCATGGATGACATCAACGTTACCACTAGCACAAGGAGACAGTTTGCGTCCTTTTATCCTTTTATAGAGAAGAATTGGCACAATTCATTTGAGCCAAACAGAGTAGCTATAATCAATGACAAAGAGGAAGTAATAGACGAGTTACTTAACCCCCGCCCTACCTTCTCGGGATACAAAACAAATACACCATGGTCAAAACTGCAATTAACTTATTTCACGGGTTATGCCATGTGGACTTACCTCAATGTTCCTTTTTGTTTTTTAGATCCTGGTTACAGTTGTGTTGAGTTAGAGCCGTGGGAGGAAAACAAAGAAACGTTCAGACGTTTACAGGTCACATTTCCCAAGGAGGTAGCAACCCATGGTCTGGTACAAACCTTTTATATAGACAAGGAGGGGTTAATAAAAAGGCATGATTATAATGTAGAAATTCTCAATGATGCGGCATCAGTTCATTATTTGGCAGATTATGTGGAAGTGCAGGGAGTTAAATTTGCTACTAAAAGAAATGTTTATGCCAGGCTAGAAGACAATACGCCCAAACTACCAGAACCATTGTTCATATCAATAGATATTAGTGATATAAGGCTTGAATAAATGTACGCCTCAAAGAAATTAGTATATTTTTAAAAGCACTGATGCAAGTCAGTGCTTTTAATATAGTCTTGTTATGTTGGTCCGAATATGGATTACATTAATTTCGGAAGAGAACTCCACCATTGCAACAATTTGTTCTCTAACTGCGCAATAATATCCGGCTCACTATCTGCCCTGTTATTAGTTTCGTATTTATCGATTTTTATATTGTATAGCTGGACGTCTGTCCCGTCACTATTCATTAATAATTTCCAGTCACCTGAACGAATAGCAAGATTGGGACTTTTATCTCTACCTAAAGGATACCTGAACGCGATATCATTACGACCATATTCCCAAAACATTTCCTTGTTCCTCATTGCTTGTTTCCCCAGCAGCACCATGCTTCTGTCAATTCCGTCACTTTGGTAATTTGCAGGCAACGAAACATTACTCATTCTGGCGAGAGATGGGATCATATCTATTGCTGTGACCATAGAGGAACTATCAACTGTTCCTGCCGGAACATGCCCAGGCCAGCTCATGATGAAAGGCATACGTGTGCCGCCTTCATATAACGATAGTTTTGATCCTCTTAGTCCAGCAGTTCGACTTCCCCTGAAACTTGGCAGTGGTCCATTGTCGCTGGTAAAAATAACAATTGTATTTTCTTCAATCCCTAACTTTGCCAATCCGTCGAGCAATCTACCAATCTGGATATCATACTCTTTTAACACTAGCTTTAATGCAGCTTCTTCTTCCTGATTCATTGGATACTTACCTGTATATTCCGGGTCTTTTCTTGGTACCCACGGTGTATGCACATCATCAGGCCACAAATTTACAAAGCATGGTTGCCCCTTATGCCGGCCTAAAAAATCAAGCGTTTTATCTACAAAATACTTTGTACGGTCCCACCTTTTAATACTGTCCTTATCAGACCAGATCCAGTTTGTTGCCGTAATTAATGAATCAGGGTCCGGGCTTTCATATGTGCTCGCATGTTCATCAAAACCATATTGATCAAATCCGGGAGCATTCTTAACATCCCTTCCTCCACCGAGATGCCATTTACCGAAATGGCCGGTAGCATAACCGGCATCCTTGAAAAAACGTGCTATAGATGGTGCCGAAGGATCAAGAAAGTCCGCTTGTTGGGCATTCTTGTTATGTTTCCTATTATCAAGGTAGGTAGAAAAATTCCATCTTGCAGGATACATGCCAGTGAGTAGTCCTGCTCTTGAAGGAGAACAAATAGGAGCCGCACTATAATATTGCATAAATTTCCTCCCGTCCTTCGCAAGTCTGTCAATATTTGGAGTGGGTGTCAGTTTCCCTCCGAAGCAGCCAATATCACTAAATCCCATATCATCCGTAAGGATAAAAATTATATTTGGGGATGTATGGGTCTGGCAATAGGCGGGCAGTTTCCATCCGAATATGGCAATCGTTATAATGGTTGATACAAGTAAGGTGTTTAATTTCTGTTTATATGGCATCCTGATCTTGTTTTGACGGTTTATGGATTATAACAAACTCGACTAAATTATTATTTCACAGTAAGATATACTTTTCTTAAAGGAGAATTGAACTAAAATTTATGAGAGAATAAAGTAAAGAGTGTGTACGATTATTTGACGTCTATTTGGAAACTCGATCAAAGCGTCAAATAAGATTTTTCCAGGTATTTACATTTGATTAAACAACGTATTAGACCCTGGAAAGATGTATCCATTCATCCTTTGAATATAGTAACTTGCACCTACCTATACCAATACAATGAATCAACAACAAACTATCTTTGACCGAGACTTCGAAAACTCAGTCGTACCCCGCCGCCGGGATCTTATGCCTAAATGGCTCACCGTATACATGTGGATCGTCATCGCTTTCGGTATAATTATGTTATGCTATGCCGCCTGGCAGACACCAACATTTAGTACCAATGACACTATGGCAAATGATCCTCAATATAGTGCAAGCTACCGGTCAGGAGCTCAAAAGGGAGCCTTCATACCTGGAATATTGTTTCTGCTGATGGGGGGACTTGTATGGTTAGAAAGAAAGAGAGCTATCCGTTTTAATTTGGGAATCGCTATTTTCTGGATTGTATGGATAACACTTATGGCATTGATTTCAGGAGTAAAGGCTTTATTCCTCGGAATATTCCTTCCTATCTTTATACCTTACTGGATAGGGCTTTTCAAGATACAACGCAGATGGGAAAAAGAAGCTGTAAGGGGTAACATCAGATTTTAAACTTAAGATTTTGCCACAACTTAGAGAAAATAAATAACCTCATCGATTGGAATATTTTGGGTAGTGTTTTCCAAACTATTTTGAGGAAAGTGTCTCTGGTGAAATCATCATAAACGACGAAGGCGCTGCATAGTATTGATTTTCAACCGACAAAATGAGACATCTTCCACTATTGGTAATGTTACGTTTTGTCGGACAATTTTCCTCAATCCTGCAAAAAAAAAGAACTTGCTGTCTAACCTTAAATACCTGCCCCAAAAAGTTAGACACTTTTTTGGGGCAGGTCAAAGTATGAAACACCTCTTTTTTTATTCAATTAGTTCAGGGTGTGTCTATCATAAATGGCGATTCATCAGTAGTGCCAATCGCATTTGCCCATTCCAGGTACCCATTATCACCTCCTGGTAAAGCATAAATAATACTGGCATTAGTTTTAGCTTTATATATCACCACACCACAAGAGCCACTGATAGCAGGTCTTCTGCTGGTATATGCGAGCTGACCTGATCTTGTTGTGATCTTAACAGGTGTAGTCCAGTTAACCAGATCAGTGGACATGGTAGTTTTAAGCTGCCCATCCGGATCCATCCCGACGATAACAGTAGAAGGCGGTGTGCCAAGATCCATTGAATTGATGGGCGTTGCAGCAGCGTAACGGAAGTAGCCAAAATTCAGCTGCGAACCCTTTGTCCAGTTTATTCCATCTACAGAAGTTAAAATGGTAAAAGCAGGAGCTGGCGAAAGGGTGCTGGTATATAGGATACAGATTGCGGAGTGAAAAGTAAATATATATGGATCACCAAAAGATGTATAAGGTAAATTTACCTCAGTCCAATTAGATCCATCTGAACTATAAGAATAGTGAATAGTGGTGGAATTATTTCCCAGATGAAAATCGTTGCTTGGATATGCAAGGAACATTTTACCTCCATAAGTACAAGCGGAAAGATCACCTGATGTTGCGGCGAAATTCCCCAACATTGCATCCGCAGCCCAGGAACCTCCTAAATCAGCGCTGCGGGTATAGTATAAGTAATTACTTGTCGCGCTTCTATGAAATACATAGATATTCCCATTGAAGACAGTCGCTGCAGGACTACCATTCGCGCCTAGTCCTGAATTGTTAAGAGCGCTGAAGGTCCAGTTTGAGCCATTGACGCTGTTTCCGGAAAAGATTTTATTAGCATCAGTGCTATTACCGGTGCCTTTGTAAAAATATCTGTAGAAAGCATTTATTTGGGCTGCATTACTACTGGCAATCAAACTGTTACTACTCGGGTTTTCGATTTCTTTCTTTTGGCAGGATGCTAAAGCAAAAGCTGCATAGAGTAGAATAAGGATGGTTCTACGATTCATGGTATAGTGTTAAAGGTTAACTAAAAAAATTACACTGCGAAGTTGCATCATCAAATTATCACCGCCAAGTTAAATTAATCAACTACCTATGTTTTTGAGTAGAAAATTTATCTGCAAATCATTGCCTACAAAGATGAACGCTATAACGCCATAGCGCAGAAGAATTCCCTCGTCGTAACGCTATAATTATTCAGGAGAATGACACAGATAAAGATATTAAACTTACGCTTGAAGAGATAGACCAATACGAGCGTTTCAAACATTTATCAAATGATGAAAGCTCGCGCTGATTTCCTTAGTTTATGACTTAGCAACAATATTGTATTACACTTTTGGGCCTGGAAAATGAGTGATCTTAATTAATTTAAAAAGTTCGCAAAGAAAGAAGAAACTGTTAACGAAAATCAAGAAGAAATATAAAAAAATTACAAGAACGGGAGAAGATTGAATCACGTAACTATTCGAAATACAATAAAAAAAATATCAAAATGATGAGCCCTTTATCTTCGAAATGTTAAAAGATTCTAACATCTTCTTTCGTACACAGGAAAGGACAATTATCTAACCCAATCATTCAGGATTTGCTGGATTTCGATAAATTACCTGTCCCATTTACTTGAAGATAAAATGTCGATCAGATCATGTGAATGATTGAGCCTGCGGGGTAATGCGGTATAATCTACCTCATCAAATTCGAGCAGTAAGTTATATCCTCAGTGGGGCTATGTTCTCTGTCCAGATCCAACAACGATTTAAAAGCATCTCCTCGCCGAGCAAGACAAAATACTACCCTACCTGGTGGAAAAGGACTACTGGATCATACATCTCCTGTAGGGACCTGACACAGCAAGGTATTATTATGTTATCAACTGCTCGGCGAGCAAAATGTGCAACAATTCATTGGATCCCAGGCCTATCTTACGCACAAGAATAGACGCTTTAGCACGGAAGATAAAAAGATCCCGATCAAGGAGAATGAAGCCTTTTTATTGAGCACCAATGAGCTATTTTCCAAATTCGAGCGCCGATATAAGCTAACCAGTAACCTTTACTACAAAGGACAACCTGCATTCTCCCAGGTTATAGCCCGAATCCATAAGTATCTGGAGATGCTCTAGTTCTAAAAGTAGTCCCCCAAAGCGAATGAAAACCTGATACATGCAAATCGATAAAGTTCATTATGACATGCATCAAGGTAAAAAAACAGCTCAACGCTATTGCTGCTTATGGGAAGCCCGTTCCAGGCCATAAGCCCCACCACCGGTAAAACATAGCAGCAGGCTACAGCAAAAATAAAGTAGTGCTATTTCACCCCTAAAGCTGGTCACGTCCAGCTTTTGCACCAACACAAAAGCTAAAAAAGTATTCAAGGCTATAAAAGCTGCTGCCAGCCTTACCCGAAACCCAATAAACACGAGTGCTGCGCATACCACATCCGAAAAGGTAGCAAACAGCAGACCGGGAAGTTTACCGATATGCAGGGGATCTGCAATCCTGTTAAGCATTCCAGAGAAATCAAATAATTTCTCATGCCCATGGTTGATGTAAAGGACTGCGCTCACCATCACCCTAAAGAGCAATAGGCCTAGATCTATCTGCTTAAGCTTTATCATAACATGTATTTTTTTTGCAGCACCCCTGGAACAATTTTAACACGCTAAGGATATGGGATGCTGCTGTATTTTCTTTTGGTTAATAATGAGCCTGGCCAATCTCCAGTTTATTGATCTTGCCCTGCTCACTGAAGTGGAACTTGAAATAGGCTTTAAAATCTCCCCACTTATCGCTATGGAAACGCCCAAAAACAGAATTGCCTTTATCCTCTACTTTATCAATGCTGGTAAAACTTTCAATTTTTATCGCCTCATTAGAAAATTCCTTCAAATCTCTTGTCTTCCCGTCATCCAGCAGAACAGCATCCGCAGTAAATAAGGCATTCCATTTTTCGATATCCTTAGCCTGGAAGGCTTCAATGGCTTGTTTGACCCTGTCGTTTTCAAGCACAGAGGTATTGAGTGTATTCATAGTTTTATGTTGAAGGTTTTTATTCAATTGTCCACATGCAAAAAGATGGAAGAACATAAGTAGCAAGAAAAGTCCTTTCACGATATAATCTTGTTTCTATTATTGATTTGCCCCCCGTTAACCAACAGGTGAACGGGAAACCCAAGACACCGATCAGCCCAGTAAAGGAATGGGCAAGCAGCTGCATAAAAATGCCCATCAATTACCATAACCCCGGCACTGTTGATCAAAACATCAACCCTACCATAACGCTCGATCGCATTTTCAAACAAGGCGTCCACCTGTTCTGCATCCCTCACGCTGCTTTTATGCTGATCGCCTCCCCACCTTCACTTTTGATCGAGCTGACTACATCTTCTGCATCCTGCGCTCCGCTGGAATAATTCACAACCACTTTCGCGCCTGCTCCTGCCGCTTGACGGGCAATAGTAGCCCCAATTCCCTTGGAACCTCCGGTAATAAGGATAACTTTTGCTGATAAATTTTTCATATGCTGTTACTTGATTTGTACAGCACAAAAGTAGGATCAGTGGGTGCCCCGGTTGTTGCGAACTTTAAACATTATGTTGCAAAAAATGAATATTTCAATTGGTAGTAGTGTTTTCCCTATAACTCGATGGTGTGAAACCGGAGTTTTTCTTAAAATGGTTGCTAAAATGAGCGGTATCTGAAAAACCTAGTTTGTAAGCAATTTCCTTGACCGGAATGCTGCTATGCTGTAGCATGGCCTTGGCTACGGCTGTACTCTTTTCTGCGATCCAGGTATGGATAGGTTTGCCGGTTTTGGCCTTAATTACTGCACTAAGGTAACCTGGATGGAGATTTTGTGCAGAAGCATAATCCTGTAAACGGTAGACCATATCCACCTTTCCGGCAGCAAGCTACCGGTAGTGTTCTTCGAGCAAAAGCTTAAACGCCTTAACGATTTGCGATTTCCTGTTCCCTTCATAAATCGGGTTATATTCCTCCCAGAATATTGCTAAAGATTATAAGTGCACAAAACATCCCCTCAGCCGCATTACCCCTGCCAATCATTCAGATAAATCTTTGCTGCTTCCTTTTTTCTTTTCAGCATCAGGCTCCCAGTCGGCAAAAGGCTTCATGGCGGGATCTTTTTCCATCAATTTTTCCGACCATCTGATTACTTCAGCAATCAATGGCAGCAACTCACGACCAAAGTCAGTAAGGGTATATTCCACCTTTGGTGGTACCTGGTGGTATACTTCCCGGTTGAGTAAACCGTCCTCCTCCAATTCCCTTAAGGTACTGGTCAGCATCTTGGTGGTAATCCCTGCAATCATCCGCTTTAATTCGCCAAAGCGTAGTACGCCATGGCTATTGATATACCAAATGATCCTGCCCTTATATTTTCCACCAATTCTCTTAAAGCCGTATTCTATAGTACAACCCGAATACAACAGTCGCTTATCTGTCATAATTTAAAAGATAACCTATTGATAATCTGATTAGTTTCTTTCTGGTAACTAAGCTACAAAATTGGTACTACTTCCCCAAAATTACCTTTGGGCATAGCTTTGTGTAAAATTTTTAAATTATGCACGTCACAGATCGTATATCCACAAAAGCTGCCTTCCACCGTTTCGGTCTGGGGGCATTGGAATTAACCGTTGTATCAGATGGGCACATCCTTTTTGATCCTGCCCAACCTTTACTTGCACCCGAAGTTGGTGCCACAGACTTCAAACAAGTACTCAGAGATAATTTCCTGCCGGAAGATTATGTAGATATCGCCATGAATGTGCTGGTGATCAAAGCTGCCGATAGGATCATATTGATAGACAGCGGAGCGGGCGCAACCATGGGTGAGCGTTCCGGAAGGTTAGTAGCTAATCTACAAGTAGCCGGATTTCATCCAAAAGATATCACTGATATCGTTTTGACGCACGCCCATTCAGATCACATCGGAGGTTTGATCAAAGCCAATAAAGAGCTGACCTTCCCAAATGCAAATGTGTACATCACTAAGCCAGAACATGACTTTTGGTTAGGCCCACAGGTAGACCTCTCTAAAAGCAAACTGGCGGATAAGCAATGGTTCATCAATTTCTCAGTGGATATTATCAAAAATGTCGAAGCGGCTTTGGGCGATAAACTGCAACTGGTGGAGCCTGATGCAGCATTGTTTGATTTCCTGAAACTCATTCCAGCTCCCGGACACACGCCAGGACACATCGCCCTGCAAATCAGCTCCCAGGGAGAAACCTTGTTTCATTTAGGTGATTCCACACATACCCATGTTGTTTTATTCGAGCATCCGGAATGGGGATTTGAAGCAGACTACAATTTTGATGAAGGCGTTGCCACGCGTACCAAATTACTCGGTAGGCTTGCGGACTCCCGCATGCGCGCATTTTCGTTCCATCTCCCCTTTCCTGGTTTGGGACACGTGAGACGAAAAAATATTAGTTTTGAATGGGTTATGGAGCCCTTCACCAGTTTCAGTGCAGATGATTACCAATATTAAAATGCTAACTTGCCACTCACAAAAAAATTGAACTATGATCACATTAAAAGACGCGCAACGCGTAATAGCAGCAGCGCAAAAAAAAGCTGAAGAAATTGGCCAACCCATGAATATTGCCGTAGTGGACCAGGGAGGGAACTTAATCGCGCACGTTAGAATGGACGAAGCATGGATTGGTAGTATTGATATCTCCATCAAAAAGGCTTTCACCTCCCGCGCCTTTAACATCTCGACAAAAGACCTGGGTGAAAACGCCCAGCCCAACCAGCAGTTTTTTGGCATTCACGCTTCCAACGATGGTAAGATCATGATTTTTGCCGGTGGTATCCCCTTGAGTAAAGATGGTAAGGTCGTTGGAGCAATCGGGATAAGCGGAGGTTCCGGGGAGCAGGATCATGCTGTTGCCCAGGCCGGCGTCGCAGGATTTTAATTATAAATAAATTGCCCACTATGGGAAAAAGAGCAGACGCCCGGAAAAAATTAAAGGCACTGTGGAAGCGGTGCCTTTTTTTGCTTTAGCCTATTTAGTAATTTATTTAGACAACTTCGTGAGCTCATGAATTTTCCTTCTATCACCTACTACCCAGACGATATCGCCCCATTCGAAAATAGTATGGGAATCAGGGTTCAACATGCGTGTATCACCCCTCTCTATACCAATCACTAGCCCCAGGGTACGCTCACGTATGCCGGATCCACGTATGCTCAATCCCTTTAGTTTGGTATACTCGTCCACCACTATCTTCTGCAAGGATATATCGCTTATTGATATACCGTTCCTCACGGGTTCTGAAGCATCAAATATCGGTTTGAATATTTGTATCTGTTCATCTGTACCAATAATTCCTACATGGTCAAGTGGAAATAGCTTCTCGTTCCGTTTTGGAGCATGTATTAGTTTTTCACCACGCTTTATATAGGCTATATTGATTCCATATTTTTCACGCCAGCTAAGTTCAAGAAGTGTTTTACCAACATATTCCGCTTGCTGATTTACCACGAGATCTACAATATGAGCGGACCATGGCAATAGGCTCGACTGGAGCGCTGGGTTCTTTTCAAACATATCGGATGAAACGGAGCCTTCCTCTGCTGCGGCAGATTCTCGTGCATTCAGGTTCGTAAGAAATCGTCCTTCAATGCGTTGATAAAAATGTTGTATCTTTTTGGAGAATATGTAATACAATATAACAATACAGGGTACCGCAATAAAGATCGCGACATTAGCTGACATTAATTTGCTCACCCAGAACCATATTATTATTACACCCACCACTAATCGAGCAATTTCAAGTACCAGTAATGGACCACGATTATATTTGGTTTCGAGCCACAATGCTTTGTAAGCCATATTATCCGGCTTCTTTAGGATAAAGGCAACTATAAAAGGAGAAGCGATTCCTAGCGACACGACCAGGCATATTATACTCGCTACAGTACCGCTTTTTAAGTAACTATTCAGCAAGGGTAGCAGAAAATTTAATGAAACAAGAAAAAGTGCAAGAATGATGATACTATTTGTAAGGGCAATCTTGCCGTAAGATTTCAATACAATTCTCAGATTACTTTCGGCTTGTATTTTCTGCGTGCTACTCGAGTAGCTATTTATCCTTTTAACCAAATTCGAGGGTAGTACTTTCAAAATATAGTTGTGTAACTTATCTGAGCCCTTTATCATGTATGGAGTAGTAAAGGTGGTAATAGCTGAGGCGCCGACAGCCACCGGAAAGAGAAAATTGCTTATCACACCCAGGCTTAGTCCAAGGGTTGCTACAATGAACGCGAACTCTCCAATTTGTGCCATGCTCATCCCCACCTGCACGGACTGTTTAAGCGGTTGTCCCGAAAGCAAGGCCCCGAGAGTCGTGCTAATAAATTTTCCAAAAAGCGTTAACAACGTTACCCACAGTACCGGCCACTTGTATTGAATGATAGCCTCGGGGTCAATAAGCATGCCTACTGATACAAAGAACACTGCACCAAATAGGTCTTTTACAGGTTTTATGACATGCTCTACTTTTTCTGCAGAGGTGGTCTCGGCGATTATTGAACCCATGATAAATGCTCCAAGTTCAGCAGAAAAACCCACCTGAGTTGCTAATTTCACCATACCAAGACAAAGGCCGATTGAAAGTATCAGTAGTACTTCTTCGTCGAGCAGATTCTTCGCTTTCTTTAGGAAAGTAGGCAGTAGAAAAATGCCTGTAATGAACCACAAGGCCAGAAAGAACAATAATTTAAGTACTGTACGCAACAATTCAAGACCCTGAAATTGCTGACTTACTGCCATTGTGGACAATAGTACCATTAAGAGTATCACAACAATATCTTCAACGACAAGAACACCAAAAACGATCCTGGCAAACTGTTTAGTCTTTACCCCCAACTCATCAAAGGCCCGGATAATAATTGTTGTGGAAGAACTTGCCAGCATACCTCCCAGGAAGATACTATCCATTTCTGACCACCCCATCCACTTGCCCACGACGTAGCCACTTACCGTTATGAAAATTATCTCTACAAATGCTGTTATGGATGCCGAGCCTCCCACATGCATCAATTTTTTAAAACTAAACTCCAGGCCTAAGCTGAACAGAAGGAAAATCACACCTATCTCAGCAAGCGTTTCTATATTTTCCGTATCTGCAACTGTAGGGGTAATCGACAGGTGTGGCCCCACAAGAAAGCCCGCAATGATATAACCTAAGACCAGCGGTTGTTTGATCCATTTAAATATTAATGTGGTGATACCTCCGGTAAAAAGTATTAATGCAAGGTCTTCAATAAGTTTTGGTAAATGCCCCATAGTTGATGATATTTAGTGGATCTCAAATAGATGATTACCAGCAGACGGCGAAAGTGCTTATGGCAAAATAACAACAGGGATCTGAGCGTATTTGATTACTTCCGTAGTAAAAAAGCTCCGAAAGAAATCCATAAAATTTCGAGGTCCTTTTTGTGTCACCAAAATTCCCTTGTGCGCTGACATATATTCTTTTATTCCAGTGGATGCATTACTTGCTTCCGATATTGTGTACGAGACCGCTGCCCGTCGATTATATCTGCTGCAGATTTCCTTTAAGTAGACCGTGATCTCATTGCGATCTGCGCCCTTGTTAATGACGGAGAAAAAGGTAATGTATTTGATCTTGTCTGAGGTGACCGAAAGGAGTTCTTCAAACCTGGACGTATTCAGGGGATATTTTTGTTTTACAGCAACATGAAGCGTATCAAATTGAAAGTCGCTAATGGCAGTTGGTAACCCAATGATGATACTGTTTGTTTGTTCTGTCAGTTGTAGGTTGGTGCTTAGCATCATCAACCTTTCAATCCAGTTTTTATCGCTCAAACTCACGAACAGATAATCGGTTATATCCAGCTGCTGCAGTTTTATCAGGGCTGATGAAACTGGGTAAGAGTGTGCATAATACTTGATGCGTGGATCGGGTCCGACTAAGGCCTCCGTAAAAGATCGTAATTTTATCAAGCCTCTCTCTTCACTATCGCGCTTAAGACTAGCTAAAACTTCCGATTCCCCTAATCCAGGGAGAAGTTCAGTTGCATGATGGAGCAGTAGCAATTCTGCCCCTGCCAGTGTCGCCCAGTTATATGAAAAAGTCAGCAGCTGCTCTGAATGAGGCGAAAAATCAATAGAAACAATGAATCGCTTTGTCATATTCAATGTTATTAGTTTATTTCAACCTGCTATCACTTGCGTAGCAAAAAATGAGTATATAGGGTATAAGATAATAATTTTATAGTATAATATGGCGTGAAATGTCCTAGTAGGCCCAACGTAATTGCTTTAGCTCAAATGTTGAAGCCGCAATCCCAGACAGCCGCTATACCTAAACTTTAAACTGGATTCTAATCGATAACTCTATTGCCTGAGCTGAATCTGATCTCATTTTTTTCTTCAAATCTGAATCTGTTCTACCTTTTGTTTTTTCCTCAACTTTGGGATACAAAAACAAAAAATATGTCACAAGAGCCAAAAACAATGAAGGCATGGCAGCTACAGGCCTTCGGGTTGGAGAACCTAAAATTAGTGATCACCGATGTACCTCAACCAGGTCCACATGAGGTATTAGTCAAAGTGGGCGCGGTATCTCTAAACTTCAGAGATAAAGCTATTGTAGATGGGTTTTATGAACCAGAAATGATTCCAAAGCCACTTATTCCTGTCTCTGATGCTGCAGGTACGATCGTAAAGATCGGCGATCAGGTAACCAGGTTCAAAGTAGGTGATCGTGTTACCTCCCACTTATATTCCAGATGGATTGATGGAGAGCCAGCACATAACGAGCCTGATTATTGCTTTGGTGCACCCTTGCCTGGTGGCCTTGCTGAATATATGATTATGCATGAACAGTCAGCTGTTGCAGCTCCGGATTCCCTATCTGATGAGCAGGCAGCAACCTTGCCCATCGCGGCCCTGACTGCATGGTATTCATTGGTAAGTTATGGCAATCTGAAGGCCGGGGAAACCGTAGTCATTCAAGGGACAGGTGGAGTTTCCATCTTTGGGATCCAAATTGCGCATGCTTTGGGTGCAAGGGTGATCGCTACAACAAGCAGTGATATAAAAGGCATGCAAGCGAGGGCCTTTGGTGCCGATGAAATCATCAACTATAGCAAAACCCCTGACTGGGCTGCTGAAGTGTTAAAGCTTACCGGAGGCAAAGGTGCAGATCAATTACTGGAAGTTGTAGGTGGTGATGGCCTGAATGATTCTATACTTGCTACCAAGGTAGCCGGAAGAATTTCTGTGATCGGCTTCCTTGCTGGGCAAACCACCAATTTGAACCTGATGCAGTTGTTGTTCAGGCAAACCAATATTCAGGGTATTGCCGTAGGAAGCAGGACTGCTTTTGAACAAATGAACAAAGCTTTTGATCAATATAAGATCAAACCGGTGATTGATATGGTCTACCCTTTTGAAAAGGCGAAGGATGCTTTTAAACATTTGACCAAGGGTGCCTTTGGAAAAATTGTAATCAAAGTAGCATAAACAATAGCGCATTTACCGCGCAAAACAATAACCAGATAAATTAACGTATATGGAAACACGAACTAAAATTGCACTTCTTACTGGCGGTAGTCGGGGTCTGGGTAAGAATGCAGCCTTAAAAATTGCCGCCAAAGGTATTGATGTGATCATCACCTACCAATCTAAAAAACAGGAAGCCGAGGATACGGTATCCGAAATCAGGAACTTAGGCGTAAAGGCCGCCGAATTACCTTTGAATGTTGCAGACGCCGGCACTTTCGACGACTTTTTTAAGACCCTTAAATCTGTACTGAAATCAGAATTCCAAGCAGAAAAATTTGATTTTCTAATCAACAATGCCGGCATCGGAATCTATGCCCCTTTTACTGAGACCACAGAGCAGCAGTTTGACACCCTGGTAAACATCCATTTAAAGGGTGCCTACTTTTTAACTCAAAAAGCTTTGGCCTTGCTCAATGATGGTGCAGGGATCATCAACGTATCATCAGGATTGGCCCGTTTCGCAACGCCCGGACATTCGGCCTATGCGGCAATGAAAGGCGCCATGGAAACCCTGACCAAATACCAGGCGCAGGAACTTGGTGCCAGAGGCATACGCTCCAACATCATCGCTCCCGGTGCCATAGAAACAGATTTCGGAGCAGGCATCGTGCGTGACAATGAACAAGTCAATGCTGCAATCGCCTCACATACCGCCTTGGGAAGGGCTGGCCTACCTGATGATATCGGAGGCGTAGTGGCTTTCCTTTGTACAGAGGACGCCAGATGGATTAACGCGCAGCGCATAGAAATTTCAGGAGGGATGTTTTTATAATTTAGGTGTGGTCTGTTTAGTTGTAAGCTGGTATTGTAAGATATACCAGCTTTTTTTTGCAGGGTGCTGGACCTTCAGCTTTAATATACCAACAGCTTGGATAGGGTGCTGATCGCCTTGCTGATTTTAAAATTGAACAGCGGGCAATAATTGATCCGGATGTAGTGGTGAAAATAGCTTTGGGTGGAAAAAATGTGCCCCGGACAAATCCCGATGCCCTGGGCTAAAGCTTTTTTCTGAAGCTCATAGGCATTGGCCGCTCCAGGCAGTTCGATCCATATACTCAAACCACCTCGGGGAACAGTAATGTTTGATCCTTGTGGGAAATTTTTGGAAATGGCATTTAAATATTTCAGTAGTTGCACTTGCAGGATTTGGCGCATTTTGCGGATATGCTTTTCATAATGACCACTTTCCAGGTACCTGCCGATAGCATCCTGCAGCACCCCATTGGTAGATATGTTGGCTCCAAATTTTATTTTTTCAATGTCCTGGTGATACTTACCCGCTGCTATCCAGCCAATTCTAAAACCTGGAGCCAGCGTTTTGGAAAATGAGCTGCAATACAGCACATTGTCAAAAGTATCATAAGCCTTTGCCGGAAGGCAGCTGCCCGCCAGAAAATTGAGTTCACCCAGTGCATCATCCTCAATCAGTGGGATTCCAGCATTCGCTAAAATCTCTACAAGCTGTATCTTATTCTCCTCAGACATGGATATGCCCGTTGGATTATGGCAACGGGGCATAAACACGCAAGCAGAAATGTTATTGGTTTGTATGGCCCGCGAAAGATCCTTTAAACAAAGGCCTGTATCTGCGTTCACTTTAATCTCCAGGGCCTTAAGTCCCCTTCTTTCCAAACTTTGAAGGATACCATGATGGGTCGGAGATTCTACCCCAACAATGTCACCTTCCTTGGTTAAAGCATCTAAACATAGGTTTATAGATTCCATACAGCCATTGGTGACCAGAATGCGGTCCTGGCTGAGCCCGTGTTTCCAGTCGAAGGTTCTTCTGGCAATTTGTTTCAGCAGCCGGGGATGGCCATCGATCAGCGGATATTGAAAATTGTCATTCTTTAGCTCATTTAAGGATTGGACAACCGCCTTATTGAGCTTTGTTAACGGAAGGAACTCGTTCACCGGAGCCAGTATCGAGAAATTTACGATTCCTTTCTCTTTGGCATTTTTCATCATGGCCCTTGCCATTGCTGTGATTTCCACAGATGCCGGCAGCATAAGCGCCTCGCTGGGGCTACTTCCTTTATTAGTTTTGGTGAAAAATGAATTGACTACATAGCCTGACCTGGGCCTGGAAATGACCAGCCCTTTAGCTTCTAGCAGGGAGAACGCTTGAAAGACCGTATTCAAACTGACCTTAAGCTCCCGGCTAACAGTCCTCACCGAAGGCACCTTATCACCAGGTTGAAGCTGAAGTTGGTGTATGTTTTCCTCAATCTTGGTAGCTACATGTTCATAACGAAAGCCCTTCTCTGCCATAAAAATCGGTTTTAGCATGTCTGCGTGAAAATACCGGCTAATTCCAAAGTTGACAAAGAATTTCGGGTAAACAAAATCTGGACTTCAGTTTTTCAGTAAAATGACAACTGTTTGCTGATGGCCTGGGCCGGAATAAACAACTCCATATGGTAGCGATATGCATAGGTTCCTGGCTGCCTGCAAGACAACATATAGTACTGGTCACAGTGAAATTTACGAGCGCAGCAGGATGGGCTAACCCGGGCCGGAAATATTTCAATTTTGCAACTTAAAGTTTAAAAATTACAACTTTCCCCATTTCATGGAAAGTACCTTTGGATCATTGAAATGAGATACAGAGCGAAAGGCCTAAGAACTTATTCCGCTGTAAATCTCTAATAACGTAGACAGAAAAACAATAGAAAAATGGAAAAGAACAAAATTGCCCTGGTAACAGGCGGTAGCAGAGGTTTGGGTAAAAATGCAGCCTTAAAAATTGCAGCCAAAGGAATTGATGTGATCATTACCTACCAATCTAAAAAGCAAGAAGCTGAAGATACGGTTGCCGAAATATTAAAATTGGGTGTAAAAGCTGAAGCCTTGCGATTGAATGTAGCCGATAACAATAGCTTTGATGCTTTTTTTGAGGACCTGCACTCATCGCTAAAAACTACATTTGATGCGGACAAATTTGATTTTTTAGTTAACAATGCCGGTATCGGTGTGTATGCCCCCTACGCAGAGACGACAGAGCAGCAGTTTGATGCCCTGGTGAACATTCATTTCAAAGGCGCTTTCTTTTTGACACAAAAAGCGCTGGCACTGCTCAACGATGGGGCGGGGATCATCAACGTATCCTCTGGATTGGCCCGTTTTGCTACGCCAGGACATTCCGCCTATGCAGCAATGAAAGGAGCGATGGAAACACTGACCAAATACCAGGCACAGGAACTTGGCGCCAGAGGCATCCGCTCCAATATCATTGCACCTGGCGCAATTGAAACAGATTTTGGCGCAGGCATGGTGCGCGACAATGAACAGGTCAATGCTGCAATAGCCTCCCATACAGCCTTGGGTCGGGCAGGCCTTCCGGACGATATCGGTGGTGTAGTAGCATTTCTATGTACAGAGGATGCCAGGTGGATCACTGCACAACGCATCGAGATATCTGGAGGAATGTTTTTATAAACTATCTATACTTACCTGAATGGTCATTTAAAAAGTTTAAATGGATAAAAAATGAAAGACTTAGATAAATTGAGCAATCTGGAAAAAGTACTGTACTTCTTTGATAACGTATGGAGCGCTCCGTACGACATCACCCTCATTGATCAGCTCATGTTACCGGATTTCACCATTACCACTGCCGGAAAGGTCATCAGCGGTAGGGATGAATTTAAAAAATGGGTAGTGGGGTTTTTACATTTAATGCACGAATCTCACTTGGAGCCCTTAGATGCTTTTGAAAGCGACTGCGGCACCAAAGTAGTGGTGCGATGGAAGTTGACCGGAATAAACAATGGGATACTGGGTTTACCTCCGAACAGGCAAAATATTGAGTTCTTCGGGACAGCGATATGGCTGATCAAAGACGGCAAGCTGGCACACAACTGGGTGGAGAGAAATTCACATGAGGTATTTCAGCACCATTCCAGCCTACCCAGATCCTGAGATATCAGAAAGCATTTTTCATGACTTGGGTACTATTTAAATAAATAGTCTTGCCGTTTTAAGCATTCTAAATATTCTTTCCTATCAATTTCCTTAATAAATATCGGAGGATAGCCTAGCTTCAATAGAATAAGATTTGTAAACAATCTTCCAATTCGTCCATTACCATCATTGAATGGGTGTATACGATTTAGGAACTGTTGGTGGAAGTATGTTGCTATTACTATTGGGTGTCTGTCGACACTTAATACATCAACATTAGCAAGGCGGGAATTAATCTCGTTAACTAATTCATCCATTGCATTAGGCACTTCAGCGGGCAATAGATATGTATGAATCTTGCCATTACCCCTAACCGTAACGTTCTCAAAAAGCTTGTATCTGCCCGGTCCATAAAGGCTGTCATCTGTCCACTGAGCAAGATCCTTCATTAGCTCTTTGTGAAGAGCCTTTATATTATCAACAGAAAAATTTTCAGTTTGATAATTTTTAAATACGTTATCTAGAACCTTTTGATGGTTTATCAAATCTAATAATTCTCCTGGAGCTGCATTCTGCGGAGTAACAAAATCTCTGAGGAGTTTAATGGTTTGACCGTATGTTAGGGTAACTCCTTCAATCTTATTGGAGTTGTATGTGAAATCAACTTTTACTTTTTCTAAAAATGCATCATCCCAATCTTTATCGGTCCTAAGTGATAAAATCTGGCTTTTCAGGCTGTTTATTTCGTCTAATTTTTTTTCAATCATTGTTGAAGTCAATCTCGTAATCAAATCCTTGTGATTGCAACTTTTGGAGCCACTTTTTATATAAATTTCGTCCAATTACAATTTTACCATCTTTCAAATACAGCGTTTCTCCCATAATGAAAGTTTGAAGATCCTGTTTAAATACAAGTTCCAAATCATCCAAAAGAATAGATTCCTTCTGGGATAGAGTCCATAAAGCATTAAGTTTCTCAGAAATTGAAGCAAGCTGATTCATAATCAGATTATTGGGAATGCTACAAAATTAAGAAATTTAGCGTATTACCCGACTTCTTCGTAAGATACTGATTTACATTAGTTTAAAGAGGTTGCTAAGATTACGAAATCCCCAAAGAGGTTAGATAATTGTCCGTTCCTGGGTACAGAGAGCAGACGCTCTGAAATTAGTAAAAGGCACCGCTTCCGCGATGCCTTTTTGTTTTGGGGCTTATTTAGTAACTTCATCTGGTGAATAAGACGATTAAAATATCATCTGTTTTTCCCAAACATTTATTTTGGGACGTGAGGATGGAGCAATTGGATGCTGAAAGAGATCAGGATCTGATTGTTCCCAGAGCTCTTTTCATGACAGATGAACAATCTTTTATTCAGGATATCGAAAAATTAGAGCTGATTTATACGGACGCTGAAATTATTGATACGCTAAAAGCAACCAAAGAACGAATCAGTAACAAGGTTTGTGAAATGGTTGCACATAGATATCACATCCCAACATTCCGCAGATATTCCCATTAATATATGTTAAGTGATCAATTTGAACAGGCTCTTTCACAAGAGCTTGTAGATACCATTGTTGAACTTCAAGGTTTACAATGTCTTTCTTCATTTGCATTGGCAGGAGGTACGAGCCTGGCCCTTCGATTCAACCACCGAAGGTCGGTTGATATAGACTTATTCTCAAATCAGGTAGTAGGTAAAGTTGGGTTAGAAACCATTATCTCAGCACTTAAAGAGGCCTATGATAAGGACTTGGTGCATTTTGAAATTATTAATCCGGAAGCGGGAGATCAATTCTATTTCCTGAGGGCATTTATTCGAAGATCGAAGGAGCTAATAATTAAAGTTGAAGTAATTCAAAATATCGCTGTCCTGGATACTTTTGAACAATATAACGGCATTCGAACGCTTTCACTTAGAGATATTGGGCTTTTGAAGTTGGCAAGTGCAAGTAACAGGAAGGCAAAAAAAGATATCTATGATCTGGATTTTATTACGGAGCGGATTGAATTATCAGATCTTATGACGATGTTGGAAGAAAAGCAAAATAGATTTAAAGATGGCTCTTTTAAATCATTATTTGATTTGGATAGAGAACATAGCCCTATTGAGGATATAAACTTATTGCTTGCATTTGATGACGTAGACTATACGACATTACCCCGCAGACCTAATCACTCACATGATTTGATTGATATTTTGCCCTCAAGTAAAAATTGGAGATCTGCACGCAGTAGCTGGCGTAGGAAGGTGATAAATTTAATGCGTTTGCGAGGTATACAGCCGCCGCCTATAAAACCAGTTAATTAATAAATTTCAAGTAGGGGTAGCTCTGTTGATCTATTGAAATTCTGTAAATCTTGAATGATTTGGTTAGATAATTGTCCGTTCCTGGGTACACTTGAGCAGACGCTCTGAAATTTGTAAAGGCATCGCGGAAGTGGTGCCTTTTTCGTTTTGAGCCTTATTTAGTAACTTCATCTGGTGAATAAGGCGATTAAAATATCATCTGTTTTTCCAAGCATTTTTACCAAAATGAAAAAACCGTCTCAGTATTCTTGAGACGGTTTGTAAAAAAATGTAATTCCTGTTATTCTACCGCTATCGCAGGATCTATGTATGTGGTGCTCCACAATTGCGGTAAAACAATGCTCTTTACTGTAAACTCTTCGGCTTTCCAGTTTACTTTCTCCGCTTCGTCACTCTTTAATATGGTGGTATATACAATATCGTCAGCTTGATTACCATATTTATCTGTTAAGGACAAATAGGCACTGATCGTTACAGAACTGATGGGCAATTTGCTGTTATATAATTTATAATATAGATCACTCATTTTGCTTCTGATGCCTACCTGAACCAAGTTTGAGGTCAGGTTGTCATTCGCATTAAATTTGATCTGTACATCTCTTTGACTGCCACTGGTGGATACGTTGACCTCGCGGAGATAACCTTTGTCACTATTGGTTTTGCCTAAAAGTTCTCCATTAACAATTGCTTTTATTTTGTCTTCAGTAGAAGGTTCAGCCGCTTTTCTGGCTGCTTCAGCGGCCGCTTCATCTGCAACTGCTTGGGCAGCGGCCGCTTTTTCTTTCTCTTTTTCCTCCTGTTCTTCTTTGGCTGCTTCAGCCTGAATCTTGGCTTTTTGCTCTGCTGTTAAGGGCTCGGCAGTAATTCCCACTAAAACAAAGCTTAACAGCAGCGCTTCCTTATTTACCGATCACAATTCTCAGTACCGATTTAGAAAGCAACTGATATGAAACTTAACCAAGCGAGCATAACAATTTCATTATCAAGATAATCCATTTTTCAAGTCAAAATTTTACTTAAATTTATAATACTGTTTTTAACCTCAAAATCCTACCATGCATAGCGAACAGGAAGATTTTCAAAAAGCACGTAAAATAGCTCGAGCCATTCAAGATTATTTTAGGCAGGTACTTTCCAATCATGCCAGGAGTACTGACCTTTACCCTTATCTCGCCCGACTTAACTTAGTTGAGAAAGATAGACATCAAGGAATTCATTTTAGAGAGTTTCTTTCAAGACTAAAAACAAAGGGGCTCTTAAAATTAATTCCACAATGTAAATGCGAAGAATTTCCAAATAGAAAATATGAATGGCATTTCAGGAAGATGTCAGATGATGAATTTAATAAACTCACTAATCCCACACCCAGCAAGCAAGCGACTAAAACTCATACACCAGCTCTTCCAATGGAGGAGATTAATCGATTAATAGCAGCATCTCAAAACGCTATAGACAAATTGCCTAAAACAGATGATTCTAATTTTACTGTTCAGCAACAGGAAATACGAAAAACTTATTCAAGAGCATATGAAATCTGGACTCCTACTGAAGATAACTATCTACTAAGAGCATCAAATAAATTTAACAATATTGACAAAATTGGGGAGTTACTTCGGAGACAGCCAAGTGCTGTAAAACTTAGGTTACGGGAAATATTAAACCGAAAAGAGGTAAATCATTCAGTTGAATGAATCAATGTTTTAGTAAACAGTTATTTAATTAGTAAAGGCACCGCTTCCGCGATGCCTTTAATTCTTTCCGAGCGTCTGCTCTCTATGTACCCAGGAACGGAGTTGAACCGTCACTCCCCTTGCGGAGAACAGGATTTTAAGTCCGGCGTGTCTACCAATTCCACCACCTGGGTATCCCGTAAACAAAAAATCCAAACTGCCTGGCAATTTGGAAGCTTTGTACTGAGCGGAAGACCGGGCTCGAACCGGCCACCCCGACCTTGGCAAGGTCGTGCTCTACCAAATGAGCTACTTCCGCTTGTATCTAAGAACTTTTCCCGCTGATCAAACCCGTTGTTTTTTCGTTGGGATTGCAAAGATAGGATTTGTTTTTAAATAACCAACGAACCATCCATTTTTTTTCAAATTTATTTTTAATCGCAAATGTAGCATGCCGGAAAACAGAAGTATACAGGCCTGTCCTATGTAAGAACAGGCCTGTAAGACTATTTAATATTCGCAGTCAGGAACCTATCAATTAAGGAAGCGATCTGCGTACCATCTTCCTCCAATGCGAAGTGACCGGTATCCAGGATATGCAACTCAGCATTCGGAAGGTCTTTCAGATACGCTTTTGCCCCACTTGGAGGAAAGATCTGATCGTTCCCACCCCAGGTGATCAGGGTCGGCGGCTGATAGGTGCGGAAAAAATGCTGCCATTCAGGATAACGCTCAAGATTCGTTCTGTAGGAATAAAACAACGCTACCTGTATCTCCGTATTACCAGGACGGTCCAATTTACTTTGATCAAGCGCCCAGGTGTCCGGACTGATCTTACTTGCGTCCCTTGTACCAGTCAGGTATTGCCATTTGGTGAAATCAAATGAGGAGGCGGCCGCTACTGCATTTCTCTTCTCCTCATTCTCAGGATCGGCCCAGAACGCTTTTATCGGCTCCCAAAAAGGTGACAGTCCTTCCAGGTATGCATTACCGTTCTGTACGAGCAATGCTTCTACCCTTTCAGGATGTTTTGTAGCAATCCGGTACCCCACAGGTGCGCCGTAATCCATCACATAAAGACTATACTTCTTCAAACCTATCGCTGTAATAAACTGGTCTACGATATCAGCCAGATGATCAAAAGTATATTCAAACTCATCTACCAGCGGCATGCTACTATTACCGAAACCGGGATAGTCTGGCGCTACCAGGTGGTATTTATCTCCCAGTGCTATCATCAGATTTCGGAACATAAAAGAAGACGTCGGAAAACCGTGTAACAGTAAGATCGTCGGTCTGTCCACCGGTCCTGCTTCGCGGTAAAAGATCTCTTGTCCCTCGATGGTCAGTGTTTTATACTGTACCTGGTTGATATCAATGCCCTTGGTAGCTGGCAATGTTGCTGTTGATTGTGTCATTTGTGATAGATTTTAATTGTTTATTATATTATGTACTAATCAGTACAAAAAGGAGTAAAAAAATTTAATTAAGCACCTGCAGACTCATTTCCAGGACTTCCCTGAGATATTGATCTCCCGGGTTGCTTCTTCTTGTTACGTTAACACCGTTCCAGAGATTGATCAGGTATTTTCCAAGCACCTCAGGTTTCGTCTTATTCTTCAATTTCTTCTGCGCCTGTGCCTTTCTGATCACGGAAGTGAAAATATCTTCCATCCCCGATAGCAACCCCGCAGCGATCAATTTGGTATCTGCATCTCCGTCCGATAACTGGACCAATGCATTCCCTATATAACATCCTTTCATCTGTTTACTCTTGGGGTCATCCGCGAGCGCCATGAAAAAGTTCCTTATCAGCTGAATAGGATCATCGCTCACCGATATGTCGTATAAAAACTGTTTATTAAAACGATCTGAATACTGCCTTAATGATTTCTCATATAACTCCTTCTTTCCCCCTTTAAAGGCCAGATAAAAGCTTCCTTTACCGATTCCCATCGCCTCCAGCAATTCGTCGGCAGACGCCGTTTCATATCCCTTTGTCCAAAATACATTCACTGCCTTGTCTACCACTTCCTGCTCGTCAAATATTTTCGGTCTCCCTGCCATTTTACTATCATTTACAAAACGAAGATACATACTGTACTGATTAGTACAAAATAAAAAGGCTTTTTATTTTTAAAAGAATTTCCGTACTTATTAATACAATGGTAATGCCTCGGTTTCAGCGATCAGCCTGGCAAAAATCTCCGCTGAAGAATGGATCTCTCCCCCTGCAGAGGCCTGGCCGGCCCAAAGATTGGTGAACTCTTTCCTGTCCGCCTGCTGCGCCTTACTCCTTAATCCGGCAGTCAGCACATTCTGTATAGGGTATGGCGGAATATTCAAACCAGATTCTTCTATTGCATCCATAAACTGATTTCTCAGCCCTCTTGCCCACCGTCCGGAAAAAGCACGGGTAACGGCACTATCTGTCACCTGCGCCCGTTGCAAAGCAGTTTTATAGGAAGGAATCGCCAGGCTCTCATGACTCGTTATAAAGGCGGTCCCTATCTGTACCGCTTGCGCTCCCAACTGTAATGCGGCCTTTATTGTAATACCGTCTTTAATACCTCCCGCTGCGATCACCGGTTTACCAATACGGTTGATCATCTCTGGCACCAATACAAATGTACCCACCTGCGGCAATGGTTCATCATCCAGGAAACTGCCCCTGTGCCCTCCCGCTTCTATTCCCTGTGCCACAACAGCGTCCACTTCGGCCTTCTCCAGCATAACGGCTTCTCTGACGGAGGTCGCCGTCCCTATTAGTGTAATACCATGCTGTTTGAAAACCGCTATACTTTCATCATCAGGTATCCCAAACGTAAAACTGACCATAGGAATATTCTCAGCGGTCAATACCTCCACCTGTTCACGGTAGCTGTAAAAACGCAATGTGTCCAGCGATTGCCGCTCAAATACCAGTTGGTTCTCTTCACTAAACTTTACCAGAAAATCCTGCATAGCTTCTGCCTCCTCCCTGTTATATTCAGGCACCTCATTCGTGAATAGATTTACCGCGAAAGGTTTTTCGGTTAATGATCTTGTCTTACGGATAAGCTCCCTCGTTCTATCAGGCGATAACCCACCAACAGGCAGCGAGCCAAGTCCGCCACGTTCTGCCACAGCGGCTACCATTTCAGGTGTTGTTACGCCCAGCATAGGGGCCTGGATAACAGGATAAGTGATCTTCAGCAGTGCTGCTAATTCATTTTTCCATTCCATAAACAATCTTTTTTGGGGTTATACAAAAGTAAGCTAAAACAAAAGGCGGATATCATATATCTGATATCCGCCCGGGTCGTCGATTGTTCCGTGTGCTATAACTTCTTTTCCTCCCTGTAAAGCACCATACCTGCATGATAAAGTACTCCCTCCCTGAAATCGCCGTCGGCTGTAAAACCTGTATCATCTTTGTAATCGATATGGTCTCCGGTGAGCTTATAACTGCCCTGATATGCGCTCTTCCTGTTGCCTCTCGCTTCATCATATCGCCCGCCCGGCAGCAACTCATGACGGATGTATCCATCAGCAGTTATCCACATTCCTACATACTTGTCGTTATTTTCCATCGTACCCGTTTTTTTAAGTGCAAAGTGTATTAACTCAGTAATATAATTTCTTAACAGATCGTGCTTGTACAAATAGTCGGAAGACAGTTCGTCCAGCATCCGGCTAAAAATCCCGCTTACCATGACATCTTGTTTGCCAGTTAGCAGATATGCCGGATCTTTCCCAGCCCTGAACATGGGCAGTTTATTGATCTTGTCCTTCATCTTCTGCGTAAAAAAACACCCTTTGAAAATGCACAGGAAACCCGTTTGATCATCTCCCAGTGTATAAGGTATCTGAGGACTGAAAAAGATCAATGTTACTGCAGGGCGTCTTACCAGGGCGATCTTATAAAAGTCGTCGCGATCATATTCATCATGCACCCGTCCTGATTGAACAACATCCTCCAGTCTCAGAATATCAATACAGCCCATTTCTTTCTCCTCCATATTGCCCATAGCGCAAATCATTATTGTAGATAAATACAGCCTTTACACAGATAATTCTACGGCCCTGTATGCCGATGGTGTAGTGGCTACCAGCTTCCTGAAAAACTTATTGAAATGTGCCGGCTCATCGAACCCAAGACAATAACTTATCTCAGAAATATTCCAGTCCGTATGTTTCAGTAATGTTTTGGCTTCGCTCGCCAACCGCTCAAAAATATGTTCAGTAGTAGTACGGCCTGTCGTATCCTTGATAGCCCGGTTCAGATGATTCACATGAATAGATAACTGCCTGGCAAAATCATTGGCAGAGCGATACTCAAAACGCTGACCCGCCGACTCTATCGGGAACTGCCGTTCCAACAGTTCAGTAAACACCGAAGTAATACGTGATTTTGCATCACTATGATGGTACAGCTTTTCTGAAGGAGACAACTTCAATGCATAATGAATGATCTCTGTTACATAGTTTGTCAACAGATCAAACCTGTAAGCATAATCAGACCCGATCTCTTCCATCATCTTCTCAAAGATGGCGCTTACCTCATCATCCTGCTTTTCATTCAGGAAATACATAGGTTTACCTCCCGGCGCAAACATGGGAAAATCGTTAATACTGCCACGCATTCTTTCAGAGAAAAATCCTTCCTTAAAGATGCAATAAAACCCCGTCGGATCCTGGGATAACGGATGCCAGGTGTATGGCACCTGCGGGTTAAAGAACGTCAGTGTAGTACCAGATACTTCAATGCTCTTATCTGCATAGTGATAAAAACCGCGTCCGCGTGAAAGGGCTATTTTATAGAATGCTTTGCGGCTATACCGTGGTCTTTTTTCGCCCAAATGATCTCCTAGTGTGAATACATTAAAATGTCCTACTTCCCGTTTCAGATCGGCAGGCACTTCCTTGATCTTGTACCGGTAAAATTCCTCCAAAGTTACTGTCTGCATGAGTCACATATTGTTGCTTAATAAATGGTCCTCTACGATAAGGGTAATTCCATGCTAAAACCTACATCCCATTGATTACAATACAAAATTAACCTCCCTGCACCTCCCGGCTGTTACTCCAAACAAACCGATACTTATAAAATTCAAACAATCGTCAGGATAACTACAGGGAAAAGCAAGAACCGGGTTTTCCTTCCCTAACCCCTATCCTACTTTTACAGAAAAAAGAATGAAGACCGTAGCAGAACGCCTACAGGAGAAAGACTGGGAACAAGTCACAGATCATATGCATGATCAGGGATATGCACTCGTTCGCCAGGTGCTTACCCATAAAGAATGTGACGAGCTCATTGCTACATATGATGCAGATAGCACTTATCGTAAAACGATCTCGATGGAACGCTATCGTTTTGGTGCAGGGGAATACAAATACTTTCAATATCCGCTACCTGATCTTATCACACAAATAAGAGAAACTGTATATAGCCATCTGGCGCCTATTGCAAACAAATGGATGGAGGTACTGCAAATAGAACAAAGGTTTCCCGCTACACATGAAGCATTAAAACTGCATTGCCGTGAAAAAGGTCAGGATAAGCCTACCATTCTGATATTAAAATATGGTAGCGGAGGATTTAACACGCTGCACCAGGACCTGTATGGTGATGTATGGTTTCCTATGCAGGCCGTGCTGTTCCTTAACGAAGCAGGAGAAGATTATACTGGTGGAGAATTCGTACTGACAGAACAAATCCCACGGGCACAGTCCAAAGCCAATGTATTACAACCCCGCAGGGGCGATATGCTGCTGTTTACGACCAATTTCAGACCTGCAAAAGGCAGCCGGGGATATTACCGGGTAAATATGAAACATGGGGTAAGCCCGCTCCATAGCGGCCAGCGACATACCTTAGGGATCATCTTCCATGATGCATTGAGCTAATAACCATTACACACTTTTACACCAATTACGAAAATAAGTACAACAACCAGTCAACCAATGTTGTTGAAATTTGTATTGTCAATTACGAACAAACACCGACATACTATGACAACGATAAAAGAAACAATGCAGGCGCTGGTATTAGAAGAATACAACAAGCCTTTTGAACTTAAAACATTAGACAGGCCTACACCTAAAGAAGGAGAAGTACTCGTGAAGATCATGGCAAGCGGCATTAATCCGCTTGATACAAAAATATGGAACGGTAAGGCTGGACATGCCCAGCAACCATTGCCGGCCATTTTGGGACTTGATATGGCAGGAGTAGTAGCAGCTGTTGGAGATGGCGTTACCAACTTCAAACCCGGCGATGAAGTATATGGCCTCACAGGCGGCGTAGCCGGTTTACAAGGCTCTCTCGCAGAATACGCAGCTGTAGATGCCAGACTGCTGGCAATTAAACCTGCCAACCTTTCCATGCGTGAAGCGGCAGCAGTTCCGCTTGTATTCATTACCGCCTGGGAAGGACTGGTGGATAGAGCACACGTAAATCATGGACAGAAAGTGCTCGTACAGGCAGGTGCAGGCGGCGTCGGGCACATGGCCGTTCAGATCGCAAAGGCCTTCGGTGCGGATGTATTCGCAACTGTGTCTCCATCCAAACAGGAGATCGTAAAAGCATATGGCGCTACTCCTATCGACTACACAACAACCACCGTCGCGGAATATGTTGAAAAGCATACTGCAGGTATTGGTTTTGACATCGCGTATGATACCCTGGGTGGTGCCACACTGGATGCATCTTTTGCTGCCGTCAGAAATTATGAAGGACATGTGCTCAGTGCCCTGGGATGGGGCTCACACAGTCTGGCGCCACTGTCTCTCAGAGGCGCTACCTACTCCGGCGTGTTCACACTTCTTCCCATGCTGACCGGTCAATACAGGGAACACCATGGAGAGATATTGCGGGAAGCTACGAAACTGATAGAAGCCGGATCGGTAAAGCCATTAATGGACGACAGGAAATTTACACTGGATAATGTACTGGACGCCTATACAGCTATTGAGCAACAAACCACTGTGGGAAAACTGGTGATAAACGTGCAATAAAAAAACATCCATAATGAATAATGCCGCGAATATTGTATTCACGGCATTATTCATTACTATCATTGATCTCTATATTTCCACTACGATATTACCTGTTGCACTGCGATTTACAATAAGCGTATGTGCCTGTTCTGCAGTTTTCAGATGAAAGTGACGGGGATCCAGCAGCGGCAATACCTGTCCGGCTTCTGCCATCCTGGTCGCTTCTCTTAAAATTGCACTGTGATGTTCCCTGCCATTGCCTGTCAAAATAGGGAGCAGTGTAAAGACGCCTGAATAGGTAGCGCCTTTTGAAGTCAGTGGCGCCAGACTATGTGAACCCCATCCGAGAGAACTGATCACATGGCCGTCAATAAGCTTTACCGCCTCAAAAGAAGCATCCAGCGTTGCGCCGCCTACTGTGTCAAAAACAATATCAAAACCAGCTCCACGGGTGTGTTTATTCACATACTCCTCCACATTGGCTTCATCATCGATAAATGTGGCGCCTAACCATTCGATAACGGCTTTTTTTCCATCAGTATCTGTAGCATATACATCGGCTCCCAATGCACAGGCGATCTGTATAGCCATTTGTCCCACACCACCGGAACCTCTGTGTATAAGTACTTTCTGTCCGGCAAATACTTTTGCTTTATCTACCAATCCTTCCCATGCAGTAATAAATCCTAATGGAATTGCCGCTGCCTCACGCATCGTAAGGTTCACCGGCTTCCTGGTTATGAGCTCTGCGTCCACTGCCACATACTCGGCCAGAGCGCCCTGCATCCCTGCGCCTCCTCCTGTCATACCATATATCTTGTCGCCCGGAACAAAGCCTGTCACCCCCTCTCCCACTTCTACCACAATGCCCGCCATTTCAATACCTAAAATAGCTGGTAATGGTTGCTTTACATGTTCTGCCTGTCCTGCTTTGATCTTTGCATCCAGTGGATTTAAACCACTGGCTTTTACTCTTACCAATACTTCACCCTGATCTGGCCGGGGCCTGTTTATTTCCCTGTATATAAAGGGATCCCCATAATTTTCAAGAATGAGTGCATGCATGTGATCACTTTTCATAGCTTAGCCGGTTAATCTTTTTACTGATCTGTTGTTTATAAATTCAAATACGCGATACGACATCCGTCAGCTGCTGTTTGTTAAACAGTATTAAGTGTCAAACAGTTGAACGGAACTGCAGATGCCATGAATTCCCCCTTTACGCTAAAAACGTTCCATTCATTAAACGCTTGATTAACAAATAATTAATAAAGTGACAGGATGACACTGCAACTATATTTCGTGGTTTCACAGTGTATTTGCGATATATAACTTATGGAAAAGATCACTATCTTACTTTCATGAAACGCCTGTTACTCTCCTTACTGCTGGTAAGCACCACCACAATGCTTTCCGCACAATCAAAGACCGCTAAAAACACTTCCTACTTTCCTGCGAAAGACACCTGGCAGCATCGTGCGCCGGCCGACATGGGCCTGGACGCTGAAAAACTGGCAGCTGCCATACAATTTGCGAAGAACAACGAAACGAAAGCTTCGCGCAATATGGAAATTGCACAAGCCCTCAGTTTTGGTAAAGAGCCTTTCAGCAGTGGTATCGGGCCTTTCTCTACAAGAGGGGACGCTACCGGCGTAATTATATACAAAGGTTATATCGTAGCAGAATGGGGTGAACCAACCAGGGTAGACATGACACACAGTGTCACCAAAAGCTTCCTCTCCGTGGTTGTAGGACTGGCCGTCGATAAAGGCCTTATTCACAATGTGCAAGACACCGTGTCATATTATATCCCTCCTATTGAAGTATATAATCCGGCTGCTATTGGCCCGGTAGCAGAGCAACTTGGACAGCCACAGTTATTATATCCCTTTGCAGGTGCACATAACAGCACGCTGACATGGGATGTTATGCTAAGGCAAACCAGCGACTGGGAAGGCACGCTATGGGGAAAGCCTGACTGGGCTGACAGACCGGAAGGAAATGCAGCCGAATGGATGACCCGTAAACGCAATATTCCGGGTACAGTATGGAAATATAATGACGTGAGAGTAAATGCCCTGGCGCTTGCTGCTACCAGCGTATGGCGCAAACCATTGCCACAGGTCTTGAAAACAAATATCATGGACGAGATCGGGGCCTCCGATACCTGGAGATGGAATGGATATCGTAATTCATGGATAGTACTGGATGGCGCCCCGGTACAATCTGTCAGTGGCGGCGGGCATTGGGGCGGCGGTATGTTCATCCATGCCTATGATATGGCCCGTTTCGGCTTACTAACATTGCATAAGGGTAACTGGAACGGAAAACAGCTCATTTCCGAACAATGGGTAAAACAATCCCTTACCCCTACCAAAGCAAAACCAACTTATGGATACATGAACTGGTTCCTGAATACCGGGAAAGAATTACTTCCAAGCGCTCCTGCAGATGCATTTGTACACATCGGTAATGGTACAAATTTCATCTACGTCGACCCTGGTCATGATCTTGTTGCTGTAGTAAGATGGATAGAAAATAAATCCATGGATGACATGGTAAGACACATTCTTGCCGCCATCAGGCAGTAAATACCATCAGGCATTTATTGCTGACAGCGAGGACAGCTTACGTATGCAGATCCGGGCGACCCTGAAATTGCGCCATTGCTGGCTATTGCAATCTAGCGGAGAGATATTTTCGATGAATGATTCCAGTCGCTCGAAATATAGCTTACTGTTTCCATTGTTCTCTGCAAAAGCCAATATGATAGCTTCTACTTCTGTATCGTTAACGGCCTGTTTCAGTTGTTCGAGTACTAATAACGCCTGTTCACTAATTCTCATTTGTACAGTTTTTGTTTCCTGGCTCCCCTATCCTGCCAAAGCAGAAAAGTATCATTTTGCTGTATGCCGGCGCAAATATACCTTCTAGACTTTAACCTACCAACACATTAACAAGAAGCTCCATATATTCATCAAAAACGTTATATTTGCTTAGATCACCAATCTATACTTTATGAAAACCATATTTTTCTTACCTGTTCTCCTGATCAGTTTATGGTGCAATGCCCAGGATGGACTTTATCCATATGCGGAAAAAAACAAATGGGGCCTCACCAACAAAAATCGTAAGGTTATAATCGAACCTCAATTTGACAGTATCCATCTGTTTGAAGGTGAATACGCGAGGGTTGAGAGCAATAAAAAAGTAGGGCTCATCCATGCTTCCGGCAAAATCGTATATCCATGCTCCTATGCAGATATTCCTTTTGTGTCACCAAATGGTATGGCTATCGCTAAAGTAATGAAGGGTTATATCCTGCTTGATCCATCAACTGGTAAACAAAAAGGAACACTTGTGTTTGAGTTGCCAGGTATGATGCCGATGTCAAAAACAGCCAACCTGCTGATCGCTAAAAAAGAAGGTGAAGTGGGTATTGTAAACATGACGACAGGTGAACCGGTTTCTAAAAGATTCCCGTACGATGATGCCGAGTTCTTCGATGAGAAAACATTGAAAGACTACGTGATCGTTAATAAAAACGATAAATATGGCGTAGTGGAAGCGCTGACCGGCAGAGAGATCATCCCCATATCATATAGTGAGATCAAAGGTGCATCCGATGGTAGCCAGGACCTGATCAAGGCGAGCACTGACGACGAACGTGTGGTTTATTTCGATGCTACCGGTAAACCTGCATCTGCTGCTGTAGCCAAAGCTGCTAAAAAAGCAGAAGACGACATGGATAAAAAATCATCCGGAGCCGCATTGAATGATGATTCCAAAAAAGACCTGCACATCTATAAGCTGGCTAATGAAAAGTGGAGGATCACACTGGAAGAACGTTTGTTTCAGAAGCCAAAAGTACTTGATAGCATAGACATTAACGGTTATACGCTCCTGGAATATATGTCATATCACGCTTACCTGAACAAGTATCCCGGTAAGATCAAGGCTGTAAAAAATGGTAAAGCAGGTGTGATCGATATGAAAGGTAATGTACTCATCCCACTGATCTATGATAATGTGGCTTACAGGGAAGACAACATCGGGCACTATGCATATATTGAAACCAAAGTTGGTAACAGGGTCGGTGTAATTCCTGCCGAATCAATGGTTGAACTGAAAAAACCGGTACTTGCGCAGGTGATCGATGAAGATGTGAACCGCCAGGCGCTACTTGTACAAATAGCAAGCGGTAACAGAGGTTATATGGACAAAAAAACCGGTGAAGTTTATATTCCCGGATACAAAGAATAATTGATAGCGACAAGCATCAGTAAAAAGCCGTCCTATATGGGGCGGCTTTTTACTTTTTAATACAAGAAGCTATGCCTACCAGAGGACCTGACAAGGGTTCTTAATACGCTGGATTTGACCCTGTTTTTGCAATAACCCATATGTAACCTATCATCAACCCGTATATAAGCCATATATAATCCATACCTTTTAGATATGGGTTATATATGGCTTATATACGGGTTATATATGGGTTATATATGGGTTATCTCTGGTAGAGCGCTATAGTAGCGCCTTTACAAAGACAGTACAATAACTTAGTTATGTATATCTTTGATAATAAATTAATTTCACTATAAATAATAGTGCTATACAAACGTTCTGGTCGGAATGTTGGCTTAAAATAACATTAATGAGGTCAGTCCTCCAACAGTGCTTTAACCAGCGCTTTCCATTGCAATTTTGAAATCCCTATTGCCCCACCTGCGCCTATTACAGCATTACGGATCTTATCCAACGTATCGTTCGCTTCTGTATTAGGCACTTCATTCCTCCCATATACAGTAGCTGTCAGCACGTCTTCGTCCCTGGTGATCACAAAGGAACTGGTGGCCTCATCCCGAAGGAAATGCGCCGTACCTGCATGCTTCTGTTGAGGATGTCCTGCCGGTCTTGCTCTCAGAAAAAATACCTGCTGGCGGTCATTCAGTGTCACTTCTTCCATCTGTTCTATCAACACCCAATCATACCCTTTGCCAACACTGTTACCCGGACCAGGTATATCTATCCGGATGTACAATCCTGCGCTGGCAGGATCAGCAACTTCCTCCCCTAATTTATCCACCAATTGGAATTCTGAAGATAAAGCTCCACATAATTTTCCCCATTCGTTAACATTTTTCAGCCTTCTGACAGCACGCTCAAAAATTGCAGCAGCAGCCTGTTCATTGCCGGCCTGCCTTTCCGCGGACGTTTCCGTTTCTTCTCCCGTGTATTGCACCGGGATAAACGGTGCTGATATATGATCTGGCATACAATTGATTTAGATATACTACCTGTTAAAATTTTATGCCAGAACAAACGCTACTGATATGGATAACCAGACACCCGTTATTTTAACCATTAATTGTGGCTCTTCCAGTCTCAAGTTTGCCCTTTTTGACATGTCTTCCGTTGAGTTGATCAGCAAGGGCAGCGTTCAGGACATCGGCGGGGAAAGCAGTATCCACGTAGTAGACGCTGCGGGCCATGAGGAACGTGTTACACAACCGGTAACCGATCTTGATACCGCCATCAGGTTACTGCTGCAATTGCTGAAGGATAGTTTCAGTCCCTACACAATTGACATGATCGGACATAGAATTGTTCAGGGTGGCGCAGCACACTTTCTGCCAGAACTGATCACTCCGGACCTGCTGCAAACCTTTGAAACGCTTATCCCGCTGGCTCCCGGCCATTTACCTGCAGAAATAACTGCTATCCGGGCCTTTGAAACAGCCTATCCGGGTACTCCGCAAGTAGCCTGTTTCGACACTGCTTTTCATAAAGATATGCCCTTCACCGCCAGATACTTCGCCATTCCCAGGCATCTCTGGGATGACGGCATTATCAGATATGGATTTCATGGCCTTTCGTATGAGTATATTTTTCAACAACTACAGCAATTCGCACCACAGGAAGCAGCCGGTAAGATCGTTATTGCTCATCTTGGTAATGGCGCTAGTATGGCCGTAGTGCGGGATGGCAAAAGCCTGGACACTACAATGGGGTTGACGCCTACCGGCGGATTGGTCATGAGCACCCGTTCAGGAGATCTTGACCCAGGAGTGATCCTCTACTTACTGAAAGAAAAACACTTTATCAGTGAAAGAGCGCTGAATGAACTACTTAACAAACAATCAGGGTTGAAAGGCATTTCCGGAAGCGCATCAGATATACAGACGCTGCTTGAACAAGAAACCACCGACCAGAAAGCTGCAGAAGCGATACAATTGTTCTGCTATCAGGCAAAGAAATACATAGGGGCATTAACCGCTGCCGCAGGTGGTATAGATACCCTGGTATTTACAGGTGGTATCGGCCTCCATGCGCCTGTTATCAGGGAACGCATATGTGAGGGCCTTGAATACCTCGGGATCAGCATAGATGCTTCACTGAATAACAACAGCGACGACATTATCTCTGTCACCGGCAGCAAGGTTACCGTTCGCGTGATGGCGACCAACGAAGAACTCATCATCGCCCAACATACGCAGCAATGTCTGCAGGCACATTAAACAACACAACATGACGACACTCACACAGGAACAAATAAAAAACATACATGCCTATTGGGAAGCTGCTAACTATCTGGCTGCCGCCCAGATCTATTTACAGGCCAATCCGCTGCTGAGAGAGCCATTATCGCCCGATCATATCAAACCTCGCTTGCTGGGTCACTGGGGCACCTCTCCGGGCCTGAATTTCATCTATGTGCATCTTAATCGCCTGATCAGGGAGACGGATGCGGATATCCTGTTTGTATGCGGACCGGGGCATGGTGCTCCAGCCGTATTGGCCAACACTTACCTCGAAGGTTCCTATACGGAAACTTACCCTGACATTACGCAGGATGAAAAAGGCATGATGCGATTCTGCCGGCAATTCTCCACACCCGGAGGCATTCCCAGCCATGTCAGCGCACATACACCTGGATCCATCCACGAAGGCGGAGAATTAGGTTACTCGCTGGCGCACGCTGCCGGTGCAGTGCTGGACAATCCTGATCTGATAGCAGCTTGTGTGGTCGGTGATGGAGAAGCTGAAACAGGCCCGCTGGCTGGCAGCTGGAAACTCAACTGTTTTATCAACCCGGCACACGATGGCGCCGTATTGCCCATATTACACCTGAACGGATATAAGATATCAGGGCCAACGGTGATGGGCCGCATGTCTGATACTTCACTAGCCGCCCTGTTCAACGGACAGGGTTATGTTCCCTTATTTGTAAAAGCGGAAGATCCGATAAACGTACATGAGGAAATGGCCGCCGCCCTGGACACTGCTTATGAACAGATCAGGGAGATACAGGACAATGCCAGGAATAATAAAAAATATGAAGGCGCCATTCTATGGCCGATGATCGTACTCCGTTCTCCTAAAGGCTGGACAGGTCCTGTTATGTGGAAAGGTAAACGCATTGAAGGCACTTTCCGTTCACACCAGGTCCCGCTGGCGGATGTAAAAGAAGACCAGGACCAGCTGGCCTTACTGGAACAATGGCTCCGTAGCTATAAACCGGAAAAACACTTTACCGAAAAGGGTAGTCTGCTACCTTCCCTGGCACAGCTGGCGCCTGCCGGCGATAAACGTATGGGGGCTATCCCATGCGCCAACGGAGGTACGGCATTTCAGCATCTGGCCGTACCCGATTTCACGTTATATGCAGTAGAAGTAACACAACCGGGGATAACCATTGCTGAAAGTACAAGGGAATTGGGAAAGATGCTGAGAGACATTTTTAAACTAAATGCCGACAGTCGCAATTTTCGCTTATTCTGTCCCGATGAAACCAGTTCTAACCGGCTCAATGCCGTGTTTGAAGTTACTGACCGCTGTTTCATGGAACCCTTGCTGGATAGTGATGAAAATCTTTCGCCCGATGGCAGGGTCATGGAAGTGCTGAGCGAGCACCTTTGCCAGGGATGGCTGGAAGGTTACCTGCTTACCGGCAGACATGGCATATTCCCCTGTTATGAGGCTTTTGTTACCATTGTGGACTCAATGTTCAATCAGCATGCAAAATGGCTTAAAACATGCCTTGAAATTCCATGGAGGAAAGATCTCCCCTCGCTCAACTACCTGCTTACTTCTCATAGCTGGAGACAAGACCATAATGGTTACAGTCATCAGGGACCGGGTTTCATTGACACCGTCGTTAACAAGAAAAGCGAAGTGGTCCGTATCTATTTGCCACCCGATGCCAATTGTTTGTTGTCGGTAATGGACCATTGCCTGAAAAGTAAGAACTACGTTAACCTGGTAGTAGCAGGTAAACAACCGGCATTGCAATGGCTGAACATCGCCCAGGCGGTCACACACTGCACGCAGGGAGCTTCTGTGTGGGAATGGGCTGGCAATGACAATAATGAAAAACCGGATGTAGTGCTTGCTTGTGCCGGCGACGTACCAACACTTGAAACAATAGCAGCTGCATGGTTACTTCGCAAACATTTTCCCGACTTAAAAGTGAGGGTTGTTAATATCGTAGACCTGATGTCGCTTTCTCCGAAGGAATATCATCCTCACGGTATGGAAGCAGCACTTTTCACACAACTGTTCACCGATGATACACCCGTAATATTTGCGTTCCATGGTTATGTGAGGATCATTCACGACCTCGTACACGGCCGCCCCGATCCTGCCAGGTTCCATGTAAGGGGATTTATGGAAGAAGGTACGACCACCACACCGTTCGACATGGTAGTACTTAACAAAATAAGTCGCTTCCATCTTGCCATTGCAGCCATACAAAGGACCGAAAGAACACTGGAAGGTAGTGACGTCGTGATCAATCATTTTGAAGATAAACTACGCATGCACAGTATCTACATCAGGGAATGCCTGGAAGATATGCCGGATATTAAAAACTGGAAATGGGAAGATGCTGTATAAAAAAAACACCGGAATAGGAATATTCCGGTGTGCTGCTTAAACCTACAACTGTTACATTATCTGTAATCAAATATTTTTCTGATACAAAAGTACGGGAGCATTCTTAGATGGTCGCTGTACGAAATCTGGATTTTATTGGACAAATCGCGGTTTTTATTAAAACCGGTTCATTTTCACGATTATCAACACCTTGTAAAAAACAAAAACACCGAAATAAGACTACTCCGGTGTACTGTTTAAACCTACAACTGTTACTCGGCGTAACAAGATCTTTACCTGACTGCTATTAATTAGTTAAACATTCAACTATTAGGTCAAAAAAAAGCTACTCGTTTTTAAGATTGCTTTTAATGACCAGTAAAGATGCAGTTAGATTTTTAAGATCGTCAGCAGACAGTCCTTTACTGACTGTTGCATGTAATTCCTGTATGATAGGCGTAAGCTGGTCGGTTAGTCGCCGGCCAGCTTCCGTCCTATGTATAATTTTATTCCTCCTGTCATCGGTATCTTCCATTCTCGTCACTAGTCCTCTTTTGGTAAGATTGTCCAACAGGTAAGTAATGCTGGTCTTATCCTTATTCAACAGATTGGCAATTTCCTGCTGATTGATCTCCCCCTGCTCCATCAAAGTGCTGATCACCTGCAACATCTCAAAGGTCAGATCTATATTCTCTTCTCTCAGCCTCCGTTGTACAAAATGCCGCATAGCATCTCTTACAACAGATACTGCTTCGCCTAAAGCCTTTATATGAATAATGTCGTCTTGTGAATTCACCAGACAAAGTTAAGTATTTAATAGTTAAATGTACAACTATTTATCAAAGTCTTCTGTACTGATCTGCGCATTACACATGCCACCTGCCCTCAAACCACCGGCAGCAGCCACCATTACCTGGTGCATCATAGGATGCGCCACATCTCCGGCTGCAAAAACACCTGGTATGGTGGTTTGCTGAACCTCATCAACCTTAATTGCGCCACTTTCATCCAGCTCACAACCTAACTGGACAGCCAATTCGTTATGGAACGCTAAACGGACCGCTCTTACATAGGTAGCGTACTTGTGATGCACCGATCCATCTGCCAATACAATATGAATTCCGTCTGCAACATCTTCTATTGCTGTAACGGGCGTCTCTATCAACCCGATACCCTTCTCACGGAACTTTGCATGCTGCTCTTCGCTAAATGCACTTTTTCCATTCGTAAAGATCGTCAGGTCCTTATTAAGGTTATAAAGTAATGGTATCTGGTGACTGGCAACTTCATCATTGGCAATAAATGCAACAGGCGTATTCCGCACTTCCCAGCCATGGCAGTAAGGACAATGGATCACCTTGTCGCCCCATAATTCATGTATGCCTTTTATTTCCGGTAAAATATCCTTTACACCGGTAGCCAGAATGACCTTCCGCACAATATAGGCCCCATCCGCTGTTTCCAGCCTGAACACGCCCTCTTCTTTTGCAGCAGTGATCACCCGCTCCTGCACAGTAACAACAGAAGGATATGGTTTCAGTTGTTCCTTTGCAATAGCCAGGATCTCCAGGGGAGATACGCCATCTCTTGTAAATACGTTATGTGCATGCGCTGCAGGCCTGTTTCGTGGTTCTCCGGTGTCGAATACCACCGTTTTGCGCGCTGAACGGCCGAGTATCAATGCGGCGGAGAGTCCGGCTGATGCGCCTCCGATAATGGCGACTTCAAATTGCTGTATATTCTTCATCTAATAAAATTACAGACGAAGCATGATGCATAAATGTCACTAAGCACGGATTCTATAGGACAAATCAAGGGTTATCTATCAGAAGTATCTCGCGCAACGTGTGTTGTCTACCTTACTGTTATGGGGAAACAGGATACCTATCGATAATTCATGCGAGCCCCGCTGATATTGTGAAATTCCATTCGTGGAAAGATCATAGGAATATCCCAGCCGCATGTTGTCCGATACAAAAACTTCGGCCATCACACTGATTGCTGTACTGGGATCAAGAGATGTGTTCAGCGCAGGCTTCCCCCATAGGTTCACACCAGCCCTGTATGATGCGCCCAGCCACACCCGCTCCTGCAACAGCACAAATGCATTAAGGTCAATATTGGTAGGACCTTTCAGATCATCTTTGATCATCACCGAAGGTTTCAGTTTTATATCATCGGTAAGATATATAACAGTTCCTCCGCTAAGATAGATATGTCGCGACTTACGTAGTGTTGAATACAATGTGCCATTCCCGAAATAGATCTTCCCTCCTGTATATGCCGAGAACAGGTCCATAATAGAAACGCCTATAAAAGTCCTGTAAGTATTGTAATAGATCCCGAAGCGGGCGTCCGGCACAAGCGTACTTTGTTTGCCAAGGTATAATGCAGGATCGTCCGCATCTACATATTTACGGGAACTGCCATCTACTGCATATTGTGTGGCGCCCAGTCCAAGACCGAAGCAAAGGCGGTTGTCATTTCCCACAGGTATGCGGTATGCATAGGAGCCATAAAGAGAAATAGATTCCTGCGGGCCAAGACGGTCCCACATTACCTGCGCGCCTAATCCTACCTTCTTTGTATATACATCGGTAACACCATCCAGTGCAATAGTCCCTGTTCGCGGCGCTCCCTGAAAACCTGCCCACTGCTGACGGTAAGTACTGTGCAGGTACAACTCTTCCCTGTATCCCGCATAAGCAGGATTTATACTCAGGCCATTAAAAACATACTGACTGAACTGTATGTCCTGCTGTGCCTGCACGGTGCAGGTCAGCAAGAAGGATATGAATAGTAAACAGCCACTTTTCATAACATTATTTTTGGATCAGTTCAATGTATCCTTTATAAACTTTTACTGTACGGGACATATTAATCTTCAGTACATAATAATAGATCCCTGCAGAAAGACCAGTACCTCCCCATTTATTATCGTAGTTGCCGGAATGGTATACCACGTTGCCCCAGCGATTATAGATCTCCAGCACAGAACCTGGATACTGTTCTATGCCTCTCACCACGAAATAATCATTCTTTCCATCGCCATTTGCAGTAACCACATTAGGGACATAGAGATCAGGAGAGATCTCTACCGGTTTAATGGAGGCCATGTTGTTACTCTGATCAGGATCGGCTTCCCTCCCGGATACAACAGCTGTATTCTCCAGTAATCCTCCTTTGCTGATACGTGTGGTGAATGATAACTGTACAGGTTTATTCACGTACACCGTATCAATATTCCATATCACCTGCCGTGTGCGGGAGTTAAACGTAGTATTACCATCAGTAGTTGTAATGTTAACGATGTCTTCCAGCATGTTGGAAATATCATCTGTCACAATAACCTGCGATGCATGGTCCAGGCCTTTATTATTTACAGTGATAGTGAACGTCGCTTCATCTCCTATTGTCGGTGCGTCTTCGATACTGATAGTTTTAATAATATACAGATCAGCGACAGTATTCTTATTGTAGTTAATATATTTAGTACAGGTACCTTTCGTGTTTGGATCTGTTACGGTGATCATGATTGTTCCTGTACCGACTACATCCGGAGACAGTGTGCTGAAATTGCCTCTTCCGTCAGTGTGCGTAGTCGTAATGCTACCATCAGGATATGTGACCAGTATATCGGCACGAGGCATTGCTTCCCCTGTAATAGTGAGCAAACCTCCCTCCTTCTTCACAGGATCATTGACAAGAAACACAGGGAACAATTCTTTCAGCGTTACACTGAGGGACGATGAACATCCATGTTGATCGGTCACTGTTACACCATACTCACCCGCCGGCAGGTTCGTGATCTTGTTATTGGTTGAGCCGGTACTCCATGTTACGCGATAAGGTGCTGTACCCCCCAATGCCGTTAACGAAAGGGAACCGTTACTTTCTCCATGACAGGTAATGTCTTTTCGCGATACGATCAAACCAATAGGGCTGGGACCTGGTACAGTAATAACTTCGGTGGCGGAGACACAATTCTTTTCATTCATCACCTGTACATTGTAATCGCCCGGTTGCAGGTTAGCGAAAGTATTCTCTGTTTTCCAATCACCTCCATTCAAAGCGTACTGATAACCGGCACCGGGCGGCTGTACTATAATACCGCCATCACTGTTGTTACTACAGCTTGCCGGTGTGGTTGACGTACTGAATGTCGGTAATGGCGGCACAACCATTGTAAAGTTAGTAGTATTGCTACAGCCACTTGGAGTGACAATTTCATAGGTGATCACGGCGGTACCTGGTTGTATTCCTTTGGCACGCCCTGTTGCATCTATCTGTAATATACCGGCATCACTGCTGCTCCATACGCCGCCACCGGTCAGGCTGCTCAATATCGTGCCGGTATTGTCAATACACACCATATTGTTTCCCGTAATGGGCGCTACAAAAGGCCGGCCTTCCACTGTTACCGTTGTTGTCGTAATATTAGCGCAGGTGCCGTTTGTAAATGTATAAGTAATAGTATACACGCCTGGTACACTGGCGCCGAGGTCAAGCCGTCCAGTTACCGGATCGATCACCAATCCTGCGCCGGTACTGAAGGTACCACCTGTAATACCGGTCTGAATCACATCAGTAGTGCCTGTAAAACAATATACCGCTCTTGTATAGGAAATAGAAGCAGCAGGTCGCGGATTTACTGTTATAGTAGCATCAACGCTGTTCGTACAACCATAATTATCTGTAACAGTATAAGCAATGATCGTATTTCCTGCGGATACTCCGGTCACTGTACCGTTAGCATCTACAGTAGCAAAGGCGCTATTATCACTGCTCCACACGCCGCCAGGGGTCGTATTGTCCAACACGATCTGCTCTCCTTCACAAACAGCAGCAGGGCCGGTAACCGCTGCAATAACAGGCAAACCATGAATATTGATATTAGCAGTTGTTGTACTGTTACACTGTCCGTCGCTGAACGTATAGGTCACAGTGTGCATGCCTGCAGTACTTGCCTGCAGGTCCACCGTTCCTGTAACAGCGTCAATGATCAATCCTGCGGAACCTGTGTATATACCGCCTGTTATACCTGTGCGGGTCACTGTAGCTATACCTGCCGCACAGAAATCTACCGGATAGCTGATAGTGGCTACTGGAGGCGGATTGACGGTTACGACATCTGTAGCTGCAGAGGATGTACATCCGCGTGCATCAACAGCTGTAACGATATATGTATAAGTTGCTCCTGAAAGAGAAGGGCTTGCGGTGGTATTCTGCAGATTAACATCGGCAATAGCACCTCCACCAACCGGAGATGACGACCATTGATAACTGTAAGGCGATACTGTATTATCAGCCATTGCCGACAACGTCACTGAACCTCCGGTACAAATGCCGGTACTTCCTGCTGTTGCAGTGACTGTTGGTTTCGCATATACTGTCAGTGTATTGATAGCCGTCGCGAGGCATCCTGTGGCATCGGTCACGGTATAGGTAATATCAGCATACCCTCCGCTTACTGTTGTTATTTTCCCCGTCGCATCTACAGTTGCCGCTAAAGGATTATTAGTAGTCCATACACCACCACTTGTACTATTAGCAATAGTACAGGTATTACCCTCGCATATACCTGGTGTGGCAGGAGTAAGCGTACTGGAAGGTAATACACCCGCCATAGGAATGATCGCTATGTCATCCAATGCCAGATCGTTCCCGTCACTTCCACTGGCGTTATTTTGAAGGAAGATATCAGCGGTATTGCCTGGTGCAGTAAATGTAAACGTATATGCTGTCCAGTTACCTGCCGTAACAGGGCCTGTACTGAAAGAAGAGATCACCACACCATCTGTACCTGCCAGTCCGGCAAGCAGGTCTGGCTTTACAGGAGCAGCCGTGTTTATATTCGCTACCCAAAAACTTAATTTGTATGGTTGTCCGGTAAGCAGGTTCGTAAGCCGCTTCCTGTACAAAATATCCTGCTGTGATGTACTATTCACAAGCATCATATTACCCGTTCCGGTAGTATGATCTGTAAGTACACCTGTATAATCGGTTGCAGCGATAGTATAATAACCATCGCTGATATTGTTGTTATTGCTGTAATGGTAAGATGTAGCATTAAAAGGCGTAGCAGGCGAAGTGCCAAAATCTTCAGTAGATATAACACCACATGCCTGTGATATTGCGATGGGCATTAGCAGAGCTTCACGCATGATGACATGCACTACTTCTCCCGCCGCCACATCTATAGTAGCCTGTGCACTGCTAATTGTCGCCGTCGAATTGACTGTAGGATCATAGAGCGTAATACCAGCCAGACTCCATCCGGCCGGTGTGTTTGCCGACAATGTATAAGTGCCTGCATCAACAGGTAGTATAATGGAATTTCCTTTATAGGGAAGACGCACTCTTTCATCGTCTATCCAGATACCTTGAGCAGGTGAGCGTGTATAAATTGTACCGGCGCTATTGAGCGCTGCTGATGTATTCCACACCTGTTTGCCAGCGCCTGCGGTATTACGATTGAAAGAAATATTACGGGTAAGATCTGGTATCCAGGTATTTCCTCCTCCCCATTTATAACCATTGGCATAAATAGTTCCATCATCGTCAAAGGCAACATCTATGGTACCGGGTACACCAATATTGGTGGCGGTCCCTCCGGTGAATGGCAATGTAAAAACCGTACCGCCGTTACTGTAATAAACGATCTGACCTGAAGATGGCGACATATCCAGTCTGCCTGCATCAGCTGCAGTCGCTAATGCGGTCCAGGCATCCGTATAAGGAGCGGATGATCCGTCATTTTTCCAGATGCTGCCATCGTCAGTTACGATAGCGATACGTCCATCACCCCAGGTAATATCAATCGCTTTCAAACCACTATGTGCAGCTGCTAAATAAATAAGTTGGTGCGTACTCCCGTCAAAAAAGTAAGCATCCCCGTTCACATCTACATTCACAAATTGCCCTGGCCCTGCTCCATCCAGAGACGTGCCTGTCAATCCGGTAGACGTCCATTGACTACTACCAGCTATTCTATGATAAATTTCACCTGATAATTCCATCGATGCCCATAACTCTCCATCACCAGCACCATTGGTTGTTACGCCATGACTGGCGCCTATATCGTATGTACGATCTGCTACCTCCGGTTGATCATTCAAGTAAAAATCAGGAACGGCCGTTGGACCTCCACTCATAGTGAATTGAAAATCAGGAGCTGATTCTTCGTTTACTGCGCTGACGTGTACGTAGATATATCCCTTTTGTGCTTTGGCTGATGAGACAAAAAAAAATACCGGCGACAAGATTATCAATAATCTAATGGCAATTCGATTCATAAGTAACTGGGAACTAGGGGGATTCCAAAAGTGGCAACCCACTAACTATACACAATCCGGTTTCTAATATAGAGATATTTATGATATAAATATAATATGAATGGAAAATAATATAATTGTAACCGGAACAGTATATACGAATTGATTGAGTAATACTACTTTCTGTAATTGTCACTGACAACAGATGGTTATAAAAAAAGCTAAAAACAAGTACGAACGGCCTGAATATTGTACATTATAACCAATACCGGTATAACCGGTTTCCCTTAAACCATTTTTAAATATTGAACGATGAAAAAGCTCACTCTTCTCTTCTTTACATTGCTTGTTGCTACAGGCAGCATTTTTGCGCAAAATGCGGGAGACAAGATACTCGGTACATGGCTGAACGAAGAAAAGGACGGTAAGATCGAGATCTATAAAAAAGGCGATAAATATTTCGGCAAACTAATATGGGGTAAAAATATGTATGAGCCGGATGGCAGCTCCAGAACGGACATAAAGAACCCAGACCCGAAATTAAAACAGCGTAAGCTACAAGACCTTGTATTGCTGACCAATTTCACCTATGATGATGGTGAATGGGAAGGCGGTAAGATCTACGATCCTAAAAGCGGAAAGACCTACAGTTGTGTGATGAAGTTCAAGGGGGCTATCTTACAGATCAAAGGGTATATAGGGATCACTTTACTGGGCCGTACTACTGTATGGACAAAGGCATAAATACTTATAAAAAAACCAGGCAGGCCGGGGAAAGCGGCGTCTCTTAAACGACCTCTTTCCTCAACCTGCCGGTCAAACCCTGTTGGCATAGGTTTGCTGTATATCTGTCTATAATGGTTCTTCTCTTAGAAACTGTTCTCTGAATTATTTCCTAGCGTCGCTTATTAAAATTGAATGATCTTGAGATATTAAATCCAAAGAAAATATCTCCTTTATCCCAGCTACCATTTGTCTTAGACAGATAATAAGGTCCGATCATACCATTGGAGTTGGTAAATACCAGTTGAAAAACGTGTCCGCCTGTCTCAATGTCTACGCCGAGGGAAAGTGAATTATATACTTTCGTTGACACTACCTGATCAGGTAAAAGGTAATTGTACTCCGCAGTAAAACTCATCCTCTTCGTGAATTTCATTCTACCACCTGCACTGATGGCAAAGACGTCATTATTATCTTCCGGTGTACCCACCAGGTTATAATGCGTCCATGATGGCGCCAACTGCAATGACAGGTTCCGTGAAAACTTCCTGGCTATAAGTAACTGGGAAGTATAACTGGTACGGAAACGTGAGTTCAGAAAAGATTTATCCGTATACCGTTGTGTATAATGAGTTACAAGCTCATAGAGACTAAGTGAAACAGGTGTACCACCTGTGGTTTGTCTTAATATTTTGTACTTGATATTTCCGTCAAAAGCTTTATCTACAGAACTTCTTCCTACACCTGCGGATAACCTGTCAGTGAATCCATAATCCAGGCCAAAGCGGATAGAAGCGTTGTCCAGTCCGAACAACTCATAAGCTCCTTCATTCAGTTTACCGAAACGGTGCATGATGAGGAATTGCAGGGTTTGTTTAGCGGGCGATTCTACAGTAGGTGTATTGATCAGCTGAGTGGCCTTAAACGTTCCCGTAACAATGTGCTGTTTATCAGCAGCATTTTCCGATTCGTTCAGCATATTCAGCAGACTGGTATCCTGCGCTATGGCAGCTACGTTTCCAAGTAATAAACACAATATGATATAACAGGCTATCTTTTGCATATTCAACTATTTTGCCGGCAGACACACTGCGACTATTTGTATATTAATTTGTGACGCAATCTTATCTTTTACCAAAGACGGGATCTTGATATTATAGTCAGATGGTTTTACTGCAAATGCAGCTTTTGCGGTCAGTTTACTATCCTGCACTTCAATTTCGGCAGGCATATTTATCGGTTGTGTTACACCGTGCAGTGTAAGCTGGCCGGTTACCTGTACCTTATAGGTGCCGGGCTTATTAGCCACATCGCCAGTGAAAGTACCTGTAAACTGTGCTTTGGGAAACTTATCGCTTTCTACGTAGTTCTCATTATAATGCTCCTGCATCAACTGTTTCGGGAACAGGAAATTCCGCTGCAACAATGTAAACGCTACGGATTTCTTTGTGAGATCTACGGCTGCAAAAGCCTGACTATTTTCAGCTTTTATATCCTCTAACGGAGTCTTGGAGTAAAAGCCGACATTCCCATTCCTGGTCATATAGGTCTGAGCCTGCATGGGCAGATAGAACAGGCTGGCCAGAACAATAAAGTATATGGTTTTAATACTCATAAAGAACGATTTAATTGTTCAATGCACCATGATTGATCCAGGACCTGATCTTATTGATGTTACAATCAGATAATTTAGAGCCGCCCTGTGGCATAGCAGGATAACCAGCGTCGTGGTTAATTACGTGCAGGAGATTTCCATTGTCGGCCTGTGTTTTCACACCTGTATAATTACCTAATGATACGCCGCCGCTTACGTTGCCGTTACCATGACAGCTGTAGCAATTGCCTTGTATGATAGGCAGTACGTCTCTGGTGTATTGCATATTTGCAGTATCACAGGTATTACCACCACCGCCGGGAGGGGGTTCGTTGTTTACAATGTCCTGCTCATTATCCTTTGAACACGAGACAATGATAGTGCTGAATGCAATGGCGATTGCAAACATAGGGTACAGTAGTTTTTTCATGATCTGTAGTTGTTACTTGTTATTTATAATAGTTGCGTCAACAATACTTACATCCATCAACAGTCCCGTGCATAGCCCCTTTATCAGCACTGATTCTCCTATTTTCGGGAGCGTACCCTCTTCTCCCGGTACAATACTGCAATTCACGCCTCCCATGCTACCTTCTCCCGCCAGCAGCACAGATACCGATGTTCCCGTTTTCTGTATGTCTGTTACAGTGCCCTTCACTTCTACCACCTTGTTCACATAGGTGTTATTGGCCTGTTGTTCATTACTGGAAAACGCTTCATACAGCTTCTTCGCTGTAATATGTTTATCCGTGCGGGATTCCGATGCGGAAGTCCGTGGCTTATTATACATATAATATCCTGTTCCCGCCGCTATCAGGCAAAGCAATGCCCCAGCGAGAATGATCAATTTTCTTCGCGTCATGTTTAACTCTGTTAAATGCTGTTCTTATTTCAGGCGTATGGGTCGCGTCAGGCCAATGTTCATGCCCACACTCGTAACTGGCAGCTCTCCAACTCCTATGCCCTTTACTGGTATTTTCACATATGGTTCTACACGGAGGGTACCCAATACACCTGCGGAACGTTCATAGCCAACGCCCACGTGTGCATTCGAGAACCAGTCTTTTGTAGTATGTTTATATACCCAATCGCGGTTCCCGGGAGTTCCGTAATATTCATAGTTATAATTGTAACCCTGCTTTTTCATGATATACGATGATATCCCTCCATTCACATACCAGCTGCTCTTTGAACTTGTTGCAAAAGTATATCGTACATTCAGCGGTATTTCATACATATTGCACCATCCGTCTATGTCCAGTATCTTCATATCGTCTGGCCATGTTGTCTTTTTGGTGCTGAAATACTTACCTGTCGAATAGTAATATTTACGTTCATATATTACGCCTGTTTCTACAGCAAGTCTTTTGCTGAATCTGAAACCAGCCAGCAATCCCACATTATACCCCACGTTGGAAGCACGTTGAAACTTCACGGTAGTAACGTCCGGACTTACGATCAGGCCATAATACAACCCTGTTTTCAGATATCCTGGTTCCTGTTTGATCTTTTTTACAGGCCCTGTTACATTATTACCGGCAGCAGGGAGACTGATGCTGTTATTTGTATGAATGATGTTAACTGCCGGATACGGGTCCCTGTTCGCAGTTCCCCGGATGCCGTCAATACTTAAAGAAGTGGTATAAACAGCAGTTATCCCCGGCCTGGCAGCAGGATAACTGCTGATGGGAACATCCTGCGTTACGCTGGCGCGTGCAGTACTATTCCCTGTCTTCCTGTTCATGGTAGATTGTTCACTGTCCCCTCTCGTTGGCCGGTCGCCGGCATATTGCTTTGTAACCTTCAGCGCTTCCTGTCTGACTACATGTTCATTCGCATCCTGATGATCACGGCTATTGGCTTCAACGTTATTTTCCCTGGTGAACTGGCCTCCGTTTGTAACTTCTTTGTTCGCCTTATATGGCTGTGTGTTATTGATTATTTCAGACGCCTGTTTCTGAACAGGCTGTATATGAGTTGCCAGACCTTTATCCTGTACACGCTCTCTACGTGCTCCATTGGTAACATCTTCCGCAAGAAGGCGTTCTCCGTCAGACAGATCCTTCACGGCAGTCATAAGAAGAAAGGCGGTGATAAGCGAGAAGGTCCCCGGTTTAAACCACCAACGGTCCGTCAGCTTGCCCGTAGCTGTCCCCGACTGATTGTTATCAGCCTGCTGCAACCTATCCCGCATAGCTTCCCAGTCTCCTCCGCCTGTGTTCAGGGGATAATCTGAGGCCGCATTACGGAAAAGTTCGTCCATATCGTCGTCTAGGAGCTGCATACGTCTATTTCAGGTATATCTGTGTTTAATTTTTTTTGTAAATAGGCCCGTGCTTTTGCCAGATTAGACTTTGAAGTACCAATGCTGATATTAAGTTTATCCGCGATCTCCTGGTGTGAAAATCCATCAATTACATACATGTTGAATGCCACCTGGTAGGATGGTGGTAGTTCTTTGATCAAAACGATCAATTCCTTGTAATATAACTGCTGTTCTGCAGATTGTCCCATGTCCGGCACTTCCCATACCTCTTCAGGTATTCCTCCGATCTCCGGTATCATATTCTTCCGTCTTAATTCATCAATTGCCGTATTGACCATAATCTTCCTGATCCATCCCATCAGCATTTTCTCCTGGTCCTCTGTATCCTCGCAACTGAACTTGTCAAAACGGGTAAATACTTTCACAAAGCCATCGTTCACAACATCTTTGGCATTTTCATACCGGTAAATGTACCTGAACACGATCTTAAAAGCATAGCCATAGTATTGCTCGTACAATAACTTCTGGCATCTGGGCTGTTTATTAATGCACCCCTGTATTATGGTAGTCAGTTGTTCCAATGCTTTTCAATAAGGCTCACATGTGTCCTGTATACCTACTAAATACGGAACCTTTAAAAAAAGGTTGCCTGAAGTATAAAATAATTTCCAGATAAGAATCCCATAGCTATATAAACTACTATAAGCCAATAGCTTGGCGAGCACAAATTATTTCTGCTCCGGGCATTATTCACCACGAAATTACACATATTCCTATGCTGGTTACCAATAAATTACTTATTTAAGCTACTCTCTCCATCTGATAATGGCGGCAGTATCGGCGGTGGTCACATTCATGGCGCCTTCCGGGGTTACATCGACCTGCTGGCCCGGGCGAAGGGAGATATTTTTTCCGTCCATCTGTACCCTGACAGTATTTTCCAGGGCGGTAATAACCAGATGTGAGGGCGTGGTATGGGCATTTATGTTAAAATGGCTTCCCGTTACATCCGCATATAATGCATAGCCACGGATATGAAAGGGCTGGTTAATACTGTTAATAACCTTGAAACTGGCTTCCCCTTCTACCTCCACTACCCTGGCAGCCACCCTATAAGTGGCGGGGTATCTGACAGTACCGCCTGTATTTATCCAAACGATAGTACCATCAGGCAGGGTCTCTTTTGATCGCTCTCCGTTCGCCGGGACCTTTTTGAAAGAGGCTGATCTCTCCGAGCGCATTACGATAAGGTAAATACCCGGTCCCACTATCAGAAAAACCAGTGCTGCCACAGCGTACAGGTAATTGAGGCGGTGCGAATAGATACGCCTGATAGGCAGGGTACTGTCTGCCGGGATGGGGCGGTCTATAGCCGTAGCTTTGGACACCACGGGCATCCAGTGCTCTTCAAATGCGGGAATAACCGGAGGTTGATCTTCCAGCAGCTTCGTTTTCTCCACCACCCATTGATTATGCCGGGAGGTGACACTACTGTGCGAGACATCCTTCAAACATTGCCTCACCGACTGATGTACGGCGTTAATAGCGCAGGTTACATTATCCACAGACAGCTTCATTGCTGTTGCTATCTGGGCGGGATGCATTCCTTTCAGCCGGTGCAGTTCATAGATATGCCGCCGCTGTTCGGGCAGTGATACGATCGTATCATGGATCAACGACTGATATGCCCTGTAATGACGCATTTCCGGTGGAAGGTCTTCTTCGTACAATGGCGTTGGAAAAGGTTCATCAGGTGCTGTGTCCTGCAGGTAATTATAACACTCCTGCAAACCTACTGAACGCAGATAGGCGTCCAGGTCTTTTATAAGGGGGAGTTTGTCCCTGTGCAGCCAGATGATAATAAAGGTTTCCTGTAACACCGCATTGATACAACGTGGATCTCCCTTCAGGATAACAGCGATATCGGCATATACGAGAGGAGCTGCCGCCCTGAAGAATTGGGCAAACGATGTTTCATTGCCATCGGCAATATTTTGCAGCAGTTCTTTCCCGTGGTAATTAATCTCCAGCATATCCCGACTATCTTAACAGGAATATACGAATTATATCGCATACCGCTCCATCGTCCGCGCCAGTTGTTCAGGCGCCATCACACCATCAGGACTATTCCCTGTAATTGTCGCTTCCGGCATTCCTTTAAATGTCGCCGACGCAGGCTCCTGTACAAATACGATCCCGCCATTTTTCTCAATAGCCTTCGCCCCTTCCAAACCATCCGTTCCCATGCCTGTAAGAATAATACCTATCGCTTTAGGGCCTACATAAGCAGCCAGCGATGTAAAAAATGTGTCTACGGCATAGTTGATGATCTGCTCGGGGCCACGGGGTATTAGCTTTAGTACGCCATCATCTATCACCATGTATTTACCTTCAGGCATCAGATAGATGTGATCAGGTTTTACTTCCATATCCTCCAGTACCCGCACTATCGGCAAAGACGTATGCGTCTGCAACAGCACATCAAGCTTACTGGTATAACTCCTTAACAAATGTTGTACTACAACATACGCCACTCCGGTTTGTTTAGGCAAGTGTGAGAAGAATACCTTCAGCACATCCAGGCATCCGGCGGAACATCCCAGTCCCGCAATGTAGAAATCACGTCCCATCATTTCTTTAAATACTTTTTAAGAACATCTTCAAATATCAGGCTAAACAAATGCTCATGAGATTGCTGTACACATACTGGTAAGGTCTTTGATCTCATATATACATGCGCAAAAAATCCCCATCTTCAAAGCCTTCCGGGCGCGCAAGGGCTAAGTTTCCCACTACGGTATCGCCCATGCTGGCCACACTGGTAGATAAACCGGTATCGGAGCCCGGCTGGATGTACGAAGTAAAATGGGATGGCTATCGTGCCATAGCCTTACTGAATAAGGGAGACATACATCTCATATCCCGGAATAATAAATCGTTTGATGAGAAGTTTTATCCTGTGCTCAATGCATTGAAGACATGGAATGTCCACGCAGTTGTAGACGGCGAAATAGTCGTGCTTAAAGAAAGCGGGACCTCCAGTTTCGGTGATCTGCAGAACTGGCGGAGCGAGGCTGATGGTGAATTGATCTATTATGTGTTTGATCTTTTGTGGCTGAATGGGTATGACCTTACACAGTTACCCCTCGTACAACGCAGGGAACTACTGGAACAGCTGTTCCCCGCACCCGATATTATCCGGCAGAGCGCAGGTTTTAATACCTCCCCTACAGAATTCCTGGCGGCTGCAGCAACGTTGGGCCTGGAGGGTATCATTGCCAAAAAAGAAGATGGCCTCTACTACCCCGGTGCACGAAGCAGCGAGTGGTTAAAGATCAAGATCAACAAAAGACATGAAGTCGTCATAGGTGGTTATACCAGGAATGAAAACTCTTCCAAGCCTTTCAGCTCTTTACTGGTAGGTGTTTTTGAAGATGGCAGGTTACAATACACAGGTAAAATAGGTACGGGCTTCACCACTGCCAGACAAAAGGAAATGATGCAATTATTCAAGTCACGTGTCATTAAAAAATCGCCCTTTACAACCGTTCCCGATATCAACAAACCTTCCCGTTTCCGGCCTAATCCACCCAAAGCAGTAGCCACATGGCTGAAGCCCGAGCTGGTATGCGAAGTAAGTTATGCCGAGATCACTTCGGATGGCGTGATGCGCCACCCCTCTTTCGAAGGAATGCGGGAAGATAAGGCTGCAAAAGACGTCGGAAAAGAAACGCCGCTGCCTGTTAAGAAAGTAACAAAAAAAACAGATACGGCTATCGCTCAGAAGATGTTAACACCTGTCATAAGCGGTAACCGTAAAACATTACTTAATCCATCCGAAGATACCCAGGTCCGGAACATCAACAAACATGAACTGAAATTTGCTAACCTGAATAAGGTGTATTGGCCCGATGAAAAGTATACCAAGCGGGATATGCTGAACTACTATTACCAGGTAGCGCCTTACATTATTCCTTACCTGAAGGACCGTCCTCAGTCGCTTAACAGGTTTCCAAACGGTATCAAAGGCAAAAGTTTTTATCAGAAGGACGTAACCGGAAAGGCCCCCGACTGGATCAAGACCTTTCCGTATCATACCAGCGACGGCGAAGACAAAAACTTTATGGTAGGTACTGACGAAGCCAGCCTGTTGTACATGGCTAACCTGGGCGCTATTGAAATGAACCCATGGAACAGCAGGACCCAAAAACCGGATCACCCTGACTGGTGTATTATTGACCTGGATCCAACAGAAAAGAATACCTTTGAGCAGGTAATACAAACAGCGATTGTCACCAAAGAAGTACTTGACAGTATCAAAGCCCCGGGATATTGCAAAACATCCGGTTCCACCGGCATACATATCTACATACCACTAAACGCAAAATATACTTACGATGAATGCCAGTTGTTCGGTAAATGGATCGCTACACAGGTACATGCGGCATTGCCTTCATTTACCAGCATAGAACGCATGACACGCAACAGAAAGGGCAAGATCTATGTTGATTATTTACAGAACAGGCCTAAAGCCACGCTGGCAGCTCCTTACTCCTTACGGCCAAAACCAGGCGCAACGGTGTCTATGCCGTTACATTGGGAAGAAGTAAAAAAGGGGCTAAAGATGAAAGACTTCAATATCACTAACGCCATTGCCCGCATCAACGAAATGGGCGATATATTCAAACCTGTACTCGGCAAAGGAATTGATATGAAGAAGATCTTACGTACAATGCAATTATGATGTTTATTTATTAACCTTTAAATTCTACATTATGGCAAAGTATTCAAAGAAAAGCCAGGACAAAGTGGAAGAGAATATGCATGAAATGAAGAAAGGAAAATTGAAAAGCGGCAGAAGCGGGAAAAAGGTCACTAACCCCAAACAGGCTATTGCAATAGGATTATCAGAAGCCAGGAAATCCGGCGCCAAAGTACCTAAAAAAGCTGCTGCCAAGAAAGCTGCTCCTAAAAAAGCTGCTGCTAAAAAAGCGGCACCTAAGAAGAAGGCCGCTGCTAAAAAAGCTACTCCTAAGAAAGCGGCTGCTAAAAAAGCTGCACCTAAAAAGAAGGCTGCTGCTAAGAAAGCTGCTCCAAGGAAAAAGGCAGCAGCCAAAAAAGCGGCGCCCAGGAAGAAAGCTGCTGCTAAAAAGGCTGCCCCAAGAAAGAAAGCAGCCGCGAAGAAACGCGCTACACCTAAAAAGAAAGCGGCTTCCAGATCATAATGACTGACGATTAGGGAGACTGTAAAATGACCTATTTCTAGCTGAGAATTGCAATCAATTCATTTTATAGTCTTCCTTTATAAATCGATGATTAATTTCGTTTTCTTCAAAAAGAACATTAAAATATTACCATCCGGGAGAGATGTTAGATTCAACTGTAAGACAGCTTGTTCTCCCGGGTCGATAATTTTAGTTTCTCTTAACGTATAATTATTCACCTGCCCATTGAGGTCGTGTATCTGCAGGTGCTCCCCTATGTTGTTTTTGTTAAAAACGCATCTGACATTGGAATTATTTTCAACGGCGATCGATAATATCAATCCCTCATGCTTAATTGTAATCACTAGATCTTCCACAATTGTTGGAATACCGTTTGCCGACCAAATGATATTAGTCTCCATCCCCAATAATCTCTTTACGAGATCCCCTACGTTTGAATAGGGATTCAGTTGGTAGACCGGAGTACCGGGTAGCGATCCGGTAGATGCCAGTTGATGTTGAAGCCATGCCGAATTTTCCAGCGCAGTTTCTGTTTTATCTTTCAGCTTAGAAAAGGTATCAATATAAGTCTTCTTTTCATATTCAGGGAAATACCCATGCGCAATCAATCTTTGAATAACATCTTTGGACTTAGGAAAAGCTATATTTGATTTTTCAAAATGCAACAGCACCCAATGTTCAAAGGAAATACTCGAGAATGCTATATTAACTATTTTCCCTTGAATCGGCTTATTTGCCAGATCAAATGCATCTTGATGCTTAGTGTATCCATTCTTATCAAACACAGCCCACACCTCATCAAAATCCTCAATCCTCGATTGTGCTTCCTTAACAAGGCCTAAAGCATGCGAAGAATGCATTTTATCATTCTTATCCGGATATATAGTTATTGCAAGATTAAAATCTTCTTCAACTATTTCCTTTATCTTTTCGAAGTATATTGGCTCAGTATTTTTGCCCTCACAGGCAATAAAAATTGAAGTGGGAGGAATTCTCTTTTTCTTACTCATTATCAAAAATGAATTCTATTTCCTTAATCTTTGGTTGACCACCAAATTTTCCGTTCATATACCATTTATCAAAAGGAGTATCATCCCTAACCCCTTCAAAGTCCTTTGCGGAAAACAACTCAGTAACACCATACTTATCCTTTTCCGAAAACCAGATCTGGTCCTTTCTGAATACCTCCTTATCTAGCAGGGTTACCTCGTGTGTGGCAACAACAAGCTGGCTATTTTTTGGGTTACTCACGGGATTATTAAATAACCTGACAAGGAATTTCGACAATTTAGGATGAAGGCTGTTATCCAATTCATCGAAGAAAATAACGCCCCCTCTTTCCAGCCTTTTAAGTATAATACCACCAAGCGCAAATAAAACATTTGTACCTGCAGACTCCTCTCTTAATGGAAGCTCTTTTACCCCCACTTCATTCCCATTTTTGTATACTGCGTGCTGTGCCGTTACCCGGCTTCCAGCTATGCCATAACTTTCCTGCTCCAGGTCATTCATCCTGTAAGAATGTCCTCTGTTGTCATCCAAATTTTCTCTGATACTTATGCCGCCGATCTTAGTATCGGCTATTCGAAGTAACTTATTTATTCTTTTTAATAAGTTGTTGTTCTCGGGCAGCAATAGCTTGTTAGCAATCTCCTCCCTCAAACTATTAATTCTAATAATATCAAGGGCATTCCAAACTTCAATGCTATCAAAATAAAGATATACGGCTGTCAGAATTTCATGAGGCAAGTCCCTTCCAAATTTAGATAACAACAACTGATTTCTAAAAACCTGATATTCTTTATATCCCAGATCTTTTGACAATTTGCCTATGTGTATAAAGTCTATGTCCTTTCCTGTACTCTTTCCCGTTGGGGCGGCCCTTTTAAAAAGATTGTGCTTTTGTCCCTTTGGATAATAATCAAGCTCTTCTAATAAAACTTCCTGCCTTGTGAATTCAATTGAATACCGATATCTGATATAATTAGCTTCTGCAGGCAATGCAAACTCGATTGACATCTTTGTTGGAGCCTGGTCTGTATCCTGATCAAATAAAAAAGGCTCGTAATAACGTATACTGCTTTCAACTCTTATATCCGTAGATTTCTTTATAAACTCAGTTAAATTGTAAAGAGCACGTATAAAATTAGTTTTACCCGAAGCATTAGGACCGTATATCACCGCCGACTTCAACAACTTCACTTTTTGTTGATTGGCAAGCTCAATTTCAAAGAAATTGTCTGCTTTACTTTGACCTGCTTCGGCTTCAAGCGAGAACTCAAATGTATTTCGGATAGAACGGAAATTGGTAACTGATACGCCTAAAATCATGACTAATAGTTATAAATTTTACGCAAATTAATCAAATTCAGGCAAAATTAGCAATTATCACTAGGAATTCTAATAGTTAAGGCGGTATCACCTAATTTAAGAAACAAATTAAATACAGTTGCACTAACAATCGACTGTGGGCAATTAAAATCTCGCCTGGAATCTCTCACAATCCAACCTTGCGCCAGTACCCGATCTCTTTTTCTTAACAATGTGCTTGTAAATACGTTTGCTACCTGAGATTGCGGAATCCGCTTCTGACTTAAAAAGTCAACTGTATCCCGAACGGATTGCCATGATAAATTAAAGATCTGGGATATGGAAAAATCCCTAAACAATCCTTCAAATGCTGTTATAGTTTTCTCCCCGATCTCTATCTCACTAAAATTCCTACTTTCTAGAAGATAATGTAGATATTCTTTACATTCACTTAAGGCGATCGCTTTCCATAGCCGTTTAGATTCAGCATGCCAACGTTCGGGCCAAACATTAGAAGTCGCCAGCTCCTGTAATTCGGATATATAAACTTTTTTCCTTTCCACAGAGAATGAAGACAAAAATTCCCACAGAATATCTTGAGGATAGTAAGCGGTGATCGACGTTATATCCTCATTATAAATAAATGCTTCCACCGGACTGTCAGTGCTGATACTAATTATTCCATATTCCTTAAGGCTGGATTTCATTTGTTTAACAAGATCGAAAGTCGGAGCCAGCTTTATATTAACATTGTCGAACAGAAAGGCAAATTTCAAATCTTCAGTTATTGAATGCCTTGTTAGTGACATTAAATAAACAGCTACATCAAAAGGTAATTCCTTTACAGGAGGCGGGATTACAACCGAAGAACAAGACGCAATTATAAGTTCCCTTTGCCTGTCGCGAACTCCTTTCTTTTGGGAATGCTCGTTTTGCATACAGTTATCACACTGACAATACCGATCTGCAATATGTTTACATTGGCGGCAAAGAGGCTTCGATTTTATACTAGGGCTATTTCTTGACTCATATAAAGATACAAGATTCACATTTTCACAATAAGGACAGTAAAGCGTTTCACATATTGTAGGTGGAAACAGCTTATTGAGCATTGCATGTTTGATTTCTATTTTAAATGCAGCAATAAGATCACCTACTTTTTCTCCATTATAATAACGTTGTATGAGCTGGTCGATTTCCTCTTTACTTAAATGTAACAATTTGGGTTGCATAAACAATTACTTAACTGGTTTTGGAGTTCTTCTTTAAACTTATAAAAAATCACACTAATTACTTATATATAAATATACCTAAAAGAACAGATCTGGAAAAATTCTCTCACCCTACTTTTCTTTCAACCACGCCAGGAACTGCGGCGCCTTCTCCTTACTGATAGTGATCACCTCTTTAAAAGGCACAGACAAATTCACACTTAACTTCCTGGACACATAGTGGGACGCGTCCTTTATTGCTTTACGATTAACAAGGAACTGCCTGTTCACCCGGAAGAACTCATCGCCACAAAGCTGCTCAGCTTCTTCCAATGATTTCTTCAGATAGTAATGTTGTTTGTCAAATGTCATCAGGTACAACACTTCTTTTTCGATATAGAACAACACGATATTCTCCACCCTCACCGGCACTATTTTATCTTTGTAATGTACCAGTATTGCTGTGGGTTGCGGTGTATGCTGTTGCACTGTTTCAACAATTGTATTAACAGCACTTCCTGTTCCGGTGAACTGACGCCGGAGGTTATTATACTTTTTAATGGCGTCTGCAATGGATGCATCAGTGAACGGCTTCAGGATATACTCGATGCCATTGGCCTTAAATGCCCGCAACGCATATTCGTCATAGGCTGTACAGAAAATAACCGGCGCAGTTATATTCACCATTCTGTAAATGTCAAAACTCTCTCCATCCCCCAACTGAATATCACTGAAGATCAGGTCAGGCATATCGTGTTTCTTAAACCACGCCACCGCCTCTTTTACTGACTTCAGCACAGCTACCACCTGCACAGTATCATCCAGTTGCTGGATACTTTCCTGCAGGTCTTCTGCTGTCAACTCCTCATCCTCAATAATGACGACCCGCATGCTGTAAGATTTTTATTTTTACGGTGAATGTCTTCCCATCATCTTCAATCAGAATATCTTCTCCTGTCAGCATCTTATAACGTTCTGACAGGTTCATTAACCCACTGCCGGTAGATGCTTCCGTCAGGTGTTTTACCTGCAGGTTATTCACAACTTTCAGGTACTCTCCTTCCTGGATCACATCCAGGTACAAGGGATCTTCACTGGTAAGTACGTTATGTTTAATGGCATTTTCCAGTAAGGGTTGTAATGAAAAAGCCGGTAGCCATCTGTTCCCTAACGCCTGCTGATCTATATCAATAGAAAATTTCAGGGCCTCTCCTGCCCGCATCTTCTGCATCTCCAGATAATCTACGCTTAGCTTTAACTCATCCCTCAGTGAAATAATATCTTTATGTCCTTTCGAGATACTGGCCCGCAGGAAATCTGACAAATGGATCAGGTATTCTTCCGCCTTTTCCGGATGACGGCGGATAAGCGATTTCAATGTATTCAGTGCATTAAAAAGAAAATGAGGGTGGATCTGCTGCCGCAACAACTGGTTAATAGCCTCTGTATTCGCAAACTTCAGCCGGGCATTTTCAAGTTCAGCATCATTTTTGGCATGTAGCAGGGTGATATGATTGTGGACGATCAGCACAAATGTATTGAACACAGTACCATGTAACATGAACAATAGTGGCCATACGGCCTTATTCCTCACCTGCTCGTACCAGTCAGGAATGATGAACGTATGCAGGTTCGTATATACTACCGTTCTGAACAACAGGAAGTTAAAGAGCAGGGCTCCCGAAAAGCTGGCTATTGTCCTGATTATTCTGTACCGGCGCGAAGGGTACTCGATACGCACTGATACCCAGGCCTGTACACCGACATTATACAGGCTGAGAAATAGCATAGCGAAAAAGATCAGCAGTGATTTTGTAACTACTGTAGCGGCCGAATAATCCTTGGCGGAAGAAGTCAATCCCACCAGTATGGCAATACATGATGAGGCGATAAAACTTACGCGAACAAGATTCTTTATAGGTATTTTTTTCATGTGTTTCAACCTGCAAGTTAAGCACAAACGACTGGTACGATCAACTTTTCCATGTCCGATTCAACCGTAATTTTGTCTGCTTCGGCCCCGTCACTTTTTGCATATCAGATAATTATTATTTGTTTCGCACTAAATTTACACCTGATGAAATCAAAATTGTTGCTCATTGCTGTATCACTGATGGCTGTTAAAGCCACGGCACAGCAGAAACATACAATTAGCGGAACCATTAAATCCAAAGCCAAAGGCGAAACCCTTATCGGCGCTACCGTGAGAGTCAGCGGCGGCGGCGGTACCGTTACCAACGAGTACGGATTCTATTCCATCACCCTCACAGACGGCAAACACAAACTGGAATACAGCTCCATGGGCCTCCAAACCGGTCAGCTGGAATTCGTGCTTCGGAAAGATACCGTTATTAACCTCTCCCTGGAAGACGAATCTGTAGCCCTGGGAGCAGTAACCATCACCGGTACCAGCACCAAAAGAAGCCTTAGTACGCCTCAGATGGGCATGGAAAAGCTGACTACCAAAGAGATGAAGAATGTGCCCGTATTACTGGGCGAAAGGGACGCCATCAAAGTTATCCAATTGCTGCCGGGTATCAAATCGGCGGGCGATGGTAACGCAGGTATGTACGTACGTGGCGGTGCCGCCGACCAGAACCTCATACTGCTGGACGAAGCGCCTGTATACAACGCCTCCCACCTGCTCGGTTTCTTCTCTACCTTCAATTCTGATGCAATTAAGGACATCGCCGTATATAAAGGCGGTATGCCTGCCCAATACGGTGGCCGTCTGTCATCCGTACTGGACATCAAAATGAATGATGGTAACAACCAGGACTTCGGCGTTAGCGGCGGTATCGGTCTCATTTCGGCGAAACTGAACGTGGAAGGCCCTATCCAGAAGGATAAGTCATCTTTCCTGGTTACCGGCCGCAGGACCTATGCTGATATGTTCCTGAAACTGTCCAGCGATTCCAGTCTGAATAACAATAAGCTCTACTTTTACGATATCAATGCTAAGTTGAATTACGAACTGGGCGACAAAGACAAGTTATACCTGTCCGGTTACTTCGGAAAAGATAAACTGGGCGTCGGCGATCTGTTTGGTCTGCAATGGGGCAATACTACTGCCACCCTTCGCTGGAACCACATCTTCAGTAATAAGTTGTTCTCCAACACCTCCCTGATCTACAGTAACTACGATTACACGATCTCCATCAACAGCGGCTCTGTAAATGCAGATATCTATTCGAAGATCAGGGACTATAACCTGAAAGAAGAGTTGCAATGGTACCCGTCATCCAACCATAGCGTTCGTTTCGGCATCAATTCTATTTACCATACCATTACGCCAGGACAGGTTACTACTTCAGAAACCTCTCAGATCAATGCGAGATCGCTCGAAGACCGCTACTCCTGGGAGAATGCTGCATACCTGACCGATAGCTGGAAAATGTCTGACAACTTAAGCGTTACCTATGGTCTTCGCTTATCTACATTCAGCATCCTGGGTAAAGGCGATTTCTTCAACTTAGATAAGGAAGGCGAGATCCTGGATACACTGCATTACAAAAAAGGAGAGTTCGTGAAGACATATGTCAACCTGGAACCCAGGCTGGCACTCAGTTACAAACTGAACACCACTTCTTCACTGAAAGCTTCTTACGTACGTAATACACAGAACCTTCACCTGATATCCAACAGCACGACCAGTAGTCCTACGGATAAATGGGTGGCCAGCACCAACATCATCAAACCTGAAATATCCGACCAGTACTCTATCGGCTTCTATAAAGACCTGTTCAACGGCGACTATGAACTGACTGTTGAAACTTATTACAAATCTTTACAGAACCAGATCGATTACCGCGATGGCGCAAATGTAAACTCCGTTAGCAATGCAATAGAATCAGAGCTGCTGTTCGGTAAAGGCCGGGCTTATGGTATTGAGTGGTTGTTCAAAAAGAGAGTAGGTAAATTCAACGGATGGGTGAGTTATACACTGTCAAAAACAGAAAGACAGATAGACGGTATCAACGACGACAAGTGGTACAATGCACGCCAGGACAGGACACATGACGTAGCGATCGTTGCAATGTACCAGCTGAGCAAGAAGTGGACCTTATCTGCTAACTGGATCTACTACACCGGCGATGCGGTTACTTATCCTTCCGGAAAATACCAGATAGATGGTCAGACCGTATACTACTTCACAGGCCGTAATGCTTACCGTATGCCGAACTATCACCGTCTGGACCTGGGAGCTACCTTACAGCTGAAAAAACGCAGACGCTGGTCGTCAGAGCTGGCTTTCAGCGTGTACAATGCTTATGGCAGGGAGAATGCATATACCATCACTTTCGAAGACAGTAAGGAAGATCCGAACAAGACAGTAGCCAAGCAAACTGCGTTGTTCAAATTTATTCCTTCCATCTCTTATAACTTTAAGTTCTAATGACCATGCGTAACAGTTTTAAATATACCTTACTAGGCGCAGCGCTGTTACTCGGCACTGCCTGTGAAAAAGAGATCGATCTTAATCTGAACGGCAATGACAATAAACTTGTGATCGAAGGCGTGCTGACGGATATCAAGGGCGATTGCAGCGTGAAGCTCAGCCGTACGAAAGACTTCGCTGACGATAATTCCTTTGCAGGAGTGTCCGGTGCGAAAGTGCAGATCTTCTTCAATGGCGATACTACCTTGCTGGCAGAGACTATTACCGGTGTGTATACCGCTCCGGAGTTGTCGGGCGTTAGCGGCAATACTTATGGATTGCTGGTTACTGTAGATGGTGAGCAATTCACTTCAACCTGTCATATGCCATCGAAAGTACTGATGGATTCTTTGTCTATTGTAGAAGAAGATCTTTTCGGTGACATTACCAAAGTAACTAATGTCGGCTTTAAAGATCCTGGCGGGGAAACGAATTTCTATCGCTTCCAGCAGTACATTCGTGGCACTAAGGTAAAGCGGTATTACGTTCGTAATGATGATCTGACTAACGGGAATGACATCAATGCACGCTTGTATATACTGGGTGAAGATGATGATGATCATGAGTATGATATCAATAGCAGCGATGAGGTAACGGTAGAGATGTTGAATATCGATGCTTCTGTGTATAAGTATTTTTATAGTCTTAGTAATAGCGCGACTGGTGAGAATGATTCAGCTACGCCGGCGAATCCTGTAAGTAATATTTCGGGAAATGCTATCGGGTATTTCAGTGCGCATACTGTGGAGAAAAAGACGATCATAGTGCCTTGATGATATTTGCGTATTTAGCGCGATTTTAGCGTATGAACATTTTTTGTGAGGCGCCTGCTTCGGTTTCAGCAAGGGATCGCGGCCGGCGCCTCTTTGATTGGATTTCTATTTAGCTTTTTCAATCGTATGGGCTTTGGAATTTTATTTAGCTGTATCAAGCGTATGTCAAAGAGCCGAAGGCCCGCGATCTTCTTCTGAAACCGTCGCTACTCACAAACTTCCTCCAACTTCATTGGCATGATGTTTTCCAGCCGTCCTTTGCAGTAAAATATTGAACATGGAAACATTGCTTCAAAAGTGCTGTGAAGTCGTAAAAAGGGCTGGAAATGCGTTTACGACTTGCTGGCCGGTGCTCCCATGGTGGAAAAAGCAGGAGGAAAAATACAAACCATCGGGGGTGACGATTTTTGGGATATCTTCAGTTGCAAATGTAAAATGCTTGGGGCTTACTTTGTCCTGGACGCTTCCCAGCCTATCATGGCCATTTTACGGGTGCTTCCCCAATGATATTCTCCGAATTCACCATTTGACTTAATAACCCTGTGACAAGGGATCAGGAAGGCCACCGGATTGCTTCCTACAGCAGTCCCAACTGCCTGGTAAGCCCTTTCCGCATGAGCAGCGGCAGCTACCTTACCGTAACTGGACAGATCTCCCATAGGGATCTGTAACAGTGCTTCCCAGACCTTTAACTGGAAAGGGGTACCCTTCAGATGTAGCTTTACCTGCTCCAGCGTATTCCAATCCTGGGTAAAAAAATACAATGCGTTCTGCTGGACCATGTCCAGTACCTGCTGGAACCGGGCATTAGGAAACTGTTCCTGCAGGTGCCGGAAAGCCAGGTCCCGGTCATCTTCAAATGCCAGGTAACATAGCCCTTTGGGAGTGGCCGCCAGGATCAGGGGGCCAAAGGGGCTTTCAGCATAGCTGTAGTTGATGGATAAAGCCTCTCCCCCGTTTTTATATTCGCCCGGCGTCATGCCCTCAATTTTCATAAAAAGGTCATGTAACCTGCCTGTTCCGGAAAGTCCAGTTTCAAGGGCGGTATCAAAAAGGGAAGTTTGTTTCTCTTTTAACAGCGCCTTCGCATATTCCACACTGAGGTATTGCGTAAATTTCTTCGGACTAACACCTGCCCATTCCGTAAACATACGTTGAAAATGGAATGGACTGAGGTACACATTTTCCGCTACTTCCTCCAGCGTAGGCTGTTTCCTGAAATTAATTTTCAGGTATTCGATTGCCCTGGCAATCCTTTCATAATTGGTCAATTCCTGAGAAATCATATCTATTTCATTTACAATACAAAAGTAGCCATTCTCATTTATGACATAAACCCGGTTCTTGCGGAGTTCATAACACCTAATTTTACCGTAATTTTGCCCCCTGATTATGAACACGAACCTGCCAATATTCGATATTCCGTCCACAATCCGGTACTACCTGTCTCTTGACAAAAAGGTGACACAAAGTTTCGGCATGGATAAGTACGATGAGCTGCTTCACCCCAACAATTTTGCTGTACTTAGCAACGAGGGAAGCGTAAAAAGCGGTCCCCCTATCAGGACTGACCATTATGCGGTCATTCTTTGTATCAGGGGCACCTGTCAGAAAACGATCGGCGCCTTCACTTTCGATGTAGGCCCGAAATCTTTGCACATCGTATCGCCTAAACATACTACTTCTTTTGATAATGCTTCCGACGACCTGCTACTGTACATGGTGATGTTCAAGAAGGAGTTTATCACGGATACTTTCATCAAGCAAAGTGCGCTTGACCCGCTGATAGACCTCAATCCTTCCTGCGCCCCTATATATACACTGGGAGACATGCATTTTCAGAAGACCAAACAGCTTTTTGAAAGGATAGACCGGGAATACCGCGAAAGCAGTCCCTTTTTCCTCCAAATAGTGCGCCTGCAGGTAGTAGAATTGCTGTATGAAGTGAACAGGGCCTTTGAAAAGTGCCAGGAGAGCCGTCCTAACCATCAGCTCACCAGACAATACGCTACTTTCGTAAGTTTCCGGGACCTGGTCGAGGAACATTTCCTGGACAAAAGGACCGTCCAGGAATATGCCGATATGTTGCACATCACAGCCAAACATCTGAGTGAGATCGTCAAACAGGAAACCGGTAAAAATGCACTACAGGTCATTCATAGCCGGCTGTACCTGGAAGCAAAACTATTACTTACCACCTCCTCTCTCAGCGTTAAGGAAATTTCAGATCAGCTGAACTTCGATACCAGCTCACACTTTAGCCGGTTCTTCAAGAAGTTTGCAGATGAAAATCCGTCTGATTTCAAGAAATTATCCGTCGCATAAACCGTCTTTCCCATCAACAGATATAACGAAGGTGTTTTCTATACAGGAAACACCTTCTTTTTTTCTTACAAGCGTGCATATAGCAAGTCTCATTCTGGAAATACTTTATAAGGTTCGGTCTTCAATAAAAAAAACAACTGATAGTCAACTGTTTAAGAACAAATCCTGATACAAGGAATTCATCTCATCTCCTACCTTGTTCCGGCTCAGGTCCGCTACAGCAGTACATCTACTATCCTTATCCTCCCTTTATCTTCCCTTCAGAAGGGAGGATAAAGGGAGGATAAGGATAGTAGATGTACTGCTACAGCGAACTTCAAGCGAACAACGGCAAACGAAAAGGCCGCCTCAAGTTAATGAGACGGCCTTACTCCATTGATTATAAACCCCTTAACAATTATGTCCTATGCTTGTCCTATGTATCCTAATGTTTATGCTTATAATTTGAAAGTGTATGCTACTCTTAGCCCTATCAGATTAGCAGATTCGCCGTTGTCAACAAATTTTGAGTTACCGTCGAATTTAACACCTGCATCCAGGTAATTACCCTTGCCAATTGGGATCAGGTAACCTATTTGTGGGCTATAGGTGAAGGCCGCTGTCTTATAACCGGTCGGACCATTGGTGATAAAGTTTACACCGGCCTGTCCCTGTACATACAGATTATTGCTCTGGAAAGGATAATACCTTAAACCAGCCCTAACGGGAATCCACTGCAAATCATCTAAACCCGGTACATCTTCTGCAAAAACATTAGCAAATCCTGCATTCACATTTACATACAACGTTTTCTTAAAGATGGCATAATCTGCCTGTACGGAACCGCCTAAAGACCACTTATAAAAATCGCTGAAATTCCCAACTGGTATTCCTGCTTCCGGACCTGCACTCAATGAGAATGAAGGTCTTTGTGGTTCACTGTTGCCTTTCGTTTGTGCCTTTACTCCTACTGCTACTGCTAATAATAATGCTAATGTGCTAATGCCTGTCTTGATCATCTTTTTCATCTTTCGTTCGTTTAATTTTTCTGTTAATCTTCGGTTCTGTTTATCGCAGCTGCTATAATTAATCTGATGACACAAAATTATGCCGTATCTCATTGTCCATCAATCCCAAAAAGGCGGATAAAAAAACCAATTTTTCTGATCGCAATAAAAATTTTAGACGCGCAGAAAAATTGGTTTCTTAAACCGTGATATTGGTTTTTCATATACCCTTTTCAGGTGCTACATTTGTGTCACGAAAAAAATAATTACAGTAATAAACAGTTGTAGGTTTAGGTAGAAACGGGTGTAATCATACACCCGTTCATTTTTTTATACCCCTGTATAACCCACTCAGCAAGGAGTTCCAGCTTTTAACAACCGTTTAATAAGTGATCGTAATACCTGCACCCACTCCCATATCACTGTCATAATGAGTAGAAAGAGACAGATATTTCGTCATAATGTATCTGAACCCTGCCATGTATTCCTTATCTGTGTTAGCCATAAAATTAAACCGTAGTCTTCTTGTAATCGGTACATCTTCACGGCTCAATTGCACGCGTACACGTCCGTCAGTATCCAAAGATGCATCTGCAATGATCAGCAGCGGAAGTGTATATTCCACACCGGCATGTAATACACTGCGGAAGTCTTTTGTGTTGGATTGCCCGAACAGATTCTTTTCCGTCTCGCCATGCATCTTGCGATAACGTACGTCCCATCCTACATAAGGGAACAGCCATTGCGTCTGACCAAAATATCTTCCGAAATGACTCTCCGTTTCATACCCGTTTTCGCCGTTCAATCCTACTCTCCATTCAGTACTTAATCTGTAACGGGTATTTGAGAATGCCAGTTCACCGTCACTGCCATTGCTTTCCAGACCGATCCTGGCAGACGGATGGATCTTCCTGTCATCCGCATATATCTTGCGGATCGCCTTCTTAGGGTCTGGTATTTCAGGATTAGCAGGAGAATCTTCATACGTGAAGATGCGGCCCATACCGCTCATCATGTGATAGAGGATATGGCAATGAAAGAACCAGTCGCCACTTTCTGTTGCAGCAAATTCTATCGTATCTGTTTCCATCGGCATGATGTCCAGTGTATTTTTCAGTGGAGAATAATCTCCCTGGCCGTTCAATACCCTGAAGAAATGCCCGTGAAGGTGCATGGGGTGACGCATCATCGTACCATTATAGAGGATGATACGGATGTTCTCTCCTTTTTTGATGAGGATCTTGTCTGACTCAGATACTGTCTTGTTATTGATGCTCCATACATAGCGGTTCATATTGCCGCTGAGATTAAATCGTAATTCCTTCACAGGAGCATCCGGCAGATTGGTCTTTACAGGAGATTTTAGCATGGCGTAGTTCAATGTTACACCCGGGTCTTCATCATACATTACAGCATTCATATCCATCTGCTGAAGGCTCATCTGCATATCCATGTCATTCATCTGTCCATTCATTTTCATCATGCCATTCATCATCTTCATTCCTTCAAAATATTTCAGGCGCGGCAATCGCGTAGCTTCCTTCCGTGCGCCACTACCCAGGAACAAAGATGTTGCTTTGGTCCGGTCTTCAGCTGTAGCGAGGAATTCATAACTACTGTCTGACGGAAGACTGACCACTACATCATATGTCTCAGCCACTCCCACGATCAACCTGTCTACTTCCACTGGTTCTACATCCATACCATCATTTGCCACTACAGTGATCTTGCCGCCGGCGTAGGTCAGCCAGAAATAAGTAGAAGAGCTGCCGTTCACTACACGCAGCCTTACTTTATCGCCTGCTTTGTGCTGTGGCTGCACATCTACAGGTTTACCATTACTGAACAACTGATCGTAGTATACATCACTGACATCCATGGCCAGCATACGTTTCCACTCATTGGTCAGTTTAGTGGAAAAGTTCTTTGCCTTGATCGCCTCTGTATAACTCTGTACGCTATTCTTCCTTACCGCATACCAGTCCGTCGCCGTATGCAGTGAACGGTCCACCTGATGCGGATTTTCATTTGTCCAGTCGCTTAACAACAGTGTATGTTCTTTCTCATCGGCTACATTTCTCTTCCTGATGATGAAAGCGCCATACATCCCGCTTTGCTCCTGGAACATGGTGTGTGAATGGTACCAGTAGGTACCATTCTGCACAAGCGGAAATTTATATTGGTGTGTTTCACCTGCTTTGATGGGTGCTGTAGTAAGATATGATACGCCGTCATAACGGTTAGGCAGGATCAGTCCATGCCAGTGGATGGAAGTTTCCATATCCATCTTGTTATGCACATAGATCTCGGCTGTATCACCTTCTGTGAAAGTGAGTACCGGTGCAGGTATACCGCCATTGATCACCATTGCGTGTATCATCTTTCCCTTGCTGTGTATCATAGAATCTGACACATACAGATCATAACGGACAGTGCGGGGCGCCTGTGAAAAAGCTGCTGTAAAAGACAGCAATACGATTACTGTTAACAGAAAACGTTTCATCTCTAATGTTTAAACTGTTCCGGATTACTTGATTGTCTCTTTTACATTACCGCAGGTCAGCATTTTCTTACCGTAATAAGGATTCTTTACGGCAGCTTCCTCGCTTAACCAGTAGCTCTTCTGCATAGGGCAATACAGCTGATATACCGGATCGGTTGACAGTTTAACGGCTTTTGCCAGGGTGTAGATGTTGTTGGAGAATGTCTTGAATTTTTCGCGCTGTGCGTTGAGGTCTGTCGTACTTGCAATTGCTAATGCATCGGCGGAAAGCTTTTCTTTTAAAGGCATAAATGCTTTGTGCTCATCGGCAGACAGTGTATTCATGTCCACATTGTTGATGGCCTTTACAAATGCATCGGCTTTGGCACCTGCAACACCTGCATCACTGCTTACAAGTGCGTTTTTTACATCATAATAAAGCGACAGTAATTGAGATAAAGATGGATTGGCAGCTTTTGCTGAGAAGGTAGCAAGTAATATAGTAGTGGCTATGATAAGACTTTTCATGTTGATCTGTATTGATTGTTTGAATAATAGAAATAGTACTTCAGCATTGCTAAAGTGGACTGTACATTCAAACAATAATCAAATCTGGAAGGACTGAATAGACACACGAATGTCTGTAGAAGGAGGGTCCTGCGGCGGTATTACATACCTGCGCAGCGTATTAAGATAAGCCTGGGAGGGACCGGAAAGATATATTACAGGATATAGGTACACCAATACAGGAAGCTGTACTACTTCATCCTGCTGCAGGTTACTTTTATCCAGCTGTTCGAACCTGATCATGCCATCGCCACAGCATTGGTGGGGTGCTTTCTGATGCTGATGATGCATGGCATGCATATCGTGCATGTCATGATGCCCGTCTGACCACAGATCACTTTGTATAGCGCAGGCAAAACCGACACCTGTATTCAGGAAGAATACAAGTAGCAGGAAGAGCGCCCGGAGTGATATGATGGTCTTTTTCTTCATTGACACAAAGATACAGCTGGTCCTGGCATAGTTGTTATATAATTCCGGCAGGAAGTTATATAATTATGGAAAGGTCAGTATGCGATCTTACACATTGTTACCGTGCCCGTTCTTGCCGTCATCCCTTTTTCAAGTATAATACTGATCTCCGCCTGTGTTTCCTTTTCCGCAAAGAAGCCATTGACGGTTAGCGGCTGATAGCCGTTTTTTATGATCGTAAAAGGGTGTGTCGCCTTCAGGTCCAGGTAAAGTGTGAAAGTGCCCGAAGCATCTACGGCAATAGTGTCGTGTTTTCCTTCCAGGCTGATAAATGCACTCTGAAGTGGCAGAAGGGTGTCTATGTTTCCGGGAAGCATCTTTTGTTCCATTATTTTCCCATGGAGAATAGCGACGGTTGTGTCGGGTTCAGTACCACAATTAAAGGTAGCGATCCGGCTTTCATGTTCGGACGTGCAATTAGAGAATATGGTCCCAATAAATAGACAAGGGAGCAACATGCGGTTTAGCATCATGACATCATAAGTTAATATCGAGGTGTTCCCTATTGGCGTTCTGTTATAGCGCCCTTTCTGAATTCAGAAGGGTTCATGCCTCTGTACTTTTTAAAGATACGGTTGAAGTGGCTCTTGTCTGTAAATCCGAATTCATCTGCAATTTCCACAATGCGCATATTACTGTGCAGCAGTCTGTTTTCGATCAGCTTAAGCTTGTAGTTGGTAATATACTGCTGCATCGTTTCGTTAGCATGTTTTTTAAAGTACCGTCCCAGGTAGCTCTCGGAAATCCCCAGGTGTTTGCTGATATATTCGGCTTTGATCTTTTCCGGTTGATATATATGCTGCTGGATATACTGCAGGATATCCAGCGCCTTTTCTTCTGTTTGTTCACTTATTTTTTCAGGTAATCCCGCGGCGATGTTCCTCGCCACGATCAGGATAAGTGTGTTCACATATTGCTGTATCAGCTCGCGGTTATACAGGGCGTTATTCTTCTGTTCCCGTACGATCGCTTCCATAAGAGGACCGATAATACTATTGTCGGCAGTATTCCTGATGATGCAGCCTGGTTGACGACTGGCATTCTTCAGAATAAATTCCATGCGCTCCTGATCCGTCAGTTGCAATTTGTTTGACCTGATATAAAGATCATTAAAGCGGATGAAAAGAAGCTGCGTAGGTTGATCTATTTCAAAACAATGTGCGTCTTCCGGTGTAAGCAGGAACAGGTTTCCAGCTTTATAAGGATAACGGTCCTGGTTGATACGCTGATCTCCCGAACCGGATACGATGTACACAAATTCGAAGAATGTGTGTTTATGCTCCGGCCGGGGACAAACATCTAATACTTCTTTCAGTAGTATCTGGAAAGGCTCGTAAAGATTGTCTCTGATCATGTACTTAAAGGTACGCTAAAAAGGCTAATGAAGGGACCGTCAACGCTATCTTTTCAGCCGGGATGCCGCCAGCATAATGAGGGCCACTACTAACAACGTGCGGACAATCTCACTGTAGTTATCTTTTTGCATGATGAATGCTTTAATTCTGGTCATTTTGAGGTCGCTTTTTTATAGGGTGTTCTAAAATTAAAGGTCTGGAAAAGAAGCTGTTTCAAGTTTCTTTTCCAGACCATCAAAATACATAAGAATGTTATAATGCTCTGTCCGTACGGTTTATATCATCGTAGAATAATCAGTACTTCTACGCAGGATCTTCCGCAGTATTACGCTTATTTAACTCATTATAAGAGAGTAATTTGCATACTCATCGGACAGGAATTTCACTTTGGCAAGTTTCGCTCTGTGTATATGGAGCGGAACTTGTAAAGTGGAATTATCATTTACCAGATAGTGGTAAAAGTAAGATTACCGTTAACCACCTGCGCATATATGATACCGAGGGCTCTCGGTCCACCTGCAGTATAAGCGCCACCACTTCCCTGGAAAGCGATAGGGCCATAGGTAACTCCGTTGTTAGTGTAAGTGATAAATGATGGAATACTGCCTCCGGGGCTGATATGCCATACAATATCACCATAAGGGGTACCGGTTAGCGTACCGTCAGTATCATAAAAAAAAGCAGTTTGTTTCGCAGGCACTTTATGCGAATGGTTACCAGCAGCATTTAATCCTGAAAATGAGAATAAAAGGCATACGATCAGGGTAATTGGGAAAACTTTTTTCATAAGATAACAATGTAATTTGGGTTAAGAAATAATCTCATACAATATAAGATTATTTCTTAATACCAAAAAATATCAGCGCACTATTTTCTGCTATGATTTCAAGTGTACTTCTTCTTCACTTCATTGGCCAACAATATGCCGATACCCACAAATGCAAGGACTGCAAGGGCCTTCAGCAGTGTCTTCCTTGTACTTACTGCAGGAACATATTCTACACCACCGATGCCTGCAACAGCAGGATCGTTTGAGTAACGGCCATTCACAGGTACTGCTTTTTCTTTAAAGTTATCTGCCAGTTCCTGCAATGCTGTCAGCGCTTCTCCCTCCATAGGCATACCATGTCCTGTAGCTACGATAGATGGCTGTAAAGAGGCCAGCGTTTGTACTGATCTTTCTGCTGCGTCCCAGTCGTAAGTAAAGTAACGCGGTGGACCAGAGAGTATCTTCTTTTGTTTCAATACAGCAAATAATGATTCCTGCTGTGTAGTCACAAACGCATCACCTGCCAGCAACACGTTATCCAGTTCACGGAACAGGCTTATATGTCCGGGAGCATGGCCCGGTGTATGGAAATATCTCCACTCTTTCAGGCCGGGTATATTCCCCTGTTCGGGCAGTAATAATAATCGTCCGCCAAGGTCAATGGGGCCTTTGGGGAACAGAAAGGAGAGATAAGTAAACAATCCGCCACCGGCAGAAGGGTCGGGCGGCGGATAAGAAGAGCGCCCTGTCAGATAAGGCGCTTCCAGGTAATGTGCATATATAGGGACATCCCATTCATCGGCCAGTTGTTTTACCGAGCCTGTATGATCAAAATGCCCATGTGTAAGGATGATGGCCGAAGGCGTGACCTGGGGCCAGAACAACTCCTTTGCCACTCTTTTGATCCTGGCTGCAGACGTAGACAAACCGGCATCCAGCAGTACCCAGTGATTGGTCGTGGCGTCATGGATGAAGTATACGTTAACGATCTTGTCCCGCAGCCCCCATACGCCGGGAGCTACGTAGAACCACTCATGCGTTGAGCATGCTTTAATTTTAACCAGCGCTTGTTGTTTTTTCATATTTTTCTGAATTAACATGAACACTGGTTATAACATCTCAAAACTCATGCTGGGTCGGACAGACACAACCGTAATTAATCTTCTTTGCTCCCGTCATCGGCCATTCTTACTATTCTCGGTGAGAATTTTGCAACAACATCTACCAGGGCTTTCTGGGCGTCCATCACAATACTGATATCCTTATAGGCCATAGGTGCTTCGTCCAGACCTGCTCCGATCAATGTTACTTCATTAGCTTTTAAAATGGCTTGCATCTCCTGCCGTGTAATATTCTGGATGGCGGCGGTACGGCTCATCTGACGGCCCGCACCATGAGATGCTGAATTAATAGCTGTCTCTTCTCCCTTTCCTCTCACCAGGAACCCCGGAGCGGTCATAGAACCGGGAATGATCCCCATTACGCCTTTACCAGCCGGCGTAGCTCCTTTTCTATGCACAATCACCTCTTCACCGTTCCAGGTCTCTTTCCACGCAAAGTTGTGATGGTTTTCAACTTTAGCCAGCAGTTTACCACCTATGGCCTTCGCTAGTTTATTATGGATCACTTCATGGCAGGCAGAGGCGTAGTCGCCGGCCAGGTTCATCGCCAGCCAGTATTCCTGACCAGCTTCGCTATTCATATCTAAATAGGCAAGGTTAGCCGCTTCTTTTGGCAGCTTACACAACTCTTTAGCCAAACGGGTATAATAACCGGCAATGGTAGCGCCCATCCCTCTGGAACCAGAGTGGGATAACAGGGCAAGATATTTTCCTTTAGGGATATTCAGCGGTTGATCATCTTCAGCAAATTCAATAACACCCCATTCCACAAAGTGGTTCCCTCCACCGGAAGTACCTAACTGGGAATACGCTTTATCTTTCAGCTGTTGGATGAACTGGGTCATGTTGAACTCTGCCCGGTCCAGTACGGCATGTTCCGAACGATGCTTTCCCTGGTAACCATGACCCGCGCCAAACCGGGTATGCTCAATCAGTTCCCGCTTATAGATAGCCTGGTTTTCGACAAAGTGTTGTTCAGAAATATCAAAGATGGATAAAGCCATACGGCAACCGATATCCACACCAACACCGTAAGGGATCACGGCATTCTTTGTAGCCAGCACTCCTCCTATTGGCAAACCATAACCCTGGTGCGCATCCGGCATTAAAGCACCTCCAACAGTGACCGGCAGCTTCATAGCCGTATCCATCTGCCGTATTGCACCGCTATCAATATGGTCAGCGCCATATACAGAGAACTCTTTGGCAGTCTCACTTAATATAATTGCACTTTGCACTTCTCTGGCGTCTTCTATCATCTTTGTAGCCAGGTCTTCCAGGATCTCATGGTCAAGAAAAGCCTCGGGCTGCTGCAACACATCTTTCATCAGGGACAGCAGGGTTTCACGATCGGACTCCTGGTAATGTTTTTCCAGTACTTCCAATGCCAGGCCAAGTATCTTACCCTGTTGATAACCGATAGATAACAGATCGTTTCCCTTAATATTGTTCATATGCATTTCTTATTTCGTTTATAATGATAATGCAATATTCAATAGGATGTGCGCAGCTTTTTTGCGCACTTTGATCTGATTTATATCTTTTTTTGAAAGAGGCTCATTTTCACCGTCTTATAGCCACAATATTTTGAAAAGCGAAGATCTCGAACGCTGCAACGTTGTATTCTCCCAATGCGATCAGTCCGTCGGGCAACATACGGTAGAAATCATACCCGGGTAATATATCTATAATGTCTTTGAAGAAGGTGCGTGAAATAACGTTCATTTCATTAAACTCTACCTGTACTACCTTGATCATCCCGTCGGCAATTGCCTGACGGGCGCCTTTTAATACATTCAGTTCATTTCCTTCTGTATCCACCTTTAATAAGGCGATCTCTCTGATCCCCTTATCTTCTATGAACTCATCGATAGTGGTCAGGTCAATAGCGATCTCCTCTACTTCGCTCTTCCGGAAGTCGGCAATTACTTCCTTGTACATGCTGGCATGCTCTGAACCTTTATTCTCTACATAGTCGTAAATGACCGTCGTCAGCGCAGTCTCTCCTGCTCCTTTTTGTACCGGAATAAAATGATGCATTGACGCCGCTTCTTCCAGTTTATTGTAAGCTACAGGGTGTGGCTCAAATGCGTAAATAGGCAGGGACACATTTCTGTTACGCAGCATCACTGAATAGCCTCCGATGTTTGCGCCAACATCCAGGATCACACCTTTATTGAACCTTCCGGTAGAGATCATATATTTCACAAAGGCATCTTCTCCACTTATATAATCGTTTTCGTGATTCATGATACCCAGTCCTCTCATACTTAATTTATACAGGAGCAGGTTAATAGGATAAAGCGCTTTCCGTGCAAAAAGAAAGATATAGACTTTTCTCAGGGTGTCGGTAAATGGATTCATTGTTGGGTTAGTTGAATTTTTGGAGATTATAATTGTTCCTGTAATCCTGTCATTACATTATGTACGGGCATTCCTTTTATACATTCATACCTGTCATACCCTGAGAGGTAATTAAGGTTTCCTTTTGTGTCGCGGCTTTCACGGAAACGGGAATAAACATATCCTTCTTCCGGCGTAAGTGCTTTCAATGGCCCCAGGCGGTTCTTCTTTATGAAATAAGCATTATTACCTATGGAATTAGAGCCGACAAATGCATACCCCTTTTCTTCCGCAAGTATACACAGGGCCTTCAGAGAAGCGCCAAAGTAAAGATGACTGTAGTGCACCTGTTCTCTCACGAAATCCGGCTTATAAGGCACCGTTACTGCCTTGTCGATACCGAATACACTGTTATATTCCGCGACTACTATTACCGGCTCTACCACATTGATCGCTTTCCATACCCAATAGTCATTACCGTCAATATCTACAGATAAAAGTCCTATCTCTCCTTTCAGTCCCTGTGAAGTGATCAGGTCATTGATGTTCTCTGCCGTTATAAATGCCTGTATGGCTTTCAGCTCGTGTTGATAATAAATATCATCTGACATTATATAACGGATACTCTTTTGTGATCCATCAATTACAAGTCCTGACCAGTTATTATACTTTAAGAGGAAACGGGTATTTGATTCAACATAGTTTTCCACGCCAAACTCAATGAACGTGGTTTCCGGAATATGTACCTTATTGATAAGGTACTGAATGATGCCATCGTCGCCCGTTTGCGAAAAGACTTTAAATTCAGCAGATGAGATATTGTCAAGAACAGGCAATACTTTATTCTGCCTGGCCAGAAGGGTTCCTAACAATAGGAGGTCTGTTTGTTGGGCTTTACGGGAGGTGTACAAAAAATGGTGCAATACATTCACCAATTTCTTCAATCGTTTCATCAGGAACATGGTAAGTGTTAAGTAATCGGAGCGCTCTCCTAAAATATGTTACCCCCATAAATACATAATAATAAAAATATTGTTCATTTTGAGATAATTTATAACATGTGCGATCCTACGCTTCTTTTCTGCATATCCAATATGACAAAGGCATCCCTACACGTACATAACTTTCCTGGCATTTTTGTGCATGTGATATTTTTGTTTTAATTTGCTTCAGTCTGAGAATGCGTTAATCAATAAAATCTGCAAAAAATTATTTGCATATGATGGTGCCCCAACTGTCATAAGGTGTTTTATTGTTTCTACTTGATTACCGTTCCATGACTCCAAACACGTCTTCGCCAAGATATTTTTTTAGTCTGGATGCAATAAGAGGCTTTGCCGCGCTTATTGTCGTCCTATGCCACTGGCAATTTTATTTTTATAAGGATCAAACCATACAAACCAAGCCCGTAGAGGAATTGGGACTCCCATTATTTTCTTATCTATCCATTTTTTACCATCATGCTTTTTTTGCAGTGGATCTTTTTTTTCTCTTATCAGGATTTATCTTCTTCTGGTTCTATGCCGATAAAATAGCCGACAGGAAAACACCTTTCGGCAACTTTATGTGTTACCGGCTAACGCGCCTCTATCCTGTTCACTTTATTACGCTTCTTTCCCTGATAGTGTTACAATACATCATGGTGAGCAGAACGGGGCATACCTTCATTATGCAGAATAATGACACCTGGCACTTCCTGTTGAACCTGTTTGTCATACACAGCTGGGGATTTGAGCCAACGCCTGCACTGAACGGGTTTAACGGCCCATCCTGGTCTGTATCGGTCGAGTTGCTATTATACCTGCTGTTCTTCCTCATCAGCTGGAAAAAACTGAATCGTAATAAGGGTTTACTGATAACGATCGTTGTAGCAGGCGCCATTATACAATATTTCTATTCTATGATCGGCCAGGGTGTATATTCCTTCTTCCTGGGAGGGCTGACCTATCATCTCTATGCCTGGCTTATTAAAAGGAAAAATGTACGCAGGGTTACCACTATCGTTACTATTGCCGCTATTGCACTCTGGGCGGTAGTGCTGACAGAGTATGCATTTTCGTACATAAGGGATTTCTCAATGCTGCTGATGAAGAAAGTATTGCCGGGAAAAGATGTAACATTCGATACTGCTTTATTTAATCTTTCCAGGAACACTTTTTTCAGAACTATTATATCGCCTGCCACTATTCTAACACTTGCATTGTCGGAAACAACAAGAGGGGGCCTGAAAGTAAAATGGGCCCTGGTATTGGGAAATGCCAGTTACGCGCTATACCTGCTTCATTTCCCGTTAATGGTCTTCTTTTTTATTGCCGTGGACATATCAGGGATCAGCCAGGAGGTGTTTCACTCTCCGTTTACTGTACTGGTCTTCTATTCAGTTTTGATCCCACTAAGTATCCTTACTCACTATTATTTCGAATTGCCCCTGCAGGATCTGTTCAGAAAGCGGCTGCTCAGAAAGCCCCTACCGGGTCTTGTTACTGTTGTCAATAATCAGGTCACCACATAATACAGGTTACCTGCAAGAATGCCTTACGACTGTTTATCACCTTGTTTTATTAATCGAAATCAGATATGATACCTAAATTCTATTTACTGTTATTCATTACGGCAGGTCTCCTGACAGGCTGTGTTAATACTAAAAAGATCACTTATTTCAATGACCTCGAAAAAGCAAACGGAATAGAATCGGCCAACAAGCTGCAATCGCTTAAGGTACAGCCGGGAGATGTATTACAGATCACCATCACAACAATTGACAAAGATATTTCGCTGATACTAAACCCTGCGGCAGTCAACTCGTCCCCTATGTCTACTCATGGTATGGACCCCGGTTATATTGTTGACAGTGCAGGCAATGTAAGTTTGCCCATGATCGGAAAGGTATATGTGAAAGATAAGACCACGACAGAAATAAATGACATCATCGCACAGGAGTTAAACAAAACGATCCGTAATCCTTATGTATCTACCCGCATTGCCAATTTCAGGGTCTCCGTACTGGGAGACGTGGCCCGTCCAGGTTCCTACCAGATAGCAGGTGAACGAGCCTCCGTACTGGATGCACTCAGTATGGCGGGCGATCTGAACGTCACGGCCCTCAGAGATGATATTATGATCATCCGCGAAGTGAACGGAGAAAAAACATATGCATCCCTGAACCTGAACAATGGTAAAACACTTGCTTCGCCGTACTACTATCTCAATAATAACGATGTAATATATGTCAAGCCTGGCCCTAACAAACAATTCAACACATCCAAAATTGTACAGCTGCTACCTGCTGCCATCGGCATTCTGTCACTCATCACCACCATCGTCATTGTTTCCGTAAAATGATACATCAAATGAACCGCAACAAAGAAATTAATAATAAAAATGCCATTATAGATCTTGGAGATCTGTTTAAAAAATTATTCTTCCACTGGCCACTGTACCTTATCGTATTGTTAATAGCAGCTGGCGGCGCTTTTGCATATCTTAAATATGCACGGCCGAGATATATGTCCAGCGCCAAACTGTACCTGAAAGATGAAAAAAAGAATGGCGAGGAAACCGATCTGTTGAAGTCACTCTCACTCTTCAACAGTGGAAAGAACATTGAAAACGAGATGGAGGTACTTAAGTCCCCTATCCTCGTTGAAAAGGTGATCCGCGACAATCGTTTCAATGTAAGCTACTTTGTAAAAGGTGCTTTCCGTAATGAAGAGATCTATGAACAGAACCCGCTTGCACTCAGTTTTCTGGGCGATAGTACACACATAGGCAATTACATTTTCGACGTCAGGGAAGATAACAACCTGCTGCAGGTAAAGTGGGTGAACGATCCCCATGATGGTGAACATGCTACGTTCAACATACACTCCGGCGAGCCTTTTATGGTGAACAGGGAGAGGTTCAGCCTCACATTTGATAAGACAGTTCCGGATGCTGCCAGCAATACTTACAGGGTGCAGATAGACTCGGTAGAAGAGCTGGCCTATAAAAAGATCGACGATATCGGTACTGCCCTGGTAAACAGGGACGCCACCGTTGTGATGGTAACCTATGAGGACAGGATAGCCTCCCGTACTGCACATTTTCTGAATGCACTACTGGATACCTATAACGAATATACCCTGGACGATAAGAACCGGGTAGCGTTGAAAACAATCCGGTTCCTGACCGTGCGTATCGATTCTCTCAGGGACGAACTGGGATTCCTCGAAAAACAGGAAGAGCAGTTCAAGGTGCAACGCGGTATCACCGACATAGAAGGCAGTTCCAAACTTGCGCTGGAACAAGTAAAGGAAGCTGATATCAAGCTGAATGACGCCAATATGCAATTGTCTGTATTTGACCAGATGGAGTCCTATATCAATGATCCTTCTACAGATTATCCTTTTGCGCCGGTACTGGGAAATGTAGATCAGGCGCTGACGGGTATGATCAATCGCTATGAAGAGCTGCTGAAGGAGAAAAAAAGGCTTTCCCTTTCACTGCAGCCCGGTAGTATGATACTACAGAACACGGATGCGCAGATCAGTGATGCCAGGAAGACGATCAAAAACTACATCTCCGGTTATAAGCGTAATGCAGGTGTGGCTCAAAACCAGATGCAATCCAAAGTGAACCAGATACAGGCCAAGATCGCCAATATCCCGGCTTACGAACGCGAGTACATCAATATCAAAAGGCAACAAAGTGTAAAAGAGAACCTGTACCTGCATCTCCTTAAGAAGAAAGAAGAAGCAGCTATCTCTTATGCCAGTAACGTAACCGATAATAAAGTACTGGCGCCCGCCTTTGTACCTTCCAAACCGGAATCGCCAAAGAAGACGCTGGTGTTTGTCGGCTTCCTTGCTGCTGCACTTGTGCTTTGTACCGTATACGTTTACATTAAATATTTCCTGAACAATAAGGTACTGGATAAATCGGAAATTGAGCAGGCCTTTGGCAGGCCGGTCATGGCAGAGATCTACCAGGATGAAACAGGTACGAGAGACATGTCATTACATAACAGGTCAGTATTACTGGAACAGATCTTCAACCTGCGCACTAACCTCCGCTTCCTGCTCAACGAACATAACACCTCTGCTACCATCATGATCACGTCCAGCATTTCCGGTGAGGGAAAGACCTTCATGACGGCACACCTGGGCAATGCGCTGACGGTAAATAATAAGAAAGCCATATTACTGGAACTTGACCTGCGCAAACCGAAGCTATCACGCTCCCTCGGACTGGACAACCAGATCGGTGTTACCAGTTACCTCGTAGAAAGTAAAACAATAGACGAGATCATCAAAAAAGTGCCTGGCACAGAAGGGTTGTACCTCATTTCTTCCGGACCTATTCCCCCTAACCCGGTCGAGCTGATTGAAAGCAACCGCATGAAAGCATTGCTTGAAACATTGAAACAGCGGTTCGATTATATCATTATTGACACGGCGCCGATCGGTATCGTGTCAGACTCGAAGAGCCTGGCGCCATATGTAGATTGTACGCTGTTCATGGTGCGTTACAACTTCACATTAAAATCAAAAATGGCGGCTGTGGCAGAGAATATCAGGGATAGTTTCTTCCGGAAAACAGGCGTCATTTTCAATGGTATAGAACAGGACTCGTTCTATCCATACTATTACTATGATCATTACTCCTATTCTGAGAATCGCCATAAGACAAAGATGTGGTCTGCATTTGCTAAAAAAATGAAACAACGAATTGCATAAGATATTCAGAAATAGCGGTTGGTTACTGGTAGATAAACTTGCCAGGTTGTTCATAGGTCTCATCACGATGGCTATGATAGCGCGTCATATTGGCCCGGAGGCGTTTGGTATCTGGAACTATGCAATTGCGTTAACGGCGATTGTAGGAAGCCTTGCCATACTTGGCCTTGATAAAGTAGTGGTGAAAGAAGTGGTATCCAATCCTGAAAGACAGGATAGCATTATAGCGTCTACGCTGACCATACGTTTTGCAGCGGGTATTCTTGCATTCCTTTGTTGTGCAGCCATTGTACTGGCCACAAAACGGCATTCGCCCGTATATCTGTATTGCACGATCATCACAGCATTGAACATTATCCTGTTAAGCTTCGATGTATTTGACTATTTCTACCAGGCGAAGAATGAAGTGCATAAAGTAATTATTCCAAAGGTCACCCTGTTTGTGACCTTCTGTGTCATTAAGATCATATTCGTATATTTTAACGGCACACTGCTTCACTTCGTTTGGCTGTCATTTGCCGAGCTGCTGCTGACCTATCTGGCCATACTGGTTCTTTATCTGAAAGAAGGTAACCGTCTTTTTACAGTGATCAGTTTCCAGGAGATGAGATATCTCTTCCTGCATAGCTGGCCCCTGATGTTTACAGGCGTATTGATACTGCTGTATGTAAAGGCAGATCAGTTATTGCTGGACACGTTGAGCTCTCCGGTACAACTAGGCGAGTATGCTGCAGCGGCACGGATCTCAGAACTATGGTATGCACTTCCTACCGTGCTGGCTACCGCTTTATTACCCGGCTTAATATCCAAAAGGCAGGAGAATATGTCCGCCTATCTGCATGCAATTGAGAGATGGCTGCGCCTGTCTTTTTGGGCAAGTACGGCGATAGCGGTAGTGATGACCTTTTCATCAGCCGGCACTGCGCACTGGCTATACGGAGATCAGTTTCCGGGATCAGGGACCATTCTATCCATTCATATCTGGGCTAATATTCCCGTGTTCTTAAGTACTGCACTGATGCAATACCAGCTGATAGAAGGCGCTTATAAAACGAATCTTTATTCCAGCTGCGCAGGTTTGCTTGTAAATATCGTGATCAACATCCTGCTCATTCCATCTATGGGAGGAGTAGGCGCCGCTATTGCCACTGTCGTTTCTTACATCGTTGTAGGCACTACAGTGGTCCTACTGGATAAAACCGGGAAGCTGGCAATGCTTATTCCAAAGATGATATCACCCGCATTGGCCCTGGCAGATACAAAATACATCGTGGACGCCCTGAAACTATTTACAGACAATTTTTTATCAGTAATACGTGAAAAGTATTTGACGAAATGACGAGCGTAAAAAAAATAATAGCGACCCTTGCCTCAAAAGTTGCCCCACAGATCCGCTATCTGGCGCCTGCTTATAGTTCGGAAGGAGAAGATCTGATACTGAAGAGGATATTTGACAATAAAACAAACGGTGTATATGTAGATGTAGGAGCACATCATCCTTTCCGTGTATCGAATACATACCTGTTCTATAAAATGAAATGGACAGGCATCAACATAGACCCCATGCCTGGTTCCAAAGCTTTATTCGACAGGTACCGGCCCGAGGATGTTAATCTGGAAATGGGTGTATCGGCAGTCAGGCAACAACTGACCTATCACATTTTTAATGAACCGGCATTGAACACATTTTCCAATGCCAAAGTGGAAGAATATACACAAGATCCAAAGTATCAGGTGATAAAGGAAAAAAAGATCGACACCTGGCCATTAGCTGACATCCTTGATCACTATCTGCCAGCCGGCAGGTCCATTGACTTTCTCACCATCGATGCGGAAGGACTGGATATGGATGTGCTGCGTTCAAATAACTGGAACAAGTACAGGCCTGCCTACATACTGGTGGAGTCTGACCCGTTCCTGCTTTCGAACATGCAGCACTCTGAACTGGGACAATTTATGCAAGAGGCAGGTTATGCCATATTTGCGAAGACCTATTACACCTACTTCTTTAAAAACCTGCGTCATGAGTAAGTTATACGTTCAATACGGTTGCGGCCCATTCTCAGCACCAAAAGGCTGGAAAAACTTTGATGCCTCTCCTACCCTTCGCATACAGCAGCTTCCCCTGATAGGTGGCCTGCTGAAGAACAGGATGCACGTTACATTCCCTGAAGATGTCCTGCTGGGAGATATCCTGAAAGAGCTGCCTGGTATTGCACCTAATTCCTGCGATGGCGTATACTGTTCTCATGTGCTTGAACATCTCGCTTACGACGACTGCCTGCTGGCCATCCGTAATACCTATGACATATTAAAACCAGGCGGTTGTTTCCGGTGTGTGGTGCCTGACCTGGAAAGTGCAGCAAGAGAATATGTGCAGGACCTGAGTAACAATGACCGGGAAGCAAATACCAAGTTCCTGGAAAAAACCATGCTGGGAAAAAAACAACGGCTGCGCGGATTAAAAGGATTGTTACAGACCACCCTCGGCAACAGGGAACATCTGTACATGTGGGATACACCATCGTTGAAGAACATACTGCTACAGGCAGGTTTTACGCAGGTACGGACCTGTAGCTTTAATGATTGTAAGGACGACATGTTCAGGCTTGTAGAAGAGGAATCAAGATTTGAGAATGCGGTAGCGCTGGAAGCTATAAAATAATTGACATTGGATACACCTATTCTCCTATTAATTTTTAACCGTCCCCATCAGACGTTGCGGATACTTGAAAGTATACGGCAGCAACAACCTGCGCGGTTGTTCATTGCAGCTGACGGGCCCCGCCAGCATAAAGATGGAGAAGCCGCATTGTGCCAACAGACCAGGGACCTCGTATTAAGACAGATAGACTGGCCATGCGAAGTGCATACTTTATTCAGGCAACACAACCTTGGTTGTGCTACTGCTGTAAGTGCGGCCATTGACTGGTTCTTTTCACAGGTAGAGGAAGGCATCATACTGGAAGACGATTGCATGCCCGACCCTTCTTTTTATAATTTTTGCACAACACTGCTGGACCGTTACCGCCACGATACACGAATGATGCATATCGGTGGCAGTAATTACCAGGCAGGCGTTAAAAGAGGAGATGCTTCCTACTACTTCTCCCGTTATGCACATATCTGGGGATGGGCCACCTGGAAAAGGGCCTGGGAACTGTATGATTTCACATTACTCAGATACAGAGGCGCATCCACCGAAGGCGTTCCTGCTGCATTTTCCAGGGACCTTAAAGCCTTTTATGAACAAAAGATGGATACCTGGGACACACAATGGTTCCTGTCGGTACTTTTCAATAAAGGATTTGCAATAACCCCTAACACAAACATCATCAGGAATATCGGTTACGGAAAAGAAGCAACACATACTAAAAGTAAGCCTGCATGGTTTAAGAAAATGGCGTATGGCACTATTACGCAACTCACTCATCCCAGCGAAATTACTGTAGATGAAGCAGCAGATGCTTATACAATGGATACTGTATTTAATTGCAGCCCGCTTTTCTACATGGTAAAAAAGATCATTAAAAATAATACGCTCTTGTATAACCTGTACAAGCGCATATCATAATTTACTATGGCGGATACAATCTATGACATACTTGTAAGCAGCAATATATATGTGGAGGTTTTCAAGGAAACCATGCCACTGGTAATTGCCGGTGTATTATTACACCTGCATTATAATAACCGGATCACCGCACTGGAGGCAATTCTGTATGCATTTGCCACAGAGGCGTATACGATGCTGCGGGTCGGGCCTACATTTACAGCGACCTTTTTTGTGGGCATCGCTTTCACGCTTGAACAACTGCACCTGTTTATAAAGGGACAGATATACGTTCACCGCAAGTACCTCTTGTTGCTGATACTTCCGGCCCTGTCAAGTTTTGCCATCTTCTTGATCGTACAACTATACAAAGACCCGTTCTATTATCCGCCTGGTAAGCAAACCGCCTTTTATATGCGACCGGTTTATTTCTATGTAAAAACGTATCTGCCACTGTTTGCTATCGGCGCAAAGATCCTGCAGGACAGAGAACAGATATCATTCGACTTCTTTGCCGGCGTAATGAAGAGGATCGCGAAATTCTCATTTGTGATAGCGATACTTCAGATCTTCTGCCAGATCATTTTACGCAATGAAACCCTGGGCGAAATACTGGGACTGCAACAGCGGTATATGATAGAGGCGTCCACATTTGTATTCAGTGTTCGCGTACAGGCGCTGTTTGGAGAACCAAAAGTATTCAGCGCATTTCTCTCCCTGTGTATCCCATTATTTATGAGAGACAAGGAATACCGCATGGCAGCACTTGCCGTATTAATGGGTATTCTGACAGTATCTCAAACATTTTGGATCAATATGCTGTCGGCCACCCTCGTTTTCATGCTGGTATCCAGGATATCTTCTACCAGGCTAAAAATAGCCGGCACACTGGGTATCATCATCGGGCTGTTCCTGATCATCGCTGAGTCAAAAGAGTATTTTATCAAGCTGTATGCTAAAAATCAGAATAGCACTATGTACCAGCTTGTATTTAAACGATCAGTGTACAGGTATGATAATGAGATCTGGCAGAAAAACAACGTGATCATGGGTATGCCTTTACAGCGGGATATGGAACTGCCGGTGGTCGACTTCTTAAAAGATCAGCCTTACCTGCTGCTTTCGGGTTATGGTGCTGGTAACAGCACGTTTATTCCTGCACAATATTTCTTCGGACAGATGAACTATGAAAACAGGCTGAATGGTATAGGAGGTCATAATCTCAATATGCGATGGTTTTACATACTGGCGGAATTTGGCATCTTCTCACTGTTCATTTTCTTTTTCATACTCACACAGACCAAACCGGGGATCCTGCCCTTTGAGAGCAGTTATTTTGCTTTTATATGGGTGTGTTTCTTCTTTAGTCAGATAGACCTCTTCCTGATCATTACAGCGCTATTATGCGCTTATGCCCCGGACGATTCTCCATCCCTGGCAGTATATAAACCTGATTATTCTTATTAGCATCATGCAGATATTTCTCGACAATATTGTTTTCTCCATACAAAGGGCCGGCGGCGTGTCCGTTTACTGGTATGAGCTGTTGCAGGGCATGTGCAATGCGGGCCTGGCTATCAATTTCCTGAATGCAAAACTTAATCCTGAGAATATCTTTGAACAACAACTGGACTACCGTCATCATCCCTGCATCCGCGAAAGCTGGATCCCGTCAAAATATCTTCGTTATCTGCCCCTTCAGTATACACTGCCTCCTAATGCCGTATTTCATGGCGGCTACCTGCGGATCTCTCCGCAGAAGAATATCGTGAATATTATGACAGTGCACGACTTTGCACATGAACGCAGGATTGCAACTCCTTTTCCACGCGGCCTGGCAAATACAAGTCAAAAAGCATACGGCATTAAGAGAGCCGATGGTATTATCTGTATTTCAGACAGCACCAGGAAAGAACTGTTACACTTCTACCCCGATACCGACCCTGCAAAATTGAGAGTAGTATATCATGGTATTGCGGACACTTACTTTCCGTTGGACAAAACCAATTCATCTACCGCAGGACTACCGGCCCTTGTTACAGCGCCCTTTGTACTGTATGTAGGTGGCCGGAATAACTACAAGAACTTCAACATTGCAGTAGATGTAATCGCACAACTGCCTACACAGTATAAACTGGTGATAGCCGGTGGCGGCGCCTGGAGCAGGCAGGAACAACAACTCATGGAAGAAAAGATCCCCGGACGTTATGTTATCATGGAAAATGTGCACTCTTCCGACCTCAATATACTTTACAATTATGCATGGTGCCTGCTCTATCCTTCCGCCTATGAAGGTTTTGGATTTCCTCCCGGAGAAGCGATGAAGGCAGGATGCCCTGTCGTAGCTACCAATTCAACCTCTATACCCGAGGTAACCGGCAATGCAGGTCTGCTCACAACTGAGATATCCGCAGCTGCATTTACAGAAAAAATATTACTGCTGGAAGACCACACATTCCGGCAGCAGGTTATACAGAATGGTCTTATGCAGGCAAGGTTATTCACCTGGCAGAAGAGTGTACAGGAGACGATACGTTTTTATAAAGATTGCTGGAACAATAAATTTTCGTTATGAATCTCATCTTCAAATTAGCAGAAGCTGCTAAAGTTTTCTTACAATCCGGCAGAGGGTTAACGTCATTATTAAAAAAAGGCGTATCCATTGCTTCAACACAATTGTTGCACAATTGTAAACACTACATTCCGGAAGTAAATACTATTCTGGATGTAGGCGCCAATCGCGGACAGTTTGCGATGACCGCAGCTCATTTTTACCCCAGGGCAGGCATCCACTCTTTCGAGCCCATACCTGCAGTGTATGCAGCGTTACAACAGAGCACACGCAATATACCAGGTATACACACCTACAACTTTGCACTGGGCAGTACCAACGGGACGCTTGACTTTTACGCCAATCACTATTCGCATGCCAGTTCAGCACTGCATGTTTCTTCTTTACAACAGCAACTACTTCCACAAACGGCAGAAGCAGATCAGATAAGTGTGCCTGTAAAATGCATGGATGATCTGCTACCAGACATTTCCGTTAAACATCCTGTTTTACTGAAACTGGATGTACAGGGATTTGAAAAGGAAGTGCTTAAAGGCGCAGTACACAGTCTGGAAGAAATCGATTATCTCCTGTTTGAAACTTCATTTGTGCAGATGTATGACGGAGAACCGCTGTTCGATGAAATGCATAACTATGTAAAAGAACTCGGCTTCGAATTTATAGCGCCGGTAGGCTTTTTACAGACAGATGAATTACAGATCCTGCAAATGGACCTGCTCTATAAAAGAAAGAAATAAATCCCAAGATCATTCACCGTTACTAAAGCTATTTCATTGTACAACCAGGATCCCAGAAGCTCATCATTAAAAGCACATATACTCATAACCATTTATCATCGACTATATCCTAACGCGTATAAACCGGCATCCATATGAAACAACGTATTCATGCAAGTCAGTTTTTGAGGCAAACGGTTGATTATATAGTATTGGCTGCCGCGTTTCTGTTAACACGACAATACATTGCAACAAAGGGGGACGTGTTCCTATCGGACTTCAACATTTTCTTACTTGCGGCCAGTCTGATCACATGGACAGTAACAGGTACGTCCCTACGCCTGTATGACGACTACCAGAAAACAGCTTCATTCTCTTTTGAGTTTGTAGCTATACTTAAGAATGTCCTGTTGCACGTATGTGTATTTTCATTCCTGTTCTTTTACTTTTTTAAATCATATCCTTATCCACGTACATTCACTCTCTTGTATGGCGGTTATTTATTTACTGGCATTATTACGACCAAGTATATTGTAAAGAAGTTATTACTGCGCTGGAGGTCTCAGCACGCCAATCCCAAGAACGTACTGATCGTTGGTACAGGTCAGACTGGGATGAACTTCTATCATACTATTACTACCAATGATCACTTCGGTTATAACTGTGTAGGTTTTGTGGATGACCATAACAATGCGCAAATAAACGGCCGTTATCTCGGCAAACTATCTGAGCTGACACATATCCTCGAATCCAACGAAATTGATGATGTGATCGTTGCACTTCCTGAAACAGCAAGAGAGCAAACAGCGGGGATCATTATGGCAAGTGAAAGAGCGGCCAAAAGGGTAAAGATCATTGCAGATGTACACCAGTACTGCACTTCCACCACCAGTATGAATCTGCTGGGCACTATCCCGCTAGTGAACATCCGGTCAATTGCATTGGACGATCCTGGCCACCAGCGGCTGAAACGTGCGTTTGATATCGGCCTTACACTCTTCATCTTTATCGCATTCAGCTGGCTTTTTGCATTGATCGCCATACTGATAAAGATAACCTCCAAAGGGCCTGTACTGTTTAAGCAGGAAAGATGGGGACTGAAAAATAAAAAGATCACCTGTTATAAATTCCGCTCCATGAAAGTACAGGCATCGGAAGTGGATGAAAACGGGAAGTTCCTGCAGGCTACACGTGACGACCGGCGCGTCACAAGTATAGGGCGTTTTCTGCGTAAAACCAATCTGGACGAGTTACCACAATGCATTAATGTATTGATCGGCAATATGTCTTTCGTAGGACCGCGTCCGCACGCAACACCTCTGCATATTGAAGCAAAAGAAACGGTAGAACATTATATGCTGAGGCAGATGGTGAAACCGGGCATTACGGGCTGGGCGCAGGTGAATGGCTGCAGAGGAGAAACCCGCTTTTCCGGGCAAATGAAGAAACGTGTAGACCTGGATATCTGGTATATAGAAAATTATAGCTTCTGGCTGGATTGCCAGATCATATTCCAGACTATGATGAATATGATAAAAGGAGATAAAAACGCCTATTGACAAATATGCCCAAACGTCTATTATTGATAGGTGGCAATTTTGCACCTGAACTAACCGGAATAGGAAAATATAATGGGGAGATGATTGGATGGCTGGCAAATAACGGCTATGATTGTACGGTAATTACATCGTTTCCCCACTACCCTCAATGGAAAGTACAATCCCCTTACGAGAAAAACAGGTATTGGTTCACAAAGGAAGTATCTGAAAATAACAACGTTATAGTTTACAGGTGCCCGCAGTATATTCCCTCCCGGCCTTCGGGTAAGAAACGGCTCCTGATGGACTTCTCCTTTGCTATGTCTGCATCGGTTAAATTATTACAGTTGCTGTTCACACGTAGCATGGATGTTGTTGTAGTGGTAGCACCGCCCTTTCATCTGGGACTGCTGGCTACCCTGTATAAAAAGCTACGCGGCGCCAGGTTTCTTTATCATATACAAGACCTTCAGATCGAAGCGGCCCGCGATCTGAAGATGATCTCGTCCTCTTTCCTGATAAGATCATTGTTCAGGATGGAAAGATACATACTGCGCCATGCGGATATTGTCAGCAGTATCTCTGATGGCATGATGAAAAAGGTAGCAGAAAAGACCGGGCGGTCCATTTCTTTCTTTCCCAACTGGGTAGATGTAACGTTGTTTCATCCGCTGGCCGGCAGGGAGCAGATAAAAACAGAATATGGGTTTGCAGTAACGGATAAGGTAGTACTATATGCTGGTGCCATAGGAGAAAAACAGGGGCTGGAGGCGATCCTTTATGTAGCCGAAATGATGCAGGAACAGGTACATGTCAAATTCCTGATCTGTGGGGCAGGCCCTTACCGGGAGCAGCTCAGGCAACATGCTGTGGGCTTGCAACTGAGTAATGTTCATTTCCGTGATCCGGAACCGTTTGAGAGGTTTAACCGCTTTCTAAATATGGCGGATGTACACCTGGTAATTCAGAAAGCCAGTGCCGGCGATCTGGTGATGCCCTCTAAACTGACGACTATACTGGCGGTAGGTGGGCTTGCATTGGTAACAGCTAATAAAGATACCAGCCTGCATACGCTCGTAAAGGATAACAACATAGGGATTGTAATAGCTGCAGAAGACCCCAACGCCCTAAAAGAAGGCATCTGTATGGCCATTGGCAAAAAACAAGAGCATATCGCCGGGAATGCCCGGCAATATGCTCTCAATTATTTGTCGATTGATAAAATAATGTCCCGTTTGGATCAGGTCATATTTACGGCCTCCACTTAAGGTTAGCGCCGCCAGTGGCGTTCGTCGCCCCTGCATTCGTGGACGTGAATTTCACGTTACAAAAGCTGACCAATGTAACTGTTCCGTCTACCGCTACATACACTGTACCTTCAGTAGCCGTAAAAGGCTGCTGCGTAGTGATTTTTACAGTAACCCTCGCCTTGCCTGGTTGCACGGCGCCGGTACCTGTCTGCACAGCATACTGACCTTCAGCGGGAGGCTGATTGCCATTGAATTCGAAGTCGGCGATCGCCAGGCTGTTATTATTTGCCTGGATCAGATAGTTACTACCGTTAACCCTTCCCTGTATGTCAATAAAAGAGATGTTGGAAACCGGATCGATTTCTACCACATTACTATCGAGACCGCAGGGATTCCAGGGGCCGGTTACAACAATCGGACTGGATGTGGCGGTATAAGTACATCCGCCATTTGTCGTAACAGTGAGTGAGTAAGTCCTGCTACCTTTTTTCAGATTCGGTATTTGTGGCTCTTTTTCATGAGACTCCCAACCTTGTGAATCTGTCCATGTATAGGATTTAGGCTCGGAAATACCGAAAACAGATAATTTCAGGACGCCATTCTCGCCCAAAGGAGCGTTAGAATTGATCGTAAGATTTTGGGTAGGGCATACGCCACCACCGCCGCCGGCGCCACCGCCACCGCATCCTACTAAAAACGCTGAGATACCGATAACTACTAATAAGAAATATTGCCGCATTGCTGAAGGTTCATCAAAACTCTTAATATTATTACTATAATATTTCAAACAATATTTTGAAATAAGATTCCGTTTAAATGGTTCCATTAGGATACACCTGCCGCTGGCTGACCAGGACCTGACATTCCGGACAACCGAAAAATCTCTTAAATCAGATAAAAACGACAATCTCGATGTTGGCATAATAGTTGCAAAAGGTGTAATTCGAGTAATAAATATAGTAAATAGTTTATTTATTAATATTTTTTTATATTAATAATACGTGAAGACCATATCATAGAACCAGATAGAAAAACCATGTAACATCTATCATTAACAAGGACTTGCAGGCCCAAATCCGGCCTATAATTTTTTTTCACTTTTAGTGGACAGGGAGACCTATTTTCCAACTAAAAGTGTAAAAAGTACCTCTTTTTCGCATAAAATGAAAAAGGGGCCGGAATGCTATTTCCGGCCCCTGAATCTTATAAAGTGATCAATTCTATTTACCGATATTGATCGTTTGTTCTGACACGTTCCATCCTGAAACGGTAACAACCGCATTACCGCTTTTTCCGATTGCATCACCACTGATGGTCACAACTTTCTCTTCCCCAGGCAATACGGATACATAGTTATCATTGTAGAAAACAGGCAGGATGCGCTTCTTGGTTTTACTATCTACCAGCGATACCCTGCTAAAGAAAGCAACAGGGCCATTGGCAGGATTGCTGATCTTCACCCTAATACTATCAGGACCAGCTTTTTGCGCCACTATCTGCACTTTCGCCGCCTCCATTTTCTGTAAGCCGGAATAATTACCGGTGCTGTCAGGGAACCAGTACAGGTTATCATCTATGATCTGCTGATCTTTATCCCTCAAACGGGCAGAGAGGAACAGGCCTTCTTTCGCACCCATTTTATGCATTGCTCCTTTCACAGAGAGATATTTCTGTACCGATTTCGGGCTGATCTCAGTAAACACCTGGGTAAGCTGCTTTTTCTCTCCCTTCATATTATATACACTGAGTTCCAGCATAACATCAGAGTGATACCTGAAGGTGTTATTTACAGTATATATATCACCATCAACAGGGTTACACATTACGTGCAACGGAGCAGCGCCGGTACGGTTACCATACAGGCAGGCGTTGGGATCCAGGTAGTAATCATACATCTGACCGCGTAAAGCTGTCCATGGGTTCTGGGTCTTCCAGATGATCACACCTGTATACCAGTCCCACATATGTGCGCTAAAGCCCTCCATCAGACCACGATACTGGTCATAGTTCACCAACTGCGCCTTATTGGCGAAGTCCTTTACATCTTTTGGCTTGCCATATGGATCCACATAATTAAAGTAAGGGATATATTTATGATAATCCCATACCGAATCCACTCCACCTTTCATATTCTGCGGTACTTTCATATTAGCGGCCGGTATGAAACGTTCAAGTGATTCATAATCACCTACACCAACGGAACCCACTTCGGAATTATAAGGGAAGGTCCGTTCGTTCCAGAAAACGGATAAGGGTTGTATATTATAAGGACCATCACCATTACCGCCCAGATTATTGTAAGACATACTGTCGGTATTCGAATAATGGAAGAAGAAACGGGTATTATCCAGTGATGGCAGCAGGGAATCCTTGATAGCGGTCAGAATATCTGCCGGAGGAGTGATCTCGTTACCGCCGCACCAGAAAGCCAGCGAAGCGTGGTTACGAAGCATTTTGATCTGATCGGCCACAGATTCAATGAACAGGTTATGATCGTCAGGATATTGACGGCGGGTCCACTGATCTTCTTTCTTCATAGGATCTACCCATCTTCCATTACAATCGCCTGACATCCAGAAGTCCTGGAAAACCAGCAAACCATATTTATCGCAGGCTTCGTAGAATTCCGGTCTTTCGGTAAGGCTTCCCCCCCATATACGGATCAGGTTCAGGTTCATATCACGGTGGAAACGTATTTCCGCATCATAACGCTCTTTGCTGAAACGGAACATCGCATCGGAAGTGATCCAGTTACCTCCTTTAATAAATATCTTCTGGCCGTTTACAGCTGTTTCGCGGCTGTTGGTATGTGCATTCCAATAAGTTTGTATTTCCCTTACGCCAAAGCTGATATCTTCAGTATCGTCCACACCTGTGTTATCTACAAATTCCAGCTGGAGGTTATACAGATGTTGAGGACCATAACCACTTGGCCACCATAGTTCCGGCTGTTTTAATTCCATGTCCGGCAGCTGCACCGTTGTGGTAGCATGCGGCGCCAGCGTAACCTTTTTAGAAACGGTATTTCCCGCCAGTTTATAACGCAGTGTACCCTCTACACTTTTCGCAGTCGCATTTTCCAGCGCAGCAGCCACCAGTATGTTAGCTGGCGCCTGATCGCCCTCCGGCAATCTTACTCCAGGCACTTTTGTAATAACATGCGGATCTTTAATACGTACAGCACCTGTCTTTTCAATGGTCACCTTATCCCATATACCGGTATTACGGTCACGCATTGGCTGGATCCAGTCCCAACCTGCAGTATATTGAGGCCCTACATTCTTTGCAATGGTACCATCGCCACCCTGACCACCGTTCGGATTTCCCACTACGGCAGGAGGATAAACGACTACAGCCAGGCGGTTCTTACCATCTTTGGCCAGCCATGGCGTAATGTTATAAGAATGACGCAGATACGTTCCAAAATGAGTATTTGCATTCAGACGATGACCGTTCAGATAAATATCACAACCGTCGTTCACCCCTCTGAAATGCACCCATACCTGTCCGTCAGCGCCTGATTTCTGTTCAGTAAAGTCCTTTACGAACCAGTAAGTATAATGATCTCTTCCAGTGGTATAAATATCCGGGATCTGCTGGTTATTCATTCCATAGAAAGGATCAGGCACCAGTTTGTTATTCAGCAGTGTAGTTAACACTGTACCTGGTACGGTAGCCGGCAGCCAGCCTGAAAGTTTGTAGGAAGGTGCGGAAAGCGCTTCACCCTTAACAGTGACCTTTGCAATATTGTTACATTGCCATCCACTGTTCAGTTCATATTGGCTTTGTGCTGCCAATGGTAAAAAAGGTGCTAATAAAAGACCTGTTGCATTCAATAATTTTCGAACCATAAGATGCATGAAAGTTTATAGGCAGTGAGCCCCCTGTTCACTGTTCAGACAAAAATAGAGGTTGAAAGTTCAAATTCAAAATACAGACAGGTTAATATTGGATAGACGGTAACTCAAAAACGAGAAAGGATATTAAAAAAAATGCCGGTATAAGACTAAACCAGCAACTGTTTAAACCTACAACTGTTATACTATGCTGTAAAACAGCATTAATAAACCTTGACAAAGATACAGCATTGAACAACTGAAAGGACCGGGTTTCCTGTAGTATACTACTTACCTGAAGGTTAGCTCTACCGACGGGCATAAAAAAAGGGGAAAGCGATATGATCACCTTCCCCTTTTTACATGTCACTATATATTACTCAATAGGATCCGATTCTACAATTACAACCTTTGCATAGATTGTATAATCAGGAGCAGGAGTGACTGATCCGTCAGCATTCTGTACTTCAATAAACAGCCGGCCATTGGTATACCTGTAAATGAATGTAGATCCGTTTAACACATCAGGAATAGCTTCCCAGGTTTCCTGATCTTCTGAAATATATACAAGTATTCCACTATTCTGATTTGCGTAGTCATCTATTTCCGGAACTGGAATATCCACATACTGAGTTTGTGACCGTGAATCAAACTGCCATTGGTCTTTGTTAATTATGTACTGAATAGTCTTGTTAGGTATAACGACTTCCTGAGTGATATTTTCTTTAGTGCAACTAGTGAATAGTACCCCCAGCATCAGCATTGGCAGAAGCAAAAGTGATTTCATAATAGAGCCGATTGATAGTGATTAATTATAGATTGATATAATAGAATGAACTGTTATTTAGATATTGATTAAACATTAAATATCAAATAGGATGCCATAAAAGCGGCTACCGCCCGATGGCCGTCAATGCTGACTTTGCGGCCTGTACAACAGCCGGGTCAGGACTGTTCAGCAACTGTTTGATAAAATGTTCCTGTGCCGTAGCCTGCTTTTGGGCCAGTACCTGCAGCAGCGTGAGCTGTGCAAACGGCGGTACTTCCTGCATGGCTATCGCAATGCGGCCGGGCACTTCTACACTCCTGATATTCAGTAAAATACCTCCTATTGATTTCGTAGTCGCACTATCTGTAGTCTTCATCATAGTCAGTAGTGGGCTGAGCATCTCTATGCTTTGTAATTGTCCTGCTGCATCGATTGCAGCTATTTGTACCTGTGGATCACTATCTTTTAACGCTTTTGTAAATAAAGATATTGCAGCACGTTGCTTACTGTTCGCTAACATTGCAATGATCGCTGCTTTCTTACGGCCGTCCGCACGCTCTGCTTTCTGTACCCAGCGTTCTGCGTTCGCTGCATTCATGTGCTTTATGGCCAGTACCAGTGCTGCAGCGCGATACTCCTCGTCTTTATTGTCTACCGCCATCATTAGCGTACCGGTAGCTTCATCATCCAGTAATATATCTGTAACTATTTTTAAAGCCGCAATACGGATATGCACAAGACTATCCCCCTTGCATTTTCTCAGGATGTTAGTAGCTGCTGTCATCGCAGGTGTGGTAGGCCAGTTATGCCCCAGGTTTGATACGTACAGCATGTATGCTGCTGTCGCACCAGTTTTATCATAGCCGTATCCGACCTCGTCTGCAGCAGCTTCCAGTACAGGGGCGCTGTCTTCGCTTCCAATATTTGCCAATGCAAATATTGCCGCTCTTCTTAAAACAGGATCCTCAGATTTTGCTTTTGTGATGATCATTCCTTCTGCGGCCAGGTAACGCATATCGCCCAGCCTCTTCACCAGACTGATCTCACACGCACCCTTCGCTTTTCCTAACGCAGCTTCAAGCGCCATCAATACTTCCGAACCTCCTATACTTGTCAATACACGGATAGCCGGATCACAAAAACGTGGATTCAACAAATATGGCTTTAACGCAGGCACTACACTCTTATCACCAAACAGTTGCAGTTGTTCGATCAGAAATATTTTACTCTCAGGTTGCAAAGTTAGTTTCAATGCTTTTAACCACGCCGCGATAGCTGTCTTACGCATTTCCTCCCGTGTGTTTGCCGACACATAAGCTGCATAACCGGCAAGCGCATATTGTAAACGGGTGTTATCGCCTTTGCCGGGAGGCTGTAACATTAAAGCCATCTCAGTTAATCCTGCTGCACCTAAAGCCCCGATCTGCATCATACAACTGTCCAGCTGTTGCGGGCCTGCTGCCGGCAGTCGCCTGAGTATATGGTTGATCTTCGCTGCATAAGGATGTGGTACAGACTGTGCATGTACGTAGCTGCAACAAAAAAGGAAAACTATGGATAGTAATTTCTTCATCTTTTCAAATATAAGACTATGACCATGATGCACGTACCGGCGGATCAATCAAACTGTTAGCCCCCTCATCATGCAGGAACAATTGCTTCTCCGGATCAAACTCAAGGGAACGTCCCAACTGCAATGCGATCTTTCCCATGTTCACCAGCGTACAGGAACGATGACCGTTTTCTTCATTAAGCGCAAACCGCTGACGGTCACGTACTGCCGATATAAAATCAGTCACCTGTGGTGGTGGGTCAGGATAGGCAGCAAGCTTTTTCTCAAGGTCAGGTATATCAGAACGGAAGCCCGGGTATAATTTGCCGGAAGGTCCTTCAATAAATGCGGCATTCTCATCGCATCCATCCCCGTCAAGTATAATACGGCAGCCATCACTGTAAGTATAAATGATCCGCGACCACAGGCCAACAGCATCAGGATGTTGTTGCGGTGCTTCTATCTGCACAGAAACAGGGCTTGTACTGTCTTTTCCGAGTATATATTGCACAGGGTCAAGGTAATGCTGCCCCATATCTCCCAGACCGCCTCCATCATAGTCCCAATAGCCTCTGAAGTGCTGGTGTACCCTATGAGGATGATAAGGTTTGTAAGGCGCCGGACCTAACCACCTGTCATAGTTCAGCTCTGCGGGCACAGGGGTGGCAGGTAGATTAGTCTTTCCGATCCAGTGTTGCTTCCAATCGAAGCCTGTATGACGGCTTAACGTCACCGTCAATGGCCAGCCAAGCAGCCTTGTACTCACCAACTTCTTTATAGGCTGCACCGGCGTATTCATACCATAGAAATTATCGGTAAAGCGGAACCAGGTATTTAAACGGAACATCCTTCCGTATTGCTGCACAGCTTCTATCACTCTCTTCCCTTCGCCAATGGTACGCGTCATAGGTTTTTCACACCAGATATCCTTTCCCGCACGGGCAGCCTCAATAGCGATAGTTCCATGCCAATGGGGAGGAGTAGCTATGTGTACAATATCAACTTCCGGCAATTGTATCAATTCACGATAATCGTCGAATGTCTTCATGCCACCATCACCCAGCAAGGCTTTTGCCTCCTGCAGATGCAGCTTGTCCACATCACAGATAGCAACTACCCTGGTACCGCCATATCCGAAATGTCCTTTTCCCATTTGCCCCGTACCTATTACGCCCTTCGTCAGCTGATCGCTGGGAGCAAGGTATCCGCGTCCCAGTACATGGCGTGGTACAATTGTAAAGGCAGCCACAGTGCCAAGGCTATTCCTGAGGAAAGACCTCCTGGATTGGTTCTTTTTCTGCTCCATCTTCGTTATCAAAATTGAAAACTAGGAAGCAAGATATAAAAATGATTTTGCAAGTGTGAATTTCTGTGATAAGCGTGTTGACATTTACGACAAAATTTTTCTATATTCGTCCAGACACCGGATTAAAATGTAACGCAGACAGTTAACCATGACATCCTAATAACCCATAAACAATATTTTGGAAGCCCCGTCACCATTAACACACAACTTATGCCGTCTTTGACCGACTTCCTGTTATCCAAATTGACTAACAATGCTAAAAAAAACACTGCCTGAATTGTCCGCAATTCTGCTAACGGTGCTGTTTACTTATGCCAGTATCAGCAAACTACTACAGTATGATACCTTTAAATATCAACTGGGCCAATCTCCCTTTGTTACCCGGTATGCTGACATCGTGGCCTGGGGCGTTCCGGCTATAGAGCTGGTTACCACTGCCTTGCTGGTATTTCCCGTAACAAGGATGAAGGGATTTTATCTTTCCTATGGGCTAATGCTCCTGTTCACGTTTTACATCTATGCGATACTTCATTACAGTTATTTTGTTCCCTGTTCCTGCGGAGGTATATTATCACAGATGAACTGGGAGCAGCACCTGGTGTTCAATATCATTTTTTCATTAATCGCACTTACCGGCATATTCACATTTCCATTTAAGCAGAAAGTGTAATGCGACCTTTATTAAAGACACAAATCCTATGACAACGAGAGTACTTGTAACCTTATTCATTACTATAACTGCCCTATGCCTTATGTTTACGCTTGTCCGGACATCCCGGCGGCAATATGATGTCAAACACGGGTTTAACAGGACATTCCGTTCCGGCGCCCAGCTTCAATTAGTCAAAAGTATGCCTGTAGAAAGTTCACTCTATATTGCTGGACTAAGCAATGGGAATATCTATTTCCATACCAGTGACCCACATAACATTGTTTATACTGATACCGCATTAAATACGCTGAAAACAATCACACTTCCAATTGATACCGCTATAAGTCCGTATCTGGCAAATGGATTCAGTACGGCTGTCAAATATCCTGACGTTTTTATTTTCGCTTATAATATAGCATCTATCCTTAGGTACAACTTACAAAATGGGAAACAGGCTATAGTACCTACACCTGGAAACTACAATAATGCGGTACAGATTTCAGATTCAACTTTCGTGCTGAAATATTTCACGGGCGATTCAACAGATCAATCGTTCTGTAAGCTGAACATCTTTACAGCGCAGGTGACCAAATACGCCCAAGTCACTGAAGATCTTTCATCCGGTGGTATGTTGCTTTACAATGAACAAAATGCGGCCTGTTACTATGTACACAATTACAATAACCGCATTACAATATTTGATACTGCTTTCAACTCCGGACGAACAGCACATACTATTGACACGTTTACACAAAGCCAGATCCAGTACCTGAGTAAAAACAGGACAGACAGCGATGACATGTTATATAAGCCTGAAGGCGGCCGTATGCTGATCAACTATTTAAGTCAATTGTATGACGGCCGGTTGTATGTTAACAGTGTTATTAAAGCAGATAATGAAAGCATGTTAACAAACAAAAATGAAACAGCCATCGACATCTATAATGCTAATATGGACAAGTATCTCGAAACTTTTTATCTGCCTGTTCCACATAAGCAACATCTGAAATCATTTTGTATCTTTAACAGGAAAATACTAGCTACATATACTAACCACATTGCCCTTTATGAGTTCTCCGGCCTGAGTAAATGAGAATGCCCGAATGGTATTACATTTTTTTTCTGAATGGATAAGACTTACCTGGTATTGATTGTAAACCTTGCATTGTTATAAATGCATATCAGCCAAAATTTTGTCAGAAGATGAAACGTTTTAAAATAAACCACGTTCTGGTGGCTTTATTATTGAGCGCTACAAGCGCATATGCTACCGGCATGCAAGCAAATTTATTGGACATATGTGCTACCGTACCCAGTACATCAGGGCCAAGCATTAACAGCGAATGTCCTTATTCCATAAGCACGCAATGTTGCTACATCTCTGCAGGAAGTTCCGCTCAATATGTAACTCAAAGTCAGGGAGGGTCTACCATTACCATACGGCGGAACTCGTCAGCAATGGTAACCATCTTTGGTATAAGACAATGAATGGTCAGGCTAATTTAAATTAGTAAAGAAACCGATAATAATGACTAAATTTAGTTATAACAAACACCATTGATCCAGTTAAATCCAGTTAGCCATGAAACATACAAAACCAAATCACATGCTGATCGCGTTGTTGCTCAGCGGAGTTACTGCATTTGCCACCAGCAAGCAATCCAATATTTTAGATCTATGCACAACTGTACCATCGACGTCAGGCCCTAGCATTAATAGTGAATGCCCTTATAGCAGCGCCGTCCAATGTTGCTACATAGCTGCCGGAAGCTCCAGCCAATTTGTATCACAAATACAAGCTGGTATCCCTGTTATCATAAGAAGAAATACCTCGCAGCCGGTTACTATTTTCGGGATAAAGAACTAACAGCTGCGTCTTCCAGCAACAATATGTCAATCCACCGTTCTCCCCTGTGCAACGCCAGCCCATAATGTCCAAGCGCAATATTTAACGCATTAGTATCGTTCAATCTTGCAGTAATGCTGATATCTATATTGCCGGTAAAGCCAGTTTCGTCTATTATGATGGAGGATTCCAGCCCCTTATATCTTTCTGTTTTACTTCCTTCATTATAGCTTCTGATATTATCCATCAGCCGGGAGAACGGTGTATTCTTTAATTGTAGAAAATACAGGTTTCCTTTTGCGTAGCTATCCCCTCCTGCTGTTTTGAGCTTACTGCTATCCTTCAAACTCAGCACATAACACGCAACCTTTTTCCTGATAATACTACTCTTAACACCGAAATATTTACAAAGGTCCTCCTGCATTCTCTTCTTTAGCTGCTCTTCACCAGCTTCACCACTAATAAGGTCGTAACAATACAGATCTCCTGTAGTTTCAGGAGGCTGTAAAAAGTTAACAGCCAGCTTATGTATTATTCTTTCGTCTCTGATATTAAAAAAGACTCTGGGTACCGGAAGTAGCTCCTGCCCATCAATATCCTTTCCTATTTTCCCATAAGCAAGTCTGAACATTGTGAGCAGCGGTAAATTCCAGACACGGATCCTCCGGTATGCATAAATACCGCTTCGATCAAATGCACAACTCGGAGGGTATTTTTTATTGTAGCCTGCTAACATTGAATAGTTGATCAATCCGTTGATCGAATCATTTAACATCATCTTTTCTGCAATATCACTTTCCTGGTAGGAGTAGATTGCGGGATGCTCTGCCTCCGAAGTAATATTTTCCCGTCTTCCAATAATAGTATCCAGCGAACCTCCATTTATTAACAACGCGACGTTATTCTCATTCAATGCCTCATAACTTGTAAGCGCCTTTAACACACCATTCCGATCTATCCACACATAAAACGGGATATATTTATGTGGAAATGCGAAGAACAAACTGTCGTTGGTATTATTTAGACCTGCAGCTGCAGTCAACAACCTGAATCCTTTGTAACCCATATTCCTGAATAGCTCAGTAACATTCCGGAGACTGTCATTGGTGATCGTAATAATCTGAAGCCGCTCTTTATATTTGTCCTGTATGGCCTGTAATTTTGGAAACTGAGCAACACAAGGCTGACAGTTGGGAGCCCAAAAATCAATTAATATCGCCTTCCCGCGAAATTCGGATAAAGTAACCTCTTCCGCTTTATGGTTCAGGATCTGACGTAACCTAAAATCAGGCACAACGGTCCCAATATCCAATGCCGTGCCCTCTACCTGGTATTTAACGGAAGGCGCTCTGTCCTGGGACAACAAGGAAGAATATGACAATACTGTCAATAGCAGTACAAATAAACATCTAGACATAGCTTGTTTTATCTATCATTCTGTTGTATTCCACTTAACCTGATCTCGTCGTCAGGAATAGGATATACATAGCGGGGATCATTAGGGGCCAACTGATAAATCGTACCATTCACTACGCGGGTTATCGTCTTCGCAAAACGTGCATCTTTATTTAATCGTCTTAGATCTGTCCATCGAAGGCCTCGGAAAATTAATTCTTTCCGTCTTTCCATTAACACTTTTTTCAATACTTCAGTCTGATCAATAGCAGTCATATTCTCATACGTTCCCGCCTTCCATCTGGTCTTAAGTAATGTGTTGATATCATCCATTGACCTCTCAATGTCTCCCTTACGCGCATAGCATTCCGCCCGGATCAGATATATTTCGTCCACGGCTATACCTCCAAATTGCGCAAAAATGTCTCCGGAATAAGACCCTTTAAATGTAAAACCGTTTGCGCCCTGCCGGAAGAACAGTGATTTTCTGAGATCATTATCATCGTACTCTTTGTACAATAGGGAATCGACATAAGTAGAATTTATTCTTAGCAGACCGGTGGTAGACAATGTAGCATGTAACAACACATCGTTATTAAGCGGCTGGAATGATAATGTGCCGTTTCCATCTACCTGATTATAGTCCAGCAGATCATTATAAATAGCAAGAGAAAGGCTGGCATATTCCAATGCCTTTCCATAATCCTTCAATGTGAGGAAAACTCTTGCCAGCAAAGCAAATACTGACGCCTTACAGGGTCGCGTTTTATATTCGGTAATGTCGGGTAAAAGTTCAACTGCTGCTGTAAGATCGCCTATGATCTGATCATAGGTCTCCTGTATGCTGGCACGTTGGTATAATCGCTGAATGTCGGAAGACAATCTCAAAGGAATGCCGGGATCGGAAGCAGCGGTAGCACTGTCATACGGTTTACTAAACTCCTCCACCAAAGTATAAAAAGAAAATGCCCTGAAAAATAATGCCGATCCCTTCGCGTTCCTGTATTCAGGCGAAACTATTTCGTCTGTCATACCGCCCAGGCCTTCCAATACAAGATTGCAATAGTTGACTCTCGTATAATTTCCGCCCCAATCAAGTGCAAGAGAATTGGCAGGAAAGATATTTTGGCCCCAGATATAAGCGTTTCTTTCACTCGCCTGTGTTAAGGCATTATAACGGCTGTCAACAATGTAGTAATTATCTGAACCGGCTTCTCCAAAAGAAGGGATGTTAACATTCATCTGCTCGGTATTGTCCAATAGCGCCTGAAAGTCAGCAATTGTTTCCGGTACTGTTTTGGACTGGTCGGGTTTAATATCCAGCTTATTCGTACAGGCAAAAAATAAACTACTAAAAGCTATGTAAAAAAGTATGTGCTTCATCATTTTTTACTTTATCATTAAAACGTCGCCTTACATCCAAGTGAAAACGTACGGGGCGCAGGATACCCCATTACATAATCAGGGTCCAGCCCGGCCTTATTACTTTTCCATACAATGCCCAAATTATTGGCATAGAAATATATTTGCAGGTCGTCAATGCCTTTTTTTGAAAGAAACAAAGGGTTTAGCGAATAGCCTATTCTTAAATCCTGTAGCCGGACGTGATCGCCTTTTTCTACAAGGGGACTTGAATACCTGTAAAAGTTGTCCCTGTTATCAATTTCAGGATAGATCATAGAAGGTACATTGGTGTGCAACTCATCTCCCGGTTGCTGCCAGCGCAATGAATAATCCTTGTGCCCCCCATTCCAATAATTGAACAAACTGTTATAAGAAATGGAAGGGCGTCTGAAATAGTATCTCAATTTATAGGCAAGATTAACAGACAAACTAATTCTTCTGTAGGAGAACGTATTACGTATCGCTCCGAATACCGTAGGACGGGCAGGGCCATTGTAGACAATAGATGCTTCATCATTACCGCTCATGATCCCATTATAGTCTTTACTGATCTTTCCGTCTATGTAACCAAGTGGATCGCCAGTCTCGCGGTCCAGCCCTCCCCATTTATAACTGTATACACCATACACTGGCCGGCCAATAACGGGCAACAAAGCAGATGATGAACCATCTCCGATTGCTATTACATCATTTACCGTCGTGTTAAGCTTATACTCAGTTATCTTATCCCAGTTATAACTAAACAAAAGATCTGTGACCCAATTTACCTCACGGTTGACATTATAAGAGGTCAGGCTAACGTCTACCCCGCCGCCTCTCATATCAGCAGAATTCCCTCTGAATATATTTGTTCCGGTTTGCATAGAAACAATTTGATTGCCTATCAGATCAGTTCCTCTTTTGAGATAATACTCCACACTGCCTCCCAGCATTTTATTCTTCGTTTCAAAATCAATCCCTACATTAAACATACCTGCCTTCTCCCATCTCAAAAAGGGATTAGGTTGGTTGGCAATGCCAGCTTGTGGAAGCCCTACCGGGTTTGCATTATCAGCATATACTATTACCAGTTTACCTGAAAGAGCCGGGTCCAGATTGCCATTGTAGCCATATGTCATTCTCATTTTCAAATATGGTAACCAGCCGATCCGGTAAAAAGACGCTTTGCTTAATTCCCATCCGAGCCCTACCGACCATAAAGGCACTCCTCTCTGATTCGTTTTGATACCCAATATATTGCTTTGATCCAACCGGACACTCCCGGAAATAGTGTACTTTCTATCCAGCGAATAAGAGGCATTTCCGAAGTAAGAAATAAATATATTACTGAAACGCCTCAACATATTAACATTCGGAATGTATCCCGCCTCTCCCAGATATCTGTAGGCATCATAGTACCGGCTATAGTCCAATGCATTATTATAAGTATGGGTCTCCTTATTATAACCCATGTATACATGAATATTTTCTTCGGTAACCGTCTCCCGTTGTTCTACTCCGGCTATTGCGGCAACTGTATGACGATCATTGAAAGTCCTGTTGAAATTTAATTGTCCTCTGTAATTATTAGAAGTAAGCTCTATCTGGTTTTCTGTCATCATTCCACCCAGTGGTATAGGATGGCTTACACTACCACCTTCCACCTGTGTAAACAGGTTATAAAGGTTTCTTACGGTATAAGAATTTACGCTGTTATAGTTCTCCCCCTTGCCTATTTGTTTTTCGAACTGGTACCTTATTTCTGCATTTAAGCCATCGATAATATTTACTTTAAAACCAGGGTTGAATCTGATATGATATTTCCTCTCTACATTATCGATCAGCTTAATTTCGTCTAACGGTTTATATGTCCAGTCAAGCAGCCCATCTCCTTTCAACTCGCTGACGAAGCTGTACCGGAAGTCTTTAGGCAATGGTAATGCATTCCCATTAGCATCTGCCAGTTGTGCATATGGATAATAAACGCTCTTGCCGCCTTCGGGAGTAATGGTTCCGACGCTTCCGTCCCTATTGTCTTTGTTCAACACAAAAGAAACCCCTGAAGACAATTCCACGCGGTTCCACAAATGAAATGTGCTGTAATTATTGATCGTGAACCGGCTGGAGGCATTAGCTACCTTATTATCCAAAAGCCTGTCATATCCTACTGATAATAAATAAGCCGATTTATCACCACCACTACTAACATTCACTGCATACTGCTGATTGACACTATTCCTGTAAAAATATTTTTCGTAATCTTTCCTGACATCATTCCTTCTAAGCTGATCAATCGCGGCATCGGCTGCTGCTGCAGACATCAACCCACTTCTTTTTTTATCCAGTAATTCAACAACGGGAGATATAACAGGGTAGCTATAATCATTAGACAGGTCCGCATCATAAAAACCTTTATCAAACAAGGTTTTCTCAACATCAATAAATTCACTGGCACCAAGAAAAGCGGGATTATAAAAAAGGTCCGGTTTAGCACCTATGGTAAGATTTGTATTCACTTCTACTTTAAGCGGTTGATGCAGTGTTCCTTTTTTTGTGGTGATAACGATCACACCATTACCAGAGAATGCACCCCAGATAGAAGCTGCAGCTGCATCTTTCAGGATCGTGATACTCTCCACGTCATTGGGGTTCAGTAAATTGATATCTCCGTTATAAGGGAAATTGTCTACTACGACCAGCGGTTGTGCATTTGCAAGGATAGTGCTCCTTCCCCTGATCGAAATATAGGCTTCATTAGATAATGGCGGAATATTCTTATTGGGAAATAAAACACCGCTGGCTACACCCTCCAACCGCTCGAGTATAGTAGCCCCGATCCTGCGATTGAGTAACTGGTTATTCACCTGTACAAAAGAACCTGTGGCCCTTTCAGCAGGGATTTTCTGATAGCCGTTGCTTCTCACCGCCACTACAGCCAGATCGGTGATCATCGGCGCTAGTACGACACGAAGAGAGGCCGCAGATCTTACTGTGATCTCCTGTGTTTTAAACCCTGTGTAACTGATCCTGATGATACTATCCCCGCCGGTTTTATGCAGAAAAAAAGCGCCTTTCTCATTTGTCCTTGTACCCACGCCGCCTGCGCCCCGCAGATTGATGGTAGCCCCTTCCAGCGGTGTGCCATCAGCCGTGGTAACAATACCTCTTACAATTATTCCTTCCTCCTGTGTCGTACTCTCAGGTATATCCATTCCTTCTTTCCTGAAAATGCCGATCGTCTTGCCACGCAGGTCCCATGAATATCCGTGGGCGCTTAATAGTTTATCCAGTACTTGTGTAAGCGGAGTATTGCTTTCATGCACAGTTACTTTGAGATGGTCATTAACAGACTGATTATTGTAAAAGAAATTATATCCTGTCTCTTTCTTAATGATATTGAAAAGTTCAGCAAGGCCAATGTTTTCATATTGCAGGGATATTTTTCGTTCCATACGATGGCCCTGGGCCTGTGTAGTAAAATTCGCATAAGGGGAAATAAGCAGAACAATGACCCCGAGCCCATATAATATATGGACCCAACTACGGTGAGACATATCATCAGGAATTATAGTGGCCAATAAAACGTTTACTACAATTGCACAATGCCTGAACAAACGAGTTTAACGATTGTATTTCTACTGTGACAGGTTATCTGAAAAAGCTTTAGTGGACAAAAATCATTTTTTTTAAAACCCGGAAATCCGGTCCTGTTTTTTTAGCGTATATGTACTCAGTGCCAGAACAATCTCAATAAAAGACATCCACGATTCTCAGCCGCACGCAAGGACCTAAAAGACAAGCATTTACAGCACTGTAGCATTGTTTACTTACTTATCTCAGGATATTCTTTACAAATCGTTAACATGAGTACCCATAAGTTAATTTCAAAATAACATATATGTCTTTAGTACTTTCGCCCCGCTTTTTAAACAACACAAATTGTATCTGCTACCGGGGGAGAAGCACAACATTCGTAAATAGTAAAGGGTTTATATAATGCGTCATGCGAATACTAACGATCTGCCTGTTGCAGACGATAATGTTACATACGAAAATATATTTGAGGACCATGCCAAGGCACTATGGGCGGAAGCCTACCGGTTATTAAAAGATAGCCAGGACGCCAAAGACATTGTTCAGGAGCTGATCATAGAAATATGGGAAAAGCGCTCCCTATCAAAAGTACAGACCAATGTACGGTCCTACCTGTTCCAATCCCTCCGTTATAAATGCTATCGCTATATTAAGAACAGGGATTCGGAAGACTGCCGGAAAGACGCATGGTCATTCTGCCAGGATATTTCCACCAAAGCAGAAACCAGTATAGAAAAAGAAGAGCTTAAACGCTCTATCTCTGCCGCTATCAAAGCCCTCCCCCTGCAGTCGTCCAACATCTTTACACAAGTCTTTATTGAAGGTAAAAAAAGAAAGGAAGTGGCCCTCGATCTTGGCCTTTCTATCAATACCGTCAATGTACATATCTATACTGCCTGCAAAAAATTACAGGAGAAACTAAAAAAGGTTCTGTAAGCACTAAAGCTTTTATACTGGTATTGTCACTATGAGAAGTACATGGAGAGCAGATCTGACATACACGAGTTATTAATGCTTAAGCTTACAGGCGGTCTGAGTAAAGACCAGCAGGTAGAGGTCGATGCATTAATTGAGAGCGATCCTGAGGTGAACAACGCCTGGAATAACATCCAGGACTATTACCTCCGGCACCCGAAACATCGGACGGACTTTGAAAGTATCTCGACCGGAGATCTCATGTCCGGCATAAAAGATAAAGTAGCGCCGCAAAAACGATCCTTCCGCATCGGGAAATTGATGATGGCTGTCGCCACAGCGGCTGCTGTTACCGGAGCAGGAGTATTCATTTACATTGTCTTAAAAACCAACCATTCCTCTAAAGTCCTGTCGGCCGTTCATAAGAGTATTCCTGCTAAAAGTGTTTACCTTGAACTGAGGAATGGCCAGATCATAGATCTCTCCGGCGGAGAACAACATCCCCAAACAGAAGATGGGCAGGTTGTACTCAATAACAGCCGGAATATACTCACTTTCGTTGCAAACAGGGACAACAGCGGACTGAATAAACTGGTAGTGCCCCGGGGTAAAGATTATTCCATAAGACTCTCCGATGGTACCGAGATCCGGATGAATGCCGGCAGTACCCTGCAGTTCCCCTTCGGGTTCGCAGGTAACTCCCGGGAAATATCCCTTACCGGGGAAGCATATATAAAAGTAGCCACAGCAGCCGACCAACCTTTTACCGTACACACTCCTGACGCCACCATACAGGTACTCGGTACCGAATTTAATGTTAACACATATAATCCGGGGAAAGCCGCCATCTCGTTGGTGCAGGGAGCCGTAAAAGTGCTGGCAGATAAACAGGAAGTCATACTTAAACCAGGTTTCCAGGCAGATTGTACTACTCAAAATGGGATCAATACGCATCCATTTGATAAAAACGACGTACTTTCATGGCTGGAAGGAAAATATGAGTTCAAGGAGACACCGCTTAGTGAGATAATACCTATACTGGAAAGATGGTATGACGTCAAGATCATAACCGACCATCCTGCTGTAGCCAAGAAAACATTTAATGTGCAGATCAACAGATCAGAAGGGATTGAAGGTTTCCTGGAGATGTTGAAGATAATCCGAAGTGCAGACTATTATTACAAAAATGATACTATACATATTAAATAGTACCGTACGGCCGTAATGCCGCCCGCGAATACTATTATCTTCGTTTACGAACAATGCAAAATGAAATACCGGTACTTTATTCCTTTAGTGCCGGTTTTTTTTGTCCTCTCGTAAACGGTATATTATATCCTGAATTAATAAGCAGGAGGTTTTTTTGCCGTTTTTTCCTCATTTTCCAAACGCTCATCCAGCTGTTCGTCGCTCATTTCCCATTCTGCCTCATCTTCAGCTGATTCCGTTTCATCAAATGCTCCGCCTGATCCGGTATGTACTATTTCGTCTTCATTACCGGCATCGGACAATTGCTCATTGTTCCTGTCTGAATATAAGTAAAAATCTATCATACACATATTGAATGGGCTCTTGCCCGTCTTTCAACATTTAATTTATGATTTTTTTTTCTTACCTGATAGCTTTTTTATCTCCTCCACTGAAAATAAAAGGTACTTCCCTCCCCCAATTTCGACTCGACCCACACCTTTCCCCCCTGGGTCTCTACCAGCAATTTCAGGATGTTCAGCCCTATACCAGTGCCTTTGTCGTCTTCATTGTCCACTTTTTCGAACAGGCGGAAAATGCGCTCATTGTCCTTTTCCTCAATACCAGGACCGTTATCCTTAACGTAAAATTCATAAAAATCCCCCGCAGGCGTTCCCCCTATAAAGATCTCCCCGGTTTCCTTATCGTTATATTTAATTGCGTTTGTTAACAGGTTCTGGAATACCTGCTGCAGTTTCTGCTTGCTGGTATGGATCAACGGCATCCCCTCCTCTATTTCTATCCTGACATGTGCCGGCGGGAACAATAACCTGGTAAGCTGCTGCAACAGGTCAGCTACGTCCACGTCTTCCTCCATATGCCTGAACTGATGTTCCCGGCTATAGTCCAGGATGGCCGTTATCATATCCGCCAGCTGCGATGTGGCATTGATAGCCATATCCGTATATTCGGTCAGGAAAGCCGACTTGCTGATCTCTTCCTCTTCCTTCATCAGCATCAGCAACCCGGTAATACCTGACAATGGCGACTTAAGGTCATGCGCCACCACGTGCATAAACCGCTCCAGCTGACCGTTGATCAACTCCTTGTCTTTTAATGCCTGTCTCAATTCATGTTGATAAAGGTAGAGTCGCTCAAATACATCTACCTTGGCGCGGGTCATGTTAATGTCTAATGGTTTGGACAGATAATCCACTGCCCCTTTTTCGAAACCTTTAAGTACATGGTACTCATCCTTGTTTATCGCGGTTACAAAAATGATAGAAATATCACGGGTTTTAGGATTAGCCTTTAACAGTCGCGCCACTTCAAATCCATCCATATCCGGCATCTGCACGTCAAGCATGATCAGCCCGATATCTTCATTTTTCAAGACCTGTTTTAATGCCTCATTTCCTGACGTAGCGTGTATGAAATTCCTGTTGTCGGCAAGCAGCATCTGTTCCAATGACAGCAGGTTTTCCATCCGGTCATCTACTAACAGAATCGTAAATTTCTTAGTCATCTCTAAACTCTTTTAACGGCTATTCCGAAGGTATATACGAAACAATCCTTATTTACGTTTCACCAACAATTATTTTCTTAATGTTCTCAATGGAGAGCACCTGGACCCCTCCGCACATTTCAATAGCCGATTGCGGCATCGCCTCAAATGCAGCTGTCTGCGGGTCCTGAACAACACCCCTTCCTCCGGCAGTGATGATCTGGCATAGACCGGCGGCGCCATCCTTGTTAGCCCCACTCAGCAATATGCCCAATGTTCTTGCACCATACACTTCAGCTACGCTGCTAAAGGTCATATCAATCGACGGACGACTATAGTTCACCAATTCGGAATAGTCCAGCATGAAAGTCCTGTCTGCTTCCACCATCAAGTGATAGTTCTGTGGCGCCAGATAAACACAATGTTCCCTTACAGGCTCTTTATCTTCCGGTTCAACAATCCTTCTCCTGGTAGATAATAAACGCCCCATTTCGCTCTGTACGTTACGAAGGCGATGTAATACAATGATCACAGGCGCTGTCAGACGATCGGGCAACGCGTCCAGCAACTCCGTCAGCACAAGCAGACTGCCGGCCGAACCTCCGATTGTAATAACGTCAAATTTGTTATTCATAAAGTGACTATCAAAAAAAAGAGCTGCTATTCTTTACGCCGGTATATCTTATTATGTGCATGTACTACTTCAAATTTCCCCTGCAGATCTGCAAAACGCATGGTTTCCTTGATCCCCATCGCCAGATATCCCCTTGATGACAAACTATCGAAAAAGAGCTGTAATACCGAGTTCTGAAGCTCCCTGTTGAAATAAATAAATACATTCCGGCAGCAGATCAGCTGAAACTCGTTAAAGACCTTATCCGTTACCAGGTTGTGCTGAAAGAATGCAATATGCTGCCGTAATTCTTTTTTGATAAGTACGTTATCGTACCTGGCTGTATAATAATTGGAAAAGTCGGCCAGACCGCCCGACTGAATATAGTTCTGTGTAAAATCCTTCATGTTGTCCAGCGGCAGGATACCGGCAGAAGCACGCTCCAGGTTAGCTGGGTTCAGATCTGTTGCGTAGATCTTCGTCCTGCCTAACAGCCCTGCTTCCTGTAACAATATGGCCATTGAAAACACCTCCTCTCCCGTAGAACAACCGGCATGCCATATTTTGATATTGGGGTAAGCGGCCAGTTTAGGTAAGACCTGTTCCCGTAAAGACTTGTAGAAACCGGGGTCTCTGAACATTTCCGTAACATTCACCGTAACGTACTGTATCAACCTGGAGAAAAGGTCCTGATCATTCACCAATCTGTATTTAAGCTCAAAAACGGAATTCAGTTGCATATGCCCCATAAAGCGGAGCAATCGCCGTTTAATGGACGCCTGTGCATAGCCGGTGAAATCGTATCCGTATTGTAACTTAATGATGTTGATGATATCAAGGAAATCAGCATTGGAGATAACCTCATTCATAATAAACTACAAGATTTACACCATCCACACACGTATTAAAGACAAAAGTTTGCTGCTATCTATTGGTTTTGCGATATAGTCAGAGGCCCCCGCTGCAATACACTTCTCCCTGTCGCCGGTCATTGCTTTCGCAGTCAGGGCTATTACCGGCAGGTGTTTATGCCGCACATTCGCTCGGATATGCCGCATTGCTTCATAGCCATCCATCTCGGGCATCATAATGTCCATAAGCACAAGGCGTATATCCTTATGCTCTTCCAGCTTCTCAATTGCTTCTTTTCCATCTGCTGCAGGGATCACCTCTATTCCCTGTTCTTCCAGCAGTGCGCTGAGAGAAAATACATTCCGCATATCATCATCTGCTAACAGTACCTTTTTGCCCGACAGATCATTTTCCGCCGCTGCAACCAGAGCCGTTTGTTTTTGGGGTGTCTCCTTCAGTTTATACAAAAAGAGTTCCAATTCATCCATCAATCTGTCAGTAGAGAAGGTAGAATTTCTAACAATGGCTGCTGCTTCCTTCTTTAATTTCAGCTCATCGGCTTCTGAAATATCATGATCAAGATATACAATGATAGGCATTGCCTTATTGCCCGCCAGCTGTCTGAGCCTATTCAGTTTACCGATCCCGGCTTCAATGTCCGTTCCTGCATCCAGTATAATGGCATCATAGTTCTTTTGTTGCAGCTCACCGGCGGCAGCGTCCTGGCTCTCCACATGGTTGTACTGTGTTTTCAGCTGCCTTTTATCGCTGAGCGACTGCAACGATGGATGGTTCAGCAGTACGCCGTCAGAGACGATCAGCACTTTCTTGAAACGCGCCTGCAGTTGCTCACTGATGCCTGAGAATACCGACTCCATATCAGGCCCCTGTAAAGGCTTTTGCGTATAGCCTTCGATCTTATCCCTGATCTGGATCGATATTTCTCCTGCTGATATAACGTGTACCAGTATATGTTTAAGGTCGTCATGGCTCTTGAGGATCTTCAGCATACTCGTACCATCTATCAAAGGCAGGTTCATATCCAGCAGGATGGCTACCGGAAGGTACTTACGCGCAAAGAACAGACCATCGTTACCATTCAGGGCCACAATGGTCTTATATCCTTTATCCCTCGCAAAATCCCGGAGGATAGTTGCAAAGTTCACGTCATCTTCCACGATCAATATCAGCTTATCCTGTTTGCTGAAACTACTCCTGTCGTCGGCCACCTGCACCGCTTCTGACGCCGGATGCTCCGGAATAGGCACAACCGGTAACACTTCTTTTTCGGGTAGCTCAATTTTTTCTTCCGCTTTCACAGTTAACGGCGCCTTGCCGGCATCCATCACCACCGTGAAGGTGCTTCCTTTTCCTTCCTTGCTTTCAAGCCTGATCTCTCCGCCTAACCGTTTCATCAGTTCCTTGCTGATGGAAAGTCCCAATCCCGTTCCACCGTATTTGCGACTGGTAGAACCATCCACCTGGCGGAAAGCTTCAAAGATCAGTTGCTGTTTTTCTACCGGAATACCTGTTCCGCTATCGCTTACTGCAATATGCAGCCCGTCAGTCGCCTGCATTAGTCCGAGTTTAATAACACCACCGCCCGGTGTAAACTTGAATGCATTTGACAGCAGGTTTTTGATCACCTGTTCCAGCCTTTGCGGATCGGTGTGGATCATCTCCGGAACACCCGGTAATATTTCAGTAGTAAAACGAATGTTCTTTTGCTCTGCCACTACATGGAACAACTGCTCCAGATCACTTACCATGCCTTTAACGGATACCTGCTCGATGTTCATTTCCACTTTGCCGGCTTCTATCTTCGAAAGGTCCAGGATATCGTTAATAAGCTTTAACAGGTCTGAACCCGATTTATGAATGATACCCGCATATTCTACCTGTTTGTTACTGAGATTGCTGTCCTTATTTTCTTCCAGCAACCGTGCTAATATCAGCACACTGTTGAGGGGCGTACGCAGCTCGTGCGACATATTTGCCAGGAATTCTGACTTATACCTGCTGCTCTGTTCCAGTTCCTGCGCCTTTTCAGATAGTTCTTCCCTTGCAATCTCCAGTGCCTTGTTCTGCACGCTCATTTCATCATTTACCTGTCTCAGCTCTTCTTCCTGTACGCGCAGCTCTTCTTCCGAAGCCTGCAGGATCTCCGACTGGCGTGTAAGTTCTTCATTTGACTGCCGCAGTTCTTCCTGTTGCGTTTCCAATGTCTCCTTCTGCTCCTGTACCCGCTCCAGCAATTGCATCACTCTTGTCCTCGAATCTGCAGCATTCATTGCAACAGCAATTGCATTGCTGGTAGTACGCAATAACTCCAGTATGCCTGCCTCCACCTTTCCAAACACAACCAGTTCTATCACGCCCATCAGATCGTCATTGTGCCATAGGGGCAGACATACGATCCCTCCTGGTAACATATTACCACTGCCTGTTTCAATATTCCAGTAACTGGCAGGCACATTCTCTATAACCGTAATATCCTTTTTTGTGGCGGCATAACCGGTAATGCCTTCTTCGAGGGCATATTCCCGTTTTACAGTGGCAGGAAGCGCAACACCCGAACATAATTTCAACAGACCGCTCTTTCCATCAAAACAATAAAATGCGCCTGCGGGTGCTTTCAGATATTTCACCATTACATCGAGACATCTTTTTGCCACGACGCCCACTTCCAGTTCTCCGCTCAGACTCTCATTGATCCTTGACATTCCCGTCAGCAACCAGTTATTATCAGTTGTTATCTTATTAAGATCTTCCACGTCCTGCAGCCTTCTTCTCAATTCCTGCTGGATCTTCATCCTGCTGCTCAGTTCACGGAAAGAAACTATCATTAGGGTAATGGCCACCAGCAAAATGAAAATGGTATTAAGCACCACCACAGTATTTGCCCTTCCCACTGACGCTTTGTTAACTGCCGTCCGGTTGATGAGCAATGTCCTCTCCTCTGCGATCATTGCCTGTATTACACTATGTACCGTATCCAGGTACGGCCGCTCCTCATGCGTAACCTCCAGCTGGTTATTGAATATGTAGTTACTGTCCCGTTTCAGATTTAACTCCTGCCAGTAGTTCAGTAAACCGATCAGACCATTCTCAACCCTGCCGGCCCTGGCGTGTTGTACAGGATTGTCAGCCACCAGCTTGCGCAGGTCACCTGCCAGTGGTAATATCTTTGGACCGGTCTGATAATATGGCTCCAGGAATTTCTTTACCCGCGTACTTCTGTATGCTGCACCGGAGGATTCAATTTCATATACATAGCGATTCAGACGCTGGGCGGTAGTGATCACTTCATAAGAATGCTCTACCCACTGTCCTTCAGTTCGCTGATGTGTTAAGGTGAAATATGAAAAAATACCTCCTGCAGTTACCAGAATGAGGGCTAAAGCGAAACCTGTGAATAAACGGAGTTTTAAGGTATTTTTCATGGTTATGTAACAGCCAATAGGATTTACGACAATAAGACCTTGGCAAATATAATGAATAGTCTTTCTTTAGCAGCGAAGGCAACTATTGCAGATACATATTTCTAAGCCTAATATGGGCTTTCTTTCAGACGAGCCCCTTACCTTTGATAATGAGTCTTAAAGAATGCACAAAACATATTATACACCTACAATAAGTAATAATTATTCACCATGTGAACAGTGTGAGAATTTCTCTGTATGACAAATCTCTGCAAGCCATTTTTAAGTATATATAAGATCGAACCATAGAGACTATGAAAGATGCTCTCATACAAACTGATACAATTGCAATGTACGGTACGACGGTCATGTTCAGATACCATACATCTATGCTGAAAGACAGATCTTCCACCAGTGCGACTTTGCACCAAAAGCCAAATTTATGAGTAACAGGATCCTGCTCGTCGAGGACGATGAAGTAATGCCTAAGATCATGGAAAGGATACTTCATAGGGAAGAGTATAAAATAGAACATGTCACTAATGGGAAAGAAGCCTTTCAGCGGCTGGAAGATACCAATTATGATTATGACCTGATCATTACGGATATCATGATGCCATATGCAAGTGGTTTTGAGATCCTCAGCAAAGTGAAAACAAGAAAGGACGGTAAACCAATTCCCGTAATTATTGTTTCTAATGCAGGTAATGAGGAGATGATCCTGGAAGGTTTCAAACTGGGAGCAGACGATTTTCTAAAGAAACCCGTTATTCCCGGTGAATTACTGATACGAGTAAAGCGCCTGCTGATGCAGTACGGTGCCAGATAATACATTGTTGCGTTACTTTCCTCTGAACCTTAACTAATTGACCAATCCTGTATGGAATATAGCCTGTATGATTTCAGGGGTGCATCCCTGAATATTCAGATCGCAATTGTATTTATTATCATTGCAGTATCTTTCACCATCATAGCCTACCTGTCTATACTCCGTGGCCGGTACAAGGCATATAGACGGGAAAAAAAACTCGCCGGTCTTCACCCTGTCATAGACAATTTGCTGATGGAACACATCCTGCTCAACGACGAGCTGGCCAGCGATGTTCCGGCAGACCAGGTCGTTCTTCCTATAGACGTATTCAGACTGCCAGTATTTGAGCACAGATGGGCGAGGCAGGCCCTCATAGACCGGCTGCTTGACTACAGGAATAATGTGCGTGGCGCCATGGGTGAACAACTCAGGAACCTGTACATACAACTGGAACTGGATAAGGACTCACTCAGAAAAATGAAGTCCCGCAAATGGGACAAAAAAGTACAGGCGCTGGTTGAGCTCAGCAGCATGAATATGTCCATTGCCGACGTAACGATACTTCCCCTTACCAATAGCCGCAACCGGGAACTACGTGCGGCGGCCAGGCATGCATATATCAAATTGAGCAAGAATGAACCCTTCAAATTCTTTGACGTAGTAACCGAACCGCTCCTCATGTGGGACCAGGTAGAGCTCTTTAAGATCATTTCCACTACCGAACATATCGCCATTCCCAACTTCGCCCAATGGATCACCTATTCAACCAATAAAAGTATTGTCTCTTTCTGCCTGAAACTGGTAGTGCATTACAACCAGATCAGCGCTGTACCTGCCGTGTTGAAACTGTTGGATACGAAAGATCATTACCTGCGTGCAGATGCTATTAACTGCCTGGGAAAACTGAAAATGGAAAGTGCGGAAGATAAGTTACTTCAGATGTATGACAGCCAGCCACTGAACTGCCGGTTAGAAATACTGAAAGCTATAGGTCGCATCAACAGTGGTAAACATGTTGATTTCCTTCGCCAGGAATTCCTGCACGCCACTGATTTTGATGTTCGTAAAAATGCAGCCAAATCTATTATCAGGAATCAATGGGCCGCCAAAGGTATTGTTGAAGAGCTGGTAGAAACTGCTACCGCAGAAAATAAGCTGATCCTCAAACATAGTATGAACCCTTTAATTAAATTCTGACCGTGAAATGGGTAATATATGGGAAACGATAGGAAGATATTATGAATCCGCTGTTTTTATTTACGGCACACTACTGCTGATAACATATGCATTACTGGCTGTGTTCTCTATGGTCGCGGTCCGCGCTTATGTAAGGAAAGATAAATTCCACCAGGAAAATACCCTGCTCAGCTCTCCACTGGCGCCCGGCATTACAGTACTGGCCCCTGCCTTTAACGAAGGCCTGACCATTATCTTCAACGTGCGCTCGTTGCTGACGCTCAACTATCCAAAATACGAGATCATTATCATCAACGACGGCAGTACAGACAACAGCCTTGAACAGATGATCAATGAGTTTGAACTGGTGCCCGTCGACTTTGCTTACAACGCCAAGATACAGACCAAACCTGTCAGAAAGATCTTCAAATCCACTAATCCTGCCTACGCCAAATTAATGGTCATCGATAAGGTGAATGGTAAGAGTAAGGCGGACGCCACCAATGCAGGCATCAATGCAGCGTCCTATCCTCACTTTGTTTGTACGGATGTGGACTGCATCCTCGACAAGAACACCTTGCTCGAACTCATCAAACCAGTAATGCAGGAAGAAAAGAAACGTGTCATTGCTACAGGCGCAACACTACGTATCGCCAACTCATGCGAGTTCGACGAAGGTGTAATGACACGTATGCGTCCTCCCCGGCAACTCCTTCCCCGTTTCCAGGAGGTCGAATATATCCGTGCCTTTGTGCTGGGTAAAATGGGCTGGACCCTGCTGAACTGTGTACCAAACGTATCCGGCGGACTAGGCCTGTTTGACAAGGAAATAGCTATCCGCTCCGGCGGCTACGACCACAGCTCTTTCGGTGAAGACATGGAACTGATGACACGCATGTGCCGTTATGCGCAGGACAATAAGATCGATTATGCTATCCGTTATATTCCAAAAACACTCTGCTGGACGGAAGCCCCTGCATCTGTCAAAATATTTAACCGCCAGCGTACCCGCTGGGCTAGAGGTCTGGCGCAGCTGATGTATGCGCACTTTGGCATGTTCATGAATCCGCGTTATGGAAAGATGGGACTTATCATTTTTCCTTACAACTTCTTCTTTGAACTGCTGGCGCCTGTTATTGAAATTACCGGCATCATTTATTATATCGTCATGACCTGCCTGGGCCTTATTGACTGGACGACGGCATCCGTACTGCTGCTTTTCGTATATACCTACTCTGTTATGATCACGACTATGGCTATAGTATGGGACCAGCTTGCATTCAGGTATTACAAAACATGGAAAGAGGTTGCTTACCTCTGCTTAACACCTTTTATGGAGTTTTTCCTCTACCACCCGCTGATCGTAGTATTTGCCATACGCGGATATTACAACTTTCTCACGGGCAGGAAAAGCACCTGGGGGAATATGCAGCGACGTGGTTTCCAGACTACACAAAAAGCAGCAGCTACGGTCACGGCGAAATAAGCGGCGGTTTATAAACTATCATTATAAAAACCAGGAGATACAGTGGAATTGTTTAGAAATTTCTATGAAGGATTTGTTTTTATATATGGCTGCACCATGCTGTTCATGTACGCACTGCTGGCTATTCTCTCGCTGCGTGGCATTATCAGGTTCCAGCGTAAGAACAGTTATGTAGACTATAATAAAATGCTCCAGTCGCCGCTGGCGCCCGGCATCTCTATTATTGCTCCCGCCTTCAACGAAGGAGTAACGATCATCTCCAACGTGCGTTCACTGCTTACATTAAACTATCCACGTTTTGAGGTCATCATTGTCAACGATGGTAGTACAGACGATACCCTCACAAAACTGATCAGTGAGTTTCAACTGGTGCAAGTGGACTTCGCCTATAATGAACGTATCAAATCACAGCCGGTAAAGAGGCTTTTCAAATCATCCAACTCTGCCTATGAGAAACTGGTGGTGATCGATAAAGTCAATGGGAAAAGTAAGGCGGATGCATCCAATGCAGGTATCAACGCAGCTGCATATGACTACTTCCTTTGTACTGACGTGGACTGTATCATTGAAAAAGATACGCTGCTCCGGATGATCAAACCATTCATGGATGAGGAACACAACAAGATCAAAGAGGTGGGTGAACCTTGCCCTGAATGTGGTTACATACATATGGTGGAAGACAGTATCAGAGTGATCGCTACTGGCGCCACATTACGTCTCGCCAACTCCTGTGAGATAGATGAAGGTGTTATTACCCGTGTACGCCCTCCCGAGAAATGGTTGCCCCGCTTCCAGGAAATGGAGTACCTGCGGGCTTACGTATTAGGTAAAATGGGTTGGAGTGTGATCAACTGCGTACCCAACGTTTCAGGTGGTTTAGGGTTGTTTGATAAAGAGATCGCTATCAAAGCCGGTGGTTATGACAGTAAATCTTTCGCGGAAGATATGGATATAGTCACGCGTATGTGCACGTATATGATCGACAACAAACTGAAGTATGCGGTCAGATATATTCCAACTACACAATGCTGGACTGAAGGCCCGCCCACTCTGAAGGTATTTGGCCGTCAACGTACCCGCTGGGGCCGTGGCCTTGCAGAGATCATCACCATACACCGCAAAGTTATTTTTAATCCACACTATAAACGGCTTGGGCTGATAGTATTACCATACAATCTGCTGTTTGAATTCCTTGCTCCCATTGTAGAAATTACAGGGATCTTCTATTACCTCTACCTGATCATCACCGGTAATATTAACTGGCAGAATGCACTGATCCTGCTCGCGTTCGTGTATTTCTATTCCGTCATGATCACCACTTTGGCTATACTGTGGGACCAGATCACCTACAAACATTATAAAACCTGGAAGGAAGTAATAGGACTGGCTTTAATGGCCTTTATAGAACCTTTCGTCTACCATCCGCTGATCGTGTTCTTTGCACTGAAAGGATATTTCAATTTCATAACGGGCAAAAAACACAGCTGGGGAAATATGCAACGCCAGGGATTTGGCCAGCGGAAACCTGCAAATACTTAAGATGATGTCGCTATTCAAATACATACTATCCGGTACCGTACTTTGCTTTTCATTGCAGGCACAGGCACAGATCTTCAATAAAGGAAAAGATGCAGATGAACTGTACGAAGAAGCTGTGAAGGAAACACGGCTGAATCATTATCAGAAAGCAATACAGCTATCGAAAGAAGCCCTGCAGAAAAGACCTGACTTTACAGACCAGGAGTTGTTGCTGGGAAGACTGTACATGCTGACTGGCAATACCCAGCTGGCGAGAAGATATGTAAAACAGGTGTTGGTCAAGGCGCCTACTTATCACGATGCCTATCTCTACGCCGTTAACATAGAGATGGCGGCTAAGAAGCACGAGGAAGCAGAATGTTATGTGGACCAGGGCCTGTTCTATTTCCCGGAAGATAAAGAGCTGATGATGAAAAAGCTTGGTATACTGGATGCATCCGAAAGGTTCTTCCAGGGTGGAAATTATGCAACGGCATTACTGGAAAAGCACACGAACGATACGACAGTACAAAAGGCTTATACCGGTCACTTCCTGTTGGCCGGCCGTTACTACCAGTTGAGAAATAACCAGCTGCTTTCTCAGCAGAACTATGAAAGGGCGCTGCTGCTGGACCCGGGTAATACAGAAGCGAAAGCTGCTATCACCAGCATGTATATTAAAAGCGGCAGTTATACACGGGCCATTGAACAGGTGAATGCAGAACTGACCGAAAGTCCCGGCTCTTATGAACTGATGATGCGCAAACTGGGACTACTACAGGACATGCATAATTATCCGGAAGCCATTGACCAGTTACAACAGATCCTGAAACGCTGGCCTTCGGACGCTAAAGCGCGCAATATGGAAACACCCCTGCGGATGGAAGCAGCCGCCTGGTATGCTAATACAGACCCTTACCTGTTATACCAGGGCGTACTGGAAAAGAATCCGGGTAACAGGGAAGCCCTTGACAAAGTAATAGGGCTGAGCATGTCCCGTGGCGCTTACCGTGAGGCCCTGGCCTGGATCAACAGAGGTTTAAAGAATAACCCGAACGATCAGCGCTTACTGTCCCTCAAACTGGATGTACTGGAAAGCGACAGGAAGTTCACAGAGGCCGCATTACTGGCAGAAAAACTTTATGCTGGCAATAGGTCCAGCACCGACCTGAAAAGCCGTTATACGGCCTTAAAAATAGCCAGCGGGCGTGACTATCTCGCACAGCAGCAATACGACCTGGCACTGGCAGAATTCGATAAAGCCCTGCAAACAGATCCCAGGGATACGACCGCACTGGATATGATGGCCAACGCCTACATCACTCAGAAAGATAATGTACGCGCCTTGCAGGTACTCGACCAGGCACTTGTATCCTACCCTAACAACAGTCGTTTTTTGCTAAAGAAATCCAGCATACTTGCCGGTATGGGACAATATGATGAAGCAGCTGCTATTGCTGAACAACTGTTACGGCAGGCCCCGAATGATCCGAGGTATGCGGCCAATGTTACAGACCTTCACCTTACTGCAGGCCGCACGCTTTTGCAGGCCGAGGAATATGACATGGCAGCGAGGGAGTTCCGTACCGTACTGGTACAATCGCCAGACAACCTCGAAGCCCTCAACTACCTGGTCAATCTGCATAATGCAACAGGACAACCCGATAGTTCATTGTTCTATGCCGATCTCGCACTAACACGCTACCCTGACAATAAAGACCTGCTACTGAAAAAAGCCGGCATACTTACCGACATGAAAAGGTATAACGAAGCCAATGCCATCACCTACCAGCTGATGCAGCGTTATCCTTTCACTGTTAAATACAGGACAGCATATACCGACGGGCTCACTGCCGCAGCTTCCGCTTATCAGCGTAACAACGCGCCGGATAGCGCACTGGCTATCTACAGGCAGGTATTAGGTCTTAACAGAAAAGATTCCCTGGCTTTACTCAACAGCATTAACCTGCTCAGCGAGAGACTGGAATATGATAGTACACTGGTCTATGCTAACCAGGGTATCCGCTTCTATCCCGACAATACATCTTTCATACAGAAAAGAGCCGTTACGCTGGAGAATAAAAAGATGTATGCAGAAGCTGCACTTGCAGCCGACTCTGTTGTTAAACTCAGTCGTACTCCGGAGAACCTCGACTATGCCGACTACCTGCACAGCAAAACAACGAAGAACCAGTTCGGCATGTTCTTCCTGCATTCAAGTTACGACTACCAGGACAACAGTTACAATATTGCCACGCTCGAATACCGTCACTTCTTTAAACGGGGCTCTTATGCCGCCCGTCTTAACTATGCCGGAAGGCAACAGGGCACAGGATTACAAGGTGAGGCGGAACTGTATTATACGCATAGTCCGAAATTATACTCGTACGCCCTTGCTACTTACTCTAATGAAATTGTCTTCCCGAAAACACGCCTGGCATACTCCCTCTTTAAAACATTCAAACACGATATAGAAGGTGAAGTGGGTATCCGTTATCTGAGCGCAGACAGTTCAAACAGCATTTCCGGCGTAGCTTCTATCGCCAAAACATGGAAAGATTTCTGGGTTAATTTCCGGGCTTATTTCATCAGTGATTCTCCGGAGTTCTATACATCTTACAATCTGACCGCACGTTACTACATGAATCGCCAGCAGGACTACATTTCGTTTAATGCCGGACTGGGTACGTCTCCCGACGACAGGAGCCGTCTTATACAATTTCCCAAGCTGGCAGGATTGTTGACCCGCAGTGTGGGTGCAGGTTATCAGAAGACCTTCAGGTATCGTACTACTGCAGGGATCTTTGGCACATGGATCAATCAGAAGATCACTGCTACAGAATTTCAGAACCAGTATGATATCTATATAACCCTGCAACGCAAATTTTAATCACGTTATTCATGTTCAGAATGATGCACAGCTTATTGTTGATAATGACCTTGCTGACATATAACAGCTGCCAGTCCACCCGGGGGAATATCGATCTTGTAACTAACGGTAATTCCAGGTATGTGATCGTATTGCCGGATGAAGCAGGCAAACATGAGACAAAGGCCGCCAAGTTGTTGCAGGATTATCTGAAACGGATATCAGGCGCATCACTGAACATCATACCTGAAAAAACATATAAAGAACAACCGGGCATTTTCATTGGTAATACTGAGCATGTAGAACAGTTCCATAGTGGTAAGCTCAAAGGGGAAAGCTTTTTCATTGCGACAGACAAACAGCATTTATACATCAGGGGAGGCAGTGGTAAAGGCATTCTCTATGGAGTGTATACGTTACTGGAGAATTATTTTGGCTGCCGCAAATATGCTGCTATACCGGTCACCGTTCCTACCAATAAAAATCTGCAACTGCCGCAGCAGGTTATGGATAAACAGGAGCCTGCATTTGTTTACCGGGAGACCTATTATCCTGCTGCATTTGACAATGAATACCTGGAATGGCACAAGCTGCACCGGTTTGAGGACCTGTGGGGCGTATGGGGACACTCTTTCTTTAAGATCGTTCCTCCCAAAACATACTATGCCACCCACCCGGAATATTATGCACTGGTGAATGGCAAACGGCAGGCAAGCCAGTTATGTCTGAGCAATGAAGGTGTGTTTAATTTAATGGTAGCGTATTTCCGCAAAGCCAGGGCTGATAATCCCGATGCCCTTTATTGGTCTATTGCCGCAGAAGACGGCGGTGGTTTCTGTACCTGCGATCAATGCAGTGAAGCCAATGCAGAAGATGGTGGTCCGCAGGGTTCACTGATCCGCTTCGTCAACCGGGTAGCCGCAACGTTCCCTGATCAGCAATTCACCACGCTGGCGTATCAGTATACGGCGCATCCTCCGCTTAAAACAAAGCCTGCGGCAAATGTGTACATTATGTTGAGCAGCATCGATGCTTACCGCCAGGAACCATTGAGCACCGCTCTCTCTGCGGCGGCTTTCAGGAAAGACCTGGAGGGCTGGGGCGCTGTTACAGATCATATTTTCCTGTGGGATTATACCACACAGTTCACGAACTACCTTGCTCCTTTTCCTGACTATAACAATCTGCAGCCGAACCTTCAATACCTGTCAGCTCATAAGGTAACGGGTGTTTTCTCACAGGGCAGCGGTGATACCTATAGCGATATGGCAGCCTATAACAGTTACCTGCAAGCCAAATTACTGTGGGACCCATCCCTCACAACCGAGGCGGTAACAAACGATTTTCTGAATGGATATTTTGGAAAGGCAGGTCCTTTCGTCGGACAATATCTGCAAACATTGATATCCACATTGCACAATACAAAAACACAGCTTGACATCTACGGCAATCCTGTCAACAATTATAAAAACTATCTTTCACCCGAAGCCATAGATCAGTACTCAAGCCTGCTTGACAAAGCAGAAAAGGCGGTGGAAGGCAACAACGATCTGCTGACACGGGTCTACAATACAAGATTGCCGCTGGAGTATACGGTATTACAACAATCGCGTTTTTTCGGTACTGAAAAGTTTGGCTACCTGATCCCTGAAGGAAGTAGTTATATCGTCAATCCACGCTGGCCGGAACGTGTAAGGAAATTTGTAGCGCAATGTAAACTGGCAGGCGTAAAAGAGCTGTCGGAAGGTGGAGGGAATGCAGATGCATATCAACAGGAATGGGACACTATTTTCGCCCGCAAATGGATCAACAGCCTTGCCTTTGGTGCGAAGGTCTCTTTGTTGAACCCCTGGTCTGACGAGTACCCGGCAAAAAAAGAAAGGACGCTTACTGACGGACTGCAGGGCGATAAGGATTTCAGTATTAACTGGCTGTTCATCTATGGAAAAGACCTGGTAGCCACTATCGATATGGGTCAGGAAAAAACTATTAAGGAAGTGCAGATGAATTTCCTGCAGGACGCGCGGCATTATATTTTTAATCCGTCTGAAATTGTTATTGAAACATCCGCAGATGGGACCAATTTTACTCCGGCAGGCAAACAGCAACCTGCTGTCGTTGCGGAAGAAGACTACACGGCAGCAGCGCATACGTTCCGTTTCTCTTTACCGGCAGTTCACGCACGTTTTGTACGTGTTACCGGCCGTTGCCTCCAGGAGGTACCGGTATGGAGAGGAGCACCATCCGGCAAAAAAGCGGCTATATGTTGCGATGAAATATTTGTGTTATAAAACACGAGCGGCAATTGCCATTTCCGCAATTGCCGCTCGTTGAATATGTCAGGTCCTAACTTATTTCAGTTCCAGCACCACTATAGATGCGGGTGGCAGTTCTACCACCAGGTTATCACCCTGTTTCTTCGCTCCTGCGAATTTCTCAATATGTACTTTGTTGGGTTGCTCAAATGTATTGACATCAGTTGTCTTTGCTGAAGTCAGTACCTGGCCTGTAACCGCTTTCCATTTTGCCTCCTGTAAAGAAGTAGTAACGGTGATCTTTTGTGAAGGGTTCAGGTTCACCAGGGAGATGTGTACCACACCGGTTGAATCCAGCGAAGCGGAGGCATTCACTGCCGGGATCTTTTCATTACCGGAAGTGTAAGCAGGACTATTCAGCTGGATAGGCAGGTATTGCGCATCCTGGTGTACTTTATAAAGATCGAATACATGATAGGTAGGAGTCAGCAGCATTTTCTCCTTATCGGTCAGGATCAGGGCCTGCAACACGTTTACTGTCTGCGCCAGTTCCGCCATCCTTACACGATCGCTATGGTTGTTAAAGATATTCAGCGTGCTGCCTGCAATCAGTGCATCGCGCAGGCTGTTCTGCTGATACAGGAAGCCCGGATTGGTACCAGGTTCCACATTGGTCCAGATACCCCATTCGTCCACTACCAGGGCTACACGTTTTTTTGGATCATATTTATCCATGATAGCGGAATGTTTGATCACCAGGGAATCCATTGCCAGGCATTTTCTCATGGTGGTGAAATATTCCTGTTCGGTGAAGTTGGTAGCTGATCCCTTGTCGTTCCAGGTTTTAGGAACGGTATAATAGTGCAGGCTCAGTCCCCACATTTGTCCCAGCGGGATCTGTTTCATACAGGTTTCTGTCCAGTTGAAATCGTAGTCGCTGGCACCACTGACGATCTTTTTCAGCGGAGCACCGGGATAGTTACGTGCATAAGTAGCATAGCGGCGATACTGGTCAGCATAAAAAGCAGGAGTCATATTACCACCACATCCCCAGCTTTCATTACCAACGCCAAGAAAGGCCACTTTCCAGGGCGCTTCGTGCCCGTTTTGCTTGCGCAGGGCAGTCATAGGGCTAACGCCATTGAAGTTAAAATACTCTACCCATTTGGCCATTTCTTCCACTGTACCACTGCCCACATTAGCAGAGACATAAGGTTCGGTTTGCAGCAGCTCACATAGTTCGAGGAATTCGTGCGTACCGAAGCTGTTATCTTCTGTTACGCCACCCCAGTTGGTATTGACCATTTTAGGGCGTTGTTCCCTCGGGCCGATCCCGTCGCGCCAATGGTATTCATCGGCAAAACATCCACCGGGCCAGCGCAGGTTCGGGATATGGATCTTCTTCAGTGCTTCTACTACATCCAGCCGGATGCGGTCCTTTTTAGGTACGTTCAGCGATGGATCAACCCAAAAGCCATCATAGATACAATGACCGAGATGTTCAGAAAAGTGTCCATAGATATGACGGCTGATGGTATGGTCTGATTTAGGCTGTACCACCAGGCTTGCCGTATTTTGGGCTTTGGCTGTGTAAGCGAATACCATCAATAACAGGAGTGATAACTTCTTTTTCATAATTTAGAATTTATGTATAGCTGACTTGTCAAACGTTATGTGAAGACGTGGAATAAACACAAGATAGAAAAAATAACTGTCAATTATACAACTAATTTATTCCGCCCAAACTCAGGCCCCTGCAATATTTCATCACTTGCCAGTAGCAAGGTATTGCTAGCATCGGTTCTGTGGCGGGGCAAGCGTCTGTTTTTTTCAAAAAAAACTCTACCAAATATTTTGCGTTTTCAAACAATGTTGTACATTTGCCATCCCAATCGCAAAAGCTGCGAGCGGAAACAAAAAAGTTCTTAATTAAAGAGGTTAGTTTAAATAAGCAATTGCTGAAGAAAAACAGGATCTCAAGTATGCGGAAGTAGCTCATTTGGTAGAGCACGACCTTGCCAAGGTCGGGGTGGCCGGTTCGAGCCCGGTCTTCCGCTCAGGTAAAGTCCTGGTGTTTATGACGTCAGGGCTTTTTTTATTCTGATATCGATAAGCCTTATCGAATAGCAGAAAAACAAAAAGTTCTTAACAGAAGAGGTCAGTTTAAATAAGCAGTTGCTGAAGAAAAGCTGGATCTCAAATATGCGGAAGTAGCTCATTTGGTAGAGCACGACCTTGCCAAGGTCGGGGTGGCCGGTTCGAGCCCGGTCTTCCGCTCAACAGAAAAGTCCTGGTGTTAATACATCAGGACTTTTTTTATGCCCCTATAATCTGCAGATATCTCATCTATTGTCCTGCGGACTCCGATATCATTTAGCCAGTCTTTGCCAACAATCATGAAATTCCCTGAAAACCCGTTATATCCAATCCTAAAACCATCTCATGAAATTATATTATAACATAAAGAGCGCTTATTACTAAGGTAAAACAAAATAAGATATTTATACTGTCTCTGTAAAGGTGCTACTATAGCGCTTTAACAGAGATAACCCATATATAACCCATATATAACCCGTATATAAGCCATATATAACCCATATCTATAGAGATATGGGTTATATATGGCTTATATGAGGCTTAATTATAGTTTACAGATGAGTTATTGAAAAGAATTGGGTATTACGGCGTGCCTATCCCAGGCTTTTAAGGAAGGATCATGTGGCCTGAAACAATAAAAAAAAGCCCCCTGGTCAGACCAGGGGGCTTTCGCTAATATGATTAAATCGCTTATTTATATTTCGGATTGTACAGGGTGTTTTCCGGTACAGCTACTTCAGGTTTACCCTGATAGCGATGTTTGTACAGATTATAGCATCCACCTAATACAAAACTAAGGGTGCAAATGATTGTCACATAAAACAGGAAACGGGAAGATGATACCCAGCTACCGGTAATGTCGTTCTTATTTTCAACAGTATTGTGTTCCATATCTATTTATTTCGCATTGCAAACTTACGTCATGTCAAATAATAATGCAAGTTATTTTTCCAGGGTCCCAAAAGTCCTGCGGTTCAGGAAATAATAACGCCAGATCATGATACCGTGGAATACGCCGCTCAGTTCCAGTAATCTTTTCTGTGGCAGGCGGTCTTTCGAGAACTGATACTTTCTCCTCCAGCGGAAATAATCCCGGTAGGCACGTAGTATAGCCCTCATATCTTTAGGCTTTCCCGCCACCAGGCTCTTCACCGCGGCCAGCAGGTCCAGGAAAAAACGCTGGAATAAGATGATCCAGCGGTCGGCCGGGTGCAGGTTCTTCCAAAGCATCATCAGGTTATTCCGGAAGTTCAGGTAAAGCTTCCGGGGATTCCCCTGCGGCAGGCTGCCTCCTCCGACGTGATATACAATAGATTCCGGGCAATAGCAGATACGGTACCCTGCTCTTTTCAATCGCCAGCAGAGATCCACTTCCTCCATATGGGCGAAGAAATCGGCGTCAAAACCGCCTACTTCATGGAAACAGGCGGAGCGAATGAATAAGGCGGCTCCTGTGGCCCAGAATATGTCCTGGGCATCATCATATTGCCCCTTATCTATTTCGGTCGTATAAAGGATCCTACCCCGGCAAAAAGTGTATCCCAGGATGTCCATCCACCCTCCTGCCGCACCGGCATACTCGAATTCGTTCTTCTTATCGTAAAAACGAAGCTTCGGCTGGCAGGCCGCAATATGGTGGTCGCGCACCATCTGGGCCACTACCGGCTCGATCCATCCCGGCTGCACCTCCACATCCTGATTGAGCAATACATATATATCAGCCTTTACATGCTGTAAGGCCTGATTATATCCTCCTGCAAAACCGTCATTGGACGGATTCTGAATAATGTTAACTTCCGGAAAATTAGCACGCACGAAAGCTACGCTATCATCTGTCGAAGCATTATCCGCCACATATAGTTGCAGGTTCCCGTAAGTGGAACTACATACTGAAGGCAGGAACTTTTCCAGAAAACTACGTCCATTCCAATTCAAAATAACAACTGCTACCGATGGTAATACAGACAAAAGCACTTTCTTTACGCGTGAATAATATTTTTTGCGTTACAAATATGCAACAAATTATTATAGCTTCGGACCACCTTCGCACTAATTGCTCTTTATGCTTAATTTAGACGCCAAGTATGTTTAAACAGGTTATAGGCTGGAAGTTTGTACTGGTATCTACCGCAGTGATTATCATTGTAGGTACGATCTGGTATGTTAGCAGCATCGCCAGCAAACTGGAAGAAGAAGAAACTAAAAAAGTGGCTACCTGGGTGGCCGCTAACCGTGAATTGCTACAGGCTTCCGACGAAGCTAACCTTAACCTGGCCGTCGAGATCATTACAAATAATACCAGCATTCCCGTTATTATCACAAATGAAAACGGCCATATCATTGATTCCCGTAACCTCGATACCACCAAGCTTTCCCGCAACCCGAAATACATGGAAGAGGAACTGGCCACTTTCAAGAACCAGCACCCTCCTTTCATCATGGAGATCGACGCAAAGAATAACCTCTATAACTATATCTATTACGGAGATTCTCTGATCCTCAAGCAGGTACGTTATTACCCCTATATTCAACTTATTGTGGTAGCCCTCTTCATCAGTATTGTACTGGTAGCGCTATCCACTTCCAACCGTGCCGTCCAGAACCTCTTATGGGTCGGAATGGCCAAGGAAACCGCTCACCAGCTGGGAACACCCCTTTCTTCCATAGAGGCCTGGATAGAGATCCTCAAAGACAATGAGGCCAATGAACTCGTTGCCACCGAACTACGGAAAGATGTGGACAGGCTGAAGCTCATTACTGAACGTTTCTCCAAGATAGGCAGCGTGCCGCAGCTGGAAGAACGTGATGTGGTCAGCCAGGTAGAGAACATGGTAACATATATCCGGAAAAGATCTCCGCAGAAAGTGATCCTCACCCTGCATTGCCAGGAACATGAGATCCCCGCAATGATCTCACCGGCGCTATTTGACTGGGTCATTGAAAACCTCCTGAAGAATGCGCTGGATGCCATGGAAGGGAAAGGGACCATTGATGTTTATATAGAAAATCACCCGGCCAATATCATCATCGATATCGCTGACAGTGGCAAAGGTATTCCGAAAGCGAACTTCGAAAAGGTCTTCAAACCGGGCTTCAGTACTAAAAAAAGAGGCTGGGGACTTGGTCTTTCGTTAGCCAAACGTATTATAGAAGAGTACCATAAAGGCAGGCTCACAGTGCGTCTATCCGAGCTAAACAAGGGAACGACTTTCAGAATTTTACTCAGAAAATGATAATAGTTATTAATTAAATTTGTTCATTATCAAAAAGCAATTAAATTTGCACCCACTTCAGACCTGCGGAGGTGGCGAAATTGGTAGACGCGCTACTTTGAGGTGGTAGTGCCTGAAAGGGCTTGGGAGTTCGAATCTCCTCTTCCGCACGAAAACATAAACCCGCTCATCAGAGCGGGTTTTGTTATTTTAACCACGTCACAAAGAGCCAGATAGGGACAATGGCTCATCCCGAATTACCTGTTTACATAGCATACGATCGTTGTTGAATAATATAGCAATTCAATTATCGCATTAATGATCGTACCACCACCGACTAATATAATAACCCGAATGTTCATAATATAAACAGATCATGAAGAAACTCACAATGATTGCAGCAGCTGCATTCTTACTATCCCTGACTGCCAATGCACAGCTCCGCACACTTGCAGGTGACACTATCTGTACCAATTGCAGTGTTAATCAAATAGCAGAGAAAAAAGGTTATAAGTTTACCGGCATCTATGCAACAACTATTGGTTCGGCGTTTGGTGTAGTAATTTACGAGCAATTGTCCGGCAAACCTTTATTTGTAGACGCAGCCACAAAGGCTAAAGTACCCCTGCTCCTGAATAAATTCAAAGCTGAGAAATATAAAGGGTCCAATTACTTTTTTGAAGATATCCGCACTATGGTGGAAGAAGGTAAACTAACAGACCTTTATCTTATAGAGAAAGTTGGCAAACCAGAAAAGGTTTCCGAATTAGTTGAAAATGGCCGGAACATCTCTGTATATCAATATGCCAAACTTGGTCTTACCGTTTATTTTTATAATAGTGTAGCTGTTAGATATATACGGGAGCAGGTTTAATCTATCAAAACCTACACTTGTAGGAAGCGGGTATGATAAATTTGGCTTGTATAGGTCTTCCAGCATGCTTCATATGCCAATAAAATATTATATTGGCAGCCAAAATTCAAGGCAATGGAAAAACTATTAGCTAAAAAAGGGATAGAATTTCTATCGTATACCGATGAAGAAGGCTCTCAGATAAGCTACGCTTTCACGAACAACATGCTGAAACAGGGTATTATCGTCGTTTTGTCTGAATGGCAGTATGACCCTGAAGAAGAAGATGAAGAATCCGAAGAATTGGAAGAAACAGTTGACATTAGCGCAGACGAGCAGGATTGGGAAGAAGAGGATGGAGACGCTGCTCCAGAGGCGCTTTTCGAGACTACAGTTTCAGTGATATCAACTAAAGGCGGCATTTCTCACGAATTCGGTATTTACGCGGATGACCGTGCTATCGTTCCTCCTATTTACCTCTACAGAGTTATTCTTGATCTGGTTGAGATCATCACCGGTAATGATGCTGACAGTTTGCCGGAAGTGCTGGAATCAGTTTCTACAACAGTTAGTTCTTCTGAAGACTATGCTGACGATCCTGAAACGCGGAATCAGATGAATATTATGATAAAAGATCATCTGGAAAAGGCAGCGGGTTTATTAGCGGAAAGATAGTCTTTAAAACGGCTATAAAATATTTACATAATAAAGGGTTGGCCTCGATATGGCCAGCCCTTTACTCTAGTTTGTGTTATTTTTAAAGGGGATACAGCTCTTTGGCTTTGGCTATAACTGCCAGATAAGCTTCCAGGTCAAAGGCTGGGTTAGGATTATCATTATACTCCCTCGTAATAATATATTCTCTCAGGAAGAAATCGAAGCCGGCCCGAGAGGATATAAACCAATCATCTTGATAGAAAAAGTCTTCATTCTTCCATTCAAGTTTCTCTTTCAACTTCTTAAGCACAGCAGGTATCCTGTGATAATTGAGCTGATATAGTTCCACGTTCCAACTAAAGTTCAAAGTTTTGCTATCCATCATCATTGGCAACCAATGATCAGTGCCTGCAACAAAAACAAAATAAGGCTCTGATGTTCTGAAGCTATCGATGCTTATAATGTTATTAAATATCTCTTCTCCGTTGGATGTATGTATAACAGTATCCCCATTGATATCAAATTCCGAAGCATCTTCAAAATAGCCAGTTGCTTCAATCTGTTCCATTAATTCATCAACTGTAGTATATACTAATGGAATTGAGCCAATTCTTTTCGGACGCAATATTTTAGTTGAAATAAGAGTTTCGAGTACGATCCCTAGACTTTTTCTAATTGCAGGATAGCTTTTAGTATAGTCGGGGGTATAGTCATCATCAAAACTCCAGTGGCCACGATCATGAATCATGTACTCATATTGTTTGGTTGTGAAAATCAAACTTTTCCTTTAGTAAAGGAATATAACCCTGAATACTCGTTTCTCAATTGTCATCAACAATTCCCTTTGCTTTTAAATCAAATTTATGCATTGCCTCCAGCGCCTTTTCTGCCAGGTGAATGGTTAGCAGGTAAAATTGACGGTAAGAAAATCCTATAGTCTCATTTTCCTATACACTTCAACGATACCTTCATCTACCCAAACGATATCATCGGTTATATATGGCCCATATATGAACCCGCTACTTCCTGAACTGTAATTAGTTCCATGTAATGCATTTTCTATAAACGCCGGAATATCCTTTATGAAAATGTCCCGGAAAACCTGGATGGCCGCATCTTCCTCAATTCTGTTCTCAAAAATATGAGTAATAACGAAAGGCTGCTCCTCGTTTATATCATCACCTTCTTTAAAGGAAATGACATACAGATTTTTCTTTAAGGGCATCTGTTTCACTCCGGATAATGTGCAGCAGCAATTTTTTCGCTTAATATCGGAATAGCGTTTCTAATTGCAACTTCCCATTCATCTGTTAATCCCAATTCCTTTTTAAATTGAGGATCGGTCCAGGCTTCTAGTGCCTTTTCTACTATTTGAAGCAACAGCTCGTAGAATTGTCTTTCAGATACTAAAGTCCTGCCAAGTAGTGTGTATATTTTTACCGTGCCTTCATCGCTGTATATCGTATCGCCTGAATAATACATAAATGTACATCCATGGTTATTATTATCACAGCCGCCATTATTAAACACCTCTTCCAAACGTTTAGGCAACCGTTTCAGCGTTGACATGACATAAAGCAGGCCATTTATTGCCGTTTTTGAAACTCCTTCGCATCTTCCACCTGCATAGGTATATACAAAAGGATCTAGCCGTCTAAACCGCACATTTGGATTCAGGCCTATTTTATATTTATTCATACTTTACTAAAACAGTTACTAAGATATCTAGGTATGGTTTAAAAATTCGTGAGCTAACAACTTTCCCATTGAAAAGACCAGATGATTATTCCATTTAACATAGCAAAGCCACTGAACAACCATTATCCAGTGGCGTTGCTCCATATACTATATCATCATAAATATTGCTCTTTCGCTTTTTTCATAGCCTCAAGATAAGCTTCCAGATCGAAGTCCTGATTAGGATTAAGGTTGTATTCCCAGTTTATAGAAAATTCATCCATAAAGAAATCATAGCCTGCCTGTAGCGCAATATACATACTATCAACAACTAATAACTCTTCATTACTCCACCCTAACTCATCGTTCAGTTTCTTCAATAAAGCGGGTATCCTGTGATAATTCAGGCCGTACCTTTCAAGGTTCCAACTAAAGCTTAAATCCTCTTTATTCATCATCATCGGAAGCCAAACATCATTATTTATACAAAAGGCAAAAGACTGCTTTGAGCTATAATATGTCTCAATGCTAACTATATCTTTATAAACTTCCTCGCCTGTAGCCGTGTTTATAACTGTCTCTCCCCACAAACTAAAAAACATCGCCGCCTTAAAACGTCCGCTGCCTTCAATCAAATCCACTAGTTCGTCTACAGAGTCATACTGTAATGGGAAATCCCGATCCAGCATTGTAGGAATTAATATCTTAGATGAAATTAAATTTGTAAGCAACCCCTTAAGATCATCTTTTATTTCAGGATATCCATTATTATAAGCTCCACTTTTATACTTTTTATTATTAAAAGCCCACCGGCCTCTTTCATCCATCATTGTTATACGATATGAAATTTATTAACAGTAAATCCACAAGAAAGTCTTTGGAGTTATCATGTAGACCTTTATCGGTAATACTGTTCTCTAGCCCTTTTTATAGCTGCCAAATAAGCGTCCAGATCAAAAGCAGGGTTGGGATTTTTTTTATACGCTCGGGCAATGACACTTTCTTCCATAAATAAATCGTAGCCTGCCTGAACAGATAAATACCATTCTTCAGTAAACAACAACTCTTCATTCTTCCAATCCAGTTCCTGATCTAGTTTTTTAAGAAGTGCCGGTATCCTATGATAATTGAGGTGATACCGCTCCAGGTTCCAACTAGACTTTAACATTTCGCTATCCGTCATCATAGGAAACCAATGATCAGTCCTCACAACAAATTGAAAAAATGGTTCCGTTATTCTAAAACGTTCAATGCTTATTATATTCTGATAAACCTCCTCACCCTGTGGAATATATATAACTGTCTCTCCACGAATATCAAATTCCGCCGTACTATCCAGATAGCCACTTGCTTCAATCTGATCTAATAACTCTTCTACAGTATCATACCTCAATGGGATATCTCGCCCCAATATATTAGGAACTAATATCTTAGATGAAAAAAGACTTGTCATTAAGATACGGAGGCTGTCTCTAATTCCGGGATAGCTGTCTCTATGGCCTCCGTCATATACGTCATCAAAGAGCCAACTGCCACGATCTCTAATCATATACTTAAAATTTTCATAACCTGAAGGGCTTCACAATCCACAATCACTGTAGCTTTTCACCATTCAAGCACTCAATGAAGTTCATCAATTTTGCGTAGCAAACCAATGAACAATCAAATCCGTCGGCTTTGCTGTATATATAGTTTTATCGCGAGTACCGCTCTTTAGCCTGTTTTATGGCATCCAAATAAGCGTTCAGATCAAAGGCTGGGTTAGGATTTGATTCATATTCCCTTATGATTACACTTTCTTCCAGAAAGAAGTCGTATCCTGCTTGAATTGTTAAATACCATTCCTCCTTAAATAGTAAATCTTTATTTTCCCACCCTAACTTCTCATCTAAGTTTTTAAGCAATGTAGGTATCCTGTGGTAATTCAGTTGATACATTTCCAGGTTCCAAGTAAAATTATAAGTTTCACCATCCATTACCATCGGCAGCCATTGATCAGTCCTTACAACGAAAGCAAAAGACTGCGATGTAGGTATGAAACGACCAATACTTATAATATCTTGATATATTTCATCTCCATATGGAGTATATAAAACTGTCTCCCCCCATATATCGAATTCTGACCCGTTTTCAAGATAACCACTTCCTTCAATCTGATCTAGTAACTCATCTACAGTATCATATTTTAATGGAATATCTAAATCCATTGTTTTAGGAATTAATATCTTAGATGAAATGAGATTTTCCATTAAGATTTGGAGACTTTTTCTAATTGCAGGATAGCTTGCTTTATAGTCTCCATGATATGCCCCATCGAAGGACCAACACGCTCTATCTTTAATCATATAGTTAAAATTTTACAAACTCAATTTTTTTACCATTCCAAATCACCTTAACCTTTTCACCATTTGAAAATACTAAATGAATTTCATCAATTGTTACTGTATTTGGGGGCTTTTGGCTCTTTTCAAAAAGATCATGCCTAAACTTCTCCATTACAGATTCATTCATTTCAATACTTGCCAGATTGTCTGATTCTATTAATCTGAATTCTGCAATCCTCTTATTAGCCGGTGCTCGAAACAATTGAGAAGTTGCCCTACCTATTATATTACTGCTCAATGTTTCAGTGTTAGTTTTGAATTGATAAGCCAGGCTATACTCCTCTAAACCTGGTTGAATTCTTATTCCCAAGTCTACATCAAAAACTTTATCAACCTTGTGTTCAAAACGTAAATTTTCAGGTTTGTAACCGGACTTTAATAGCTCATCACCTTTTTCCAAAGCTTGAATAGATGCTTTCATGGTTTGTTCATTTCCAGATGCCATGGACACTACAACACGAATCCCTTCAATTTCATCGAGCTCTTTATTTTTCAAGCCGTCGATAAATCGTTTTGCTGTCGTTTCATTCGCTTTCATTACACCTAGCATCTTCTCAACAGTACCTTCATCAGTATATTTATCTAATACTGATTTCAACCTCGCTTTAACAGCTACATAATCAATCCCCCCCGCTCCTTCTGCAGCCTTCTCCACCTCACTTCCCAATCTCACCACTTTCTCCGCACCCAAACGCTCAGCCTCTGCTGCTGTCAGCTCAGTACCAAACTCGCTGATAGCTACTTCTCTGGTCGCACCAGTCGCGCTAATTTCAATAAACGGATGTTCGCCGGCAATTGCTCCTGTTTCAGCAACATCTACATAACCATGATTACAGTAGAAGGTATGCTGGAACTGTTTACCAAAATGTTTCGCGATGTCAATGTCAGCACATGAAAGTAATACAATTTTTGAATCAGGTTTAGCATGACTGAGGATCTGTCCCATCAGGGATTCGCCGTCAAACGCTTCTTCCACACCGTTACGCATTACCTTAAAGCCATTGGCATCACCATGTACCACCACGTAGATCACATTCTCCTTACCTGTTGATAACCAGCCTTCCATATGCTTGAGATCATCGGCTGTAACAACTACAGAAGTTCGTTTAAGCTCATCTGCGAGTGTAATCACACTGCCTTCGGTCACCTGTGCCAGGTACTCAGCGTTTCTCATCTGCTTCACAATGTTCCAGGCCGTCCTGATATTAGTAAGTGTGGCCGGTACACCATCCAGTTCAGCTCTCACAAAACCTACGGTTTCACAGAAACTGTTCACCTTCACGATTGCCCCAACACCCAGGCTGACACCGCCTACTACCATATTGGCAGTATTTGAAGCTGTTACTACTTTCTCCCAACTTTGGAAGTAGCCTTTGTTCTTCTCATATTCCTCTACCGTCATACCACGCTTCGCTTCCTGTACCAACAAGTCACCGGCACTTACTGCCGCTGACATCTGTGCTACAACAGTCATTGCGTAAGCCAGTGAAGAACCACCGGTTTCTACAGACAACAGCACTCCTGCCCCGATGTTCACATAGTTTAATACGGTCCTTGTTTTGCGCTCAGAAACGGCTCTGTCAACATCCCTGTGATAGAAGTATGCCATGTAAGCAGGGAGAATGATCTTCTCATCCTTGTTTAGTCCCAACTCCAACAGTGTTCTGGTAGTTCTTAATGTTACCGGTTCAAAAGGATCATACTTCTCAAAGTAACTTCCGTATGCAGGCTGATAATCTTTAGCTACATCCTTCATAGTATAGCTCTGCCACATATCAATTTTGCCATCCTCTGTTACAATGATATGATCCCCTCCTCTACCTGCCGGGTCGTTCAATTTATACTCCGTTTCAACGTTGGAGCTTGCATCCTTTATTTTAAACCCATCCGTATTTAATCCAAGATAGAACTCTGTTTCACCAGGATAGAACGGCTTAACGTCTATTTTAAGGTATTCATAGCCAAGTGTTTTCTGCGTAGGCTTAATACCCAGGTTACTATAGTTTTCCAATATCCACGGGCTGATCGCATCGGCAATATCATGCACATTTTCATAGCCAACTCCGTTGAACCACTTCTCCGACTGAGTTACCAACTTACGCAACCACTGGTAGTTATTGGCCATAAATCCGTCCTTCAGTACTTTAAGCCTATCTGCCTGCGGTGTACTTCTGATCAGATCTCCGAGTATGAATGCGCCATCATTTGAGGTATACCAGTTAGGATCTGTATACCAGTTGTTATTGTCGCCTCCTTCAGATAACAACTGTTTCAGAATATACATCCTCGTATCCAGCTTCAGATCACCGAGAGAACAATAGTTATAATTTGCCGCAAAGATCTTGTTAATAGCATATTGGTCTTTACCTGCCTGCACTGCAGCCTCCAGGTCTGTAACCAACTGATTGCTCTTACTTGCAAGCGTCTTGAACTCTTTGTATAGCTGGTTTCTGAGTCCACTATAGAACTCATTTGCACGCTTCTTACGTCCATATTCATCATCATAGCCCATCCCCTTCAACTTCGGCAGGAAGCCAGCATCCCAGCCCATAGACTCCAGACAGCCTTTGTACTGATCAAGTTCGTTAGCTCTCATATTCGCTACTGTGTAGAAGGTGAGGTAATCCTTCATAGGACTTTTCTCATCTAATAATTTCAGCAACATATCTTTGACAGTAGACAATTTACTATCTCCAAAATTGAATGCTATTTCCTGCGTTGCAAAGCGTAGATCATCTGCAGTTAATGTCAACAGCGGTACATCTGCTTTCTTAGCCGTTAACAGCTTCTCCAGCGGATCCAGGTCTTTAGCCAGATCAAAATGTACAACTGAGAAATCATCATACAGCTTAGATGTTCCATAATACGGTGAGCTAACGCTACCCGCGTTATAACCGGTAGCAAAGCGGGAAGCATATGTCACAAATTCTCCGTTCTTCACTCCCAGCATTGCAGCTATACCGTTTGCCGGCTTCAGCGCGGCGGTATATTTATCTTCATAAAGCTTATTACCGCCACCTGCGTCATACCCTTTAAAGTCGTCGCCAACAAAGTAAGCACCATACACCAGTTTATCTATCTGGAATGAAATCAGTGATCCCAGCGGCAACAGCTGCTCTGCTGGCATATTACCATCTGGCGTGCCTTGTATGGTGAAATACGTTCTGTCCAGCGTAGAGAATTTCAGATCCTTCGCTTCAGCAGGCAGCGTAATGTATGTACCACCAGGCGTGATAAAGGTATAAGTATTGTTGGCCTGATTTTTCAGCTGTTCGAACTGTTTGATATCCGCATAACCGACACTCTGCTGATCTCCATCATCTTCCAGCACCCCCCACACATGACCAGGATCGTGTATCACATTCCACTGGTATTTCAGCAAACTATACCCTGTACCATAATCCATTAGGTTATCCGTACCTTCTTTCGGCAAACTTATCATTGTACCGAAACTGTGATCCAGTGTGTAAGCACCATGACCAATTTCATGGGCTGCGGTACGGCCAATACTTTCATCTGATGCGCCTTTCGTAAAGATCAGTCCATACTGGCTTTCACGCGGCATCTTACCCTGCAGGTCCCCGTTAGCCAATGTAGCTTCATCCACGATAAAGAGATATACGGCATCCTTATCGATCGTATGATCCTTACGATATGCTTTGATGAGCAGCTTTTCCTCACCGGTAAACGCATTACTCAGGAATGCACTCTTCGTATCCTGTACGCTGTTGTCTCCATTCAGGTCCCATGACTCATCTGCTCTGAAGCTTTCATCTACAGTGAGGACCGGCGTAATACCAATACCGCTATACGCTTTACCCAGGGCTTGTTTTACAGCCGCATCCGGCACACGAACGGCGGCGCCTACAGGTACCAGTACCACTTTACAATCCTTAGGCGTATAACTCACGAGCAGGAGCTTACCCATACTCATATAACCACCCTTGCCATCAGGATACACAGCATAGATCTCCTGTGCATCGCCACCAGGGCCACCGGTTACTTTCAGTGTGAATGTATTACCATCCGGTTGTGCGGGTACTGCTATACCCTTACCTGTTACGAATTTGAACAGGGACTTATCCAGATTATCCGCCGTCAATTGCAGCGTAGCAGTGATCTCTTCCTGTACACCTGGTGTGATGGCTTTTGCGTTTACGCGATACTTACCGCCTGCCAGTGATTCAAATTGTTTATCCAGCAGCAGGTTGCCTTCGTAACTATCTTTCCAGGCATCGAAGGAATACTTGTTACCGGCTCCTGCGGTAAATATTACTTTACCGTTCTCAAGGTTCAGGTTCTTTAATGCTGCAAGAGCGGCATCATTGCCAGCAAAGTCTTTATCACGTTTACCGGCAGCAGTAACGTTGCCGTCTTTATCTACTTTATAGAGATTACCATCTTTATCTTCTATTACCAATGGCAGCTCCTTCCCTTTATCCTTATAAGGTATTTCCTCTTTCTTACCGGTAATAGGATCGGTAATAGTGATAGTACCTGTTTTGGTATCGACCTTAATGTTCTGAGGACTATCAATAGGTATTTGTGTAGTAATATCAGGAACGATATCACCGGTCTTCACACTACCTACATCATTACCACCTTTGTTGCCTGCAACATCGCTAATAACAGTCGCCAGGTCTTTCAGTCCCTGTGCCACACTGTCTACGTCAGCGATCTGACTGCCGAATTTATCAAACGTGGTTTCCACAATACCTGTTAACAGCTGTCTGTCGGTATTGACGGTGATGTTATCGAACTTCACCTTCACCCTGTTATAACCAATAAATGATACCGTGATATAGCCGTAGCCCGTAAAGGAACCGTTACCACTTACCTGCAATATCTTCATCGGGAAGTCGCCTACCATCACCTGCTCGCCTGCTTCCAGTGTTTTGATCGGTGTTTTATTAGTGATCTTACTATCAGCCAGTAGACCACATGTCATGTCTTTACTCACGTCCCTGTCGGGCATAACAAAGCCATGAACATCACCCAGCACTTTATTTCCCTGCGAACAATACCCTCCTACACGGTATTCATATTTACGTCCCGGAACGAGACCATATATGGTAATGCGGGTGTCGGATGATTTCACGCTGAACCACTCTGCAGCTGGCTTGTCTGCTTCGCGATAATCAACAGTATACTCATACATCTTCGGTTGCGGCAGCCATGAAATAGCAATGTTGCCACTCTCTATCGTGGCGGTAGCCTGTATAGGCGGGGTACAATCATCCTGGAAAGTGAACCAGAAGATCTCACTATATCCACCGTTGTTAAATACATCATAACTATCTGCACCCAACTTGGCTTTGGCCTGTACACGCCATCCGTATTTCTTTCCGGGGATTAATGAAGGCTCGGCCGGGCCATATAACAAGGTAGTGGTGAATACAGTAGTCTGATATAACGGCGGCATGCTGCTGAAAGCCGCTTCCGGCGCCATGCCGTTATCCCAGAGTTCTGACAGTGTAAATTCGTATTCGGTGTTAAAGGCAGCATTAGGACTTCCCATATGCCGTGGCGTCCAGGTGAACAGTAAATTCAAAGGGTCCCTGAATGCGACGGATTCACCCTTTACCGGAAGGTTCAGCAAAGGTGGATCGCTTGTAACGATCCAGGCAGGCGGAGAACAACCCTGACGGGGATCGCTAAGTACCTGACCAAGCCTGGCCTCCAGTACTTCCACACAAAATGTATAATAGCCATCCCGTAGCCTTCCTGTTCGCGTTAACTGCGATAAAGGTATACCGGATACATCGAGGTTGTTGAGGTTGAAATAAGGCGCAAGATCATCCAGTGATAACTGGGTAGGAACGCCTGCATCCAGCACGATAGGCCGGTAAAATACATAGTCCTTGCTGCGCAGTGTTGCGAGCGTTCCTTTGATTGTAAGACGAAGCTTCACAGATAGTGAGGGTTCCTGCAGGTCCTTGTTCAGCAGGGTGATCACCATCCTCGGCACAGTACCTGTGTACAATGTGCTCAACTGCGGAGATACCGGCTGTACCAGTTGTACCTGTGCCTGCACAGGATAGTCCTGGGCATTACCCTGCATGGAAATACACAGACTGATAAGTAATATCAGCCATCCTGTCAAACATCTACCTCGGTTATATATTCTGGTCATAGGGACACCTTATGAAATACTGCTTTATTGATTGATAACTACCTTCCTGATCATGTTGCCCAGCGGGGTTTCCAGCACAAGCAGATAAACACCTGCCGTCATGTTCACGCTATAGGACAAATTAAATGTGGTGGCTGCCGCTTCTTTCCTGTCGCTTACCAGCTGGTTAGATATGATGTTGATCATGCGCAGGCGAATAGCCGAAGACTTATCCAGCGTAATGCGTACGGCAAATTGTCCGGTATTCGGATTTGGCGACACCTCAAATGTTTTGATGAAAGGTGTTTGTGCACCACCAGGTTGCGGGAAGGTTTGTTGCGTTAATACGTTGACATTTTTAGTAACTACCTTATCACATTCGCCGATCATGGTACGTAAGCCGATCTTAAACACACCGGTATCCGCAAACCTGAGTTGTGCATAGGTTTTAGTCTGGTCTACCAGTGTAATATGCTGCCCTTCCGGAATGATCCATTGAACAGCTTCCGGTACAGGATCGCTGATGTTAAAGAGGTAAATGTCTTCGTTGGTAAATACCTGCGTGCTTACCACAAAGCTAGCTGCGATATCCTTGTCTGATTTATTGATGGTGATGCTGCCGACACCGGTGCAACCATTACCGTCAGTTACCTGCACCTTGTATTGTCCGCTGTTTTTAAGCGTTACTACTGGTGTGGTAGCAGTGAAGCCATTGCTTCCGGTCCATGCATACTTCGCACGGGCATCTGCAATACTTGCATCCAATGTTAAAGTCTGTGCGTTACAGAGTGTTTTATCTGCTCCAAGATTGACAGTTAATGCCGGAGGATTTTTCAGTGTAAAATGCTGTACTCTTTTACAGTTACCAGCATCAGAGATCGTAATTGTATAACTACCTGCTGCAAGCCCATAACGATCAGCGTCTGTGCTGCCATCGTCCCAGCGATAGATAAATGGAGGTGTACCACCACTGGCATTCACCTTGATACTACCATCATGATTATTGTTGCAGGTAGGATCTTTAGTCACAGGGGCAGTTTCAATACCACCGGGTACTATCATAGCAGTATGGTTCTTCGTTTCGCAACCATGGGCATCTTTTATAAATACCAGCAAATTACCGGCAGTTACGGCTTCTATATGCTGTGTTACATCGCCGGTGGTCCACTGGTACTCAAACGGTGCAGTACCGCCTGTAACAATAGCTGTAGCTGTACCATCGGCACCGGAAGCACAGGTTACGGGTGTGGTCTGAATATCCACGCCTAATACCGCCGGTGTAGCCAGGTGATATACAGGTGATGATCTTGTGATATTATTTTCGTCAGTGACCTTTACGAGGTAATCTCCTGTGCCGACGTTATGCAGAATACTGTCTGTCGAAGACAATAATGTTTCAGTGCCATCCACAACTGCAAACCACTGGTAACGATAAGGTAAATCATCCGTAGCAGGAATACCACCAACAGCATGCGCTTCCAGCACGCCATCTTTATCGCCGAAGCAGGAGATATAATGTGTTTCTTCAATAGCCGCGGTGAGCATGGGTGGCTCATCCAGCGAATACTGCACAGTAAGGGTACATCCCTCTGTGCTGCCATTGGTATTATTTGCCAGCTGCGCATCAGACACTACAAGTGTGTAAGCGCCTTTGCCTATACCGGACAATGTTGTTTGATAACCATCAGCAGTTTTTATCATAGTGGAAGACAACTGCTGCTGTTGATCGTTAGTCCACGACATCGTGTAGCTGCCATCAGGCGCTGGTGTACCACCATTTACGGTTACGGTAACATGTCCGTCTGTATAACCAAAGGCCAGTGGATCTTTCTGTGATGTCGTCACCACTGCCACCGGTGCCGCCGGTTGCGTTACAGTAGCTTTGTCTGTAACAAAGCAACCATAATTATCAGTTACAGTTACCTGGTATTCTCCCGTACGTACATCCAGTACATCTGCATCATCAGCTGCATTGTTCCACTGGTAAGTGTAAGGCAAAGTACCGCCGGTAACAGTAGTTTTTACAAAACCATCATTGCCATCAAAACAGGTTACCGCGCGGGTAGACAGCTGTAGTGTCATAGCAGGAGGTTGTGTAAGGTCGAATGTATCTGAGAAACGATCGATGTTATTGAAATCAGTCACCATCACCAGGTACTTGCCTGCTCCCAGCGACAATGCAGTAGCTGCCTGTTGTGAGATAGAAGTTGCAGTACCATTTACAATTTTATACCACTGGAATTTATAAGGTTCGGCACCACTGAAAGGCACACCACCTTTGGCAGTAGCCAGCAGAGAGCCATCTGTAAATCCATAGCAGGAAACATAATGCTGCTCCGTAATAGCTGCTTCCAACACCGGCGGTTCCAGCAATGTAAAATCCTGTTCAAGGCGGCAGCTCTGAATGTCAGTATTTATACCACCGGGATAATATAATGCATCAGTAACAACCAGTTTATATTTACCGGCACCGAGGTTAGGCAGATAGGTTTCATAACCGCCGCTTATTTTTTTGTTGACGGCAGTGCTAAGAACATTACCATTTTCATTTGTCCAGGTGATATGATAAGAACCATCCGTCTCAGGAGTACCACCACTCAGCAATACACGGATGCTACCGTCAGTATAACCATAGGCTGCAGGATAGGTAGTCGTTTGCGTTGCAATAGCCAATGCCGCAGCAGGTTCTGTTACCTCAGGATAAGCGTTTGCAATACAACCATGATAGTCTGTTACTTTCAATGTATAATCCCCTGCACTAAGTGTAGTTATTGCTGATGTAGTGGCTCCTGTATTCCATTGATAACGATAGCTGAGCGTACCACCACTTACCAGCGATTTAAGCTGACCATCGGCGCCACCGTAGCAACTAACATTACGGGCAGTCATCGCTATTTTTAGCTTATCAGGTTGCACGAGGTGCACTACCGGCGATTCACGTGTTATGTTGTTCGCATCGGTGATCCGCACCACATAATCTCCTGCAACGAGGTCGGTAGCAGTAGTAGTGGTTTGCCCTATAGAAGTATATATACCGCCTGTTATGCTAAACCATTCGTATTTATATGGCGCACCCACAGTAAAAGGTTTGCCGCCTGTAGCTGTCAACTGCAACGAACCATCGTTTAGTTCGTAACAGGAAATACTATCTTTCACAACTGCGGTGGCCACCAGCAAAGGAGGCTCTGTCAACATGATATCGGTAGTAAGTATACACCCGTCACCATTAGCACCCACAGCCAGTGCATATTTTGCATCTGTAGCGGTAATAGTGTAAGTGCCTGCCACCAGTTGCGTAGCTTGTATATGATAAGACGTGCCGGCTACACTACCGTTAAACGGAATATTTGTGCCAGCTGCATTTTTCATTGTAACGTTATAACCACCCGAAGGTAGTTGGGCTCCGCCTTTCAAATACACATCTATCTGGCCATCATTATAACCAAATGCCTTTGGATCTGTGGGAGTAGAACTCTCTACTCCCAGTGCAGCCGCAGGCTGGCCGATCGTTACCTTTACTTCCTTACCGCTTCCACCTATCAGTTCTTCGGTACAATCGTATCGATCTTTTACAACGAACACATAATCTCCCGCCGGTAACCCTGATATGGTATAATTAGCAGGATCAATGAAAGCCGAGGAATTCCAGCCGGTAGCATTCTGCAATTTCCAGTACACTTTAAAACCTCCACTACCGCCTGTGGCATTCACCTGTATATTACCATCGCTGCCCCCAAAACAATACACATCCTTTTTACCCGTACTCGAAAACGTCACCGGTTGCGGCGATGTAATAGTAGCCTTACCGCGATGTGTTACACCTGTGCTGAAGGTTGTGATCTTGTCAGTTTTATACTTTCCAACGAGGGTAATACGATAGCCTCCTGGCGCAAGATTTTCCAGCACTGCTTCGTTATTGCCATCCAGTACAGCGCCAGGTAACCCGGGATAAGACACATGGTTGACGGTGTCTTCCAGCAGGATGTTCAGGATCTCGCCCGGGATCAGGGCACGGTCAAACTTCACCCTGATATTACCGGTATTATGATTCGCGCATAAAGGGTTTGTTGACGTTGTGCTGATAATATGAGGCGATGATAAACGAATACTATAATTAATAAAATTAGAGGCATCGTTACATGGCGAAACTAACTGCAGGAAGATGGGTTTGCCGATATAATCGTTGTTCCAATTGGACCCCATTAACTGTTTAGCAGATGTCTGGAACACATCCTGACCTTGCCCTACGGCGGCATAGTACCAGCTCTCCTGATCAAGGGAGTATTTCCAGGTGTATACAGCTGGCGTAAATCCTATCGGACCATTAATAGTGATGGGTTCATCCACCGGCAGTTGATTCTCGTCTGGCTGTACCAGCATCTCATCCATGAGCGGCGTAGCCTTCATAAAAAGCGTGCCTCTCATAGCCCCGTCGTTATAATATATACTTGTGGCCGTAAACTGGGTACAGTTATCGTAAAACCAGTCAGGAAGCCAGGTATACCCTGCGTAGATAACACCGGTCTTACAAGCACCGCTGTTTCTTGAATCCGCAAGTGATGCCCAGGCATATATGCGCGACACCCTTCTATCATAGGTAAAATCAGTGCTATAAGATACATTTAGCTGCCCGTTGGTATCAAAATTATCGGCGTAAAAAAACTGAGCCGTTGTTTCTCCTCCACCAGGCGAGTACTGATACATTGTTAGTTTGGTTTGGGTACATTTCTGGCGTACGCTTCTGGTGCACATCAAAGTGCCATTCACTTCAAAACGGTATTTGCCAGTTTTTCTCTCCTGCGCAAACAATGATACTGCTGTAAAGAAAAACAGCAGGGCAGTCAACAGGGATTTTAAACTTCTCATCTTCATAAGTAAGGGTTAAAATATAGATCAATAAGATACCCGGATAGTTGTCAGCTGCCCAATGGTACCATCTTTCATAACAGCCCGGATGCCATACTGGTATTCTGTATTAACCACCAGTTCCTCATCAACGGTCTGTCTGCTGCCGGCTTTCATCACCTTCCATAATGATATCGGCGTGCCAACAGGCGCCTTATATAATTGATACTCCTGTACGGCAGCAATATCCAGGTTATCCTTCCAGAAGATCTCCAGATAAAATTTATCGCGGTAAACAGTAGCATTGAACGACTTCACTTTTGCAGCTTCCGGTTTTGGCGGAATACTGACCAACAATGGTTTTACAGCCGTTGATTCTAATCCGCTGCTGTCTCTTGCAATGATGATGTAACTATAGGAACGGCCTGGTTCCACAGCTATATCCTGGTAATAATCAGCTTTGATGCCCAGTACTTTCAGCTCCTGCCATCTGACGCCGGAATCAGCCATATTTCTGCGATACAGCACATGCGCAGCTACATCATCATCCTGGCTGGCAATCCAGTTGAGTTTAACACTGTTGTCAATCACCTTATACGCTGCGAACACTGGTGATGACGGCGGGACCACATCCGGCTTCTTTACAGTAATGACCTGTGAAAAAGCAGATTGATTATAACGTTTGTCAAATGCGGTAACTGCATAGTATACCTTGCTATTAAGGGATTTAATGACAACGGAATCTTTAAAGCTGTTGGCGAATATCACGGTATCAGTTATTGGCGACATTTCATGCCCACCTACATGCGCACGGAATACTTTATATCCCAGCATATCTGTTTCTTTATTTCTTTCCCAGGTGATAGTCACTTTCCCTGCACTGTCTATCACTGCCTGCACACCCACCGGTGCCGCAGGTGGAGTTGAATCCACCGGCTGCACCAGCACAGGGAAAGACAAAGAGGACTTCCCTTCTTTGGCTACTGCGGTGATCGTGAAATAGTTGGTAGGAAATAATTTATCATACTTCAATTCACGACTGTCAGCAGGAATGTTCTCCATCACTACTTTATAAGGTCCTGCTTCTTTCTCTGCCTGATTGAGTGCAAAGCCTTTGATCTTATCATTGCCCTGCTGATCAAACTCCCAGGTCATGGTCATCCCGCCCTTTTCATCAATTTCATTTCTGCGGATATGCGGTACATATTCCAGGAGCTCCTGCCCTTTTACTTTGACAGGTAATGATGGCGGCCCTGTTTCACCAAAGGGCGTAACACCGCGCAGGCGGTACAGATAAGTGGTGTTATTGTCCTTTAAAGAATCAGTGAGCCAGGTGGTACTGGCTTTATTATCTTTCTGATTAATATTGGTAACTGGTAAACCCGTCGTCTTCGTGTAATTCAGTCCATTGTCGGCAGACTTCTCCACGTACCAGGATGTATAATCACTACTAACGATCTGCTGACGCCAGCTCAGTAACACACTTTTGTTGCCGCTTATAAATGCCGGCACAGCAGGTACAGGTAAAGGCTGATAATCTTTCAGGCCTATCAGTGCACCGGATGAATCGACGCGCATAGTAGTAACAGGTCCCAGTGTACGTATACGATATAGATATTTCTCATTTTGCACGGCGGTGGTATCTTCCCATGCCCATCCCGCCATCTTTGCCGCAGCAAAGCTGTTATCTGCCGCATACAAAGACATCGCATAACGTTGCGTGATCTCATTTGTTTGACTGATCATGGAAGCAATGCTCTTATCAGTCTTTCCGCTTACCTCAAAGTCTTTACCATAGAGTGCCTGTGCTATCACTGCCGCATAGCTGTCATGCTGAACGATCTGCTCCCAACGCTCTAATGGTGCGGGTTTTATCGGCGTCGCATTCAATACTTTTCTTGTTACTACCGGCAGCGTTTTACCATCGCGCATGATGGTAAAACGAGTGATCTCAAAACCATACCCGTTAGTGAATTTCCAGGCCGCAGGTGTTGTTACCGCCCAACGCAGCAGGATCCTGTCGGCCGTAGCCCTGGCCAACACACGGATGGCCGGCTTCTCCTTAACGGGCTGTTTATCTTTTCCGGCCTGCGCATGTAAACTACCGAAGCAACACATGCCTGCGCTTATCATCACTATTATCTTCAATATTCTTAACATACTGCCTGTTTTATCTTAATGGGTTAGGATATGCAACAATACCGCTGGTACCTGATTGTCCACCCGGTAGCACATACTGGTACTTCACATTGTATTTTCCGTAAGGGATGAATGGGAATATCGTCTCCAGGAAAGACCCGTAGGCTGCCTTATCAGTGGCCTCCACATAGTGGTTGGACACTTCATAATGCAGGTTCACAAAATCCTTTTTAAACAATACCTCCGCATGATACTCATATGGCAACCTTGTTTTCAGCCATGCGCTTATGCCTTCACCCTGGCGGGCATCCAGCAGGTACTGATCATTCACCGGCATCGCACGCATAGGCGGTACACCGTAGATACTGGTATCCCTGTTGCTGAGATAAATATTATCGAACAAAGGATAGTTTGCATACATATGTGGATTGATATCTTCCTGGAAGTAGCTGTTATCCTGCATGGCCGTAACCATTACCAATGGCTTGCTGTCAGTATACATAGTTCCTTCCAGCTCTGAAATATCGAAGACCTCATATGCGTTCACACTTGCCTGTAGTGTGATAGATTCCTGTGCCACCAGCGTGGCTACACCTGACTGCACCTTTATACTTCCCATCTTTTCCGCAAATGTTTTGTACTTGCTGGCATGGAAGCTGTAGTTGAGGAGTGACTTGGTAACATCTCCCCTGCTTACGTCTTGCGCCTTGCTGCTCTTCACAGCGTAATCACCACCTTCTGCGTTATTCTCACTGCTATATGCAGCTATGGTAGTTCCATCATCACTACCTCCCGGCGGAATAGCCACGACGTCAAATGCATAGGTCGTAATGGTATTAAGTTTAGGCAGTGCATAGCTCAATTGCTGGGAGGCTATGTCATATTGCATATCCAGCTTATTATCTGCAGCTCCGTCTGTATGGAACTGTATTTTATATTTCCATCGTGGATCAAAGAGATAGCTCTGACCACGTTTCAGCAATACATAACCTTTATCCGATTCGCCCGGGAAATAGTTCTGCTGGGTTACAACCGGGTAAGCATATTGAATATTCTGCATCGGGATATAGTCCGGCGCTGTGCCGGTGGTAAAGTCACGTTCTTCTGTTTCCTGACTCTTCGCACCATTTACATATACAACCTGCCAGTTACCATTTACCAACTCTTCAAAAGTCACGCTCACTTTTGCTTTCAGGGTTTTCTTCGGCGGAAGGACTTCTTTTGAATAGAAGCTGACACCATCTTCATTGGCATTCCATTGCAGCTTACCAGGTATAGCCTGGCCATTATCTGTGACCAGGAAGGTATCCAGTTTGGCACGGAAGGTTTTTACACCATTGTCATCTTCAACATCAAAAGGTTTATTTATTTTCATGTTAAATGCAGCTGTAGGCGCCGCGAACACATCTACATTCGTACTTCCTTTAGCAGGTGAAACATCACCGATGATCTTCACATCAACAGGACTGCTACCGTTCTCTATTTCACACTCACTGCCGAGGGTTATCTTCATACGCATATTACCATTCACCAAACCACCAAGGATACTGAACTTCAGGGCCATATAACCACGCAGCCACGTCGGGTTTGGCAACTTGGCCTGCATCAGCACCGCTGCAGCCCCTGAAATAATCGGGAATCGTCCTTTGATGAACATCAAATTTACTTTCACACCAACCTCGCCTTGCAGATACACATAACTCTGACCATTCGCATACCATCCATTGATACCAATAGGATCATTACTGCCTTTACAATGTGTCTCCTGTCCGTAGTCTTTCAACATGATATCGAATCCTACACCGGCCTTGAAGTTGGCGTACAATATCAGGAAGGTAAGGTCGCCGGTTTCTACTGAAAGCCTGGCCCCGAAAGCAAATCCCTTGCCCTCACCCAACGCGTTCAGGTCCCGCATATAATCGAGTTCCTGTATATCCATACCGAGGATATCGGCCACCTCCTGTGGTGGTGGCGGTGATCCGGGTATCTTGTCACCAAACATCAGGTAAGAAGACGTTTTTACTGATATGCTACCCACACCGAATTTGATACCCATCGGGTCTGTAGGAGTACCCATATGGAAATACCAGGAGTCAGGTCCGATATGCAGCACACCCCAGCCCGCACGTCCATTCTGCCCGATACCCTGTATGATGCCATAGGCATTTACATAGAAATCAAAGGTTGAGTGGAAAGTAGATTGCGTAAAGTCATATTGTATACCAACATAAGCAGACAAGCCACTGCCTACATCACGTGTTTCACCCATCAGGTTTGCGGCAGCAGTACTTGGATCGCTGACCTTCAGCTTCTCCAGCAACTTAGCGTCCCCGCCCAGTTTATCGATGGCTTTCTTTTCCAGCTCGGCCAGTTTACCAAATTGTTTACCTACCGCATCAGATACATTTTCTAAACCAGGGATAGCACCCAGGAATTTGGCATAACCAAAGAAGCCCATATAATTAACACCACCGCTGTTGTTGAAGGCCACCTCAAAGGACACTTCACCATTTACAGTTTGCTTTTTAGGCACAGCAAAGAGGATTGCCGCCTTGACGCCCAATGCAGTATTATCATCCGGCACATAGGTTACACCACTTGGAGAGGCCAGCATATCGATACCCTGCTTTTTCATGTGATAGTAAGCACCACCACCGAAACCCTGTAATGTAAATGGCGGGATAATGGTGATACCTGCACCAAAATCGGCTTTGGCATCTACAAACCAATAACGGTAATCTTTAGAACCGAACATGGCACGTGCCTGCACCTTTATCTTATCTCCCATGAAACCCGCGTTAAGAGAGCCGGCAATGCCATCTCCATATATAGGGTCATCACGCAGGATGTTGAGCGTTCCTTTTATTTTGATTGCGTCAGAGATCTTTGTGTCGATGGCAATGGTAGATAATACCAGTTTATCAAACTGCCACGACTGCCATCCTTCCTTCTCTTCAAACTTACCCTGCAAGCCGATACGCGTACCACCGGTGATAGTTTTCTCCATCAGGTTCAGCTGCAGACCGAAATATAGTGTGGCAGATTTGTCTATCGCAGTAAGCGCAATCTCATTGATGCTTACGGGGAAGTTGGACATCTTACCTTCATCCTTATAACCAAAGTAGGCGGCAGTAAAGAAAGGCGCCTGTGTTTGCAGATGCAGGTTCTGGAACTGTATCCCTTTAAAATTAGCTACAGCCTTTCCTGCGGAAGTATCAGTACTATTGCCGGTGGCCGTTACGCCCATACTTCCTGTAAGCATGGCTTCCGACTGGAATTTACCATCGGCCAGTTTCAACTGTATCCATGAATTGGGCGCCAGCTGCGCTTTCGCCTGCCACAGATCGAACTTAAAAGTATTGAGGGTTTTCAGTTGCAGTAAATATTCATTGTCGGCAGTGATAACAGCACTATACCCTATCGGGTCACTGCTCACCGGTAGATAAACCGCTCCCTGGAAGCCTGCAGACACCAGGCGATTAGCCTCCAGTCCGATATCCATCCTGTCTACCGTGAACTTCCACCCACTGGCAGAACCATCGGGTAAGATGTTGTTACCGAAGAACAGTCCTGTGATCCCGTTATTATCGATGATCATGTTATTAGCACCAAACGATACACGACTGTCGCCGTTACGTTTGGAAAACTGTGATGGCAGCGTGACTACGAGGTCGGCTACATATACGCCACGCCACAGTTTAGGATTATCGGCAGACATATACCTGGCTTCGTATCCTGTAGGGTATACAATTTCAGGTGCATTGCGCACATCGCTCGCATCAAATATGGCTTTACCTATCTGAAAACCGATACCTTTCAGCGGAGCGATCTCGAAGGCTGGCAAACTAACCCCCACAAGGATATCATTCCAGCTGGCTACTACGGTTTTAAAGCCTGCCTTTACAAGTACATCAGGATCTTCTTCACGCTCTCCATTTGCTTTCAGCGGTACCATCATTGTACGCGGAAAAACGAGATCAGCGGCCAGTCCCAGCTCTTTGAAGCCGTTACAGTCCATATTCACATAGGTAAGCTCCTGTGCATTGCCGGTGGCCATATCCAGCGCACCTTTCAGTATCAGCGCGGATGTGCCGCCACCGAGGCGTATGGGAAGATCTCCCAACAATACCAATTTGGCATCGCCGATGATACCACCTTTGTAGGACAATTTGATGCCCTTCATCCCGAAGAATATTTCATTGGGTGCTTCAGGAATATTCACCTTCGCAAATACCGTCAGCTCCGCATAGTCGGCATGAAAGACGGCTTTACTGATAGCGATGGTCACTTTCATATTACCAACGGTTTTACTAAGACCGATAGGCAATTCATTAAGATCATCGGGCATCAGGGCGGTAACGTACCTGTTAGTGTTTTCCACTTTCATGATCTCGGCCTTCGCCTGATCACGATAGACGTTGCTGTCTGCACCGGATGTATATTTTTGTTCCAGCCATTCTTCAGAAAACACGTTACCTGTAGTGGCGGACATGTACTTATTCAACAGCGCATCTGCACCCGGAAAACTTCGCTCCTGTGCAGGAGACATGGCAGTAGCCGGCACCGGCATCACCGGTGCGGCAATGATAGAATCTTCGTTCACGATGGCAGCCTGTAGCCTCACAGTGGTCAATAAAAATGCCACCGGCAGGAGGATCTGTATTACTTTCAGTAGATATCGTTTCTTCATTGGAGATCAGGCTAAAAACTATAATTATACCCGAGGGTAACAGTCAGGTTATTGGTTTCAGTATCACGTGCCCAGCGCATCTGCTGCATGGCACTGAGGCTCAGGTTATGACTTTTCATCATCAGGTAGCCAGTGTTCATACGAAGGTTCAACACCTTTGTGTTCTGGTTTTCAGAGAGGCTGGCATTATACGAGGTACTGAAACCTGTTGTTAATTTTTTATTGAAGAGTTTTGCATTGGCGCCCAACGTAGGTCCCAACGTCAGAAAATCATTCCTACCGATGGTGTTGTAGCTAACATTGAATGCACTGGTGATGCTGATCTGTCTTGGTACAAGCATCAATGTATAGGCAGTGCTGCCATTATAAAATCCGGATTCATTTCCCTTCCTCACCACATTATTCTGAAAGTCCGCCGCGTCCTGCATACTAAGATTTAAACTGATCAGGTGCTTTCTTTCCTTATTCTTTCCAAAACTATAATTGGTACTGAAGCTGAAATTCTGTGAGATCTGTTTAAAATTCAGCGTATCCATATTTAGTATATTAGGATCCGGTGCATTGATGTAATCAAACTGTGATTTGATGTGCATAAATGTCTGGAAACTGGAATATGAAAAATTGGTATTCAGGTTTTGCAGCGGCGCATAACTAAGGTTCAGTGATCCCACCATCCTATTGGTAGAACCGGTTTTGCTGTGATTGAGGTCATCACGCTGGTAGCCGATGTTCATGGCCACATGCGCTTTATCTTTAAGAAACTGTAAAGCATAGTTGAAGGTGATATTCTCCAGGTCATTATTCATAAAATAACTTCCCAGCGTACGATAGCCAGGGTCAATACTTTCGTAACCTATACCCACGGTACTTTTCCCGATGGTATAGTTCATATTGCCTTTTAACGCCTTATAGAAATAGGTGTTTCTGGCCATGTCCATAAACCAGGGAAGGATCATGCCATGCCGCTCACGGGTAATGCTGGCATCTCTCTTATCGAGGGTAAGCGCACTGTTGGCATACTCCATGGCAAACTCCAGTCCCTTCGCAGGGCGCACATTTGCATTTACACTTATAACAATATTGGCTTGCGGGAAAATGCCCAATGTATCCGGTCTGTGAAGAAGCGAATTTTCGTCATCTTTTGCATGGAATACAATGAAGCCCAGTCCGAACTTTTCCTGCTGAAGATTGGCCTTTAAACCATATCCCATCCTGCGGTAAGCGCTGGTACCGTTCATGTTGATGCTGTCAAATTCCACGGCGTTATTAAGCCGTCCATACATGCCACTAACAGCCCACATTTTCGATGTATTGATATCGATACCCACTCCTGTAAACTGATACCCGTTGAGGGTATAAGGGGAAAAGCTCATAGCTACATCACCCAGGTGTGCTGTAACGCCTTTATATGTGGGATGCAAGCTTAATCTGTTAGGTTTGGTAGGATAACTATACCCGACACCGGCATTGGTCAGATTAAAGGAGAATGGTAAATTAAACTGCCCTACCACATTTAAGTTGAGGCTACCGTTAAGGTACCAGGTAAACGGAGATCTTATGGCCTGCGAATTTCCGGTATTAAAAATAGAGTTAGCACTAAGACCACCACCAAATTTAAATGGCTTTCCTTTCCCGAAAATATCTCCGATATGCTCAAGATCTATCTGCTGTGCACCTGCACGTGTAAAACACAGCAAGAGCAGCATAAGCGACAGCAGCCGGGGTAATAATGATCTATTCATACTTCTGATTTTCGTAATCAGAAAATGCAGGTTCTCCACCATCAAATGTCCAAACGTAATTGGTAGCACCAGTGCATCGATTGATGAAATTCACATTAGCAGGAACCGTAAACGAACTATCTGCAAGATTATATACAAAATCAATGGCAACGGGTCCCCCAACTTCTTTAAAACAGGATGTCAGCAACACGGCTAACAACCCGAAAAGGGGTAATTTCTTTTTCATAGGCAAATCCGAAAGTTTTCACAAGACGGATTTTCAATATCGAATGATTAATATTTTCTGAATCAGGTAACAGCTTTTAACAGCAGAGCGTTCCATTTTTTCAGGATGCAGTTATGTGAAAGCAGGGTATTATTTGGGTCCCGGGTTCTTTTCCTGAAGCTGATCAATGAATACTGATAAATTCTGCCTGAGTTATAATTTCAATGAGGTATCAAGGCTATAGCAAGGAGTAGTACGTAAAGCGTTATTATACAATACCTTCCCGTTATATACGGTGATCGTCCCTTTAACAAAACATATGCAAATATATGTAATTATGTTTTATTAACATATGAATCGGACGTGGTTCACAACTGAATGGGAAGTTCTTTTATCATTTTAGGGTATCGACAAAACCTAAATATCTGACATTCAGATTGTAATCTTCCTTCCTATTATCCAGAATTTAAGTAAGTTTTAATTTAGGGTAATACTTTAGATATCAAAAGATCAAGATCTAACCGTGCAGCTACACCAGCAGATAAAGAATACCTGTCTTTAATATATCCGGAACTGTTATACGCTATATAAACCGTTTGCTGTTCATCCTCCCAGGCTATCACCTTCAGCGGCAGATCGAGCGAAGCCATAGGGTTTTCGACCATTACCTGTCCCCCGGCTGCGGGGTTACCGAATAACAAAAACTCTAAAGGAGGAATCACCAGTCCGACCTTTTGCAGCTCCTGTTGCTGATCTATTCTGGCATATATAGTGACATTATGTTGTTCCAGCGCGACCTGTAAGTGGTCTATCGTTTCCTTTACGGAATATTGGCTTTTGCGGGTGGTAACTCCTGTGGGGGTGGTCATGACAATACTTTGAAATTGTAAAATACGAAATCGCTTAATATTTATAAGAGACGCGGGGTTTTGCTACTATTATCCCGTATCGCCTTTGAACGGACCGTATTGAAAAACTCAGGCGTGAAACCCAGGTAGCTGGCGATGTGCTTTTGCGGGATGCGCATGTCCAGTTCCGGATATTTTGCCCTGAAATAATTATACCGTTCACAACCACTCATCGACAACAACTGTATCTGTTTGAGGTGGACCGTTGCAAGGGAATTCTGATATGAGATGCGGAAAAAGCGTTCAAGCCCTGGCACATCTTTCAAAAAGCATTCTAATGCCATGTTGGATATATGCACTAACTCGCAGTCTTCCAGCGCAACGATATTACAAAGTGCCGGAGCGTTAAATGTCCTGCTGTAAATATCGGATACCCAGTAACCCTCTATTGCGAAGTAAGTGTTATGCTCCACTCCTTTCTCGTCAATGTAATAGGTCCTTAAACAGCCTTTATTTACAAAATATTCATGGCGGCCATCATCTCCCGCGCGTACCAGTAATTCCTTACGCTTTAGCGTCTTAATGCTTAATAAAGAGCAGAGTCTCGTTTCCTCTGACTCAGAAAGTTGTGCATGTCGGCGTATGGTCGAAAGAAAACGTTCAAAATCCATATTCAAGCAGCTTTATTGGGTTACAATAAAGTTCATGATCTTGAACAACATAAAAAATTAAGGTACCTTAATTTTTCTGTGACGACATATTTCTTATCCACTAAGTGTGAAGTAATTAACCGGAAGAAGGTTAAAGCGGTCACCAGGTTGGCAGCCGCTTTAATTTGCCAGCCACTTATGCTGACACAACAGGAACACCACTGATAAACAATAAGTGACAATCGGTATAGGCCCTTAAAACAACTTGAGCATCTTCAGCAGATAAACCTATGGCGACTGTTTCATGGCCATCCATTGAAAAGCTTTCAGAAGAAGCTTCTACATGAAGTGAGCCTGATAGCAGGTAGATAGTACCATTCCAGCCAGCTGGCAGCAGATGTGCGAAAGTTTTACCTGCAGCTATATTGAGATCCAGAAAGGTAATATTTTCCGGTGTCGGTGTTTCGTTCACCATGCCTGCTGCCGATCCTAATACCACTTTCACTTTAACACCATCGGCTTCTTTCTGTGGCATTTGTCCGGCCGGGATCAAAATACTTCTTGGCGGCAGATTACGTGTTTCGGCAGGGATCTCCAGGAACAACTGGAGGCCGTGAATGTTCGTATTTGCGGTTTCGGGATATTCATGGTGTGTCACGCCACTACCGGCCCAGGTCCATAGCAAACTACCGGTAGTGATCGTTAGGTCCGTTCCGATGGAATCCTGATTATGATACGGTGCGGAATCATCAAACAGATAACTCAGTGCCGACATGTGACGATGCTGATGCGGGCCAAATACGTCGCTACTGAGGCGAAAATCGTCAAAGCCCATGATCGGGCTTAATAACCCCGCGTATTCAGTTCTGTTAGCTCTAAAAGCGGAAAAAGATGCATTTCCTGTTTGGGCAAGCTCCACGATCCTTGATCTCTTGAGATCAGATAACATTACATTAAGCATATTTGTAGTTATTAGGTGATATGATAAATGATGATCTGTTCATTTAAAAATGCAGGGTCGCGTTTAACCCGGTATACCATATGTTATGTGCTGTTACCGGAATCGCTTTCAAAAAAGCGCCCCGCTGATAATAGGTCCCGATAGCTGTAAGCCTGAACCTTGCACTATGCTGATAGCCTGTCAGCAGTTCGAACATTTGCCCTACAGAACGTTCCTTGTTCGATGCTGGTAAGAAATATCCGCCACCAGGACCGTAGATCCCATCGCCCGAGGATGTTCTCCAAAACCGGTAATAACCACCTGTCACATTAACCTGTGTGCAGGGCTGTATCCCCGTTCTCAGGTGCATGAGAATAAGGTTTGCGGCGCCTGCGTTATCAATAAATCCGTAGTAAATGGCTTTGGGGTAGATCGGGTTAAATGTTTGCAGTGAAGGTCCTGAAGCGTTCTTATCACCACTTGAAACGGCTGACTGCAACGAAACATTAGGTTTGAGCCCCTTGCTGGAAAACTGGTAACCCAATGTTTGTGTTAACTTCCAGGCAGTGATATTGCTCCCATTGAATTTACCGAGTTGGAGGTCTCCTTCCGTATACGCCGACCATCCATTCTTATCGAAAGTCAGGCCCGTACCGATCGTATTCCTTTTCTCCTCACCGGCGCCCTGTGTAAACGTAGCTGTGCGCCTGTCCGTAAAAGATAAAACAGGTCTATTTTACGAAGCCAGGACCCTCTATAGGTATGAGTGAACCAGGCCCCTGCTATCTTCTGGGAAGGATCGATCTGATCATCAAAAAAACCTTCATTTGTCGTTACCAATTCCATAGCAAAAACATCCAGTTTGTCATTCCCTCTTTCGATAATGGCTTTCCCTCCAACAAATGAACGATGAACATTTGCATCTCGAATATCAAGCAGACTGCCTACACCGTAATGCAGTACCTGCTCGCCGATCCTAAACTTGAGCACCGTCTGATCTCCTGTTTCGGTGGCATATTCAGCAAACAGCTCTGTCAGCGCCAGTTTATTAACATCCTGAACCGGTCTTGGCCCGCCATTCCGGTCACTCTGGAAACTTGACTCAAGTTCTCCAAACACCCTGAAGTGTTTGTTATAGCGAACATCAGCATGTAATAAGATCCGATGCAACAGGTAACCATTATTATCCTGCGGCCCGATCCCCCAGAGATAATTATTGAACCGCTCATATACCTCCCTTAAAGAGCCTCCAAGACTGACAAAGCCTTTGTTGTTATGTATAGGAATATGTCCCAGCCGCGAGAACACATCATTAGGTTTACCGGCATCTTCACTTTTAAGCGCTGGCCAATACTCTTCAGCGGCATCAGGCATATAACCGGTCCCTACTGAATCCTTCGTCTGAGAAAACGCATGATCGGTTAATCCAAATACGAAGATCAGCAACAGGGATAACGCCCGGAGGCTTTTGTGTAATTGTACATTAATATTCATATCGGTATGTGGTATTGCCACGGCTTGCTTGATAATCGGATCGCAGATATTATTTGTGGTCAGGCGTCACAGGGCGTTCAGCTTATAGTGCAAAAGTCAGCTTTTAGCAAAAGACGGAGATTAAGATTTCTTAAGTTTTAGAAAGGAGAAAAGAATAATTGCCGATGGACCCAAAGTGTGGAGAAAAATAAGATATCTTAATTTTTTTAGCCTGAAGAAAGAAGAGTTTTGTTGTGTTGAAAATTGAAACTTAAATCATCACATAAATCAAAACAAGATGAACACACAACCTTCAAAGCTTACTGCAGACAATTCACTGGTAATTCTGATCGACCACCAGCCAGGCTTATTAATGAACTGCAAAACTATCGAGCCGTTAACTATTAAGAACAATGTTGTTGCTTTTGCAAATGCCTTAAAGGTGTTGAATGTTCCTACTATTGTTACTATGCAAAGTCTTGGTGGTTTTGGTCCGATCAATAAAGATCTGGCTGATGCACTGCCTGACGTAAAACACGTAGACAGAACCATTATTGATGTTTGGCAGGAGCCGACTATCCGGAAAATGATCGAGGAATCAGGCAAGACCCACATTATCCTCGGTGGTATCACATTAGAGGTATGCGCTATGTTCCCGTCACTCTCACTGCGTGAAGCCGGTTACCAGGTTTATACTGTGATGGATATTTCAGGCAGCCAGAGCGCAGACATCGAAAGATGGGCTTTACAACGCCTGGTACAGGCCGGTGCAATTCCTGTAAGTTTTACAGCCGTATTAATGGAAATGCTGGCAGACAACTCACGTCCTGAAGCTGGCGGCGTTTACGGTGCATTAAGCGCAAGCTGGGGCCTGCCTACTTTCCTGGCTGAATATAACAAGTGATCATGCCCTCTCTCTAATTGTGCTACATAAAGCATCCTAAAACGAAAGCCGTCTCATAAGCGATTATGGGACGGCTTTCCGGACTACACTCAATTCTGTTTACGCTTTCGGACTGGTTGTTTTCCGTTTCGAGCGTAACACTTTTGCATGTACAGTATTAAAAAACTCAGGAGTTAAACCCAAAAAGGTAGCTATATGTTTTTGCGGAATACGGTCTGCCAGTTTAGGAAACCGTTCTCTGAAATGAACGTAGCGTTCCTCTGCACTCATGTATAACATCTGAAGGTTCTTAAGATGCTGGTTCACCAGGGAACGTTCATAAGAAAGTCTGAAGAACCGTTCAAGCTTGGGTACTTCTTCCATAAATCCCTCCAATGCCTGATGACTTATCTTTACCAGTTCTGAATTTTCCAGCGCTACTATATTACAATAAGTAGGGGCCATCTGCGTACGGCTATACAGGTCCGATATCCACCAATCCTCTATTGCAAAATACAGGTTATGCTCAAGCCCTTTCTTATCTACATAATATTCTCTGAGGCAACCTTTGTTAACAAAAAATTCATCTGTACAAACATCCCCTTCCCGCAGGAGAAATTCTTTTCTTTTTAATTTTTTGATCGTCAGCAATGAGCAAAAAGCATCTTCCTGATCCGGCGTCATCAGCACGTAGCGCCTTATATTCTGTAAGATATTATCGTATTGCATTTCTGGATTATTCATAACTAAAAGTTACAAATGTTAGCCTGGAACTTTTGTTAAAAATTAAGATTTCTTAATTTTTTTCATAGCCATATCTAAGACTTTTGTGTCATAAAAGTTTGACACCAATGAACAAATTGAAGGAAGAACGTAAAGGCTTTGAAACTATTGGCAACAGCTATGCTGTTGCAGATAACATCACCCGCAGAAACCTGAATATTGCAGGCGTTCCATGCGCATGGTTTTCGCCGGCCGACGCTCCGGAAGACGATATCGTATTTTTTATTCATGGCGGAGGATTTATCTACGGTTCCATCAATTCACACGCTCCTATGGTAAGCCACATCGCCCGGAAGTTGAACCGCAGAGTGTTGATGATCGACTATCGTCTGGCTCCTGAAAATCCGTTCCCGGCAGGTATTGACGATTGCGTGACCGTCATCAATGCGGTACAGGATGAAAATATCTGCGTTAAATTCAGCATCATTGGTGATAGTGCAGGTGGTAATATTACTATGGCGACGCAGCTCAAGCTTAAGGCGCTAAACCGCCCGCCGGCAAAATATACAATAGTCATTTCCCCCTGGGTCGATCTCGGATGTATCAACCCAAGTTATAACCGAAATAAAAAGGCAGACACCGTATTATCGCAAGCATACTTACAGCAATGTGCAAGAGCATATGCCCCGGGCCAGGACCTTTCGATCCCTATGTTGTCACCCGTTAACGGCGACTTCCGGGGGTTGGGGCCAGTGCTGATATTATGCGGTACTTCCGAAATTTTGGAAGATGACTCCGTTAACCTTCAAAAACGCTTACTGGAATGTAATGTGCAGGCGGATTTAATGTTGTTTAAAGGTGAATTACATGTCTGGCCTTTCATGGACATCAGCAGTAAAGCTTCGCAAGAGGCATTAAGTAATATGGCAGACTTTGCGGCGAAGTCCGGGTTAGTCAAAATTTGATCAACGTATACAAACCGAAAAATTTATGGAAAACAATTCAGCATTGCTATACGATGTGATCATCGTTGGTGGAGGATCGGCCGGAGCGGCTATGGCGAGTCGTCTTTCAGAGGACAACTCAAGGAATGTTTTATTATTAGAGGGAGGGAAAGCCTATGCTCCTGACGCTTATCCGGAAGTGATCGCAAAGGCGGACCACGTGACCGGCGATGCACAGCATGACTGGGGATATTTCGGAGACACGGGTATTGCCGGCCGTAAAATACATGCTTTCCGTGGCAAGGTGCTTGGAGGCAGTTCGGGTGTTAACGCAGCGGTAGCTATCCGGGCACGCAAGGCAGATTTTGATAAATGGGTAAAGCTTGGTTTAAATAACTGGGCATGGGAAAAGGTGATTGAAACCTACAAATTGCTTGAGCATACTGCCGATGGCCAGGACTCGATACGCGGACGTAAAGGTTTGTTCCCTATCCGGCAGGTCCCTTCTGAAGAACTGACACCTGCACTGCGCGCCTTCGTGGCCGGTACTGTAAACGAGGGGTTTAATCGTGTGGAAGATTTTAATGGTTATGAACAGGATGGTGTGAGCCCATATCCACTTAATGTATTACATGGCGTTCGCCAAAATACAGGGATGACTTACCTCAACGCCGATGTTCGTAAACGGCCGAACCTCACCATTATAGGCGAACAAACAATTGATCGTGTACTTATTGAAAAGAAGCGCGCATACGGTGTCATTACTGCGAATGGCAGTGAATATCGTGGAAGAGAGATCATCCTTTCAGCCGGTGCATTTGGCAGTCCGGCAATTCTGATGCGTTCAGGTATCGGCCCGAAAGATGATCTGCAGGCACTTGGCATTGATGTTGTCAAAGACCTTCCTGTTGGTAAAAAGCTGTACGAACACCCTTTTTACTACAACGTATACGAATTAAAGAAAGAGGCCAACGCCATGAGCCCTGCAGCAGGAGCAATTCTATGGACACGCAGTAAGGATGCACCAGAGGGAGAACTTGACATCCATGTTTCCGCGACCCATCTTTTTGATCCTGCACTGACTGAAACCGGTGGCGCCATTGTATTAGCTTGTGCTGTTACTACTCCTGAATCTACAGGTTTTGTCAGCCTGAAAAGTACTGACCCTCTTGATGCACCGACCATTGTATATAATATGCTTAAAGCACCGTCAGATCTGAACCGAATGGTGGAAGCTGTGAAGATATCCAGAAGCATCGGTCTTGATGCCTTATTCGGGTCGGTAAAACAGCGTGAAATGTTCCCGGGTGAGTCAGTCAATAACGATGTCGAGTTAACAAAGGCCATATGCGAGCAGATTGACGGTTATCAGCATCCTACATCCACTGTCCCAATGGGACTGGAAAACGATCCTTCCGCAGTAGTGGATGGATGGGGAAGCGTATACGGTATCCAGGGGTTACGTGTTATTGACGCTTCAATTATGCCGGTTATAGTTTCGGCACCTCCTAATGTGACTGCCGTTATGATGGCTGAGCATATCTTCAGAAGCATCTACTGATCATCACACCGTCTAATAAAAAAAGGACAGCCGGTTATAAAACTGCTGTCCTTTTTATATCCGCTATGGTACAATCTATTTTTTCAGCACCGCGTTCAATTGCTCACCTAATACCTGGTACCCTCTTTCATTTGGATGTAATCTATCTCCTGTGAACAACGCATCATTCAGTGCGCTACCATTCATGAAGCTTTTAGAAAGATCAAAAAACTTACATCCGTTTGCCGCTGCCATCACCTTCATTTTCGGGTTTAGTTTCAATACCCGCTGCATCATATCACCGCGTGGCAGGATGCCGCCCAGTAAAATAGTGGCCGTTGGTTTCCTGTACCTCACCTGTTGTACAAGAAAGGTAAGCCCTTTAATGATCTCTTCGTCCTTGTTCAGCCCGAGGTTATTGGTACCGATCATAATAACGATCTTATTGCCCTTAAAATGGTCCAGTTCTCCATGATACACCCGCCAGAGTACGTTTTCTATTCTATCCCAGCCAAAGCCCGCATTCTGCGCATGTAGGGGCACCATATATTGCTGCCAGGCAGCTTCTCCCCGACCGGCTACTTTTTCTGCTTTAGGTTCTCCGCCCCAATAGTTAATAATTGAATTGGCGAAGATAATGACCTGTGGATTGGTTTTCTCAATATTAGAGATGATATCCTCATGCCTCTTTCTCCAGTCAAAGCCATCCCGGTATTGTTCTACAGGAGATTGTGTTGATAGCTCTCCCTTTGGTTCATGTAAAATCTCACGGATCTTCTTTTCATAAGCCACTGCATATTGTACCATACCATAATCGTCGGGATGTGTGCCGTCGGTGGTACTGTTAACATCAAAGTTGATCTCTTTTTCTGTTAACATATAAAGCTCCTTTATACCATCTCTCTTCAATCCATTAAATATTTCAGTGATGGTATTGCTAGCCTCATGATATGCGTTGATAGATGCTGTATCCATCCCCAAAGGCATGTTACCTGCAGCATGTTCTGCCAATAAAATGGGCACATCAGGATGTTGCGCACGCAGCTTATTTATTCCATATATCAGACGCGTCCGTACTGTATCTGCCGGAAAGGTCTTCTTATTTACGAGATTGGGCATACAATCCAGTATATAAAGTTTCGCATCCACACCGGCCATTATATCAAAGACAGGGGCGTCAAAACGACCATTCCCGCTAAAGCCGAGGTTAATCACTTTCCTGCTTATATTCCTCTCCAGTATATTCGTCCATGCCATTCCCGCCCTTGAGGCGACTGCGCCCTGCATGATAGACGTACCGTATGCTACAATAGGTTTATCCTTGTCCGGCTTACTGTATTCAAATTTTTGTCCTTCCGGCACACCTACAGTGATCCACCGCAATTCGGCATATAATGGCAGGTACAGGTAGAAATCAGCCAGGCCGCCTGCATCCATACTAAGATCGCGATATTCATAAACACAGGTATCGCCGAAAGAATATTTCCTGGGCGGCGACCAGTTCCATCCACCATGTACATCTTTTCCGAACAGGTCTACCCCGCTCATGCCAGTAGCAGGCATATGAGGCATCGCATAATTTTTCCCCGCGACCGTATATCTTATAACAAAATTGCGGGCGGTAGTTTTGAAATGAAGATATTCACCGGCGCTCTGTGTTGATTGCCTCCATACACCAGCAGTCACCTTTGCTTCAAGCCTTGCCGGTAAACGATGAAAAATATGACCGGTATCCGGCTCACAAATACCTATCGCCCATCGGGCCTCATGCCAGTCATAAGATTCCTGTGCATAGGTCGTAGCTTCAACGCATACGAACGCCAGTAAAAAAAGTAAGTTTTTAACCATAATGCGGATTAATTATTTCAATAGAACAGGCGTGGTCTATACTACTGCCACCACCCATCTGCCGAACAAATTAATCCAAAAAAATCAACCTGCATATATGGCGTTATTCATTTATTATCCTCTACCCATTGCCTTCAGCTTTGCCTGCCGTCCATTGTCAGGTTTCTGGTTCTTTGAATCATATCCATTATTAAACGGTTTAGGAAGATTCGGGGTAAACTCACCTTTTCTCTTTCTTAGCATACTATTTTTAACGCTATAGAAATGTTCCACAACGGCTGTCAATTCTTCAAAAGTTTCGAAGAGCAACTCTTCTGCCTCACTATGCCATTTATCAAACTTGCTTACAAGTTTTTTATCGCCTGCTTCCAGCGATTCCCGCCGTGCGTTGAATGCCATATTATCGAAAGTATGTTCCAGCACGTGTTCTCCATTCCGGAACTTCCTGCAATGCGCTACAGCATTCCAATCCGAGTTTTTCATCTTACTGAGTGCATATGTATCCTGCAGAAAATTGATCTCACATAACCGGTCAATTTTCAGCAGCGTATCCTTTGAAAAGTTTGAAAACTTATCGGCATTTCTAGGATCGCCAGCGCCGCCATCAGCAGTTCTGAATGTTCTGTGCTCTCTTTTTTCATTAAAACCGGCTACCGTCGATCTAAGGTGAGCTATTCTTTTTTCGGTGGTATCAAAGCCGCTCAGGTCCGTCTTTTCAGCACCTGCGTACCCGTTGTTATGCTGCTCAATGTCTTTTATGCCTTGTTCAAGCCTGCGTATCACTTTTTCAACCATACCGGGTACATCATTAAATATGTCTGCCCCTTTTCCGTTGTCATTGCTGTTTACATGGTCCCTTCCCATATCATTTTAATTTTTGTATGTCTCTGATTATACTGTCCCGGACAATGCCTGAGTAATAATATTTCTCCTGGATATGGCTCAATCCTGTACCTGCCGGTTATCATTCACATAAGATAACATCATTAGGCGCTCAAAAGTACTGAAATACAATACTTTGCAATATCCCCAAAAGTGGTGGTGGTGCTAACCTAAATTTGTAATTTAGGGGTATGGAAAGATCAGATATCCCCCGCCTGGGATTGGAAACATTTACCGAGGTAAATTTTAAAGTTCCATTTCTGACTGTGGAGCAGTATCCTCCGGATGCCAATCTTTTTGTTGTAGAAAACAGAGAGCGTTACCCGGTAAAAGATTATATATCCCCGAACAGAAGGCAGTTTTATAAGATCTTTCATATGGTGTCAGGAACGGGAGTGCTCACCGTAGGGCTGCATCAATACACTATGAATGCCGGCGAAATCGCATTCCTGCATCCGGATGAGATCATGTCCTGGCAAACGACTTCAGCAGAAACGCGCGGACACTTTTGCCTTATCCATCCCGATTACCTGGAACAGGAACCTCACCTGCTGCAGTTATTGAGGAACTATCCCTACTTTCAGCCGGCTAAAGCAGTCATTCAATTAACGGATGTACAATCTTCCAATATTAACGGGTACTTCGAACTGATATGGACAGAAGACCGTGGCCATAATGAAGATAAAAAGCAGGCCATACTCCTGCATTTGCAGATGATCCTACTGGAAGCCCAGAGAGCTGGAAGAAACCTCGCCGATGTGGCTGTTCCTGAAAGTTATCGTTATATACACGGATTTCTTTCACTGCTGGAATCAACCTTCCAGGTAAAGACCGCCGATGATATAGTGAAAATTAAAACGGCCGGAGAGTTTGCCGATCAATTGCATGTGCATCCCAACTATCTGAATTCATTGGTCAAAAATCAGACAGGGAAAACATTAAGGGAGCATATACAGGACAGATTGCTTTACGAAGCCAAAGTCCTGTTGCTACAAACAGATTGGGATATCAACACTATCAGCTATACCCTGGGCTTTTCCGAACAAGCTGCTTTCACTTCTTTCTTTAACAGGAAAGAGCGCATATCGCCATCTAAATACCGAAAGAAAGAGGTTGCCTGAATGAATATTTGAAACTCACAACTATTCCTGTTATCCGATTAAATGCCTGCCGGGCCAATGTAAGTTTCTTTGTACCATAAATCTTAAACAAAAATTATGGGAACGAAAAGACAAACATGGTTCATAACAGGCGGTTCACAGGGAATCGCATTTGAATTAGTTAAACAGTTACTTGCCGAAGGGCATAACGTTGCTGTAACCGGCCGCAATCTTCAAACAGTCAAAAACGCTATTGATACTACTTCCCCTCAGTTCCTTCCGTTACAAGTTGATGTCGCGGATGAGGCGAGTGTTAGCAAAGCTGTAACACAGACAATTGCACAATTTAAATCCATTGATGTACTGGTGAACAATGCTGGTTACGGTTTAATTGGCGGTATTGAAGAAACATCTGCGGATGAAGTGCGGGCTATCTTTGATATCAACGTGTTTGGCCTGTTAAATGTAACCCGTGCAATATTACCACATATGAGAGCAGCAGGATCCGGCCATATATTCAATTTGTCTTCCGTTTTCGGTCTGATCTCCGGTGCAGCCTGGGGACTTTATTGCGGCAGCAAATTCGCCGTGGAAGGCTTGTCAGAAGCACTGGCGCAGGAAGTAAAATCATTCGGGATCCATGTGACAATTATTGAACCGGGGTATGTGCGCACTAATTTTCTTAAGTCCGGCGCTATTGTTCATCCGAAAAACCCCATCGCAGCTTATACTGCCATTCAGGAAGAAAGACGCAAACACATGGAAGACGTTCCGGGTAACCAACCTGGCGATCCTGCAAAGATAGCTGGTGTAATCCTGGCTACTTCCAGGCTAAGCGAACCGCCTCTTCGCCTGTTATTAGGTGCCGATGCATTACAATATGCTAATTACAAAATAGATATGTTACAAGCCGGCATAACAGCTAATAAGGAGATAACACTCTCTACTGATTTTTAGCTGACATAGATATCGACATAAAAAAGAAGGTGTCTCATAAGTAAAATATGAGACACCTTCTTTTATGTTTAAGCCATCTCGTAAATAAATGAGGTGGCTTCTTCATTTTTAGTCATTTAACCCGAGATACGCTTTTACCGCAGTATAATCGGACCAGTTTACCGCAGCGGCCGATCTTGCCTGGTTATTGCCGGGTACGATCATGTAGCGGTATTGCTGATACGTCTTGCCATTGGCAGATGTGGTACTCAAGTCTGCATTTGAATACAACTGTATCTCCTGCTCGTTAGCCGAAACCTCGATGTTAACACCGGAGATGCCATAAAAAGGCAATGGATAAATGACAGGATCACTTACATCGTTAGTGTTGATGTATACTTTTACATCTGCGGTACTCAACAGCGCCAGGGTGAGTTTAGGTGCGTCAATAACGGCATAAAATCCTATCGTATCAATACCACCACCTGATAAATGTATGGTATCAGGCTTATACGACACATTCAGCCATGCGGAATAGATCACATCACTGGAGCCGGAGCCGTCATCACCTTTTGGACCTGCAGGACCTGCCGGACCAGCAGCACCATCTTTGCCGCATGATATCATGAACATAACAAGAAAAAGCCCTGACAGGAGGACTAATAGGGAAGTAAGATTAAGTCTTTTCATATAAGTTAATGTTAGCGGTGTGAAGTGGTAGGAATTCCACACCAGATTCTGATTTAGGGGGGCTAAAGTACACATTCTTATCAGAACTTTAAATTGTGTTATCCCAATAAAGAAAAAGACCGCCTCAATACGTTGAGACAGCCTTTCCTTAGAACTAAACTTAAAATACACACAATCAATCAGATCAATTCTGATATCTTCACCTGAGCTGCAGCAAGCGTGATAGCCAATTCTTCTTCACCATGGGCAGCACCATCTAAAATAACTACTTCGACATCGTCAATCCCCATGATACTGAATACTGTCTTTAAATATTCGCTCTGGAAATTCAAATGCTGGAGAGACTCCCCTGGTCCATATCCTGCATTCCCACGCACAAGGAACAGGTAAGCCTTTTTATTCTTCAACAATCCTTTATATGGGCTTTCATCTTTTGGATTGATCAGTACTGTTTCATTTACCCTGAGAACCTGGTCAAAATAAGCTTTCAGCGCACTTGGGATTGACCAGTTGTACATAGGTGTACCTAAAACAATAACGTCTGCATCCTTTAATTCACTGATCAACTTGTTACTGACTTCAAGTGCAGCGAAATCTTCTTCTGTTCTTAATCCGGCAGGCTTGAAGGCACCAGCTATCCAAGCTTCCGAAACGTGTGGTATGTTTTCCCTTCCTACTTCACGATGCAAGACACTGTCTTCCGGATTCTTTCCTACCCATTTCTCAATAAACACTTCCGTTAAATACCTGCTAAGAGATCTGTCTTTCCTGGCGCTGGCGTTAATAACCAATATTCTGCTCATTACTACGTTAATTTAAGAGATTTATGTCGGTCGATTAGTAAACCTATCTATTCTATTTTTTTCCATCAATACTCCATGGATATCCGGGAGCAGCAGCCAGCAGCAAACTTGAAAAACTTACCACAAACACAGAATATGTAAATGGCGCTCTGTAGTCAGCAAACAATAACATGCTTAAAGCGAAGATGAGCGTGAGGGCAAAACTACCGTATGCAGCAATCCTGGTTTTATAACCAATGATTAACATGATCCCGAATATTGCTTCTCCTGCTGTTGCGGTAAGCCCCAGGAAAGAAGCCGTAGCCTGGTTTACATATGGTACAAGTGAATGTGTATAGGCGACAAAGTTATCCCAGTTCCCCCATGCTACACCTGTCGCCCCCGGAGCACCTAACCAGCCGATCCTATCCATTACGGGTAATAAGAATCCTATTCCTAAAGCCAGTCGTAATAATAATTGTGCAAGCGGATGTATTCCTTTCATATGAGCTACATTTTTTATCTCTACAAAAGTATTGCGGCAGGTTGTGTTGACGGGGTGCCAGATAGCTATACTTAGGTAGTCCAGTAGTTAAATAATATTTGAACGGGCGTTTAGTTCTCCACGCCTGCTCCCACGATATTTCGCCATTTTTGATTTCACCTCAACCATGCCTATCTTCGGTATCTGTCAACCGTGTGATACATTAATTTCGGCTTATGCTTCCGTATAAAAATCTGATCATCATCGATAAAAAAAGCAATGTAGCAGTATACAAGCAACTTGCGTTTCAGCTTATTAGTCTGATCCAGGAAGGAAAGCTTCTTCCGGGCACAGAGCTACCGAGCACCCGTATGCTCGCCGATGATCTGCAGCTGCACAGAAAAACTATTATGGCCGCTTATAATACCCTGGTAACGGAAGACTGGATTGACAATTTACCGCGTAAGGGTTATACTGTGTCACTTCGTTTACCTGTTGTCAAACCCAGGTCGTATAATACAAACAGGTTGAGTTCATACAAAGGAAGCAGCAGTTTCAGATTTGACAGGATGGAGACGCTTATTAGTCTTGCAAACCCTCCTGTTGGCGCGCGTATTGTTGTAAATGACGGTTTTCCCGATGTCTCCCTGCTACCCACAGAAGCTATCTTAAAAGAATACAGGAATGTATTCGATTATACTAATCTGAACAGGATCAGTACGTTTGGAGATGCGGACGGGTCAATTGAACTCAGGAGATCGCTCTGCTCCTTTCTTAACCAGACAAGGGGCCTGGACATAGGAATAGAAAACCTGCTTGTTACCCGGGGCGCACAGATGGCCATTTATATTGCAGCATCGCTTATTATCCGGCCGGGAGATAAAGTAATAGTCAGTGAACCGAGTTACTTTATTGCTAATGCGGCGTTTGAAAAGCTTGGTGCACAGCTCATCCGTGTGCCGATAGATGATGAAGGCATGTGCACTGAAACGCTGGAGGAAATTCTAAAGCACAATGACGTAAAAATGATGTATGTTATACCTCATCACCACCAACCTACTACCGTCACAATGAGCGTAGACAGGCGGAACCATCTGCTGCAACTGATAACAGCTTATAATATTGCAGTCATCGAAGATGACTATGACTATGATTTCCAATTTCAGTATGACCCTTATCTGCCTCTGGCAAGCGGCGACCATGGAGGGAATATTATCTATATAGGATCGGTCACTAAAGTATTGGGCACACCATTCCGGCTGGGATATATCATCGCAACAAAAGAGTTCCTGATCGCAGCAGCGAAATTGAGAACTATCATTGATCTAAGAGGAGAAGTCGTTATAGAACATGTCGTTTCCGGCCTGATAGATAACGGGGAACTAATGCGTCATATAAAAAAGTCTAACAGGATATACGCACAAAGATGTGATTTCCTCGCAGATCTGATCACAAGCGAACTAGGTAATATTGTCAACTTCACAAAGCCGTCAGGAGGAATGGCGCTATGGTTGAAGTTCAAACAGGAGTATCCGCTTTCCAGGGTACTCAGCAAAGCCAACAATATGGGACTGGTACTAACAGGCAGTGTTTACAGTAAGGGTAAAGACGCCAGGCTCAATGCATGCCGGTTCGGGTTTGCTTCTCTCAATGAAGAAGAGATGAAAGAAGCAGTATCTATTTTAAGGAAATCTGCAGATAGTATAGGTAATTGATTCATGCAGGTTTTCCAGGGGAAAGACCATAAAAAAAAGCTGGTACACCGATAAATAATTATCTGGTCCCATTCAGCTACTTTCTGCACTTTTAACTTTGCGTCGTAAATTCTTTAAAACGACTGAATATGCAGATATTAAAAGCAAAAACGCTGGGAGACATTGAATTTGCAAGGGAAACGATCCTGCAGTTCCGTCAGAATCTTGATCCTGCCACCTTCGTAAAACAGACATATGAAATGATGGAGAAGGAGTACTTTGAACTGGCTTACATCCCCTCCGAAGACAATAAAAAAGCGGCAGCATTTATCGGCTACAGAACCATGAACATGCTCCGGACAGGAAAAATCATTTATGTGGATGATCTCTTTACACTACCGGAGTACAGAGGCCATGGTTATGCAGGAGCCTTACTTGATTACGTACACAAAGAAGCAGAAGAAAACGGTGTCAACACAGTTCATCTAGATAGCGGATTCACATTACATCCGGCCCATCGTTTATACCTCAATAAAGGTTATGTACTGGCATGCCACCATTTTGCCAGGCCAGCCCAGGCTAAATGATTTTCCTGAATATACAATATACAAGATGTAACCGCCTGGCTATTCTTTTTGGGATAACATCCATATCTATGGATCATCAACAGGCGTCTTATTTAACATTCTGTTTTCGATAAATATTCCAACGTATTGAAGAACCAATAAACCCCACGTGTTCCTGCGTGGGGTTTTTAATGCCTATATCACTTGCTTCTTTTTTCCTACTATATTCTCTTTTATTAAAATATATAATATATTTGTTCTAGAATGATAATCAATTACCTGTCTTTAAGAAGACAGACCAATCGCGTCACTCAGTTGCAATGTTGATATCGCCTCGTATTCATACCGAATGCGGGGCTTTTTATTAACAAAACACTATATTCATATAATACACTTTATGGCTGTATTTACCTTTCCGCCGTTATAAATAGCAAGCCTTAACCCGGCAAGTGAAACCAGTTCCACCTTTTTCAAAGCAAAGCATGGATCTCGTTCAGGGATCACCTGTATCGTTCTGCTTATCTCCCTATTAACCATCAGGTTACTCCGGGATATGCGGGAACGGAAATAACCAGAATATTCCGACGCCTACAACGATTTATATTTTTCCTTAATCTGTAAAATAGATTATCTTTATCCTTATGAAGACTGTTGCCGTAAAAAATTATTCCAATCTGGTATTCGATCTGGGCGCCGTGCTGATAGACTGGAATCCCCGTTATCTCTACAATAAGATCTTTGCGACAGCAGCAGAAACCGACTTTTTTCTGAACCACGTCTGTACATCTGCCTGGAATGAAGAACAGGACGGTGGCCGAAGCCTCCAGGAAGCAACGGAGATGTTGGTAGACAAGTTTCCGAAGTTTGAGGCCGAAATACGGGCTTATTATGGCCGCTGGAAGGAAATGCTGGGCGGGCCTATAGAAGAAACAGTCGATATCTTACGGGAATTAAAGGAAAGTAATCAATATAAACTATACGCCCTCACCAACTGGTCCAACGAGACATTCCCGCTGGCCCTTCTGACCTATCCTTTTTTGCAATGGTTTGACGGTATCGTAGTATCCGGCCGGGAGAAGATCCGGAAACCGGACGCAGCATTTTACAATCTGCTGATCAATCGCTATGAACTGGACGCCTCTTCAACCCTGTTTATTGACGATAATGAGCGCAATATACACGGTGCGGCAGTCTGTGGCATAGATGGTGTTCATTTCACCTCTGCGGCCCAATTAACGGCCATTCTGAAAGAAAAAGCGATCCTGCCAGGATCTTTGCTTCATTCCCATACTTTTTAATGCCAGGTAGCTCTGGTTTTACTCCGACGCGCCTACCTGGGTGTGTAGGGCTTAGCTTCGGTTACACATATCGCTTAGATAACGCTCATCCTACGTTAATCCTACGTTCATGAACGTAGGATTAACGTAGGATGAGCGTTATCTAAGCGATATGTAACCGAATATTCTCTCCAAAGAAGCCAATTTCCATTACACCCCTGTTTGCCACCCGCCTCTCTCCCTGATTTCTGAGCATCCGCCTGATTTTAAGAATACCTTAACGTTTCACAGATAAACTTTATGTAACATCCCTAGTTCAAATACGTTAAAAGGTAGTGCTGCTCTTCAATCCAGCTGTTGGCACACTTCCTGTTATACTGATACATAACAGCCCGTCTCATTTCCTCCCCGTACCTGTTGAAAGAACAACAAATAAAAACCCGTGAATATGAAAAGAGTCATGTTATTTATTAGCGCAGCATTGGGCGTAGTACTGTCATTCAGTAGTTGTGGGAAAGACCCGCTGAAGGATATGACAGAAGATGAATCAAGGATCTATGTAACAAACCGTGCAGACAGTGTTGATTTCACGTCTTACAAAACCTTTAGTATTGCCGATTCCGTAGCCGTCGCCACTAATTCAAATACAGAAGAGCGTGCGCTGACCGACTATGATAAAAAACTGATCGCAGACGTTACGCAGTCGTTGACGGCAAGAGGTTACACACAAGTGAGCAGGGCAGCCAAACCAGACCTTGCAGTGAACCTTACACGTATTGACAACACTTACAGTGCTGTTATTTACGATCCCGGTTACTGGAGCGGTATAGGTGGCTATTTTGATCCGTTTTACTGGGGTTACCCTGGATATGGGTATTACTGGCCTACGTACTACCAGGTATACCAGAAAGAGCGCGCTGTGTCTATCGACATTGTTGACCTGAAAAATCCGAAGAACAATCAGCTGATGGCTATATGGAACGCCATGTTACGAGGTAGTGGCGTATGGAACATCAGCAACGTTGACAGCATGGTTTCTGCGGTTTTCGCACAGTCAACCTACCTGAAAGCAAACAACAATTAATGAATCACTTAAAGAGACTGAGATGAAAAGTATAAAGCTTTGGATACTGACGATGATCGCTTTCCTGGGAGTACAATCCGCTTTTGCACAGGTACGTTCTCCTTTATCCATTTACGCGGATTATTCAATTGCACAACCCTTCGGTTCGTTGAAGGATTATTCAGATAAAACCAGCTTCCGTGGATGGAAGGCCGGCATTCAATATAACCTCAATGACAGGTTTGCGGTTGGCCTGCAAAGCGGTTATCAGCAATTTTATCAGCGGTTACCGCGTGCAGTATATCCCACAAAGAGCGGCGATATCTCGGCTGTACAAACCCGCACACTGGAGGTGACACCAATACTGGCCACTGTTCAGTACCAGCTGGCCAAACCAGAGGCTGCCATCATTCCTTATGTAGGAGTAGGCGTTGGTACGGTAAATATGTTATACAATAAATATTGGGGTGAATTTACAGACAGAGATAACAGCTGGCAGTTTGCCGCTTCTCCTGAAATAGGCTTCAATATTCCTTTTGGCAAGGGATCTCCGTTATTATTCAATGCCAGCGTACAGTATACTTATTCACCATACAAGCTGGCTGAGATCACAAGTTATAACGCAGTGCAGGCGAACGTGGGATTGAGATTGCATATTAACTAAGTATACATATACTATAAAGAACCACTTTTCCGAGGGAGGGTCCTGTATCATTACAGGACCTTTTTTTATCTGATAAGTAATTGTTCGAAACCCGGAGAAAAGCGTTCCTGTATTTTACCATTTGCATCCTTATAAATGAAATAAGCTTCCAGTCCGTATCCCGGATGTTCCCTGATAAATGCGAGGCCCTTTTCTACCCCCATTAAGATCAGTGCATTGTCAAATCCGTCTGCCGTAATTGCATCCCTGGCAATGACCGTTACACTAACGATGTTACTGTGTAACGCTTCTCCGGTAGCCGGATCAATACTATGCGCAAAACGGGTGCCTCCCTGATCAAAGAAACGACGGTAGTTGCCGCTGGTCGTAACAGCCCTCTTGTCCAACGCCAATAACGCCTGCATGGGATAAGCCTCATCATTGGCAGCGGGGCGTTCAATGCCTACCGTCCATATCTTCCCATGTTGGTTATGACCGCTGCTGCACAATTCACCACCGACATCCACCAGGTAGTTACTGATCCCCTTTTGCTCCAGAAAGCGAGCCATTACATCCGAAGTATATCCCTGTGCAATACCATTACAATCAATCTCCACGCCATGCTTCTTTTTAATGAGTTGCCGGCCACGCACCTTTAAATACCTGTAACCTACATATTGCAGGATACGCTTCAGACTATCAGGGGCCGGCACCTGCTGTACGGCAGGTCTACGCACCCCAAATCCCCATGCATCTACCAGGGGCTTTACAGTAATATCGAAAGCACCTTTTGTGGCTTTACTGATCTCTGTTGACCGCAGTACGACAGCCTGCATATGAGTATCCATAAGCACAGCATTCCCTTCATTAAACCGGTTAATGAGAGAGCTTGGCTTATACAGGGACAAAGACTGATCAATGTCTGCAAAAACTGAATCTATCCCATGCTGGAGAGAAGTCGTATCGTCGGAAAGATACTTGATGATATAGTAGGTACCCTGCGCCTGTCCCTCCACTGTTACCAATCGCTGGGCAAAAGTGTTAAAACTGGTGCAGAGTATAATAAACAAAATAACAAGCTGTTGCACAATGGCCCGTCTGTCCGTCATAGCAGATATGAAAATTTATTGCGGAAGATAGGCAATTGCGTCAATGAAAAGCATCCAGACCGGTAATATCCTGGCCGGTGATGAGCAGGTGGATCTCATGCGTTCCTTCATAGGTGATCACGCTTTCCAGGTTCATCATGTGGCGCATGATCGGGTATTCTCCGGTGATACCCATACCGCCCAAAATCTGACGGGCATCCCTGGCGATATTGGTGGCTATTTCACAGGCATTACGTTTAGCCATGGATATCTGGGCAGGAGTAGCTTTTCCTTCATTTTTGAGAACGCCCAGGCGCCAGTTCATCAGCTGGGCTTTGGTGATCTCTGTTACCATTTCCGCCAGTTTTTTCTGCGTGAGCTGAAACCCGGCAATAGGTCTGTCAAATTGTATACGTTCTTTCGCATATCGCAAAGCGGTGTCATAACAATCCATCGCAGCACCGGTTACTCCCCAGGCAATTCCGTAGCGGGCGGAAGACAAACAACTGAGTGGTCCTTTCAAACCTTTCACATTGGGCAGGATGTTTTCTTTGGGCACTCTTACGTTATCAAATACCAGTTCACCTGTAGCACTGGCTCTAAGGCTCCATTTACCTTTGGTTTCGGGTGTAGAGAACCCCTCCATTCCCCTTTCCACAATAATACCCCTGATAACACCTTCCTCGTCCTTCGCCCATACAACGGCTATCTGTGCAAAAGGGGCATTGGAGATCCACATTTTGGCGCCATTGAGAATGACGTGGTCCCCGTCCTCTTTAAAATGCGTGATCATACCGGAAGGATTGGAGCCGAAGTCGGGCTCTGTTAGTCCAAAACAACCCATCCATTCTCCTGAAGCCAGTTTCGGCAGGTATTTACGCTTTTGCGCTTCACTGCCGAAGGTAAAGATAGGGTACATCACCAGGGAGCCTTGAACAGAGGCGGTAGACCTGATCCCGCTGTCTCCTCTTTCCAGTTCCTGCATCATCAGTCCGTAAGCTATGTGGTCCATACCTCCGCCACCGTATTCCTGTGGTATGGTCGGGCCAAAGCAGCCCAGATCTCCCAGCCCTTTAATAATGTGCGAGGGAAAGGCGGCATGCTGACAGGCATCTTCAATGATAGGGGAAATTTCTTTTTTCACCCATTGCCTTACAGCATCACGTACCATCAGATGTTCTTCGGTCAACAAATCGTCTACGTGGAAATAATCGGGGGATTGAAACAGGTCTTTAAGCATGTGGAACACGTTTTATAAGTCTTCCCAATTTAAGATTTCATCCACAAAAAAAGTCCATAGTCTGAAGAACATTCCCGAAGCGGGAAGATTCCACTGACTATGGACTGCATTATTGGTGGCTTTGAGTCGCTTAACTGTTGGCCAATGACTGATTTACTTCGAGGCACTCTGCCATTTCCTGCTGCAGCTGCTGGGCAGCGATGCGGGCATCGTTGGCAAAGTCTTCTCCGTTACCGGCATAAATGATTGAGCGGCTGGCGTTTACCAATAAGCCGCAATCTTTGTTCATGGCCTGTGTAGAGATCTCCTGCAGGTTGCCTCCCTGAGCGCCAACACCGGGCACCAGGAAGAAATGGTCCGGCACCAGCTGACGGATATAACCTAACTGGGCGGTTTGGGTGGCCCCAACCACAAACATCAGGTTATCAGGTGTTCCCCAGGTCATACCGGCCTTCATTACCTTTTCGTAAAGGAATTCATCGCCGGACTGTTGTAACTGGAAATCCTGGCTGCCCTCGTTGGAGGTCAGCCCCAGCATGATGGTCCATTTTTCATTGAAGGAAAGAAAAGGCAGTACGCTGTCGCGACCCATGTAAGGCGCCACGGTCACTGCATCGAAATTATATGTTTCAAAGAATGTTTTGGCGTATTGTGTGGAGGTATTGCCTATATCACCACGTTTGGCGTCTGCAATAGTAAACAGGCCGGAAGGAATGTACTCAACCGTGCGTTGCAGGCTTTCCCATCCACGGATACCCATACACTCGTAAAAAGCCGTATTGATCTTGTAGGATACGCAAAGGTCCTTTGTGGCATCAATGATCGCCTTGTTAAAAGCAAATACCGGGTCGGGATGTGAGAGTAAATGGCGGGGGATCTTATGGAGATCCGTGTCTAATCCCACACAGAGATAAGATTGCCTCTCCTTAATCAGATTCACCAGTTCCTGTCTGTTCATAAAATGATTGATTTGGGGCGCAAAGTTAAGTAAAACTTAAGCAATGCCGTTTGAAATGAAATATTAGCAAATTCTGGAATACAGTTTCCGGTTTTATATAAATATAATAAAAGAATCTGAAAGTATCTGACCGTTTAGCCAGCTACCGCTCAACCCCGTCTATTTGGATTTCTAAAAATTAGTTCCTAACTTTTGACCACCGCGTTCATGAAAAAACTGATATGAAAAACTACTACAGGTCATTATTTTTAGCCCTCTTCCTTGTCGCTTTGCAATCGAATGCACAAGTGAAGGTACCACAGGTCGGAGTTGCCACTTCCCGTTCCAATGACAGTCTGCTACATACAGCCGGGTATGATTACATTGAAGAAGGTGTACAGAAACTGCTGTCGCCCGCCATACCGGAAGACACGTTCAGGATGCAGCTAGCACAGCTGCGGAAATTGAAGGTGAAGGTGCAGGCATGCAATGTCTTTTTTCCGGGAGAGATCCGGCTGACCGGCAGCAATGTCAATGAGCAACAGGTACTTACCTATGTTGACGGTGTAATGGCCAGAGCAAAACAGGCCGGAATTAAATTAATTGTATTGGGTAGCGGCAATTCCCGCAAACTACCAGATAACTATAATAAAGACACCGCCACCCTTCAGTTTATCGATCTGTGTCGTAAAATGGCGGTTGTCGCCGGGAAATACGATTGCGTGATCGCTATTGAAAATCTGAACAGCACAGAGACCAACTTTGTGAATACCCTGGCGGAAGCAGATGCTATCGTAACAGCTGTAAAACATCCTAATTTCAAACTAACTGCCGATATCTATCATATGCTGAAAGAGCATGAATCGCCCGATGTGATCAAAAAGGCCAGAAAGAACCTGGTACATTGTCACATTGCAGAAAGGGAGAAAAGAACGGCTCCCGGCTCCACGGGCGATGATGTAGCGCCTTATATAGCGGCATTGGCCAGCATCCGGTATACCGGCAGGATCTCTCTTGAATGCCGCTGGGATAATATGGCCACTCAGGCAAAACCTACGCTGGACTATATGCACAACCAGATAAATACAGCTTACAAACAGTAAACAACTTTAAATCTATATAGAATGAAATCACGTCGTGAATTCCTTAAAGAATCCCTGCTCACCGGCGCAGGTGTTACAATCAGTGCCATGGGACTGTCTGCAAGCAGCTATGCACGTATTATGGGCGCCAATGACAGGGTCAACGTAGGACTCGTAGGATTTTCTGATCGTGCGAGGCAGACCTTACTTCCCTGCTTCTTTAACAACAACAAGGAACTGAACTTTGATCTGATCGCCGTATCTGATATCTGGAATCGCAGACGTGAGGAAGGGAAGGCATTCCTGGAAAAGAAGGCGGGACATGAGGTAAAGGCCTGCATCAATAATGATGAATTATACAAAATGAAGGACCTGGATGCGGTAGTCATTGCTACCGCCGATTTCCAGCACGCCTATCATACCATCGAGGCTGTAGGTAACAGGATGGACGTATACTGCGAAAAACCATTCGCAGAAACCATGGACGACGCCCGCAAAGCACTGAAAGCAGTAAAGGCTTCCGGAAAGATATTCCAGGTAGGTACACAACGCCGTAGCGGCGATAGCTACCATGCTGCCAACAAATTCATCAATGAAGGTAAATTCGGTCCTATCACCATGGTAGAGATGACCTGGAACGTAAACCAACCGGGACGCTGGCGCAGACCGACACTGGTGAACGAGATCCGCGAATCAGATGTAGATTGGCAACGTTTCCTGGCCGGTCGTCCAAAAGATAAATGGGACCCGCGTAAATACCTGGAATACCGCCTGTTCTGGCCTTATTCCTCCGGTATCTTCGGTCAGTGGATGACCCACCAGATCGATACTGTACATTGGTTCAGCGGCCTGAAACATCCGCGTAGCGCAGTAGCCAATGGTGGTATTTATATGTGGAAAGACGGCCGTTCTAATGCCGATACGATCACTGCTGTATTTGAATATGGCCCTGAGAATGATCCCAAAACTGGTTTCCAGGTAGCGTACAGCTCAAGGTTCTCCAATTCCGCCGGTGGTACCAAAGAAATGTATTATTCTAACGGTGGTACTATCGATATTGACAAGAACAAGATCAGCCCTACCGGCGGTCTTACAGAAAGGGAAGCCAAAGAAATGGGCATGCATGCCAACCTGCTGCCTGAAATGACATTGTCTTCCAACGAGGTCAAAGTGGCTACTTCTGCCAACATGGGAGGAGATCCGCTGACCAACGCACATATGCGTAACTGGATGCAGAGCGTACGTGACCGCAAACCGGCAAATGCGCCTATCGAAGCAGCCTACTCCCACTCTATTGCCCTCATCATGGCTAATGCCGCTTATCGTACTGGCATGAAAGCTACTTTTGATGAATCTACTCAGGAAGTAATGGTTGGTGGCAAGCCATTCTTAATATAATCGTTCTCTTGCTATAAAGAAAAAAGCCATACGCTCAACGCGTATGGCTTTTTTCTTTGAATAGTTTTATTGCCTATACAAAGACCTCAACGATCTTTGTTGGGGCCACATTGGCATTTCTCATAGCAATGTTACGGGCTACCATACTTGCGGAGCCCATGAACGCCAGTTTAGTAGCGTTATCTCCACCTATCATTGCCGGTACACCATCATCTCCGCCTTCACGGATGCCCTGTACCAATGGTATCTGACCCAGGAATGGTATTTCCAGCTGCTCTGCCAGACGTTTACCGCCTTCCTGACCGAATATATAATATTTGTTACCAGGCAATTCCGCCGGTGTAAAATATGACATATTCTCTATCAGACCGAGGATCGGTACGTTGATCTGGGAACCGCCAAACATGGCAATACCCTTTTTAGCATCTGCCAGCGCCACGTCCTGCGGTGTGGTCACCATTACAACACCTGTTACTGGTACAGTCTGCACCAGGGTCAGGTGAATATCGCCCGTACCGGGAGGTGTGTCCACTACCAGGTAATCCAGTTCTCCCCAGTTCACATCTGTCAGGAACTGTTTCAGGGCGCTGCTGACCATAGGGCCACGCCATACAACTGCCTGCTTCTCATCTATCAGCGACCCGATGGACATCAGTTTAATACCGTGTTTCTCCAGGGGGACTATCATGCCTTTACCTTCTACAGTTTCCATCATCGGACGTTCACCGCGTACGCCAAACATAATGGGTACGGATGGTCCGTAAATATCTGCATCCATCAGTCCTACCTTGGCGCCGCCTTCAGACAGGGCCAGGGCCAGGTTAGCTGCTACAGTGGATTTACCTACACCTCCTTTACCGGAAGCTACAACGATGATATTTTTCACGTTAGGTAATACACTTCGGCCATCCTTCCTGTTGGAATTTACGTTGGCTGTCATATTCACTTGAACTTCCGCATCTTTGCTAACAAGGTGGTGAATTGCATTCACACAGGCATTCCTGATCAGATCTTTCAGCGGGCAGGCAGGGGTGGTCAGGACAACGGTAAATTTCACCTTATTGCCATCAATCTCAATGTCTTTGACCATATTCAGTGTTACCAGGTCCTTCCCCAGATCAGGCTCTTCCACATTGCTCAAAGCCTTCAATATCTGCTCCGTAGTGATCATAAATAGTTGTTAATTTTAATTCCAGAATGCAAAGTTAACCCAATTGCGACTTAATTTGTCGACGCTGTCATAGTTTTTGTCGATCTCCCTTCCATTCATCATCTATATTGACTGGAACACAATCCTATGGCTACTGTTTTAAAACAAATAATTTATCTTAGAGGCGGCATGAATAAAAAGAGTACCTACATACTGCTATTTTTCCTGTTTTTTCCTTTCCTGCTGAAAGCCCAGTTCTCTCAGTTTAAAGACAGCATTATCCAGATTTCCGGTATCACCATGACGGCAGACAGTTTAAGGGCTGTGCCGGCGGTAAGTGTCCTGGTCAGAGGCCAGAACCGCGGTACTATTTCCAATAATCAGGGTGTGTTCTCTATTGTGGCATTTAAAGGGGATACCCTTACTTTCAGTGCAGTAGGTTTTAAGAAAAAGGACTATAAGATCCCGCTAAACCTGCCGGGAAATGTTTATTCCATGATACAACTGCTGGTAGATGATACCACATACCTGCCAGTGACTATCATTAAACCTTATCCTACCAAAGAGGAGTTTGACAGGGCTTTCGTCAGTACGGATATTCCTGATGACGAATACGAGCTGGCCCGCAAAAACACCGATGAGGCCCGTATGCGTGCACTTTCCCGTTACACGCCTCCGGATGCCCGTGAAGCGACCAACATGTTCCTGAATAAGCAGGCGCAATCCCTCTATTATGCTGGTCAGCAGGCTCCACAAAATATTCTTAATCCCCTTGCCTGGGCTCAATTCATTCAGGCCTGGAAGCGGGGCGACTTTAAGAGTAAGAACAACAAAAATTACAGCTATGGTTACTAACCTGGCTTAGCGCTGTCTCTTAAATCAATACACCATGCAACAAATTGCTGTCATTGGCGCCGGTACCATGGGAAATGGTATTGCGCACGTATTTGCACAGAACGGTTTTAAAGTGAACCTCATTGACGTATCCGGCCCTGCGCTGGAACGTGCCCTGCAAACAATTGAAAAGAATCTTGACAGGCAGCTGTCAAAAGCGGCTATCACTGAAGAGATCAAAAGTCAGACCTTACAGAACCTCACTACTTTCACCGATCTTCCTGCAGGCGTAAAAACCGCAGATCTGGTAGTGGAAGCAGCCACCGAAAATGTAGATCTGAAACTGAAGATCTTCAGGGAGCTCGACCAGCATACATCACCTGATGCTATTCTGGCCACCAACACCTCTTCGATTTCCATTACGCGGATCGCGGCAGTTACCAAAAGGGCAGGTAAAGTGATAGGCATGCACTTTATGAATCCCGTTCCGGTTATGAAACTGGTGGAGATCATTAATGGCTATGCTACCGAGCAAGCTGTTACCACCGCCATCGTAGCTTTGTCCGAAAAACTCGGGAAAGTGCCTTGTGTGGTAAATGATTATCCCGGCTTTATCGCCAACCGCATATTAATGCCGATGATCAATGAAGCTATCTATTCATTGTATGAAGGCGTTGCAGGCGTTAACGAAATTGATACCGTTATGAAACTTGGAATGGCGCATCCTATGGGGCCATTACAGCTGGCGGATTTCATCGGGCTGGATGTTTGCCTCTCTATTCTGCATGTACTGCATGATGGCTTTGGCAATCCGAAATATGCACCCTGCCCGTTATTGGTCAATATGGTAACTGCAGGTTACCTGGGCGTTAAGAGTGGAGAAGGGTTTTACAAGTACGAAAAAGGAAGTAAAGACCTGGTAGTCAGTGAAAGGTTCTCCGGGAAAAATTAGTAAGTAAAAAGAGAGGTGACAACACCTCTCTTTTTATTTGATATCATATCTTCTTTATCTCAAGCCCTCTGATATCTTTCAGCTTTAACAGCGTTAACTCCTGCACAGCCTTTGGAATACCAATTTCCATCGCACAGAACAACTGCAACTCCTGCGAGAATACCGTGCAATTCTGTTGTTTTATTACGGTCATGATCTCATTCATAATAGTATAGTCAAAGCTCAGATAATATTTTGCCTCCACATTCTTTTGCACCACAGGAATAAGCTGTAACACCATAGCCGTGGACATCTTATAGGCATTAATAAGACCAGGCGCACCCAGCAAGGTGCCTCCGAAATAACGTACTACCACTACCAGCACGTCCGTCAATTGTTTACTGTCTATCTGACCGAGGATAGGTTTGCCTGCGGTACCGGACGGCTCTCCGTCGTCATTGGCCCTGAACTGCAGTCCGTCGGTACCGAGCCGGTAAGCGAAACAATGATGTGTTGCTTTGGGATGTTCTTTCTTCACTTCCTGCAAACATTCTTTTACCTGATCTGCCGTTTTCACGGGCCAGGCATATGCCAGGAACTTACTGCCCCTGTCTTTGAATTCTGCGTTTGCTGTCTTTTCTATAGTAAAATAAACTTCCATGCTGTTATTGTTTGCCGGATAGATCTGCCTCCGGCTCGTAATTGATCAGTAACATGTTGTTCTGCTTCAGATCTGTCTTTATCGTCACATATTTTCTCAGTGCTCCTGCTACGATCCTCATCACCGCGGTGTTTGGAGGAATACTTCCAAGATTGTCAGCCAACATGATCAACCTGTTCTCTCCCTGTTGCAGGGTCACCTTCAGTTGCTGTCGTTGCCGTTTCACCGGGAAACCTGTTACAACTTCCAGGCCATTCATCCTTATCGAGATGCTATCTCCGTCTTCGGCGGCATCATCCCACAGTTCCAGCGTCACCTCCGCCTGTTGCACCGTTATGGTTTCCAGCAGGCTTGTCTGCCGTTCTCTGATACGTTTATCATCAACGGGCTTAAGCAGCGAGGACTTTATACTATCCTTTACCGGATGTCCTGCATTACGACCCTGGATATGTTGGATATAAGTGGCGACATTGACCACTGTCTCCTGTCTCTTCACTGTATCTTTAACGGGTGGACGGGGCAAACGGTTCAGTTGTGCAACCAGGAAAGTGGCATATATATTCGGTCTGTCGGAAAAGTCAAACATATACGTTCCCGTGGTCGTCTTTACCTTAAACGCGCCGGTGTTTGGTGGCAAACGGCCATAGTTATCGGCAAACAGTGTGACAATATTGATACCTGTATCCAGTGGCAACTGTAACACCGTTCCTGTTTCACTGATGAATGATCTGTCCAGCAGCTGCTTTCCATTATGTAACAGCGTCACCGTATCCCTATCGATAGCGTCTTCATCTCTGATCGACAATGGTACAATAGAATCATACACATCCACTTTATCATAGATGCCAAAGTAAATGGAGTCTCCCTCGGGATGTAAGATCCTGTGTGTATCCTCATGCTGCCAGGGTGTATTATTCAGTTTCTTCAGTACGATATCCCTACGTGAAAGCAGTTCCCGCAACAGATCTTTCATATACTCGTATATTTCATCATCTGAATACAACCCCTGCATATACAACTCCTGAGAGTTGATCCACATACGTTGCAGGCTAAGTTCCGGTGCGCCTTTATCCAGGTAGTTCAAAGTTCCGTTCAGGTAAAGCATCCAGGCGCCAAGATGAAATGGCGTTTCGGCTATCGGATATTTCCCGCGACCAATACCCAGCTGGTTATCATTCTTTTTTGCCAATAATACTTCGTATGTACCAGAGAAAGGAGGATAAAGCACCTTCAACTGTGCAGGATAGAGCATGCCCCGTTCAGGCTTGCCTATCTGCAATTGCAGCTTGATACCACCTGTAGTAGGCCAGGGCTTATATTGCATAGACCAGGTACCGACCCATTTGTCAGTCTGGCCATAGGCTGTCAGCATGCAGCAACAGAGTACTACTAAAATGCATATAGGGCGCTTCAGAAAGATCATTACAGCGTTCCCTCCCTTCTGTTGCGATAATATAATATCCGGTCCCCATCAAGCACTGTCTCTTCTTTAAGTAAAGAGTGTGGTAATACAGGAGCATGCACACCATCCGGCAATGAATGACTGCCAATGATCACACGGGTTTCATCCCAAAGACCGGCTTTGATAAATTCGTTCAGTACATAAGGACCACCTTCTACCAAAACACTTAATATGCGTCGCTCGTGTAAGATCTGCAGCAGTTGCGGCAGAAGCGCCTTTTCAAAGTCGGCTGTAACCGTTTCGATCTCCCCCTGCTTTGAAGCAGCTTCCGCCGTGATGAACAATGTTGGCGTCGCATCCTTCCAAAGATGATAATGACGAGGTGTCTTTAACGTACGGTCTATTACTATTCTGAGAGGGTCTTTGCCCGTCCAGAAGCGGTTGTTCAATCGCGGATTGTCCGACACAGCGGTATTGGTACCTACCAGTATCCCCATTTCCTCACTACGCCAGCGATGTACCAGTCTGTCTGTCAGCGGGTTCGAAATACGCACCGGAGATCCGTCTGCAGCAGCCATATAACCAGCTGCGCTCTGTGCCCATTTCAGTATAATATAAGGCCGCTGTTGCTCATGAAAGGTAAAAAAGCGATCATTCAGCTCTCTGCAGGCAGCTTCCAGCACACGCGTCCTCACGGTAATACCTGCATCTTTTAGTATAGCAATGCCCTTTCCGGAAACCTGTGAGAAAGTATCCACACAACCTATTACCACCTCTCCTATCCGCTGGGCCACGATCAACTCCGCACAGGGAGGCGTTTTGCCATAGTGTGCACATGGTTCCAGGCTTACGTACATCGTGGAGGAAGGGATCAGCGGCTGATCTTCCGGTTTGACAGACTTAACGCAGTTCACTTCTGCATGCGCATGACCATATTGCTGGTGATAACCTTCTCCGATAATACGGCCCTCATGCACCAATACAGCGCCTACCATTGGATTGGGCGCTACATTCCCTGCACCCAGCTTCGCCAGTTGCAGGCACCGTTGCATATAAAATTCATCAAAGGAGCTGTCCATGATAGCGTCTGATATTATACTTTTGTGTGCAAAAATATCGTTTCAGCAGGGATTTTCCCTGTGCAGTACATTTTTATAACACATCATATGACAATACAGACCGCTTTTACACAGATCATCACTGCCCTGGCGCCGATCCATGACCAACGGGAAGCCGCCAATATCGCGCATATCGTGATAGAGCATGTTACCGGTCTGTCAAAAATGGATAGGATCGTTTATAAGGATAGAGAACTGACAGCACAACAATCTATTCAACTGCAGGATGCCCTTAAAGCGCTACAGGAACATCAACCGGTACAGTATGTTACCGGCAGCAGCTGGTTCTATGGCATGGAGTTCCAGGTCAATGCCAATGTCCTCATACCTCGCCCGGAAACGGAAGAACTGGTGGAATGGATCGTACAGGATGTTCGCAATAACAAACTACTTAACTGCAGGATACTTGATATAGGCACCGGAAGCGGCGCTATACCCATTGCACTAAAAAAAGAGCTGCCAGGCGCCATCGTGCAGGCAGTGGATGTGAGTGAAGGCGCACTGGATACTGCCCGTGCTAATGCACGGCAGCAAAAGCTGGACGTTCATTTCGAACAGATGGACATCCTCAATACAACTATGACAAGTGCGTTACCCATGTTTGATATCATTGTCAGCAATCCACCGTATATCTGCCAGCGTGAAAGTTCAGATATGCAGGAGCAGGTAGTGGCATATGAGCCGTCTATCGCGTTATTTGTTCCGGATGATGATGCATTGTTGTTCTACCGGACCATAGGCTTACTGGCGAAAGAGAAACTGAACCAGGGAGGTGCATTATATTTTGAGATCAATGAGGCGTATGGACAGGAAACAGCAGCGTTGTTACGGGAGCAGGGCTATGTTGACGTGGAGATCAAAAAGGACCTGTTTGGAAAGGACAGGATGGTGAAAGCTATACTATAAAAAGATTCGCGGTTTTGTATAACACCTGGTGCGTTATACAAAACCGCGAACTATATATATCGGATATATTATCCTTTACTCTGCGGATTGGCTGTAGCCAATACCACTTTCGCGCCTATTTCACGCGCTAACTCCATTACCCTCACCACATCTTCTACAGGCACCGTTTTTTCCGCATTGATCACAATCGTAGGATCTACGGTTTCACGTCCTATGGCAGGTATCAGCATTTGTTTCAGGCTTTCAAAAGGTACTTTGTTGGTACCTACGAAGAACTCCCTTTTATCATTGATGCTGATCACTACTGTTTGTTTAGCTTTGGTATTGCTTTTCGCCTTAGGTAGCGTCAGCTTTATAACGTTAGGATTAGCGAGTGTGGACACGATCAGGAAGAACAGCAGGAGGATGAACAGGATATCATTCAATGCCCCGTTATGCAATTCCATGTGCCGCTTATTTCTTCTATTGCGTAGGTTCATATTTTACAATTACGAATTATCAATGAATTATCTCGTTGGTTCTTGCAAAATATCAATGAACTCTGCTGAAGCGCCTTCCATTTTATTAATAACCTTGTCGATCTGTGCATTCAGGAAGCTGTAACCGATGTAGGCTACCAGCCCGATGATCAGCCCTGAAGCGGATGTGATCATCTTTACATAGATACCACCGGCAATAGTTCCTAATGTGATATCGGATGTGATGGAGATATTGAAGAAGGTCTGGATCATACCCGCGATCGTACCGAGGAAGCCGAACATAGGTGCGATACCTGCGATAATAGACAGGATCACTAAGTTCTTTTCCATCTTATAGATCTCAAGTTTACCTACATTCTCCATAGATTTTTCAATACTCTCGATCGGTTTACCGATACGCTGTACCCCTTTATCGATCATACGTGCAATAGGACTGTTGGTGTTCTTTGATAAAGAACGGGCAGCGGAGATATTACCGTTGGAGATATGGTCCCGGATCATGGGCATGAAGTTATCTTCCAGTTTACCGGCCTTTGAAATGGTAAGATACCTTTCCACGAAGCTATAAACAGCGATCACAGAAAGAATACCCAGAGGGATCATCAACACCCCTCCTTTCATTAGCAGGTCGAGTAATTTTATCTGCTGGTCAGCAGTAACAGCATTTGCGGCCGCGCTGGCAACTGTATCTGCCTTTGGCTGTAATAGAGAATCCTGTAATAATGTAACGAGTCCTAAGAGCATGAAAAAAATTTTAACCTTGCAAAAGTATTAAATTCAAGTGCAACAAGCTCGGAAGATAGTAATAATATGTTAAACAATTAACGTATGTTCTGCCAATTTATTGCCAATCAACCAACTAAATCAGCTACGTTCTTCCCAAACCTGTGCCAGATGTACAATAGTCTGCACGGCTTTTTGCATATCCTGGATACTTACATACTCATATTTACTGTGTAAGGCCATTTCACCGGTGAAGATATTCGGGCAGGGCAATCCCATAAATGACAGCCTGGAACCGTCAGTCCCTCCCCTGATAATCAGTCTTAAAGGTTCTACACCGGCACGGCGGATGGCTTCTTCCGCGTTCGCTGTTACCTGGGGATGCAGGTCCAGCACTTCTTTCATATTGCGGTATTGTTGTGAAATAGTCAGTGTTGCATTCGCCTGTGGATGGCGGGCCATTACGGTATTCATTATATTCCGGAGAAAATCTGCATGTTCGTCCAGTTTCGCTGTAATAAAATCACGAAGGATAAAGTCTATCTCTGCGTGCTCCACTATTCCCTGCATCCTTACGGGATGAATGAAGCCCTGACGGTCTTCGGTGGTTTCGGGGGATAACCTGTCCTTCGGCAATGCATCAATGATCTCACCGGCTATCTTAATAGCACTGACCAATTTATCCTTTGCAGTACCCGGATGCACGCTCACTCCCTGGATAACGATCTTCGCGGCATCGGCGGAAAAGCTTTCCTCTTCCAGTGAACCACGTTCTCCACCGTCCATCGTGTAACCAAACTGTGCGCCTAATCTTTTCATGTCCAGCTTTTCAACACCACGGCCCACTTCTTCATCCGGCGTAAACAGGATACGTATATCGCCATGTTTGATCTCAGAATGTGCCAGCAGGAAATGCGCGGCATCCATGATCTCAGCTACGCCGGCTTTATCATCTGCACCCAGTAGCGTGGAACCGCTGGCAGTGATGATATCGTCTCCTTTTTTGGACTGCAGGTAGGGATGTTCTGCTGCTTTGATCACTGTACCTTCTTCCGGCAGGGTAATATCACCTCCGTCGTATTGCTGGTGAACAAGTGGTTTTACATTCTTACCACTGCAATCACTGGAAGTATCCATGTGCGAACAGAAACAGATCACAGGCACAGCCTTACTGGTGTTACCCGGAATAGTGGCATAGACATATCCATGTTCATCCATCGCCGCATCCTTGATGCCCATTTCCTGCAATTCCTGCACTAGTAATTTTCCCAGGTCCTTTTGCTTCTCAGTTGAAGGAAAGCTCTTGCTCAGCGGATCTGATTGCGTATCTATCTGTACGTAGCGCATAAAGCGCTCTGTTACGGTGTATTTATAATTGTTGAACATATTGCAAACGTAAGGAATTTCAGATTCCAGGAAATAAGCACCAGATGATTTCTCTTATCAACAGAAAAAAACGCTGTTTCAAACGCACATTTATCTTAAAACAGTACAATCGCTCTTTTTAGAACATCTAAAAAAGAACAAATAACCAAATAAAAATATAATAACTATATTTTGTTCCGTAATAATAAGTTTGCATAGTAAAAAAGTAAAGCTACTACCTTAAAAACATGTAAGTATGCAAACCAACATTCTTGGCTACCCGCGTATCGGTAGCAACCGGGAATTGAAGAAGGCAAACGAAGCCTACTGGGCAGGAAAGATCTCTTTAGAAAAGTTACAGCTCACCGCCAGACAACTACGCCGTCAGAACTGGGAAACACTCAACAATGCCGGTATAGACCTGATCCCCTCCAATGATTTCTCTTATTATGACCAGATACTGGACATGTGTGTGATGACAGGTACTATCCCTGCCCGTTTTAAAGCTTTAAAGGAAAGTCTCGCAACGCCCAGCAGTCCTGAGTTATACTTTGCAATGGCCCGTGGCTACCAGAAGAACGGTTTTGATGCTACCGCTATGGAGATGACTAAATGGTTTGATACCAACTATCATTACCTGGTACCTGAGTTTGACGCCTCTCAAAAATATCAGCTGCTTTATAACAAATGTCTTGAGGAATTTAAAGAGGCCCTTTCACTCGGCATACACACCAAACCTGTACTGATAGGGCCTGTTAGCTTTCTGCTGTCAGGCAAGATCAAAGAGGAAGGTTTACATATAGCAGGACTGCTGGATAAACTGCTGCCTGTCTATATACAATTACTGCAATCGTTACAGCAGGCCGGCGCTATCTGGGTGCAACTGGACGAGCCCACGCTGGTGCTTGATCAGACGCCTGAACAGCAGGAACTGTTCCATTATGCGTATACGCGGATACGGGAAGCTGTTCCTGCACTGAAAATACTCCTGGCCACCTACTTTGGCGGACTGCAGGACAATACTTCCCTGGCTGTACAGTTACCCATTGACGCCCTGCATATAGACCTGGTACGTGCGCCGGAGCAACTGGATGATATATTAACGGCCCTTCCTGATCATCTCCAGCTTTCAGCAGGTGTTGTAAACGGCCGTAACATCTGGAAGAATAATTATGCGCAGTCCTTACAACTGATACATAAAGCAATCGCTGCACTGGGGAAAGATCGTGTGATGATCGCAACGTCCTGCTCATTGCTGCATACGCCTTACGACCTCGATCTGGAAACAGATGAAACAGTACTTACTCCACAGATAAAGAACTGGATGGCCTTTGCCAAACAAAAGGTACATGAAGTGATCGCGTTGAGAGATATCATTGCCGGCGACGATACTTTGCTGAAAGCGAATCAGGCCACCATGCAGGAGAAAAGCACTGCTGCCATAATCCATAAACCTGCGGTTAAAGCAAGACTGGCTGCATTGACAGCAGCAGATGCGGAACGCAACAGCGCCTTCCCTGCCAGACAAAAAGCACAGGAAGAAATATTAAAGCTGCCGCTCTTTCCGACCACTACTATCGGCTCTTTCCCTCAAACAGAAGATATCAGAAAGCTGCGTGCTGATTTCAAGAAGGGAATTATCAACAGGGAAGAATATGAGAAAGATATCCGTAAAGCTATACAGGATTCCGTACAGCTACAGGAAAACCTGCGCATAGATGTACTGGTGCATGGAGAATTTGAGCGCAATGACATGGTTGAATATTTCGGAGAGCAACTTGAAGGATTTGTATTCACGAAAAACGGCTGGGTGCAAAGCTACGGCTCCAGGTGTGTGAAACCTCCTGTGATCTATGGTGATGTACGACGTAGTTCACCGATGACCGTTGAATGGAGCAGCTATGCACAATCGCTGACCAATAAACCGATGAAAGGCATGCTCACAGGACCTGTCACTATCCTGCAATGGTCGTTTGTACGTGATGATCAGCCACGCGCCGAAACTACGCTGCAAATAGCACTCGCCATCCGCGATGAAGTGGTGGACCTCGAAAAAGCAGGCATACGTGTGATCCAGGTAGATGAACCAGCCATCAGGGAAGGCTTACCATTACGTGAAGCCGACTGGCAGACTTACCTTGAATGGGCGGTAAAAGCATTCCGTGTATCAGTATCCGGAGTGGAAGATGCCACACAGATACACACGCACATGTGCTATTCTGAATTCAATGATATCATCAGCAATATTGCTGCTATGGACGCCGATGTGATCACTATAGAAACATCCCGTTCGCAGATGGAGCTGCTGGAAGTATTCTCCACTTTCAGATATCCATATGAAATAGGCCCGGGCGTATACGATATACATTCACCACGTGTTCCAACAGTGGAGGAAATGACAGTATTACTTGAAAAAGCGACACAGCTATTGCCGGCGCGTAACATATGGGTAAATCCTGACTGCGGACTGAAAACACGCAAATGGCCTGAAACAGAGCAGGCATTGCGTAACATGGTGGCCGCCGCCCGCAATATGCGCGTAGCGATTGCAGCAACAGCATAATTATAACCCCTTATAACCATTTATCCGCCATCCGAAACCAGGAAGTGTAGCAGAAGCGCATTGCTTTTGCTGCACTTTTCATATTACAAATGAGGCATCTGCAGCGACGGATGAAACAAATCCCGTTTCGTGCTCACTGATTCGTAACTTTACATCATGGCTTGTCATGAAACCATCAACTGTCCGCGCTGTCAAACAGCTTTTGAGTGCCGTGTCGGTTCTATCCTCCGGTGCCAATGTCAACAGGTAAAGCTCACAGAAGACGAACGTACTTTCATTGCCACCGCTTACACCGGGTGCCTCTGCGCAGCATGTCTCAGTGACATGAAAGTTTCGTACAGACAGGTACAATTCAAAGATCGCCTGCTGCAATTACACCTCCTGCGTCTAAAAGATAAAAACAGTAAATCAACAATATGGCATACGAAAAACAGATAGCCGATTCCGTGACACGGATCTTTAAAGCAGTATTTCCCAACACAGTGAACCATTATGATACCCTTTTCGGCGGTACAGCAATGCAACTCATGGATGAAGCAGCTTTTATAACTGCCACCCGTTTCAGCCGTATGCGTATGGTAACAGTATCGAGCGACAAGATCGATTTTAAAATGGCCATTCCGCATGGCACGATCATAGAACTGGTGGGTAAAGTGGTGCATGTAGGTACTACCAGTCTGAAAGTAGAGGTAGATATTTATGTAGAGCAGATGTATAATACCCATCGGGAAAAGGCCATATCAGGCAGTTTTACTTTTGTGGCCATCGATGAGATGAAAAAACCAACAAAGATCGTATTGCTGCAGGAGTAGTGCAATAATATCACATCGTTATAAAGCAAAACGCTGATCACCTTACCGGTGATCAGCGTTTTGCTTTTAAGTATGTATGTGCTACTACTTGATCTCTACGAGTTCGATGTCAAATACCAGCGCTTCACCTGCCAGTGGATGGTTAGCATCCAAAGTGATGAATTCATTGCCGATAGCCGCTACTTTCACAGGGAATACCTGTCCTTGCGGATTGCTCATCTGAAGGTCCATACCTACCTGGGGGTTCAGATCAGCTGGAATATTTTCTTTCGGAAATTCCATGATCAGCTCATCATTTTTTGGACCATATGCTTCTTCAACAGGAATATTCAGTGTTCTTTTATCACCCACCTTCATGTCCACTACACCATTATCAAAGCCTTTAATAACCATACCGGCGCCAACCTTGAACTCCAGTGGGTCCCTGCCCTCGGAAGAATCAAATGTTGTTCCGTTGGTCAGGCGGCCATGATAATGCACACGCACCGTATCTCCGTTTTTAACTGCTTGCATAAGAATTTAATTATAAGTGTTACAGGATTTAATTGTTGCAAGGTAAGAAAATAGTGAATAGATATTCAATTTAGGATAATTCCTGTAAACTACCAATCCCGCTCATATCTTCCACGATTTAAACTATTTTTACGTTATGTATAAGACCATAATTCCTCTTTTATTGTGGCTGGCAGTCACTACTGCTGCATACGCCCAGGTAACGACAGGTGCTGAAAGGACCAGTGAATATCTCCCGCTGCTAAAAGGCAAAAGGGTAGCATTGCTTGTTAATCAGACGGCTACGCTGGGTGAGACACACCTGGTGGATTCGCTGTTGAAACTGCATGTCCGCATTCAGAAAATATTCAGTCCGGAACATGGTTTCCGCGGCAATGCAGATGCAGGTGAAAAAGTAGGCGACAGTAAAGATCAACAGACCGGACTCACCATTGTATCCCTGTATGGTAAGCATCGTAAAGCAACTGCGGATGACCTGAAGGATGTGGACATCCTCATCTTTGACATACAAGATGTAGGCACCCGTTTCTATACTTATATTTCTTCCTTACAGGAAATTATGGAATCCGCAGCTGAAAATCATAAACCACTCATCATATTGGACCGCCCGAATCCTAACGGCCACTATGTTGATGGCCCTGTATTGCTCGATACCACGCTCCGTTCTTTTGTAGGCATGCAGTCCATTCCTATTGTGCATGGTATGACCATAGGGGAATATGCTAAAATGCTGAATGGAGAGAAGTGGCTGAAAAACGGTGTACAGTGTAAGTTGACAGTGATAACCTGTCAACATTATGATCACCATACGTACTACCAGTTACCGGTAAAACCATCGCCTAACCTGCCTAATATGGCAGCTATTTACTTATATCCTGCTACTTGTCTGTTCGAAGGTACGGCCTTAAGCCTGGGCCGGGGAACAGACCTTCCGTTCCAGGTGTTCGGGCATCCTTCTTACGCTAAAGATCTGTATTCCTTTACGCCACGCAGTACTCCGGGTGCAAAGAACCCACCTTTAAAAGACAGTACATGCTATGGTTATAACCTCACCGGTACACCTGATGCAGTAAGAAAAGAAATGAATGGCCGTATACAACTGAAATGGCTGATACAGGCTTACCAACTGTTCCCTGAAAAAAACAAGTTCTTTATACCTTTTTTCAATAAACTGGCTGGCAATACCATCTTACAACAACAAATAAAAAAAGGCCTCAGTGAAGCTGAAATACGCAAAAGCTGGGAACCTGCTTTGACTCAATTTAAAACTACCAGGAAGAAATATTTATTATATGCAGAGTGAGTTAACGGATCAAAAGAATATCAGGATCATCTTTATGGGTACACCGGATTTTGCAGTGGCATCACTGGATGTCCTGGTGCAAAACGGTTACAACGTAGTTGGCGTAATTACAGCGCCGGATAAACCTGCCGGCAGAGGTTTGCAGCTACAACAGAGCGCCGTTAAGCAGTATGCTGTATCCAAAGGTCTTCACGTGTTGCAACCTGAAAAACTGAAGAATCCTGCATTCATCGAAGAACTGCGCGCGCTTAAAGCGGACCTTCAGGTAGTAGTGGCCTTCCGCATGCTGCCTGAACTAGTATGGGATATGCCTCCTTTGGGCACCATTAATGTACATGCCTCTCTCCTGCCCAATTACAGGGGCGCCGCACCTATCAACTGGGCTATCATCAATGGCGAAAAACAATCAGGCGTAACGACGTTCAAACTACAACACGAAATTGATACCGGCGATATTCTCTTTAGTCAGTCGGTTGATATCCGTGATGACGAAACCGCAGGCGAATTGCACGACGACCTGATGGCTACTGGTGCAGACCTGTTACTTAAGACAGTTCAGGCGCTCGCTTCCGGCAATGCAAAAGGAACACCACAGGCTCATATCAAAGCGGAAGACATCAAACACGCACCTAAGATCTTTAAAGAAGATTGCCAGATAAAATGGGAACTACCTATAGACCAGATACATAATCTGGTACGCGGTCTTAGCCCCTATCCTACTGCATGGACGACGCTCAATGGAAAGGGCGTAAAAATATTCAAAGCTTCAGGAGAACATGCTAAGCCCAGTGTAGCGCCGGGAGAAGTGGTCACTGATAATAAGACCTATCTTAAAATTGCAGCTGCAGACGGCTATCTATCCTTACTGGAGATTCAGCTGGAAGGAAAGAAACGGATGGATATCGAGGCTTTTTTAAGGGGCTACAAAATCAATTAAAACATCATGAAACAAAAAAGCCGCGAAGATCTTCGCGGCTTTTTTTATACTAATTATTTACCTAGTCTTCGTAAGTCAGGTTACAATAAAACTTCGCTTCATTTGTTCCCAATGCCTCCAGTGCAGAATCACTCAGCTTAATGATCAGACCTTCGTTTTGTTTTATCTGTGGAATAGCTTCCAGCACTTTTGCATAAATGAATTTGCCATTCAATGGATTGGTCACTTTGATGATGGTACCTCTTGGTGCAGTATTATGCAGGGCATAATATTTACCTGCACTGGCGTTGCTCTTGAACCAGCCTCCCGGACCTTTCTCAGAAGTCACATTCTTGCCGCTGCCTGTCTGTTGATTATACAACTGCTCAAAAGAAGATCCTGCAGGTGCGGAAGTAACCGGAGGCTTGCTGCCTGTATTGTTGCTATCCGGAGTTTTAACTGGTTCCGGTGGCGCTGGCTGATCAGGTTTGGTAACCGGGGGTGCCGGCGTTGTACTGGCCGGAGGTGTTGCTACCGGAGTAGTAGGCGCTGGGTTTGACGGAACAGGTGTTGAAGCCGGAGGTGTGGTTGCTGGATGGTTTGCCGGAGGTGTAATTACCGGTACATTGGCTACTGGTGTAGATGGAGCAGGAGCACCACCACCGCCTTTCAGCCAACCCACAATTACATAACTGTCCTTCTGTAAGCCGTCGCCGGTCATATTATTCCAGTGACGGATATTGTCAAGCGATACCTTGTTATGATTAACACTCAAGCGATAGAGCGTTTCTTTTTCTTCGACCTTATGATATACAGGCGTACCACTTGCAGCATCTGACTTCTGTGAAAAGTTGGTGTTATTCAGCGGGATCTTTACCTGTTGTCCCAATTGCAATCCTTGTTCAAACGAAATATTATTCTCACTTGCTATTTCCTTCGGAGACAAGCTGTAGGACCTGCCCAGGCTGTAAAAGGTCTCCCCCTTTTTTACAGTGTGCAATACATACAGGTCGGGAGAGGTACCTTGTACCTGCACTCTATCCTGCGCCTGTATTCCACCGGCTACACATAATACAAGTCCTGCAATTGTCATGAACGTTTTTACCATTACTACGCTGTTTATACCTTTCAGGTAACTAGATTAAAAATTATTTGCCTACACTTCTTTCAGAATACGGAGTTCTTTAGGATAGTAATTGTTGATACGGTTCGGTAATATTTTCGCCCATCCGAGCGCCATTTCCTCATACATCATCAGTGCCCACCCTTTCACATCTGTGGTGGCTTCCGGGTCTTCTTTTCTCAGATAACGCAAGGCCTGTTCGCGGGTCAACGCTACCTGTGGGATCGTTTCCCGTATCATCGTGCTCATTGCCAGCTGGTGATCAGGTATCAGTTCCTTTGCTGCTAACTGGCCTACCTTTATGCCAGCTTTCCGCAAATATAAGTGCTGTTGCAGTAAAGAAACAACTGACGCCATATTTTCCGGAAATATTAATACCTCCCCCTGATGCTCCATCAGGAAAAGGTTCTCTGTGTTTTTCACCCATTGCGCTACTTTCGCTTCATCTTTTTTAGAGACTGCAGACAGTGTATCACGCTGCTTTTTAGCAGTATATACATCACCTGCCGTCTTGCGGAAACAGCTGATAAAAAAACCTTCTCCCTGTACCTTATCAGGATAAAAGCGATACCCTTCCGCCATTTGTTCCCCAGCTTCGGTAGTTACAATATTCCAGTTCTCATGAACTGGTATCGCGATATTCTCCACAGAAAGATTCTCCTGGATCCATTCCATGATCTCTTCATCTTCTTCCCTGGAATAAGAACAGGTAGCGTAAATAAGAATGCCGTTATCTTTTAACGCTCCCCAGGCATCCGCCAGTATCCGTTGCTGCCGCTGACTGCAAAGAATAACATTTTCGGGCGACCACTCTTCTACAGCTTCCGGTTCGCGACGGAAAAGTCCGGAACCGGAACAGGGCGCATCCACGACCATCACATCAAAATATCCCGGCAACCTCCCGAAGTCCCTGGGGTCATTGTTCGTCACAATCACATTCGCAGCGCCCCATTTACTGATATTATCAGTCAGTACGGCAGCCCTGCTTTTGATCACTTCATTGGAAACCAGTACGCTTTCCGGACTTAACAGGGATTGCAGCAAGGTAGATTTTCCTCCTGGTGCAGCACACAGGTCCAGTACTTTCAATGATGTGGTCAGATCACAGGCATGGCGCATTACATGTTCCAGGAACATCGAGGAAGCTTCCTGTACATAATAAGCCCCTCCATGAAAAAAAGGATTGAAGGTGAACGAAGGCCTTGAAGGCAGGTAATATCCATACTGAGACCATGGCACCCGGCTTATGGGGCCCTCTGTCAGTGAGGCGAGTACCTTTTGTACTGCGTCTTCATCCTTTATTTTATTGGGATTGATCCTGATGGAAGTGACCTTTTCACCTGCCTCATGTACACGCAAAAAGGCTGCCAAATCCATACCTGGCAGTCCTGTTAATGTATCTGTAAATTTTTTTGGTAAGAAATCCAAGCCCCTTTTTTGCGGCAAAATACTGAAAAAAAGGGGGATGACCGATAGTGAGGCGCAACTGGCGCAGGTCAGGTAACTGCAGCAGGCTATCGCCGGATGGCCAATAGGTGTTAAGAGTTAACTATTTCCGCCACCAGCTGCTGTATAACATGCTTTGCATCACCAAACAGCATTGAGGTCTTCGGCTGGAAGAACAGGTCATTTTCAATACCTGCATATCCGGGTTTCATACTTCGTTTATTGACGATCACACTCCTTGCATTCTCCACTTCCAGGATCGGCATGCCGTAAATAGGACTGGCAGGATCGTTTTTGGCAGCAGGATTCACAACATCGTTAGCCCCGAGCACCAGCACAACATCAGTAGTATTAAACTGGCCATTGGCCTGTTCCATTTCCAGTAGTTTTTCGTAAGACACATCCGCTTCCGCCAACAACACATTCATATGTCCCGGCATACGTCCCGCCACCGGGTGAATAGCATATCTCACTTCAACACCTCTTGCTTCCAGCAAAGTTTCAAGCTCGTGACAGGCATGCTGTGCCTGGGCGACAGCCAGACCATAACCTGGTACGATCATTACTTTTTGCGCATAGGCCATGATAACGGCCGTATCCGACAAACTGATCTCCTTATAGGCCCCCTGTTCCTTGTTGGCGGAAGCTGCCTTCGGCCCCCCAAAAGAGCCGATCAGTACATTCCTTAAAGAACGGTTCATCGCTTTACACATCAGTATTGTCAGTATTGTACCAGCAGAACCAACCAGTATCCCACCTGTCAGCATAACCGGGTTGTTGTACAGGAAACCGCCACAGGCAGCTGCTACGCCGGTAAATGAATTCAGCAAAGAGATCACTACCGGCATATCCGCTCCTCCGATAGGCAAAACAAAACAAACTCCGTATAACAGTGACAGTAAAAGTACTACTACAAAAAGTACAACCGTTGCCGGAGGCAACATTGCTGTTACAATAACTGCGAGCAGCAGTATTACCGCCAGTATCAGCAAATTGAAGATATGTTGTCCTCTAAACGAAACGTCCCGTATGCTACCGTTCAATTTCCCCCAGGCAATGACTGAACCTGCAAATGATACCGCACCAATGATCATCCCCGCAAATATGATCACCAGCTGCATTCTGACAGGAGCGCTTTCACGGAAGATCGGGTCTATCATATGTTCAAACTCCACCACAGAGATCAATGCCGCACAGGCGCCGCCCATACCATTGAACAGACTGACCATTTCGGGCATAGCCGTCATCTTTACTCTTTTGGCCGATACCAGTCCGATAACACCACCTATGAGCAGACCTGCCATGATCCATCCATAATTATGCAATCCCTCTCCATGATTTCTGTAAAGAAAAATAGTGCCCAGTATCGCCAATGTCATCCCTCCTGCAGCAATAGCATTACCTTTCCTGGCGGAAGCGGGATTACTCAGCATTTTTAAGCCTACGATAAATGTAACAGAGCCTATCAGATAGATCAGCGATAACATAGTGTAATGATTAAGTACAATTATTTGGTCTTTTTAGACCTGAACATTTCAAGCATTCTATCTGTCACTACAAAACCACCTACTACATTGACAGTGCCTAGAATAACCGCAAGGAACCCCAATATCAGGGCCAGGTAATTATCCGTTTCAGCCTCCCCCATTACAATGATAGCGCCGATGATCACCACACCATGAATAGCATTAGCGCCACTCATCAATGGTGTATGTAATACGGATGGCACCCGTGATATAACCTCCACTCCAAGAAAGATGGAGAGGATAACAATATATATCGCGTCCAGGTGCTGCTCTAAGAAAGAAAAAAGAATTTCCATTATTGGGGATCATTGATTTCAGGAATAGATGACGGCACTACAATTTCACGCTGTCCACCTGTCTGAGCCGCTCACTGGTAACATTACCACTGTGGGTAATACAAGCGCCCTGCACGATATCATCAGAAAAATTCAATACCAGGTCGCCATCCTTTACCAGTAACTGCAAAAAATTGAAAATATTCTTAGCATATAATTTACTGGCGTCTGAAGGCATCGAAGAAGGTAAATTGGAATCGCCAATGATCGTGACACCTTTGTGCACAACCGTTTTGTTATTCTCCGTAAATGCAGTATTTCCTCCCGTAGCTGCTGCGAGATCAACGATTACGGCACCGGCCCTCATTCTTTCCAACATCTCTGCAGTGATCAGGATAGGCGCCTTTTTACCAGGTATCTGTGCTGTTGTGATAACAATATCTGATTTGGCGATGCTTTCAGCTATTTTCTCCTGTTGCCGTTGTTTATACACGTCTGTTTGCTCTACCGCATAGCCTCCGGCTTTGGATGCATCTGCCGCACCCTCTACCTCGATAAACCTGGCGCCAAGACTTACCACTTCTTCCTTTACAGCTGGCCGGGTATCAAATACTTCCACTACAGCTCCTAATCTTCTGGCGGTGGCAATAGCCTGTAATCCGGCGACGCCTGCACCCAGTATCAATACCTTTGCCGGGGCAATAGTGCCCGCCGCAGTCATGAACATAGGTAAATAACGGCTGTAACTCCAGGCCGCCAGCAATACGGCCTTATACCCGGCAATATTTGCCTGGGAACTCAGCACGTCCATACTCTGTGCACGGGTGGTTCGGGGTACGCTATCAAGACTGAATGTGGTCAGCTGCCGGTCAGCCCATTGCTGCATAGTTGCAGCGTTATTAAATGGCTGATAAATGCCGGTCAGCACTTTACCTGCGGGGATGGACTTCCAGGCCTGTTCATCTGGGATCTGAATGCAGAGAATGATATCTGCCTGTTGCAGGATTTCAGTGGCAGACTTTAGCACCGCACCTGCCTGTACATAGGATTCATCAGGATAATAAGCCTGGGTTCCGGCATCCGGTTCTATCCAAACCGTTACTCCCTGTTTTCCTAACTGCTTCACAATGTCCGGCACTAAAGAAACCCTGTTTTCTCCTGGCTGTTCTTTTAGGACGCCTGCGATCATCTAATGGAATTTATAGTCTGAATTTACGGTAGTTTTCTTAAATATAACGCTTAACGGCAAGTTGAACAAAAAGTTCCCCGGCTCATCAGGACACGCCTGGCAGGATATTGGTGTGCTGAACATAGTAACAGTCCTTATTCAGGCTGAGTTTGTTTTAGCAGAAATCAAAACTTTTATATTATGCCAAAAGATCAAAATGGAAAATTTACGCCGATTAAGGGAAAACCTTCTGGTAACGGGAAAGAGGGTCTGGGATTGAGGAGAACAATTTCTCCTGAAGAACTGGCGACAGACCTGGCAATGACCGACAAATACGCCATGGGGCCTGATCAACTGCAACCCGCTGTTCATATGCGGCACCCCAACAGGGATACTGCGAAAAAAGCCGTACAGCAACAAGGTGTCCGAGAAGCTTCTTCCGATAAAATCATCGAAGAAACTTTTGACAAGGAGCATCCTGCTATTGCTGCCCGACAACTATCCGGAAGGCCGGATAAGGAAGTATTCACAGGTTTAGCAGGACAAAAGAGCAATCTGTCTCTATCCATTTATTTACCCACCCACTCCTCCGGTAAAGAGGTTAATGAACAGCAGGACCTGATCCTGTTTAAAAATATGCTGCAAAGATCGCAGAAGCTACTGGAAGAAAGGAAGATAGATCCCGCACAGATACAAAAGATGCTGCAACCTGGATTTGACCTGCTCAGAGACGATCAATTCTGGTTAAATCAACAGGAAGGACTAGCCTGCTTTATCACCGATAATTCATTCCGTTATTTACAGCTTCCGGTAGCAGTACAAGAGCAGATATATTGCAATAATTCGTTCATGTTAACGCCCTTATTGCCCATCATTAGCAGGAACGAGCAGTTCTATCTCCTGGCCTTCAGTAAACACAATGCAAAGTTGTTCCTCGCCGACGCATTTGGTATGCAGGAAATACCTGTGGAAGGGATGCCCAATGGTATGGACGATGTGATACATTTTGAAGAAAAAGGAGACAAGCAATTATTCCGTACAGGGAGCTCCGGTGGCGGACAAGGCGCTAACTATCATGGCATGAATTCTAATCCTGACCACAAAACAGATATTGCTAATTACCTGGAAGAAGTGGACAGGACAATATGGAAAGAAGTATTATCCGATAAACATATACCTCTCCTGTTGGCAGCGGTAGACTATCTGCAACCTATTTACAGGAAAATATCCCGTTATCAGCATATCACAACTGAAACACTGACAGGTAATTTTGAGCATGAAAAGCCCATTAACATCTACAAACAGGCAAGAGAAAAGATGGAGCCCCATTTTGGGAAGAAGCAGCAACAGGCATTGGAAAAATATTATAACGGTTCAGCCAGTGCGCTGACCTCGTCCATACCTGATGATGTGATCCCTGCCACATACTATGGGCAGGCAGATTGCCTGTTCGTTGAGAAAGGTGCATGCCTTTGGGGTACATTTAATGCAGTTGAAAATAAAGTAGCTATCCATGAAACCGAACAGCCCGGGGATGAGTGTCTATTGAATAACGCAATAGCACAGACGATTCTCCATAATGGGGATGTATTCATCCTGGAGAGATCGGAAATGCCGGCTGAGAGTAGTATAGCAGCTTCATTGCGCTATGCATAAAATAGAAGACTGGCCAGAGAAGATCTGGTCAGTCTTTATTATTTATTATGCATGACCTGCGCCCTCGTCTTCAGGGATCACTACATTATCCTGTGCAGGCTTCGCATTTATTTTTAACTGATAACTACCCGGTGTTGCAGCATTTTCCGGCTTTACTAAAAGTGTTACCGCATCCTTCTCCTTCAATGCTTCCGGCAGTGTATAAGTAAAACTAATACTATCAGGTTTACGGTCAATGTCTTGTATTACGTCATCTCCTACGGAAATATCTACCTTTCCTTCATCCATCTTCTCTCCTTTCAGTGTAATGACCGTTGGCTGTCCAGCTTCCAGGGGAGCTGCATCTATACCTGTTATCTTCAATCCGCCATTTTTCAACTGGTCAGGACGTTCTTCTCTTGGCCTGAACAATACTTCAAATACTTCCTTTAATTTAAGTGTGGCCCGATCAGTAAATAACCCTGATAATATTGAAATAGTCATTACCCCGTAGATATTAATATTCGCACCATCGTCACTCATATTCAAAAATCCGCCGCGAAAAACAAAGTAAACAGCTAGCGCCAGCGCAGCCGCTGTAAACGGTTTAACACAATACCAGAGTATCCAGCTTTTTCTGAATTTCCCCGCGCCAATATAACTGGTAAATGAAGCTGAGATATGGATCATATTTCCCAAAAATCCCGCTACGGCAACCAGGATCAAAAGCAATGTATTTATGTGTATCAGTTTATCTTCGGATGCAGTATTTAGCTGTATTACAGGCGCATCTTGCCCTGAAACAATTACATCTTTTTGCAATGGAGGTGAAATTATACTCTCTACAGTACTATCAGATTTTATCCGGGCACTATCTACGGCATTACTTTCAGCTGTTACAGCTGTTTCCCGTTTTACTATGCTTGTATCGATCATACTGTCAACAAGCCTGACATGAAACCACCTGAAAGTATACAACGAGGTAGTATTTTCTTTAGGCCCTGGTATTCTGTCCGGCCAATGCCCTACGAGATAAAAGGCGCTGAAGAATGTAAAGAAAATGATGATCACTCCTGCGTAAAATTTTCCAACAGCAGTTATTTCATTACCATCATTGTCTTTGTAAGGAGGACGGGGTGCCGCAGGAGAGGCATTTTGCGTTTCAGCCATAACGATGCATTAAATACTGTTGAAGAAAACGACAGCACTTTTCCCGACATCACAGCTATGTTATTTTGATTATTGATATTGTAGTATGAATATAAGCCTTATTCAAATAATTCCTGCTCATCTGTGTAATATGTCTTCCTGCTATTCAATTCCTTTTGAACTATCTCACCGCCCGTCGGACTATGCGTTTGCTTCGGATGATGGATCTTTAAGAAATCACGTATCTCTCCGGCAATAATATCAGGATGTTCTTTACGGATATTTTTCTCTGCTTCTTTCAATACTTTGTGAATAGCATGATGCAGTGCTTTGACCTTTGCCGCAGGTATCTTATTGCTGATGGAAAAGGGCGATATTCCTGCTTCCCATAAGATCTCATCAGCATAAGCATTTCCTATTCCGCGTATAATATGTTGATCAAGTAATATCTTCTTGACAGCAGTTTTCTTTTTACCCAGCTGTTCCTCCAGGTATTTCACAGTAAATTCGTCTGACAAGGCATCAGGAACATCTGTTTCTTCCGGATTCAGGGAAGGCAGTGCTATACCCTGATAATCGGTCAGTGCAAGCCCCGTTCCGCCCTTAAACGAAATTTCGAGGATGGTATGTTTGTTAGTGTTCTTTTCTTCGAAGAAATAGAGCTTACCATGCAGCATCAGGTGCATACCTAATACTACATCATTTTTAAATTTAAAACGAAGCTCTTTTCCTTCCCTGTATACCTTCTCCAGCTTCTCCCCTTCAATAGCCTTTTTAAAAGCTGTTGGTGTATCCTTTGCTTTTTTGGTATTCTCAAGTTTCACTTCTTCCACGACCTTTCCGGCTAGTTTTTTATCAAGGTTATGGCTGAACACCTGCAGATCTGGTAATTCCGGCATATGTTATATTATTTGGGTGAAGATTGTATGATCGCATTTCCTATCGCACCAACAAATTTCTTGTCTTAAATCCATCTATCTTCCAGCCTTTTTCATTCTCCGGATGATTCCAATACTGGCGTCATTCAGAATGATAATCATATTCCTCACAAAGACCGTCATAACAAGTTTGTCCTATCGGGATAGTTTCTCCAAGGTAATGCTTTTCATTGTATGTAAAATCAAATGCAGCAGGTCCCTTTTTCAGTTGTGCTATAACCTCCTGCAGGAATTCAATAGCAACCCGTTTTGTCATCTTTTTTGTTGCAGTTTTTTCGTTGCAGTCTTCATCGTATTAAGATTTTGTCAGTTCTATTAATTTCTTCGCGTTCTCTATAGCATACCCATGAACATCATTATTGAAGAATACCCATATTATATGTCCATCGTCTTTCCATTCCAGCATTTTCTCTGCATATTGCTTTAATACTTTGTCCGGATACGACTTTGCATAAGATCCATCCGGCCCGTGAAATCTCACATAAATATGTTTGGCCGTTACAAACTCCCCATATGGCCATCGTTTTCCGGATTCCGCAATCACAAATGCGATCTTATACTTTTCCAATAAAGCGATAGCAGCATCTTCCAGCCAGGTGTCATGACGAGGCTCAAGGGCAAATGTATATCCTTCGTATTTTTTGAGTGTTTCGAAGAAGTGTGTAACTTTTTCTTCATGAAAGCCTAGTGTTGGTGGAAGTTGTAATAAAACCGGACCCAGATGTTTATGTACAGGGTCAAAAATATCGAAGAACTTGGGGAGCGTATCTTCGGGGTCATTCAATTTCTTGATATGTGTTATAAACCGGCTGATCTTGGGACAGAAACGGAATCTTGCATTGACGGTTTCCATCCACTTTTGTATAGTTGACGGTTGAGGCAGGTGATAAAAACTTGTATTGATCTCGGTGGTCTGAAAATGATCAGTATAATAAGCCAGATAGTCTGTTGGCTTTAATGCTTCAGGATAAAATATCTCCCTCCAATGTTTATAACTCCATCCCGATGTGCCTATATGTATTTTACCAGTTGCCATAAGAATATAGCAATGGAAAAGCGTGCCAACATGGGCGTGCTCTGCGTGATTATAAATTATTCATTCTCAGCTATACCCTTTCGCCGCCTGTATAATTGCCGGCACAGCCACCCCTGTAACATAGTTCCCTGCCAGCCTTATCCCTGGGTACCGCTGTTCAAAAAAGCGTATCTGCTGCCGCAACTGTGCATAACCTACATTCAATTGCGGTATAGCCCTGTTCCATTGACTGAAATGCTGCATTTCCGGTGGTGTACGTAGTCCCAGTAATGCCATTAATTCTTTCACCACTGTTTGTTGCAGCTTCTCCGCACCTAATTGATCGAACAGTTGTTCCTGGCGGGCGCCGCCTACAAAAACGGTGAACAGTGTTTTTCCATCCGGTACACGGGATGGGAATATAGCCGCATTACAGATCGCACCGAGAAAATGTTTACGTGATGCATGCGGTACCAGGAATCCAAACCCTGCAGGTGCTTTTTCTTTCGCTTCCGGGCCAAATCCCAGGTGTAATACACCCATACGGGGATATGGAATATCATTTAACTGTGATGCCAGGGAGGCGTCCAGTCCCTGTACAGCTACTGCTGTGCTATAAGCCGGTGTGGCAAAGATCACACGTTCTGCATTCAACATACTGGTATGACCGTTTTCGTTGTATTGCACGATATAATCTGAAGCACCGCGTGTAACACCTGTAACAGCGCAATTGAATCTTACCTTGCCTGTCAGTACGGATAACAGCTTTTCCGTTAGCACAGCATTACCACCTTTGAAAGCAATGATCTTACGCCCTCCCATGGCGTTTTTGTTCGCCATGAGCCCTTTCGTTACGCTACCATATTTCTTCTCCCATTGTGGTAACATGGGTAATACTTCCGTAATGGACATCAGGTCAGGGTTACCGGCATAGATACCGGACAAGATCGGTTCAAACAGGTACTCACTGATCTCCCGTCCGAAGCGACGGGTTATAAAAGAAGTGACCGATTCCTCGCCTGCAGGAGGCTGCGCCTTGCGGAACCTTTCTGTAAATAAACGCCACTTGGCACTGCCACTTACATAATTTGATTTCAGTATTTCAACCGGATTGGGAGATACCACATATAACTGATCGTTTTTAACCAGGAAACGGTTCTTACTCGCTGCGGAGGCCTCCAGTACCTGGTCCTGCAAACCCAGCTGATGAATGTAAGCCATTAATTCAGGTGACGCAGCAAGGGAATTCGGGCCGGCATCCAGCTCATAACCATCAATATGTAATGATTTCATTACACCACCGGCACGGGTACCGGCTTCCATTATCTCATAAGGAATTCCTTTCTGCTGTAATTCATAAGCAATGCTTAAACCGGCAATACCGGCGCCAGCAATAATAACAGGCTGCGTATTCATGGTTATGGCTATTTGTAGAATGTAATAACACCGGTCAGGATTGCAAGGTCGTCATCCACTTCACTACCGCCTGTACCCACAAAGGATGCACGTTCATACATGGGATCATCGTAAAACTGTCCCCACCGCTGTTGATAAAAGAATGCTTGCCTTCCACCGCTATTTCTTCCAGGGTTTCAAGACAGTCGGAAACGAACGCCGGACAAGCTACCAGCAAACGTTTCACCCCCTTCTTCGGTAATTCTTCCAGTGTTGCCGCCGTATAAGGCTTTAGCCATTCTTCCCTTCCCAGGCGGGATTGGAAGGTCACACTCCATTTCTCACGTGGTATCTTAAGCTTTTCCGCTACCAGTTCTGATGTCACATGTACCTGGTGACGATAACAGAATTCATGGGCGGGAGAATCCACCTTACAGCAATTCTCTACCTGCATACAATGCTTGCCGGTGATATCACCTTTTCGTATGTGCCTTTCAGGTACACCATGGTAACTGAACAACAGGTGATCATAGTCCTGTGCCAGGTATGGGCGCATACTTTCTGCCAGCGCATTGATATAATCAGGCTCATTATAATAAGGAGGAACGATTGTCAGATCAAATGTATAGCCTTTCTTTTTGTGTACCGCTTTCGCATGTTCCACCGCTGTTTCGTAAGAAGACATGGCATAATGCGGATATAAAGGCAACAGGATCACTTCTTTCAGATTGGGATTCTGCTTCAGCAGGTTGTCGTAAGCCGCCTCCTGTGAAGGGTTGCCGTAACGCATGGAGATCTCCACAGGCATCTGCAGATCATGTTGTACGGCGTTTTGTAATTGTTTTGTCAGCACTACTAACGGAGAACCATCTTCCCACCAGATCGACTTATAAGCTTCAGCTGATTTAGGTGCACGTTTAGGTACAATGATGCCTCTTATCAATAATAAACGAAACAGATATGGGTAATCAATCACCCGTTTATCCATCAAAAACTCATTAAGATAACGCTTAACATCAGGTACAGCCGTAGAATCTGGCGAACCCAGGTTCATCAGAATAATTCCTTTATCAGATTTAGCTTCCATCCTTTACTTTAAATTGTTGCAAATTTAACAGCTTATCAGTCCTGCAAATGTCATACAATTGTTGAATTAAATTAATTATTACCTATCATACATAGATAACACCTATCAGCATCTAAACTGATAAAAATCATTTTTATCCATGCTTAGTTACCAGCTGTAGAAATGACACACTAATGACAGCCTGTTGCCCTTTCTTGCGGTCGTTGCAAGTATTTTTGCACCCGGAAGCTTATAAGAATAAAATGCAGGGTAGTCATTCAAAAGATATAGCCCATTTTCATATCGTTGGTATCAACTATAAGAAAACAGATGCTGCTATAAGAGGATCGTT